>JBEBVZ010000009.1:0-98493 GCA_040392445.1 Verticiella sediminum
CGCCTGCGCCGGTTTCCCGGCACTAAGGCAGCGTCTGGAAACCGAGCTGGGCGGCTAGTCTCACAAAAATCTAGCGCTTAGGGTTGAAGCTCTATATCCGGCAAGGGCCAGGATTTGTCGAAGTATGGCTGTAGGGGCCCATAGAAGCGGAACAGGGCGAACCAGGCTTTTCCCGGAATCGTCGGTATCCAGTTTTTCTCGAGACCCGATGGCGCGGTGGGCCCCATGTAAAGATCGACGGATCCGTCGGGGTTCTTGACGAGATCGGCGCGCGAAGAGCGGTCTACGATGCCGTCTGTGGTCTTGTCGAAGAATGCCCGGGTCGCAGTGTCGTAGACGGTCAGCGACCAGAAAAGCTTGGCCGGAGCATCCGCGGGCACATGCAAACGATAATTCTTGCCACCATCGAGCCAGGCGCCACTCTTATCGTGCGCGCTGCCCAGATACGCCTGGCCAACTCCTGGCGTGGTGCTGACCATCCCGTGGCTGGTCGTGACCGCTTGGTAAAAGTAGGTTGTGCGTTGGTCCAGGGGCGCAAACGTCCCCATATCCTGCCCCGGATCAAAGGTAATGACGTATTCCCATCGGGCGTCAGGTCGATAGCGCGCACTGGGGTCGCGATTGTCGAAAGCCAACGATTGGGCCATCAACTCGCCAACGACCGCACCTTGTTCCAGGATTTTCTGTTGCCGGGCATCTGGCTGAAAAGCTTTTCCTTTTTCTATTCCCAGCGGGCGCAACATCGCCATGTAGAAGCGATCACCTTCCATCACTAGCTCGCGCTGCAAGATGTCGTTCACCCGTTGCCAATAGGCAAGACCTTCGGGGGGAACCTGGGTCCACGCCCGGCCATCGGGTCGCAGGAACCGTGTTGCCGTGGGCTTTTCCTTGTCGGCGTAGGCGTACATGCGGAATTTCGCGACCAGTGCCTTGGCTTTCTCCGGGTCCGGATCCAGGACACGGAACGCGACCAGGGTATTGAAGGTGGGCGATTGCACCACTGTGTAACCCTCGGCTTTGGGGGCTTGCTGGCCGGGGCCGACGATCAGGTACTTGCCGCCCTTGCCTTGGTCCGGCCCGCTTTCTCCCATGTCCGTGATGGGGCGCTGCCAGAAGTCGCCAACGCCGCCCGCGGTTGCGCCCGCCGGATAATCGATTACCAGCGGACCGGTCTTGGACAAATCCGGCAGGCCCAGGATATAGGGAGTTGTCGCGTTGGCCGTCAGGATGCCCAGCTTGTCGGTGACACTTTCGTAGACGAGCATGTCGGTTTCACGCGCGCCAAAGACTTTTCGGTGCGCGTCCTGCCAGCCTGCGAGGCCGACAATAGGTAGCGCCCAGAGATAAGCCTGGGTCGCACGCTGGAAGTCCATTTCGTCATAGAGCTTGCCAACGGCCGCCGAATCGGCGGGTAGCCCGAACTGGGTGGCTATCGGGCCGATAGGCGTGTTGACCGTGGTGGCGTGCACGCCTGTTGCGCTGAGCAATGCGGCAAGCAGGGCAGTGCAGGAAAAGAGGCGGTTTTTTGGCATAAACATATGTCGTTTCCTCGATGCGATTTGCGGCAGGCCAGGCCAGCCGCGTCTGTGGCGCGCTACTTGCTCGGTTTCAGGGCCGGGGCTTCCCATGTGCCGGCTATCGCTTCCGCCTTGGGTTCGTACAACCGCAAGACAAGAAAGAAAGGGCCAGCAGGCGCGGGCAGCCAGTTGCTTTCCTTGTCCGAACCCGGGTTGTCGTACTGGACATAGAACGTGACGCCACCGTCGGCATCGCGCTTGAGCTGCGGCAGCATGGGCGAATTGATCAGGTAGCGGTCTAAAGCGTTATCGACCAGTAGCTGCGTCTTGCCGTCATACATGGTCATGGACCAGAAAGCCTTGGCCGGCGGGAACTGGTCTTTCTGGAAATTGAGTATGTAGCGATTGGAGGCGGCATTCAGCGGCGCGCCGTGGTTGTCGATGAAATAACCGTAATAGAGCGCTTCTTCACCCGAGTTGCCGTAGATGCCGAGCTTGGCCCCGGCATAGCGATAGAGATAGTTGTTCTTGAGGTGTTCGCGGGTGCCGAACATATCGGCCGTGCTTATTTTTCGGGTATCGATCCGCGTGCGCTTGAACTCGTCGTATTTGCTTATGCCGTCGGCGATGCCGTCCTGCATCGCCTTGAGGGTTTCCGGTGACAACATTTTTTCGTCGAACGGCTTGCCAGCGCCAATACCGGCCCGGGCAAATCGCGCCATCAGGTCCTTTTCACTGGGGTTGGTCGGGGCAAATTCCAAGAGGAAATTGAGATAACGAAACATGTCTGGGGTTTGCGTCATCGTGGCGGGCTGGGGCACGGGCCAGTCGATCGCGGGTGCGGGCGCCGGGGCCGGCTGGCCAAGGAACTCGCTGAGCGTCTGCACTGTGTAGCCGGACTGAAGGCGCTTGACGTTGTCGATGTCGTCAGGGCTGAAGAGTTGGGTGCGATAGAGCGCGTAGGCGATCTCGGTCTCACTTGGTATGACCTGGGTAATGCCCGCGGGTTTTTCGCCCGTCCAGCCGGGCCCCGCAATCAGGAACTTGCCGCCTTGGCTGCCCGTGGTGCGTGGACCCAGGTAGGCGAAGTTGTGGGTGTAGAGATCAATCAGCTGGACCGAAAAATAGCGATCCTTGTCGACCGGAGGCAGGGTCAGGACGATGGGCTCGGTACGAAGGTCCAACCACAGAAAGGAGTAGGGCGTATCGGAGTTTGGCGTGATGATCGCCGTGTCCTTGGGCGTGAAAACCTGGGCCGTGTTGCCGATGTGGTTGAACGGGGCCTTGTAGTTTGGGCCACCTCGATCCACGGCCTGTGCGTAGAGCGTCTTGTAGCTCTCGACCATGGGAAAGCCATACAGATAGGCATCCGCAGCAATCGCCTGCACCTCTTTGGGCGTGGCCTCGAGGGCCAAGGCCGCCTGGGCACCCGCCAGGCCGATAGTGAAAGATCCCAACCAACATAGGGTTCGTGCACGAAAAATAGACATGAGGTTCCTTGGTGATGACAGGGTTTATCGGCTATGGCTTGCCTGGGTAGGTGGGCCGCGCATTCCCTTGGTGGGGTTCGCGCCATATTGCAAAAGCGAAAGGTTTACGCGTGTGCCTGCTGCCCGGCACCGAGCCAAAAGGATTCAGGGGCGGTACGGCCTCGGCATGCGCTGTGGGCTTGTCGCCTGCGTCCAGCCAGGCCTTGCGCGCATTCTTCAGCGGCTTTTCCAAGCGCGGCAGCACCAGGGGATTCTGCTCAGACTCGTCATGAGGCTTGAACAGTTTTTTCTCAATGGCCTGAATTTGCGTCAACAGAGCTGGCCCGCCAAAGGCCTGCGCCCAGGAAGCCAGGGGCAAGACCCCGGCGCGTTGCGCCCACCGCTCCAGCGCTTGGTAAAGCGCGATTTCATCCCCGCTGCGGCACGCTGCGATGCAGTTGGCAAAATATGCAGGCTCAGAACTGTCGTAGACGTGGCGGCGCTCGGCCCGCCAGCTGCGCACCGACGGGATGTAGCGCCTGGCCAACCAGCGCAAGGCCAGCGCCAATACGATCGCAGCCAGACCGCAAGCGATCCAAAGCATGTTGGCAGTATTCCGATACCAAGGCGGCGTGCCGACTGCGGCGGCTGGCGGCGGAATCCCCGGGGCGGCGCTGGCAGCGCTCGCCACCTGTACCTTGACCTCTGGCGCTCGCGCCGTTTCAACCTTGCCCGAGGATGTGTCGTACCAATCGAGCGTGACGGCGGGAAGCGTGAAATCGCCGGCTTGCTCGAAGACATAGGTCACGCTGTCTGTGCGCTGGCCACCCTGCGGCGTATCGGAAAGCACGGGGTCGTGCCCATACATCCTGAGACCGGCCGGGGCCTCGAAGGACGGCGGGGGTATGACCATGGCAGGCACATTGTGGGCCATGGTCTGCACCGAGCGTGTCAGGGCGCCGCCTACCTTCATGTGGGCGGGGTCGCCATCCAGGGACTGGGTCATCGCCAAGGGAATCAGCGGGATCGAGCCATCCGGTTCGGGTATGCCTGGCGGTAGGGCAACCTTGAATGTCGTCTGCGGTAGCGTGACCGCGCCCGGCGTGGCCCGGCCAGGCACTGCGGCGTAAGAAAACGTGATTTGTGCCGCGGGCAGGGCGAATGTTCCGGTTTGCAGCGGCAATATGGTCAGGCTGCGCTGGATGCCTGCATACGCCTGTCCGTCGATCTGCTCGGAAAAGTGCACGCCACGTTCCTGCTGCGGCATGGAAACGATAGCCCCCGGGATATCCAGCGCGGGAAACTGCAGCGGGGACATGAAGAAGTTGGGCACAAGCACTTTCACATTCACCGTGATGGGCTGGCCGGGCAGCATGCTGGATGTGTCCGGCGCCTCGATCCGAACTATCGGCGCGCCGGCGGCGTGGGCGGCGCTGGCCGCCAACCACAGTATCAGCGTGGCCAGCCGCATCATGGCCGGGCCTTGGCCGCTTCGATGGAAAACCGCCTGGCCAGCAAGTCGGTTGGCGTGGTCTGGATGTTGCGCATCCACATGTCAGCGGTTTGCTGCGCGATGGATACCTGCCCACGCTTGCCCATCTTGCCTTTATCGTCGAATTGCACCGAATCGGGCTGCTCGTTGGGTTCTTCACCCTGTTCCTGCTGTGCTTTTTGCTCTTTCGCGATGAGTGCCTGCAGCAACTCGAGGTTGTGCTGCGCCTCGGGCCAGCCGGGTGCACGTTTCAGTGCTTCCTGGTAACTGGCCACCGCCGGGGCAAGCCGGCCCAACTGGGCCAGCGCATTTCCCTGGTTGTAATAGGCTGGCGCCGTGTCCAGTTGCGCGAACGTATCGGCTGCGGCTTCATACTGGCCGGCGCGGTACTGGGCTACACCTTTCCACAACGCTTGCTCGAACACATCGGCGGCGCCAGCAAAATCGCCACGCTCAAACGCCAGGCGCCCTTGCTGGTCATGGCTCAGCCACGCATCGGCCAGCCGCCACGGCGCCGCCAGGGTGGGTGGCGGCGCCAGCAGCGCGCTTGCGGCCAGCAGCGCGGCAGTCCAGCGTATCGTCCAGCCCCGCCTGAACCACAGCACACTGAAAAACGCAATCGGGAACACCAGCCACCACCCGGCATCCTGCCAATGGCTGTCCGCGTTGCGGGATTGCTCCAGATGGGTTTGGGCCTGCCGGATGATCCATTGCACATCCGCGTCATCCGATGTGATGGTCGACACCGCAACGCCAGCGCTTTTCAGGTGATGCAGCGCATCGATGTCCAGCCGCGCGAAAACACGATCGCCACTGGCGTTGGCAAGATAATCGCCGCTTGCGGATTTCACCTGTCCACCCTGCGCCGTGCCAACGCCAAGCACCACGATCTGGTGGGGGCCTGCCTGCTGCGCCAAGGCGCTGTCCGCACCTGACTCGACACCGTCGGTCATGAATAGGATGGTGCCGGGCGTGGCCTCATCGGCCAGGGCCGCCTGGATCACCCGCAAAGCTTGGGCAGTGTCCTTGCCACCCAGGGGCATGATGCGGGTGGCAAGGGAGTCCACATAGGTTTGCAGCAACTGCGCGTCGTCGGTCAGTGGCAGCACCATGTGCGCCGAGCCTGCATAGGCGAAAACAGCGGCGCGCCCGCCTGCACGCTGCGCCAGCAAATCCTTTACCTTGAGCTTCACGCGCTCGAGCCGGGTTGGGGCAATATCGGTCGCATCCATCGTGACAGACAGGTCGATGGCAATGGCCAGCGGCGCCGTGTCTTCGACCAGCGGAGAAGGTTCGCGTTGCCAGGTGGGGCCGGCGGCCGCGATCGCGCCGAGCGCGATCAGCGCGATCGTCAAATGCACGGGCCGAAGTCGGCGCGAGTTGCTGCGTCCCAAGACAAGATTTTCGAGCAAATGCGGCGCAATCGCCTTTTGCCAACGGTGGCGCGCATCGTCTTGCCGCGATACCGCCCAGGCAAGGCCGGCGGCGGCCAACAGTGCGAACAGCCAGAGCGGGCGCAGGAAGTGGAAGTTCTCTATCATGCGCGGACCTCGCTGCGGTGGGCGCGCAGCAGCGACCGGGCACCCATGGCGACATGGTAGGCAATCAGCAAACCCAACGCCGCACCCAATGGATAGTGGAACAATTCGCGCCTGGGCCGCCACGACAGTGTCTTGGCATTGGACGGCGTGATCTGGTCCAGGGTGGCGTAGACCTGTGCAAGCTGGGCCTGGTCCTGCCCGTAGAAGTAGCGTCCGCCCGTGGTCGTGGCGATTTTCTCCAGGACGCTGGTGTCCAGCCGTTCCTCGCCGGTGGCGGCGACGTCGCCGATGCCTATCGTGTGGATCAGGACCCCATGCTGTCTGGCGATATCCGCAGCTTTTTCGGTGGGCATCTTGCTGGCGGTATCGTTGCCATCCGTCAGCACCACCAGCACCTTTTCGGCGGCAGTGCTGTTCTGGAACATTTTGATGGCCAGTCCTATCGAATCGCCCAGCGCTGTGCTGGGCCCGGCCATGCCCGGCAGGCTGCCGGCAATCATGGCCTGGACCGTGGCGTGATCTAGCGTGAACGGCGCCAGGGGGTAAGGCGCGTCGCCAAACACAATCAATCCGATGCGATCGGTGTTTCGGCGCTTCACGAAATCGATCACCACATCGCGAACCGCGTCGGCGCGCGAAACCAGCGCCCCGGCCGGGCTCTTGAAGTCGCGCTTATCCATGGATTGCGAAAGATCGAGGGCAATCAGCAGGTCTCGCGCGGGTTGTGTCTGCTGGACCGGCGGCTCGATGAACTGCGGGCGCGCAAGCGCCATGACCACCAGCACCCAGCATAGCGGTGCAAGCAGCTTTTCCAGCCAGTTCGTTGGCGTAATGACCGCGCCCCGCGACGGTTGCAAGCCGGATGCCTGTGCCACTTCATGGAAAAAGGGCAGTCGCACCGACGCGGTTTCTTCCCGATAGGGCGGCAAGAGCCACCAGATGAGCAGAGGTAGCGGCAGCAAGGCCAGCAGCCAGGGATAATCAAGCTGATACAACGTGGCCCTCTATCCATTTGCGTACGGCGCCGGCCCAGCGTCGGCTCTCGTCCATGTTGGGGGAAGGGCCGGGCGCCCGGTACTCAAGATCGTCCAGCAGGCTCGCCAGCTCGTCCGGCAAAGGGCTCGCGCCGCCATGCGCGCGCAGGAATCGAACCCAGGCGCCGCCCGACAGCGTGGCCACTTTGGCACGCGGCCACCCCGCCAGCGCAACGCGTTTAAGCAGTTCTGCCATGGCCAGCACCGCAGCGGCCCGTTGTTGCTTGTCTGCCAGGCGGGCTTCCAGGCGATCGAGTTCCTGCAAGGCCTCTCGGCGGTAACGATTCGCGGCATGCCGCTTGATAGCGCGCCAGGTAAACCATGCGGCCAGCAGAATCACGGCGCCAGCCAGTACCGCCCACCCCCATGTCTGGGGCATCCACCCGACAGGTGGCGGCACGACAACATCGGCAAGCTGTTGCAGTGTGTCCCGGGTGGCCTGGTCCAGAGTCGCGCTGGGGGTCATGATCCCACCCTTGCTTGCGGCCACGCCGGTTGGCCCAGCAGCCGCCGCAATTGCGGCGCAGGCTCGTCGGCCGCCGACACCGGCATGACCGTGACGCCGATTTCACGTTGCCAGCCCAGGATGGTCTTGGCACGGGCATCGACAAAATCGGTCAGATTGCGCTGGATCGCGCCGTGCGCAAAGCCAATCTGTACCTGCAGTTCGCCATCGCTGACGACGATGTCGCCCGACTTGGGCAGCTTGAGCAGGAAGGGGTCGTAAACCAGCATGGCCAATACCTCGTTGGCTTGGCGCAAACGCAGCAAAAGCTCTTGCGTGCGTGGGCCGTGGCCATTGAAGTCGCTGATCACCACGATCAGGTGATCGCGCTTGGCAAGTTTGGCGGCTGCGTCAAGCACAGCGTCCAGCTGCCCGGGCGCGCTGGCTTGCGTAGCATCGGCACGCAGCTCGCCGTTCTGGGCGGCGACAGCCTCGGCCAGGCGCAGCACTGCGGCGCGGCTGCGATGCGGACGCACTTCATCGATGCGAGCATCGTTGAAAACGAGGCCGCCTATCCGGTTGCTCTCGCCCAGCATGCGCCAGGCGCACAGTGCGGCGACTTCGGCTGCCGTCACAGACTTCATGGCGCGCACCGAGCCGAAGAACATATTGATGCGCTGATCGACGACCAGCAGGCAGGGCCGGTCTTTTTCCTCGGTATAGACGCGGACATAGGGCTTGCCGGCGCGGGCGGTGACGCGCCAGTCCATGGTGCGAATATCGTCACCCGGCAAATACTGGCGAAGTTCTTCGAAGGCCAGGCCCCGGCCACGCACGCGCGAGGCATAGCGCCCAGAAAGCAGGCTATGCACGGGCTGCCGTGGCTGAAAGCTGAAGTTTCTTGCGGTGGCTTCCAGGGCAACGAAATCGGCCATCGAGGTATAGACCCCGGCTTGAGCGGGAGCTTGCCGCTCAAGCCGGCGGATGGCTGCCGAGCGGGCGATGGCGCTGAAAGGTAGACGCATCGTGCGTACCTCAGGAAAGAGCGACCAGTTCGACGATGCGATCAATCGCATCGTCGGCGGTTACCTGCGAGGCGTGCGCCTCGTACGACAGGATCAGCCGGTGCCGGAACACGTCGTGAACGACATGCTTCACATCTTCCGGCGTGACATAGTCCCGGCCGCCCAGCCAGGCGCGGGCCCGCGAGACCTTGTCGAGCCCGATGGCGCCGCGCGGACTCACCCCGACCTGTATCCACTTTGCCAGTTCCGCATCGAGTTTGTCGGGGTAGCGCGTGGCAAACACCAACGCCACGATGTATTTATCCACCGGATCGGAAACGGTGATCGCACTGATTTCGCCGCGCGCTTCGAGCACCACGCCTGGCGCCAGCTTCTGGATAGGCGTGGACTGGGTTTGCTTGTCACCCAGTTCCTCGCTGCGCACAAGGCGCATGACGTCGCGCTCGGACTCTTCATCCGTATAGCCCACCCGAACGTGCATGAGAAAACGGTCGAGCTGGGCTTCGGGCAGCGGATAGGTGCCTTCCTGCTCGATGGGGTTCTGCGTTGCCATCACCATGAAAAGCGCGGGCAAGGTATGTGATGTCTTGCCCACCGTAACCTGCCTTTCCTCCATGGCTTCGAGCAGCGCCGCCTGTACCTTGGCCGGCGCCCGGTTCACCTCGTCGGCAAGTACCAGGTTGGCAAATACCGGGCCCTGCTGGAAGCGGAATTCGCTTTTGCCGCCATCGCTGAAGTAAATCTCCGAGCCCGTGATGTCGGACGGCAGCAGGTCGGCTGTGAACTGTATGCGCGAGAACGCGGCATCCAGGTTTTTCGCAAGGCTCTTGATCGCCCGGGTCTTGGCCAGCCCCGGCAGGCCTTCGACCAGCAAGTTGCCGTTGCTCAGCAAGCCCAGCACCAGCCTCTCGACCATCTCATCCTGCCCGATGATGGACTGTCGGATGCGATCTTGCAGCGCCAGAATGTCATCTCGATTGCTCATGGGATTTTTCTCGTCGCCTAGTTGGTCTGGCTCGGGTGTTGGTCTTTGGGTCTGGGATGCCCGGCGGTTCGCGGGCCGATGAACCAGCGGTAATACGGGTTGTCATCGTCTTCTTGCATGAGCCTGGTCACCTGCCTGGACCAGCCGCTGCGGTCGCCCGCGTAGGCACTCAGGCCGGCGCGATAGAAGGTGTCCAGGCTTAGTCTCTCGCTGGCCAAAGTGTCGAGGAAACTCGCGCTTGCTCCGTTCAGCGGGGGGGCTGTCCGGTGTTCCAGGATATGCGCGAAAACGCGGCTGAACTCGCCCTGGCGCACCCACGTCGCATACTCGATACGGGGCCTGTCGTCGGTCACGGGCAGGGCGCCTGCCGCAAAGGCCGCCAGACCCTCGCGCCCGGTTATCCAGGTGGCCAGTAGCGCCTGTGGACTATCGATGCCGACGGCGCTCAATGCGGCGGCGGTTGCGGGATGGCCCAGCCGCTGCGCAATGCGTGGTACGTCGAGCTCGATAGCCTGGTAGGAACCCACCAGCAGCATCTCGTGCAATTCGGTCGTCCATAGCGACGCGTGGGGAAACACGTCGATGAAGCTGCGCACCAACGAGCGCGTGTCTTCATCGTTCTGGGTGGGCAATGGCAGCCATTGGGCAACCAGGCCGCCAGGCTGCAAGCGAGAGCCGGCCAAATGGTAGAACTCGCTGGAATACAGATTCACAACCCCCGCCGCGGACGGTGGCGGGGGCTCGAGCGTGATCAGGTCGTAAAGATCCGGGCTGCGCTGCAATTCGCTGCGGCCATCATGCAGGCGCACGTCCAGGCCGGGGTCGGTTGGCGCGCCAAAGGTGCCCTGGAACTGTGGGCCCGCACGCAGTACGGCCGGCAACAGTTCCGCCACGACACGCCGTTCCAGGCCGGGGAACTGCGACAGCGCGCCGGCGGTGATGCCGGTGCCATAACCGATGACCAGCGCCGATTTGGGCTCGCCATTGTGGATGAGCAATGGCAATAGGGCTTGCAGCCGCATATAGCGCAGGGAAGGCATGGCATCGCCCGAATTGGACACACCTTGTATATAGAGGCGGTTGAAGCGATTCTGTCCTTGGCCCGTCTTGACGACGGCCACGGTGCCGCCATGGCTTTCTTCGTAGAACACGAGAGCACCGCTGCGCGCACCGGGCAGCAGTCGGGCGAGCTGCTCGGGCGGCGTCAGCAGCAGGGCCAGTATCGTCGTGGCGCCCAGCGCAAGCAGGCCCAGGCGCGCACCCGCCCGGCTTGGTGCGGCCCGAAACACAGCAGCCGCGCCAACCAGGACGGCCGCAATCGCCAAAGCCCCCAGGGTGCGTACCAAGCCCAGCATGGGAAGCAGTGCAAAACCGGTAAGCAGCGAGCCCGCAATGCCGCCCAGCGTATTCATGGCCACAACCGAACCGACGCCGCGACCGACGTGTCCGCTGCGCACAACCAGCATCAGTGCGGCGGGAAATGCAGCGCCAAGCAGCAAGGTCGGTACCAGCACCACACTGGCTGCCGCGACGGCGAACCGCGCGCACATGCCGGCGAACTCGCTTGCCGTCCACCGATACACCAGCGCCTCGGCCGCTGTCTGTGCGCTAACCAGCCAAGGCCCCAGCAACCCAATTTCCAACATGGCCGCCAGCCCGGCACCGGCAATCAAGAGGCCGAAAACACTCCATGGGTTTTTCACCCTGTGTGCAAAACGCGAGAAGATGGCTGCCCCGGCCGCGAGTCCGGCAAGATAGGTGGCAAGCACCACCGAAAAGGCGAAGCTGCGGGTGCTCATGAACTGCACGATGGATTGGGACCAGACGATCTCGTATCCCAACGCGATGCCACCGGCAATCGCGTACAGCCCAATGGCCAGGCGGCCGTCCCCACTGAGCGATGCGTCGGGTGCAAACGTCGCAACGCTCGACGTGGGGACAGTACGGCCATTCAGCACCATAGCCGCCAAGGCTGCGACCAGATTCAACAGGGCGGCGCACAAAGCCGTGCCTCGCACGCCAAAAACCGGGATCAGAAGAAAGACTGGCAGCAAAGCCCCCACGATGGCGCCGGCGGTGTTAGCGGCATACAGCCACCCGCCGGCTCTGCCGACATTGGCGAGGTCGGGGGCCACGGCGCGCATCAGGGCGGGCAGCGTGCCGCCCATGAAAAAAGCGGGCAGCCCGACCAGCCCGAATACCAGCATCCAGCCCAGGGGGTTGGCCTGCGTTTGCAGCGTGGCAAAGAGGGGCGCAATGTGCGTGAGCAGCAGCGTGGTGGCGATGCACAGCACGGCAACGCAGGCTTCAAGCCCCGCATAGAAGCGTAGGGGCAGGGCAATCCGGTCTACCCTGCGACCGATGAAATAGCCACCAAGAGCCAGTCCGCCAAAAAAAGCGCTGACGGCAATCGCGATGGCATAGACTTCGGCGCCTACCACCAGCGATAGCTGCTTGATCCAGAGTATCTGAAAGATCAAGGCCGCCACGCCGGACGCGAAGAGCAGCAAGGCGGGCCAGACCGGGCTCAAGGCCTGGTCTGGATTACGCCTGGCCAAAAGCATGGGGGCCTGCTCCACGGAACTGCGCGTAGTACCCGACCGAGCATTCATTGGTGCTTCCATCTGATCGTGAGCGTCTGCCCGGCCGAAGCGCTGGATGCGCGCGCCGGCCGGGCCAGGTCAAATCGACCTGATTTCCAGCACTAGTTCGCTTTTTGCTTGGCCATTTCCTCGAAGTGCCTATCGATGGACTTGTCCACCTGCATGCGGACCTGATCCACGCTGAAACTGGCCGGGCGCTGGCTGGGGGGGTAGTCGACGAAGGTCTGCAGGAATTCCGATGCCTTCATAGTGGCAATGCCAACAAGGTAGGCATTCCTGACCAGCCAGTCGTTGTATTGATCGGACGTGATATCCGCGCGCTCGAACGGGTCCATGCGCAAATTGAAGACTTTCGGAAAGCGCAGGCATACAAACGGGTCTTGCCAGATGTTGAGGTTGCCCGGCGCGCGTTGCTCGCAGAAAACGGCTTTCCAGTTGTCAAAGCGTATGGCAACCAGGTCGCCGTCATCGTTGAAGTAATAGAAGTCGTTACGGGCGCTCTTGGGCTCCTTGCCGGTCAGGTAGGGCAGCTGGTTGTAGCCATCCAGGTGCACCTTGAACTGGGTGCCGCCGGATTCTGGGGCCCAGCCCTTGAGCAGGCGGTCTTTGACATCGGCGTCACCGGCTGCCGCCAGCAGCGTCGGAAACCAGTCGAGCCCGGAGAACATCTCGTTGGAGATGGCGCCTGCCGGTATCTGGCCGGGCCAACGCACCATCGCGGGAACCCTGAACGCGCCTTCCCAGTTGGAATCCTTTTCACTGCGGAAGGGGGTAGTCGCCGCATCAGGCCAACTGAACTGGTTGGGCCCGTTGTCGGTCGCGTACACGACTATGGTGTTGTCGGCAATGCCAAGATCATCCAGGGTTTTCAGCAGTTTGCCCACATCCTGGTCATGCTCCCACATACCATCTGCGTACTCGTTGCCCGGCATGCCGCTCTTGCCCTGGTGTTCCGGACGCACATGGGTAAAGACGTGCATGCGGGTCGTATTCATCCAGACAAAGAAAGGTTTGTCGGTTTTGGCCTGATCGTTGATGTACTGGATGGCCGCGCCCACGGTTTCGTCGTCTATGGTCTCCATGCGCTTTCTGGACAAAGCACCGGTGTCTTCCACCTTGCCGTCGGCCGTGGCCTTGATGACGCCGCGTGGCGAAAAATTCTTCACGAAGGGGTCGTTAGGGTCCTGAGGCCAGTACGGTCGTTCCGGTTCTTCCTCGGCATTCAGGTGATAGAGATTGCCGAAGAACAGATCAAAGCCGTGCTTGGTGGGCAGGTATTCGTCCTTGTCGCCCAAGTGATTCTTGCCGAATTGCGCGGTGGCATATCCCAGTGGTTTGAGCGCCTGAGCGATGGTGATGTCACCTTTTTGCAGGCCAACCGGCGCACCAGGCGCGCCCACTTTGGTCAGGCCGGTGCGCAGGGGCGTCTGTCCGGTGATGAAGGACGATCGCCCTGCCGTGCAGCTGTTCTCGGCGTAGTAGTCCGTGAACATCATGCCTTCCTTGGCGATTCTGTCGATATTGGGCGTCTGGTAGCCCACCAGTCCGTGGGTATAGGCGCTGATGTTGGATTGGCCTATGTCGTCGCCGAAGATGACAAGGATGTTCGGCCGCTGGTTCTGGGCCTGCGCTTTGGGCGCCGCCTGTTGCGGTTGTGGCGGCTTGGCTGGCTGCTGCGCGAATACGGGGGCAACGAATGGCGCCATGCCACTTACGGCAAGCAGCGCCTGGCTCAAGGTCTTCCTGATACTCATGACTTCCTCCAACAGGACGAAAGTGCCTGCAAAGGGGGCAGGCAAAAGCAGCAACTCGACGCTGCCGATCGTTCAGCCATTCGGCGCCCCCTATAACGCCGAGGTTCACACTATGTGCACATGCGGATCCATCGGTTGATGGTTCACTTCTGGAATGGATAGATCACGCTCCAGTCCTTTTTCATGTCGACAACGAGCCAGCCTCGCTTGGGCGCCTCGTCCAGGGCTTTGTCCAGCTTGCCAAAATGGGATTGACGGTCGTAGGCCCACTCGCGTTCGGCATCGGTGTGATGCACGATGATCCCCATGCGCGGGCCGTCGGCAAGGGTGGTCCATTGCAGCATCTGCAGATCGCCGTCGGAATTGCCCGCCGCGAAGATCGGGCGTCGCCCGATGAAACGATTGATGCCCACCGGCTTGCCCGGGCCATCGTCAATGAATTCCACCTCGGCGAGCTTCTCGATCACGGGCTTGCCGTCATTGAGCTTGAACTGGGTTTTCCCGCTGGAACCAACTACCTGTTCGGGCGGTATGCCATAGACTTTTTCCACCCAGGGGCGCATGAACTCGACCCCGCCACCCGAGACGATGAAGGTCTTGAAGCCATTGGCCTGCAGGTAGTCGCGCAACTCCAGCATGGGCTGGAATACAAGCTCTGTGTAGGGGCGGTCGAACCTTGGATGGCGCGCGCTGGATGTCCACTGCAGTACGGCATCGGAAAATTCGGCAACCGTCATGCCGGAATGGGTGGCCGCCATCAACTCGAGCACGCCTTTTTCACCGGTGGCGGCAAGTGCCTTCATGTCGCCAGCCAGGACGGCCTTGTAGGGATCCTTTTCTTTCCACTCGGGGTGATCTGCCGCCATGGCTTTGATCCTATCGAGCACGAACGCAAACTGAAAGTACACAGGCTGTTCGGACCACAGGGTGCCGTCGTTATCGAAGGTTGCGATACGTTGCGGGACGGGCACGAATTCCGGGCCGCCTGCGGTGGTGACCTTTTTCACGAAGTCGGTGATAGCAGCTTTGCTTGGCCCGTCGTTCCAGGAGGGCAAGGGGTCGGTCTGCGCCAGTAGCGGTGAGCTGGCAACTGCGCTGATGCACAGCGCTAGCGTCAGTCGAAGAACGGCGCGGCGGCCATGCTGGAGCAAAGTGTTCGGCATGAAATTCTCCTGATGCTCGAGAGTTGGGGAGCAAACTGAAGCCCGCGCTGGATCAACCGAGGTCTATCCGGCGCACACACCGAAAGCCGACATGGCTTGCCGAGGTATCCACCGGTTCCGCATGCCGCGCAGCTGGCCGGTAACGACGGCAATAATTGGGTGCGCACAGGTGCGAGCCCCCCTTGAGCACCTTGCGGGGGATGGCGGCAAGCTGCAGCGGATCACAACTGGCATGCTCTTGCCCGCCCCTTGGGTTCGTTGGTATGCAGCAGGACTTCGCGGCGTCCTCGGGATGCTGGCTGGACCACCAGTCATCCGTCCATTCCCAGACGTTGCCTATCATGTCGTAAAGCCCATAGCCGTTAGGCGCAAACGCCCGCACCGGCGAGGTGCGCTCATAGCCATCCGCCGCCAGGTTCTGGACAGGGAAATTGCCCTGCCAGGTATTCGCCATCTGGCGGCCACCGGGGTTGAGTTCGTCGCCCCACGCGAACTCGGCATCTTCCAGACCACCTTTGGCCGCGAACTCCCATTGCGCTTCGCTGGGCAGCTCTTTACCCACCCAGAGCGCATAGGCCAACGCGTCCTGATAGGCGACGTGAACCACGGGGTGCTCGTCCAGCCCCTTGATCGAGCTGCCGGGGCCAAAGGGGCGACGCCAGTTCGCGCCCGCTCGAAACTTCCACCATTGGCTCCAGTCGCGCAGATCCGTGACGCGGGTCGGCGGGGTGAACACCAGCGAGGCGGCCTTCAACATATGGGGCAGGGCGCCGGGGTAGTCCTTGGCATCGGGAACGGTCTCGGCCACGGTAATGTGGCCGGTGGCTTGCACGAAGGCCTGGAATTGCGCGTTCGTCACGGGGGTGGGGTCGATAAGGAAGGGATCGACCTTGACTCGATGGCTGGGGCGCTCTTCGGGATAGTGCCGGTCCGAACCCATACGAAAAAATCCGCCCTGGATCAGCACCATGCCGGTGGCGATGTCCTGCTCTGCCTCGGCTTGCGGGGCGTCAGACAAGGAAGGAGTCATGATGCCCCCACGCCATGCTGCACCATCCTGGGTGAAGCCGAATGGGGCAGTTGCCCGTTGTTGCTCGCTAGATCCACTGCTGTCTCCCGGAACGTTTTAGCCCTTGTCTTACCTACCTGCGATCTGCCTCGCTTGCCTTGAGATGCTCGCGAAGAATCCGTCTGGTCTCCAGGATGGCTACCGGCTTTTCTTCGACGCTATGGTCGGAGCGCACCACAAGTTCTGACTGCATGCCATCCATGTGCGAGCTGGCATACGGCACGATGCCGTCGCTGGAATCGACAACACGCGCACCGGGCGTGTTGTATCCGATGATCGAGTGATACTTCACCGTCGGCGAAATAGGCATGGTTGCGATCACGCGTATGGCCGGATCCTTGTCGCTCAGGTTGTAGACGCTGTTGGATAGGTGGATTTCAGTCTGCGATCTGCGGCCAGGCTCGGCCAATGTCTTGTTCAATTGGGAAAGGTCTTGCAGCATGGCCAGCGGCAGCGTGATCAGGTTGGCGAACCAGCGGGCGATGCCCAACTCGGCGAATGGCGTGCCACGGTGAGGCGTGGCAAGAAAAATGGCGCGGGTAATGCCGGGCTCGGGCTCGAATGCCAGGTAGGGATCGAGCTCCTGGTGTACGCGCGCGAGTTCCTCGACCTCCAGGGGGTTCTGCTCCAGGAACACGGTCCATAACCGGTCGCCTGAAGACGACACCAGCATCCTGGCCATGATGCCGCCCATGCTGTGCCCCACCACCACGATATCGTGCGTGGCCAGATCCTTGCGCTGCGGATCGAAGTGCGCAAAAGCTTGGCCCAGAGCCTGCCGGATCAGGTAATGGTTGGGCGCTATCGGTGCGTTGGTCGGGTAATAGACCTGCCAGATCTGGTAGTTGTTGCGCAGGGTTTCGTCGCCCAGCACTTCGTTGGCGGCATTCATCCAGGCGTCCGGACTGCTGGCCAAACCATGCACCATGATCAGGATCCGGCGGTTCGGATCGTAGGGTTGCAGCATATACACGTGGGGCTTGCCGAGCTCGCCGCCGCGTCCCAGCAGGGTTCTGATCGCCTGGTTGGAAAAGTGGGAACGGCTCAGCCAGAGCCCGAAGCCGGCGGTGAAGTTGGCCGCCAGGGGAACACTGGTATTTCCCATCTCCACTGTCTCGTGACGGTAGGGATCGTATGCCACGAACTCCAGTTCCCGGCTTTGCATGACAGAGGCAAGGTCATTGCCCGCGAAGCGCATGACGGCGGTGGCTACCGGATACGGCGTCTGGCTGTAGGCCGGGCGCTCGTCGCCCGAGGCGCCGCTTGCCGAATCGGGCATGACGGCGACGAACTCCGCACCCAGCCCGTCGCGTCGATAGATGCTGTGCAAGCCGGCAAAACTCAGCTCCGACGCCGGAATCAATTCGGCCGGAACCGCGTGGTCGCTATAGTCTTCGTCCAAGTTTTTATGGATGATCCAGCCTGCGGCCTGGCGCGTAGAGGCGCCACCGAGCACAGCGTTCGGCTGCCGGCTGGAAAACAGCTGGGCGGTGGCCTGCTGCACGGCAAAGTTGTAGTAATCGCGAACCTGTGTCTGGCGTTCTTCGAACGTGCGGTCCCTGGGCGGGCGCTCGGTGAAGAAAAGATAGGCATAGGCGTGCTTGGCGGCTTCCAGGTATGCGTTGAGCGCATCGTATCGTTGCGGTAACGGCTGAGGGCCATATTCCATACGCATGGCTGTATCCAGCCAGACCTCCGCCAGGGCAGCCACCCGGCGCTCTTCGGTCAATTCGGTGGTACTGGACAAGGCGTCCAGGCAAAAGAGCGAGTCGCGTCGGCAGCTGGATACGTCCAACCCCACCACCTGCAAGGTTCCAGACGTGGCGGCGCTGATCTGCCTGGTGCTAAGCACGTCGCCCCGGCGTTGGTCTATATACCCCTCTGCGCTCACTTCCGAGACCTCTATCGCGGCGCACCCGCTGAATACCGAAGCACTGCAAACGGCAATGGCTATCACAATGCCGCCGGCCACGCGGCGAGCTGCCTGCATGCGCCATGCGTCCAATGCGTACCGGGTGAGGGTGCACATTGTCGTAACCGATGCGTATTGCCGTGTCATATCAGCGCCTGAGGCGTTCATGCGCACCACCACCAGCACCACCGGCACCGCCGCCACGAAGCCCAGGGTGTCCTTCCGACAACCGGGGTTGACCGGTTTCGCGAAGTCCGGAGCTGGGCTGCCGGCGCTGGGGCTGGCGCTGCTCGGTGGCGGGACGGGTTGGTCGGGACTGTGGTTCGCGTGCCTTGGGCGTTGTCGCAGGACGGGTGTGCCGCGTCGCGTCGCGGGGCGCCGCGTGATCGCGACGGGGGGCAGAGCCCTCGGTACGCCTTGTCGTGCCGGGCTGATGTTCCTGCAGGTTGTGCTGCGGCTGGCCTCTGGCAGGGCGAGAGCGTGTCTGCGGTCCTTCGCCGCCAACCGATTGAAAGCGGGCGCGCGTGGCGGAATTGGGATAATCCACATTGCCGCGGTGGGCAGGGTTGTGCTCCCATCGGTCATTCACGACATTCGTGCGATTGAACTGGTTGTAACGGTTGACATCGATGTTGACGTCGCCGTGATGCCAGTCGGGTTCGCCCCACAAAGCATCGCCCACGATCAGCCCGGCGGTGAAAGACAGCGCCAGGCCCGCTGCGGTGTATCCCGGCGGATACCACTGCACGGGCGGATAACTGGGGTAGGGCCACGCTCCATACACCACGGTCGGGTTGTAGGTCGGCACATAAACGACATCGGGTTGCGCGGGCTCGATCTTGATAACCGTGCTGGGGCCGGATTCGACGATCACGGTTTGCTGTTCTCCCGATTGCAGGTTGCCGGCGTCCCTGGCCTTGGTACGCAGGCGCTGCACCGCATCCATGACATCCTTCTGTTGTGCAAGAAAGGCATTGCCCAACTGCTGGGTCCAGTCCAGCTGATCGTTCATCATGGCCAGAACGTCAGGGAATGAGGTCAAGGATTTGACGCTGACGTCCCAGTCTTGTGACTGCACAGCCTGCTGTATCTGCGCGGCCGAACTCTTGGCCGGCTGCTGCTGGAGCCAACGCTGCGCTTCCACTACCTCAAGCGGATAGGTGGAGGCCATCAGCACCTGCGACAGCAAGGAGTCGGGATACAGTGCAATGGGGGCCACTAGCTGTTCGAGCTGGGCCGCGGAAGTCGTTTCTGCAGCCTTTGCCGCATAGGGCGACAGCCCCAGACCCATCATCAGCCAAAATGCCAATGCCAGTTTGAAGGCATTGTGCTTGAATAGGTGTAAGCGCATTTCGCACTCCTTTGTGCCATTTGCTGGCCTGATCATGCCTGTCACGATGGATCAGCCACTTACTTGAACGTAAAGTTGATGCCGGCAAAAACAGAAAATTGCGGCACGCCTTCGCCTTTGTGCGCAACCGTCCATTGCGGCTCGACGAACACGTTCGCAATGGTGTCGCCCAGAGAAAAGACCTTGCCGCCACCCAGGCCTACCGGGATGTAGTAGCCGCCACGCTTGACGTCGAAAGTCCAGATTCCCGACGACCTGACATACCAGCCATGGGGTAGGTTGAAGATCCCGATGGGCTGGAAGGTGGCGCTTGCCACATCGCGGCGATCGCTGTCACCGGCAAACGACTGCTGGTATTGCACCAAGGCGCCCAGCAGGCGAGCCGGCTTCGCGTCGATCGCGACAGCAGCCAATCCAGCCTGCCATTTGCCCGTGCCCAACTCGTCTCGGCTAGCGGTCGGGATGGTCAGCAGGGGTCCTATCCCGAGCTGTATCCCTTCTGTCTTGAGCAGAAAGATGTCGAAAACGTTGATGTCGCCCAGCCCGGTTTTCATGTCGTCGTCCAGGGTGGGTCGCGTACTGAGCGGCACCGTCGCGCGCAGGATCTGCGGCACGCCGATGAGCTTGCCGGGCATGATGGGTAGGGTGCCGCGCAGCAAAAGATCATTGGTATAGCGGTCGTTGCCGTACAGCGAAGGGGTGTAGTAGTTCTGGGCATTCAAGCCCGGTGCCGGATTGAGGGGGTTATTGCTTTTATTGGCTACGTCAGCATTGTCCGCCTGAGCAGCCAGGGGCGTGACAAGCGCGGCCAGCAATGCCACGGTATGTATATGGTTGGCCATGCGGGTCTCCGTCTTTCAGAAGGTGGCGGCAACGTTCAGCAGATAGGCATTACCCTTTGGGCGTTTGCTGGCATCGATTTCATTGACCCAACGTAGCGATGCCGAGATGGATCGCTCTTTGTCGATGGCATGGTTCCAGGTAAGCGTGGGCCCCAGACCCAGTGAGTAGCCCCGGTTGCCGTCCAGCCGGTCGGCCAGCGCGCCGGAGTCGCTTTCCAATTGCTGTATCCAGCCTCCCACAAGCCCGATGCCGAATCCGTTGGCAAAACGCTTGACTGCCATCACGTCCAGCGTGTTCAGGGCGCCGCTTTTGTAATCGGTATCGGAATTTCGGGAATAGAACTGCACGCCCCAGCTTGCGCTGAATTCCACGTTCTGCTTGGGCCAGAGCTTGGTATAAGCGAGCGTCGGGATGTAGGTCCAGACGTTCTGCCCGGCATTGGCCAGCCTGCTGGAATCGTAGCTGCCAGTGGGCGCATAGACCTGCAAGCTCAAGGCCATGTGCGAAGTCGGGCTGAAGTGGTGGCTGGCGACGATGGGGATGAGCAGCAGATCGGCGAAGTTGCTGGAACTGTCGGTGCGTTTGAGGTCGTTGAGATAGGCCGACACATCGGTGAACTGATATGGCAGGCCGATGCCGGATGCAAAATTCCACGCCGTCGTACCGGTGTCCCACACGTATACGGCGTTGAGCAGGTTGTACGACACCTGCATATCCAGCCCGCCTTCAAGCCGGCCGCCTATCGGTATCGCTTGATCCCGGCTGCGGCTGGCGTCGTAATAGATACTGGAGAACGATACGGTAAGCCCTGGCTCGGGGGGCACGATACCGGCGTAGGGGGTTATCTGCATCCCGGTGATCGGCCGTCCTACGCCGCCTTCTGTCGCCCAGGCGGGTGCTGCCAACAGGGTTAGCACGCAACCAAGCGCTGCCGCGCCACAATTTTGGGGATTTGCGCGCACAGGGGTGTTTTTCATAGCTGCGGGTGCTACCAGTCTCTGACATGAAAACCTGGCCTGCAATACGCCAGGGCTGCACTTCATCTTGCCAGGCACGGACTTTTTCCATGCCATTGCGCGGGAACGGTCCAACATTGGCTCACGTCCGCTGATGTGGCGACACAATCAACTTGGAAACTCGAAGAGGTGTGCCGCTACACAGGTGCTGAACCGAGGAAAAACGCAGGCTACAAGCGCGAGCGCCGCAGGGGTGCGGGCGGGGCGCCCGATACTTTGATGAATAGCTGCAACTGATGGATTTTCTTATTTTTCATATCACCTCCAGGCTGACTTATCGGGAAAGTGCAGTGGGCTAGCAAATCAGTTCAGTGCTTATTTCGAATGCAAGCAGTCTTGTGAATAATCGACGAAATATTGCGATGTTTGGACGAGATTTTGCTACAAAACGTATCTTTTATGTGTGCTCGACGGTTTATGATTTTTGTTTGAACAGGGCTTGCATCCTGGTTGCCGCGCGAAAACATTCACTCAACCATATGATTTGATGAAATAAGTGTAGAACCATGCGGCGCCTGGCTGATCAGCGCCGGCCTGGCCTGGCGAGTCGTTGCCAGATCAATAGGTTTAGTTTCATAAAGACACAATCATGTGGTTTTATGAACACTTTCCCGTCTCGAATGCGCACCGGGGATGGCGCAGGCAAGCAAGGCCATATCGGGGGTCGCCTGATGCTGGGCCACCGCACCCCGATAAGGCGGGTACGGGGCCTGCGCCAGGGTCAGCTCATCATTGGGCCGCGTCTGAAGCGGGCCTGAACAGCCTGGCGATCCTGTCGTAGAAATCGTCGGGAAAAGTCCAATAGCGTGCGCCGCCGCGCGTGCTTTGCTCGTCCAGGCCTCGACGCGGCGGCGGAGCATTGAGCAGGAACTGCGCAAGCATATCGCCGCTGACCCAGGGATCGTCGTACCAGAAAGCGTGGGAACTGACAGGCAGGTTCGGGATGGCGTTGGGATCCACCTTGATGAGATCAAAGCGCAGCTTGCGGGACGCCTCGATCAGGAAACTCGTTTGCTCTTCGTTCAATTCGGTCAGATTGGGGCGGCCGGCGCGCGATGCTCGCCCAACGATAGCGGCCAGGCGCAAGACCGAGTCGTTAAGATTGGCCGCAATGCTGACGCGATCGATGATGTCTATGTACCCGCCAAGCTCATTCACGAAGCGGCGGGTATCAATATCGGGCGCGGCAAAGTAGATTTGCCCAAGCCGCAAGCGCTTACGCAGCTCGGCGCGCGATTCACCTGGGCGCGGCGAACCCAGCAGTGCCAGCCCAGGGCTGGTTACCTGCGCACCCGCGCTGTAGGCAAGCACATCGATCCTGGATGCTGTCGTGTTCTCGGCCAGAAGTTCAATCAGGCGCGCGAAGGGTTCCACGGATTTGGTCGTGTTGTTGACGTCGGTAAGGTAGCGCAGCAGCGAACCCGCCGATGGCCACATGAATGACAAGACCACCATGCGCCGCCCCGTGAAGTGGCGAAACTGCGCGGCTTGCGCCGCGGCGCGCGGCACGGTGTTGTTCGAGCCATGCACATAGACCAGCAGTTCGCTGTTGGGGCTTGCCGCCAGGGCTTTGTTCACCATCGCGAAAAAAGCCTGCATATCGGGCGAGTCTTTCACCTGCTCTTCGGACTGCAGCACGGCCATTTGCTCCAGCTCTTCCAGATGAACAATGGGGCGCTCATCGGGGTCGTCGCTGGTTGAAAGCCGGTGCAGCGTTTCCCAATCAAGATCGTCATCCCCCACCCGGACGTGCGCGATGCCCATGCGCAAATCGTTGGTGGGCAGGATGGTATGGATGGGATCGGGGTTTTCAACCAGCACCGACCGGTTGGTTGCATACAGTACCGGTATTTCGGTGGTATGCAGCTTGGGGCCGGCTTCTTCGAACGGATCAATATCGCTGTTCGTGAAGCTCACCGGCGTGGGCATCAGCCGCACCGGCGCCTGGCATGCGGTCAGCAAGCCGGCCAACAGCACGCTCAACATCAGTAAAGCCGCCTTGCCCATTCCAGGGACGGAGAAAGGAGTATGGCGCTGGCGGCCGGGTTTATGGATGTCGAGCTTCATCTTGCCTTTGCCAGAAAGGGGTTGGAATATGAATAAACAGCTTCAATCTTGCCTTCGCCAGCCAACTGCGGCCTACATCGATAAATGGGGCGGGCACTGCGCCGGGCAAGGTAGCACGATTGGCGGCAAGATATCGAAAAACCCGATTCGTCGCCATGAATGCAGCCTCGGAAATCAGCCAGTTCTTTGAACGTCACGAACTGCGTGCGGCCCTGCCTGGCACGACGCCTAAGTCGGCGCTGAAAAATACGCGGCATCGTCGATCAGCCTGGGCGCAAGCTGCGCTTGGACAAACTCCAGCCATGCGCGAGTCCTGGCGTCCAGGAACTGCCGCGAAGGCCACAGCGCGTAAACCCCGATGTCCCGTGAACGCCAACCGGGCAGTACGTGTTGCAGCCGTCCGGCGCGAACGGCATCGATAACCGAGAACAGGGGAAGCAGGGTGATGCCGGCGCCTTGCAGCGCCGCATCAAGCAGCACCTCGGGCGTGTCGGCGATCAACATGGGTTGCACACCCAGGCGCCGTGGCGCGGCCGTGTTGTCCGTCAATTCCCAGTAGGGTGTGACCGAGGGATTGATCAGTTGCAAACAGCGGTGATCCTGCAAGGCTGACGGCGCAGCCGGCTGGCCGTAGTGTTCCAGATACTTGGGCGATGCACACAAAACGGAAAACGTCGTTCCCAGCCGTTTGGCCACCAGGCCGGAATCGGCCAGGTTTTCAGCCAGATAGATGCTGACGTCCACGCCCTTGGCCAGCAAGTCCGGCACATACTGCGAAGTGCTGTATTCGAGTCGAAGGTGGGGATGCCGGGTGCAAAAATCCGCCAGAAAGGGCGACAAATAGTGCTGCCCAAAATTGGTCATGCATTGCACGCGCAAGCGTCCTTGCGGCACTATCGCTGCGCCCGATGCCCGAGCCTCGGCGTCTTCGACCAGCCCGAGAATCTCGCGGCAGCGCTCGACATACTCGGCACCGGCATCGGTCAAGGCCTGCCGGCGGGTGGTTCTCTGCAGCAGTTTAGTCTGCAGGCGCTTTTCCAGCTCGGTCAACAGCCTGGACACCTGGGCGGTGGTGAGCTGCATCTGCTCGGCTGCGGCCGAAAAGCTGCCCGTATCCACGATGCGCACGAATGCCTGCATCGCATGGAGGGCGCCGCCCTGCAGATTCTTTCGCATAAGGTAAATATCATTTTCAGATTTATCTATTGTTGCATTGAATGATGGCAATGGAAAATGCAGGAACCATGCGTATTTCGGCTTCGGCATGCTGCTGCAGCCCACACGCGTGCTACCTCCTCGCATCAAATCCAGACATGAATGGCAACACCAACACCAATACCAAGGCGGGGAATACCCGCCGAGCGAATATCGTCGCACTGTTGATCCTGATCCTGCCTCCCTTGCTTTGGGCGGGCAACTTTGTCGTCGGGCGTGCGGCCCGCGCAGACATTCCTCCCATGGCTTTGTCTTTCGGGCGCTGGGTGATCGCGTTGGCCTGCCTGTTGCCGTTCGCCTGGCCGGCGATGCGGCGCGACTGGCTGCGTTATTGGCAATACCGCTGGCAGCTTGTTGGGGTATCCCTTGCCGGCGTTGCCGCATTCAACACCCTGATCTATGCCGCATTGCATACGACGACGGCATCGAACGTGATGCTGCTCAATTCCTTCATTCCGGTGCTGATCGTGCTCTTTGGCGCCCTGTTCTATTCGCAGCGCCTGCAAACGCTACAGGCGCTGGGGTTGGCGATATCCTGCGTGGGGGTGTTGACGATCATTTTGCATGGCGACTGGAGCCGGCTGATGACGCTGCAATTTGCGCAAGGCGACCTGATCGCCTTTGTCGCCATGATGTGCTGGGCAATCTACACATTGTGGCTGCGCAGCTTTCCCCCTGATATTGATCGTATCGGCTTGCTGGGCGCCCAGATCGTCATTGCGCTGATCATCCTGCTGCCGTTCTACCTGTGGGAGTACGCCAGCGGCCAACGTCCGTCGTGGAACAGTACGACCATCCTGGCCTTGCTGTATGTCGGGGTGTTTCCCTCGGTGCTTGCCTATCTGCTGTACATGCGCGGCATCGCTCGCGTCGGGGCTGCGCGGGCAGGGCTGTTCATCCATTTGATACCGGTGTACGGGGCCTTGCTCTCGGTTCTGTTTCTTGGCGAATCGCTGCACCTTTATCACGCCGCGGGCATCACAGCCATCTTCACCGGGTTGGCGCTTTCCAGCCAAGGTGAAACCAAGTTGAATATCCGGCCAGTACCGTCTGCGCGTTGAGCAGGCAAACCTGTTGCATGCAGCCGCTTCTGCCTTGCAATCCCGATTGAAACCACAGCTTTACCCGGGGCACCTTACTGGTATTAAATCAGGCCGTCGCAATGGTCAAGGCCAAGCGGCGGTATCCGGTGCTATGGCGAGATCCACTCGTCGGGCTCGAAGATGCACCGACCCATCGTCAGACGAGACGGCAGGTGGCGCATTTCAATTGACAGGCTTCAAATGAAAAACAGAATAATTGCCGAGCTCGTGTCGGTAAAGCCGGGCCGCCTGTCGGCCGGATTTGCGCCGCTCAAACGCCTGCTTCGGCCGTCGCTGCTGGTAGGGGCATTATTGGC
This sequence comes from Verticiella sediminum, assembly GCA_040392445.1. Classification (GTDB taxonomy): domain Bacteria; phylum Pseudomonadota; class Gammaproteobacteria; order Burkholderiales; family Burkholderiaceae_B; genus Verticiella; species Verticiella sediminum_A. Next base: position 25,901 of record JBEBVZ010000009.1, read on the forward strand.
CTGCGCTGCGCAGCCCAGCCTGGCTCATTTGGAAGAACTCCAGGCCAAGGCTGCGCCCATTCCAAAACACACGGCCACCACGCTATTCCAGAATGTGCGCATATTCGATGGGAAGAGCGCCACGCTCTCGGCGCCTTCCCACGTGCTGGTCAAAGGCACAACCATCGAGCGTATTTCCTCCAGTCCGATCCCGGTGGACGCGAGCGCTGGAGTCCAGGTGATAGAGGGCAAGGGCAGAACCCTGATGCCCGGACTGATCGACGCCCATTGGCATGCTTTCATGGCGGGTACCCCCCTGATGGCGGTCATGACCTCGCCTTCGGACTACCTGAATCTGGTGGCTGCACGCCAGGCCGAGCGCACGCTGATGCAAGGTTTCACGACGGTGCGCGATCTTGGCGGACCTGTGTTCGGTCTGAAGCGAGCGATTGATGAAGGCATCATGGTAGGACCACGCATCTACCCTTCGGGGGCCATGATTTCGCAAACTGGCGGGCACGGGGATTTCCGCTCTTTCTTCGAACTTCCACGCATACCCGCCAACCCCTTGAGCCACAGCGAAAGCGCCGGACTGGCCGCTATTGCCGACAGCCCTGACGACGTTCGGCTGCGAACCCGCGAGCAGTTGCGCCTGGGCGCAAGTCAGATCAAGCTGACTGGAGGGGGAGGTGTCAATTCGCCATACGGTGATATCGAATCCGTCCAGTTCAGCGAAGACGAGATCCGCGCGGCGGTCCAGGCCGCCGAAAAATGGGGCGATACTTATGTCACCGTGCACGCCTATACGCCGCAGGCCGTCCAGCAGGCGATCGCAGCGGGCGCCAAGGCTATCGATCACGGCCAGTTGGCTGATGAGGCTACCGCCAAGCTGATGGCGGACAAAGGAATCTGGTGGAGCTTGCAGCCCCTGGTGGACAACGAAGACATGCAGCCCATACTCGACCCGGCGATGCGGGAAAGAGCGCTGCAGGTATTTGCCGGAACCGACAAGGCCTACCAGCTAGCCAGGAAATACCAGGTCAAGACCGCGTTTGGCGCGGACATCCTGTTCAACCCACAGGTAGCCGCCCATCGGCATGGGGCCCAGCTTACCTTGTTGCTGCGCTGGTATACGCCGGCCGAAGCACTGAAAATGGCCACTGGCGATAACGGCGAATTCATGGCGCTATCCGGGCGCATCAATCCTTACCCCGGCAAGCTGGGTGTCGTGCAAGAAGGCGCTCTCGCAGACCTGCTTTTGGTCGAGGGCAATCCCTTGGAAAACCTCAAGCTGATCGAGGATCCCGATCAGAATTTCGTCGTCATCATGAAAGACGGGAATATCTACAAGAACAGCTTGCCGCGCTGAAGTCGCTGGCGCCTGCTCGCCAGCGAGCCGTGCCGGACTGGCGGCGGCGTCCGTGTCGTAGCGGGCGCCAAGCAGCTTGTTGCGGGTGGCGATAAGCTGCTTGGCACCTGCGATATACTGCAGGATTCCGACTTTGCCCAACAGTATGCGACGGCTCATCGTCATTGCGTTGCTTTTTCTCTTGCCGTTCGAAATTTTTGCCGGATGTTTTTACTCACCGGCAAGTGCGAACGCCAGCCCGCAGGACATGACCGCACAGGCGGTTTGGCCAGCTTTCGATACTGGCGAGTCGGTCACCGAAGCTGGGCCGATAGACGCTGGTTCGCTGCAAGACCCTGTCGATCTGGGCGAAGCGGCCGACATCATCGGGCAGCCATCAGACATATCAAAATATCGGGTCGCAGCGCCATCTGCCTGCACCGCATCTCCTCTCGTCTCCACGGCTCTGCCCATACCCAAGCCACCACGGCTGTAACGGGTATGCCTGGCATGCGCTGTCAGCGGCCGCTTTGGGCGGTTGGCTACGCAAGCCTGGCGGCAAACATGTGCTTACCCGTCTTTATTTGAACTCATGGATACCTGCCGCCGATAGGCGCTGGCGGGTTCCTCTACCAAATCATTATTAGGCCCCAAAATGGAATGGCTTTTAGACCCAGGCATCTGGGTTGGTCTGCTCACGCTCGTCGTACTCGAAATCGTGCTGGGTATCGACAATCTGATCTTTATCGCCATCCTTGCCGACAAACTGCCGCCGCATCAACGCGACAAGGCCAGGGTGATCGGTTTGTCGCTGGCCCTGATCATGCGGCTGGGCTTGCTGACGATAGTGTCCTGGCTCGTCACGCTGACGACACCACTATTTTCCGTAGCGTCATGGGCGTTCTCGGGAAGGGATCTCATCCTGCTGCTGGGTGGATTGTTTCTCTTGCTCAAGGCCACTACCGAATTACACGAGCGTCTGGAGGGCACGACGCACAATCCCAGCCAGGCCAAGGTGTATGCAAGCTTTGGCGTCGTCGTCGTGCAGATCGTAGTCCTGGATGCGGTGTTTTCGCTGGACGCCGTCATTACCGCCGTGGGCATGGTCGACGAGCTGCCCGTCATGATGGCTGCGGTCATCATCTCCATCGGCATGATGATGTGGGCGTCCAAGCCGCTGACCCGGTTCGTCAATGCGCACCCAACCGTCGTGGTCCTGTGCCTGAGCTTTCTGCTGATGATAGGCCTGAGCCTGACGGCCGAAGGGCTGGGTTTCAAGATTCCCAAGGGGTATCTGTATGCCGCCATCGGCTTTTCCATCCTGATCGAGTTTTTCAATCAACTGGCTCGACGCAGCCTGCTGCGCAACGTGGCCCATAGACCGATACGCCACCGTACGGCCGAAGCCGTCATGCGCATGCTGGGAGGCCGCTCTTTCATGGCTGAGGGCGAATCCGCCGGCACCGAGACGGTGGGAGAGGCGCCAGCTTTCGGCGCTGAAGAGCGCAGCATGGTCAGCGGCGTGTTGACACTGGGTGAGCGCTCGATGCGATCGATCATGACGCCGCGCGCTGAAATCTCGTGGATCAACACCGAGGATAGTATCCAGGCCATATGCGAGGAGTTGCGCAATACGCCGCATAGCTTCTTTCCGGTCTGCAAGGGCGACCTGGATAATCTGGTGGGTATAGGGCGGGCCAAGGATTTGATAGCCCACGTGATGGATCATGGCGAGATCCAGAACTTGTCCAGCCTGCGCGAGCCCATCATCGTGCATGAATCGGCCCGGGTACTGAGCACCATGGAGACTCTGCGCAAATCCCCTGGCCAGCTCATACTGGTGACCGACGAATACGGTTCGATACAGGGCTTGGTTACGCCTATAGATATCCTGGAGGCGATAGCGGGGGAATTCCCCGACGAAGACGAGCAACCGGCTATTCAAACCACCGGCCCGGATAGCTGGCGCGTTGACGGCGCGACCGATCTGCACTACCTGGCGCAAGTCCTGCACACCCAAGCCTGGGCTTCCCACGACGACCCCTTTGCGTCGTTGGCGGCTTTTCTGCTGGCCCGGTTCGGCGTTTTGCCGGAAGTCGGTGCCACCATGGAAATTGATGGATTCCGCTTTGAAGTTGCCCAGGTGAGCCAACGCAGAATCGCCGAGGTGCATGTCACCCGGCTCAAGCCGGGTCAAGATCCGAACACTTGATCATTTGGCTTCTTGACGTCGACCCAGGCAAAGCCAGGCCAGCCCGGGCCATACCGAAGCACAGCGCAACGGTATGGCCCGGGCCATGCCGGCCACCACTGGCGACTCAGGTCGACCGCACGAACAAAGCGCGCAGCTTGCTCCAGAAATCGCCGCCAAGCACAAAGAAGCTCGCCATCAGCATGACATCACCCAGTAACTGAAGCTGCCAAAGGTTAGGCCTGAAACCTGGCCAGAGTACATCCATATAGGGCTCGAGCATCGCCGTTATGAAGGGAAGGCCGAACATGATCAGGCCGATGACGTGACGTATCGGGCCCACTTTTTTAGCGGGTGCAAAACGTTTGGTCTGGCCGAAAATGATGGCTTTGAGCCGTTGAAAACCATCCTTGCCCATCACGGCAATGCAGGTCAGCAACAAGATCTTGTTGGCGACGAAAATCACGCCTGTCAGTGCCGCAATACGTGAGCCTGGTGCTCCCAGGGTGGCCGCGATCGGAATGATCAGCCACGATGCGAAAGCGAGGGCAAAGAGGCCTATCCCACATTTGAAACGCCATCTGCTCGCGCTGGGAACATCGGCCTTACTGTCTGACGGTGTCATGGCTCATTCTCCTGTTACGGCGATGAAAAATCTTGCGCCGCCGCGGTTCCCGGCGGCGCTGATCAAGAAGCTGCACCATCAGGCAGGCATACAGCGTGACGGCGATAAAAAGCCCCATACGCACCGCGAACGCGGTATAGACATCCTTGCCGACGACGCTGTCCTGTACCGATTGACCCAGCAGAATGATGAGGGTCACCAGGGTGTTCAGCCAGAAGCTCGGTGGATATCGCGTAGGGCTCAAGCCATACAGCTTGCGTGCGAGCAGCAGGCCGAACAGCAACATCCACAGGAAGAACATCCATAGATTCACAAGCAGGCCGAGCGCGAACCAGAAGAGCACGGCCAGCGCCCCGCCAAGTAGTGTGGACCCGAGCAGCTCGCGACCGGCGCCGCGAGCCGTGGTGGTGCAGCTTTGTTGGCCCAGGCTGACCGATTTCATGATGATGGGCAGGTAGCCGAGCGGATCGGTCAGGGCCAGCAAAAAGGCAGGCAGCACCACCAGGACTGCTCGCCACGCTATCCGGCTGGTCTCGGCGTCCGGCAGTGCAGGCGCCACCGGGGGGGGCCGTACACTGCCCGGCTCAGGAAACAACCAGTGACAGAAAGCCAGCACTAGCACGGCGACAACCAGCCCCTGGACCAAGGCGTTGATGACCAAAAGGGCCAGCTCAAACTCCACGGTGCCGGCGGCCGAGATCATGGTCAGGCCAACCACCAGGAATAGGGCAACCAGATTGTTGCCGCCGCGCAGACCATAGCGAAAGGCCAGGAAGAGCCCCAAGCCGATCAGCAGTACGCCGCTGAACGGGTAATAGCGCAGCAAAGGACTCAATAGCAGGCCGCTTGCGGTGGTGAACATCACTACCAGCGTCAGACCTAGCCCGGCCTTGAACGACAGTGCTTGGTTTAGCGAGGCAAGCAAGAACGCGCCGAGCACGGGCGCGACCATGGGGACAGGCAGCTCAAGGCCAAAACTGATGGCCAGGCACAGCGCTGTGCCTGCGGCCACGCGCAGCGAACGCTGGCCGCGGGGATCGTGCCTGGCGGGCTGGGCGTTGTCAGTAGGCATAGGACAGCCAGCTCATCAGACGCAGATACAACCGGCCTAGCGGATTGAGGAGGTTGCCTTCGCGGGGAAAAGCCATGACCTCGGCCTGGCCACCCACGCGGATGCCACGAAGAGTGGTCAACTCCCCCGGGTTGAACTCGACAATCACCGGAAATCGTTGAGCGGGACGTAGCCAATCGCGGCTGTTCTGCACCGTGGGCAGGCTGCCCGGGGGAGGGCTTGGCCCAACGTTGACGCCGTAACCCACGCTGCGCACACGGCCTTCAAAGATCTTTCCCGGCAGCGCATCCAGGACGATCTCCACCGGCGTGCCTGGTTCGACATGGCCCAGGTTGTTTTCCGTCATCTCCGCATTGATCCACACGTCGTGGATGGCAATCAGTGTCATGACCGGGCTGCCTGCATTGGCAAACTGGCCGGCATCGGTGCGCAGATCGGTAATCAGGCCGGCCGCGCGCGCGCGCACCTGGGTATTGGCCAGGTCAAGCTCGGCTTTTTCCAGGGCGGTGGCGGCGCTGCGCAGCTGGGCGTTATCTTCTCCGCTGCCGCCTTCCTGTTCGCGAGCGCGCTGCACTTCGGCCCGAGCCGCGGCTACCTGGCTGATAGTCTGCTCAACGTTCGCACGCGCCATCTCGAGCCGACGCACCGAAACCGTTCCTGGATCTTCGCGGTACAGGCGTTCGAGCCGTCCACTATCCTGGCGCGCCTTGAGTTCGTTGGCTTGTGCGGCACGCAGTGAAGCCCGTGCCGAATCGATGCCTGCCGTGCCCGCGCCGATCTGGCGGCGTGTGGACTCAAGGTCCGCGCGGGCGCGGTCGACGGCGATCCTGTAGTGCTCCGGGTCGACGTCGAACAAGGGCGCACCCGCCTGCACATCCTGATTGTTGCGCACATACACCTTGGTCACTCGACCAGACACCTCTGACGCAACCGGGACCACGAAGGCTTGCACCCGAGCCTGCTGCGTATAGGGGGTGAACCGGTCGGCCAGCAGATACCAAACCAGGCTCAGCACGATCAGCAGGACGACCCATTTGGCCCCTTTCTTTGCCGGATCGGCGGGGGGAGCTGGCGCGGTTGGCGGTGCAGGCGCCGGAGCAGAGGCAGGGGGGGGAGGGGAGTCACTCATCGGAGCGTACCTTCTGCACAGGTGGGTGGGTGGCCGTGGACGGCTGGCTTGATTCGCTCAACAGGTCGCCCCAGTCGGTGCGTTGCTGCATCTGTTGCCGGGTCGGGGCGTCGAGCAGCGGCTGCTCGCTGTACCAGCCGCCGCCAAGGGCCTTGTACAGAGCGATCAGATCGCTCACGGCATTGCCCCGGTTCACCAGGTAAGCGTCCTGTTGGGCCGATAAGGCACGCTGGGCATCCAGTACACGCTGGAAGTCCGTGTAGCCTTCGCGATAGAGTGTGTTGGCCAGCGCCAGCGACCGCCCGGCAGCCAGTGCCGAGTCACGCAAGATACCCTCGCGCTCCAATGCCTTGATCAGACCGCTGGCCGCATCGTCGGCCTCGCGCGCCGCCTGGCGCACGTCGTCCCGGTAGGCGACGATCAACTGCTGCAGACGGGCATCCTGCACGCGCACGTTGTTCTTCAGGCGGCCATGGTCGAGTACGTTCCAGCTCAGGGTGGGGCCACCGAGCAGGGCCAGGCCGCTACCGCTGGCCGCCAACGAGGTGGCCGACCAGACAATGCTGCCCAGAAGGGTCAACGACGGATAGAGATCGGCTTCGGCCACCCCCACTTGCGCCGACTGGGCGGCAATCTGCAGTTCGGCTGCGCGTATGTCGGGGCGACGCAGCAGTAGGTTGGCGGGTACGTCTTGCAGGACGGCACGATCGATCAGCGGGATCACCGCCTCCTTGTCCATCAGTTCCGGCATGGAACCGGGCGGCCGGCCAATCAGGATAGCCAGGGCATTGCGGGTTCGCATGATCTGGCTTTCAAGCTCGGGAATGGTGCTCAGTGTGCTCAGATACTGGGTCTTGGCTTGTTGCAGGTCGAGTTCATCGATCTCGCCGCTTTTGAACAGACGTTCGGTGATCTCGTAGCTGCGTTGCTGGATGCGGGCGTTGTCGCGGGCCACGCGCAGGCGCGCCTCGGTGGTGCGCAGCACAAAGTAAGTCTCTGCCACCTGGGCGTGCAGCAGGACCAGGACATCTTCACGGTTGGCTTTGGCGGCGAAATAGGCCGCATCGGCCGATTCGACGGCGCGGCTGAAACGTCCCCAGAAGTCCAGCTCCCAGCCGATGTCAAAACCCGCGCTGTATTGCCAGAAACTGTTGGGGCGCGGGTCGCCGGCCACGGATTGCGTGCGGTGCTGGTACAGCGCGTCGGCGCCGACCAGTTGTGTTTGGGGGTAGCGCCCGCTCTGGGCGATGCCCAACTGAGCCCGGGCCTCGATGATTTGCAAGCCCGCAATCTGCAGGCCGGCATTGTATGCATCGGCTTGGGCAATCAGATGTTCAAGGATGGGGTCGTCAAAGATCTGCCACCACTGTCGAGCATCCGGTTGCGAGCGCGCCTCGATGGCGCTCTGCAGGGCCGGGCTGGTCCAGTGTTCGGACCAGGTTTCGCGCTGAGGTTCGAAGTTTGGCCCCAGGCGCACGCAGCCGCTCAGGCAGAGGGCGCCGATCAGCCACAGCCGATTCGAACGATTCCAGGGCGACATGAAGTATGGGGTCCGTCGGGAGCCTTACCATAACGGGTCAAGCAGCGGCCTGAATCAATGAGCGCGCGTTGCGTGAGTGCTACTTGTAATCAGTGTCGAGGCAATCCTGCTTTGCTGCTGGTTGCGCAAGAGCCGCATTATTCGACACCGTGCAGTGTCTTTTTACGCCAGCCAAGCATCAATGCTTGGACAATCGATTCTATTGATCTTTTTTCTTTCGCGCCAGCAAAACGTCCAGGGTTGCAAAGCCGCGACGAAAGGCGGGGATGCTTCAGTATCCGGTCATTTCCAGGTAGCCGCGCCCGCCCGAGCTGCCCATTAAACGCACCGGCCCTTCCCAATAGCGAAGCGAGGTGCCCATCCAGGCTCGGGGCTCAATGGCGTCGACTTGCACATCCAACTGGTGATCGGGAATTTGCACGCGCCAGCGGGTTGGTACTTTGCGGCGGCTCTCCTGGTGTGTCCAAGCCTGCTCGGCAAGTTGGATCTGTTCGCCGCGCAGGGGAAGGGCGCGACCATCCTCGGTGATCCAAGTGCCGGCACGATAGGGCTTGCCGTGGGTCTGGCGCACCTGGAACAACATCAGCTTGGCGCCACTGTCCAGGTGCAGGGAAAACCAATCCCATCCCTGTTGCGTGGCGGCCAAAGGCTGGCTGCTCCATTCTCTGTCCAGCCAGGCGGATCCCGTCACCTGATAACGCTCGCCATGTTGGTTTATCTCGCCGCTGACCCGGTAAAACGGCTGGCTGTAATAGTAGGACGCTTGCCCCTGGCCGGATTTTTCGCTGTAGCCGTTTTCGCCGTGCAGCACCAACGGGCCGTCGCTGACCAGTTTCAGGCGATAGCCAAAACCCGCGCCCGCGGCCTGCACCTGAAGGTTTTCCAGTCCGCCGCCTGCCGTGCTGTGCAAAGACCAATCGTCGATCCAGGCCTCGAAGGGTTGCGCCACGACGCCCGCTTGGCCAATGCCGCCGCGAGCCAGCTTTTCGGCGTACTGATGGCCGAATGGGCCGGTGAGGGCGGCGTGGCCCATCCATAGGTTGGGGCTATCCCAGCCCGCCTTCTCGACGCCCGGGCGCATCGCCGAGCGAAAGAGCGTCCATTGCACACCCCAGTCGCGCCCCTGCTCGTCAGTGAGATTGGCGGTGACATACCACCATTCGATGCGGTAGCCGTCGTGGGCACCGTGGTCGGCAGGAAACTGTAAGGGCCGCCCGCGCTCGACCTGCGCATAAGCGGCGGCATCCTGGCCGAGCCCGGCAAAGCCGCTGTCGGACTCTGGCGCGTCGCCACAGGCGGCCACCCACAAGGTGGCACCCAGGAGCAGGGTGCTTTTAGGGTTCATCAGCGAATTGCCTCAGCAGGTCGGCGGGCTGGCGCCGCGCCAATTGCCAAAGGGGGGCCGCGCCAGCGAGCAGGCTGGTCAGCAGGCCCAGCAGTCCCAACTGCAGCAATTGTGCGGGGAATATGTACAGCGGCAGACGCCAGCCGAAGGCCTGTACATTGACCACGGCCACCAGGCACCATGCCAACAGCAGGCCCAGGGGCAGGGCCATCAGCACGGTCAGGCTGGCCAGCAGCAACGTTTGCGCCAAGCTCAGCCACGCCAGCTGGACGCGACTGACGCCCAAGGCCCAGAGCGGCGCCAACTGGCTCAGGCGGTTGTGGCCCAGTGCCAAGAGGCTGATGAATAAAGCCACGCCAGCCACACCAAGGATAAGGCTGTTGAGCGCGGCGGTGGCGGTAAAGGTGCGCTTGAACACTTCGGTTGACCACCGTTTGAGCGTAACCTGATCGATCAGCCGCGTGGCATCCAGGCCATAGCGCCGAGCTAGCCGCTCCTTCAACTCGGCGACCTGCTCGCGCTCCATGCGCAGGCTGAGACTGTCCAGGCGCACTTGACGATAGTGATCACTCAACCAGTCGGCACTCACCAGCACGTGGCCCTTGGGATTGCCGTAATCGGCGTACAAACCAACCACGGTCAAAGGCTGCTCGATCGCGGCGGCCGGCAGCAGCACCTTGTCGCCCAGCATAAGCCCAAGGCGACGCGCCAGTTGTTCGCTGAGCATGGCGCCTTGCCCTGCGGCCAACTGTGTCCAGGCATCGGCCCGTTGCTCCAGTAGCGGCCATTGCTTGCGGTAGCTTGGGTGTTCGACAATGCCCTGCACCTGCACCGGCCATCCCTGCAGCCGCAGATCGACACGCCAGTGCGGCAGAACCGTGCTCACGCCAGGCTGGTCTTCGAGCCAGGCAGCGATTTCCCGGGCCTGCGCGGTGTCGCGCGGCGCCACATACAACTCGGCCGACAGGCGCTGGTCGAGCCAGCCCACGAAAGTTTTGCGAAAGCCCTCGGTCATGCTGCCGACGCCGATACTGGCGGCCAGCGCCAGCAACAGGGCCATCAACGCCAATGCCACGGCAGGCAGTTGCTGGCGGCTATCGGCGATGAACCACTCTATCAGGGGACCACGACAGAAACGCGAGAGCACGCTCAGCGCCACATCAAGCAGCGCCGGTAGCAGCAAGGCCGCCGCCAGCAATAGGGCTGCGAGCATCAGAAAGGCGATGGGCAGGCTGTTGCCGAACCGCCAACTGGCGGCAGCCACCAGCACGAGTGCCGCTGCCAGCCAGGCCTGGCGCCTCAACCACCGGCCCTGGGCCAAGCGCCAGGCCTGCGGTTGCGCCAGCGCCAGGAGCGGCAAGCGAGCGGCGCGTACCAAGCTGCTGCATCCGGCCACGAATGCACCAAGTAAGCTCATGGCGAGCCCTGCCAGCCACCATTGCGGCGAGAGACGCAAATGCCCGGCCACCTCTGCCCCGTACAGGCCGCGCAGGCTGCCGGCGACATCGGGTAGCAGCAGGCTGGCCAGCAGATAGCCACTGGCCACCCCTGCCAAGCCGCTAAGCAAGGCGAACAGGCCCAGTTCCAGGGTCAGCGCTCCAATCAAACCGCCCAAGCTTACGCCGCAGGCTCGCAGGGTGCGCAGCAACCCCCGGCGCTGTTCCAGGGCCAGGCCAATTGCGGCATGCACGATGAATAGACCGACCATGAAAGCCAGCAGACCCAAGGCGGTGAGGTTCAAATGAAAGCTGTCGGTCAGGCGCTGCAGGTCGCCACCATCGCTGGACGGTTGCAGCTGCAATAGCTGCGCCAATTCGGCCGGCAGGGTGGGGTCTTGGGCCGCGAAGTCGGGTGCGAGCAGCAGTCGCGAGATCTGGCCGGGCGCGTGCAGCAGGATTTGCGCATAGCCGATGTCGACGATGATCACCCCGGGTGCCAATTGCTCTTGCACTTGCAAGGGTGGAAGGCGTTGCCCGTCGCTCGTGAGTGCTTGTTCACCGGCCTTCAGACCCAGGCGCTGCAGTGTGTCAGGCGCGATCCAGGCTTGACCAGGCATGCCGATAAAAGCCCCCAGATCGAACGAGCCGCGCGGCTGTCCGGCCACCACCGTAGCCGGCGGCAGGCTCAGTGGCTCGATGCCGATGAGCCGCGCGACCAGCGGTGTCTTGCCAGCAAATCGCAGCTGTCCTTCCAGGATGGGCGAAACCGGCCAGCCTTTGCGTCGTAGCTGCACATAAGCCGCCTGGTCGAAGCGCTCGCCCTGGCGCGCCGCCAATTGGGCTTGCATGGGCCCGGCCAAGACCGCATTGGCACGGGCGTAATCGGCCCGGGCCTGACTGTTCAACGCTTGTACGCCAGTCCACAGGGCAGTGGCCAGCCACAGTCCGGTAAGGATGCTGAAAAGCTGCAAGCGGTGACTTCCCCAATGGCTGAGCAGTGCCGACAGGCTGAGCCGCAAAGTCCCCATCAAGCCTCCCGGGCCTGTACTCGACCCAAGTGCAGGTATAGGCTGCGCGACAAGCGCGATGCCAGGCGTGCGCTGTGCGTGACCATCAACAAGCTGCTGCCAGCCTCGCGCACCAGTTGCAACAGCAGCTCGAGCACAGCTTCGCTACTGATCTCGTCCAAGCTGCCAGTGGGTTCATCGGCCAGCACCAGCGATGGCCTTGCCGCCAGTGCACGGCCGATGGCCACGCGCTGCTGCTGACCACCGGAAAGTTGTTCGGGATAGCGCTGCAGCAAGGGAACGAGCCCCAGCCGCTCGGCCAGGTATTCGACCCACGCCGGATCATGGCGCCCGGCCAAACGCGCCTGGAAGGCCAGATTGGCCGCTACGCCCAGGCTGCTGATCAGGTTGTACTGCTGGAACACCAGGCCGATACCTTCGCGCCGCCAGCGCGCCAGCTCTGCTTCACGGCGCCCCTGCAGGGGCTCGCCGTTGACCAGGATACGTCCGCTGTCGGCGGGCTCCAGCCCGGCAATCAGGTGCAGCAGCGTGCTCTTGCCACTGCCGGACTCACCCATCAGCGCCAGACTGCTGCCACGGGGAAGCTGCAGGTCAACGCCACGCAACACCGGCACGCGGCCTTGAGCGTTGAGGAATGACTTGTGCACATTCTCGATGATTAGCATGTGCCGAACTCCTTCCTGGCGGAAAGAGAAGGATAACCGGCCTGCCGGCCAGATCAAGCCTGCATCATGACAGGCAAATGGCCGCCGGCAAGTGCCGAGGCGGCTTTGACCACATTACTGAATTTTCGGAATGCCCGCTTCCTGTGCGACTTTCTGCCATTTTTCGATCTCGGCCTTAACAAAGGCTTTGAATTGCGACGGCGAATTTGCGGTTGCTTCCGTGCCTTGCGCCAAAAGGCGGTCTTTCACCTCGGGCATTACCGAAATCCTGGCGATTTGCGCAGCCCATTTCTCGGTGACATCGGCGGGCATATTGGCGGGTCCCATGAAACCCGCCCACGTCACCACCGAGTATCCCGGATAGGATTCGGCAATGGTCGGGATATCGGGCGTGAGCGCGCTGCGCTTTTCACCGCTCGTTGCGATGAACTTGAGCTTGCCGGCTTGCACCTGCGGCTTTTGCAGGAAGATGGAATCGAGGACCAGGTCGACTTCACCGGTCATCCCCGCGGTAACGGATGCCGAGCTTCCTTTGTAAGGAACGTGCAGGACGTTGACGTCCGCCATGGATTTGAACAGTTCACCACCCAGGTGAAGGATGGTTCCATTGCCGGACGAGGAATAGGTGGCTTTGCCCGGGTTGGCTTTCAGGTAGCTGACCAGTTCTTGCACCGTATTCGCCGGCACCTTGGGATTGGCGGTCAGGGCAAGCGGGATCATGGCGGCCAGGCTGACGTAGGTAAAGTCATTCAGGGTGTCGTAGGGCAGCTCGTCGTACAGGGCTGGGTTCGTGCCAACGCTGCCAGTGCCTAGCCCCACGGTATAGCCATCAGGCTCGGCCTTGGCCACCGCATTCAGCCCGATCGTGGTGCCGGCGCCTGGCTTGTTCAGCACAATAACCGGCACATTCCAGGCCTCGTTCAGCTTGGCCGAATAGAGCCGTGCAATAGGGTCGATAGCGCCGCCTGGCGGGTAGGGCACCACGATGGTGACGGGCTTATCCGGGAACGTACCGGCGATGGCCGAAATGCTGGCCAGGGATAAGGCAATTCCCGCATATGCAAACTTCTTGATTGGCACGTTGTCTCCTGCAGTGTTATGGATTCGTACGGCGTGTATCGAACCAGGGTAAACAAGGGCAGGGGCAGCAGTCCAATAGCGTTTGCGTCAGCGATGATACCTTTTCCTTATCCGTGATATCGGGGCATCCCATCTGTACTGCCCGTTCAAGCGCATAGGCCCGCACAAGCCAGGTGCTCAGCTACCCGGGCTGCCAGGACGCCAAATTTGACGCCAACGACAAGGTAAACGCATGAATAGCGCCCTTGGTGGTCGAGTAATCGAGAAGTGTGGCGTGACCTTCGAGACCGGTCACTGAGCCTGTATTGATAATGGCCGATCCGGCTTTTAGATGGGGCAGGGCGGCTCGGGCCATTGAAAATAGCCATAGACATTGGTCTTGAGCGTTTCGTCGAATCGTTGGTCACTGATGTCGAGCAACGACTCGGCGTGCTCCTGGAAGGCTGCATTATTCACCAGGATATCGAGCTTGCCCAGGATGCCTACTGTCGTCTCGACCTTGGTCTTGATGCCGTGGTCGGCATTTTGCGCAGCGCTCACGACGGCTACTCTATATTGGCCGGTTTCGGCCTAGCTCGCCACGGGCCGCCAACCCATTGACCACGCTGGCGTATTGTGCCGAGACACGGAGCACGCGAGTTCATGCAAGCCTCCTCATCGACGTGAAGGGCGACGAAGGTAGAGCAAGGCATAAACGACAAGATTACCCAGGCTGAGCAGCACAGCGAGGGCGATCTGCATCTCCCGTGTCAGGCCGGGTGGATAGATGGCAAGCAGCAGGTAATGTTCGATAAAGCCAGCTCGGTAACTCTCCTGACCTGCCATCTCCCGCAAGAAATTTTCCAGGGGGGTGAGAGGGCATATCCACCCCATGGTGATTACCAGGGCTCCCCACATCAACGCCGGTAGATGGGCCCATATCAGGCACCGCTTCCATAACGCCAAAAGGCCGCCAAAGACCACAAAGGCAATGAACAAAGCGTGTATGAGTAAAACCAGGTCGGCGAGAATTCGGTAAGTCATTGCAGTGCGTGATTGGCCATCATTAGCTGATTTTCTTGAATCGACGGCAAAAGCGCGGTACCGCCCGGGAACGGAGCCTGCTTGGCTCGGTAGCGCGACCCCCAGGCGACGCTGCTTGCCTTGAGGCCGGACCACTACTGCTCCTGCCATCAAAATGGTTCATGCTGGTTAGTGTCACTTTTCTGCTGGCGGGCCTGTTCTGCAACCGACACCAGTCGTAGCACGGGTGAGTTTACCGATGACGCAGCCATTACTGCCCGGGTCAAGCTGGCCCTGGCTGATGACGAGAAGGTTAGTGCACTGGACGTCAAGGTGGATACATTCCGAGAGGTTGTACAGCTAACGGGCTTTACCGAGTCGCGTGACATTGCCAATCGCGCGGCGACCGTGGCGCGCGGCGTAGAGGGGGTCAAAGAAGTCCGCAACGATATTCAGTTGCGACCCAAGTAATCCTCGTGTCCTCCAAGGCACCTTCGGGTTGTCCCGGTGCGCCGGGAGTCTAGGTATCGTGCTTGCTGCCTTCTGGTGCACGGACGGCACTGGCGTGTGGTCGCACCGTGAAGCTATCTCTCACGATAAATGGTGTTTATTCTTTGGAGTTGATCATGCCCGTTAAAACGCTAGCCGATCTTTTCATCCATGAGCTCTCTGATATCTACAGTGCAGAAAAGCAGCTCACCCGGGCGCTGCCACGTTTGGCGCGCGCGGCCCAGCTTGCTGAGCTTCGCGATGCCTTCACGAAACATCTCGAAGAAACCCACGGCCAGGTCGAGCGCATCGACCAGATCGTTGATCTTCAAGGGATCAAGCTCAAGCGAATCAAGTGCGCGGCCATGGAAGGCCTGGTCGAAGAGGGTAGGGAAGCGATCGAAGCCATAGAGCAAGGCCCCGTGCGCGACGCGGCGTTGATTGGCGGGGCTCAGAAAGTGGAACACTATGAGATTGCCAGCTATGGCACCTTGTGTGCCCTCGCCAAGCAATTGGGCTATACGTCCGCCTTCGATCTGCTCCAGGCCACGCTCGCCGAAGAGAGGGCTACCGACGAGAAACTCACTTTGCTCGCCCAAAGCGGTGTGAACGCGGCCGCGGCCAAGTTAGCCTGAGGGGTGTCAATGCCTCAGCTTAGAGTCGCAATGGGACAGGACTGATGGCGTCGCTGCGCTGGTAGCCGGTATCGCGCATGGCCTGGGTAACGGGATGCCATCGCCAATCTGCGCTGGGCGCCGCGGCTCGCGCGGCGAGTGCCGCTGCCTCTTGGTTTGATATCTCGGGATGCAGCCAGCGTAGGGCGTCGTCAATCTCGAACACGATCGGTGCCGGCTCAACCGGATCCAATACGCCACTCTCGCTCGAACTGACCAGGGTAAATCCATCAGCTCCCCAAAGCGCGGCTAGCCACAGCGCCCGACGGTTCTGGCGATAGATGAAATATGGCTGCTTGTCGTTGTCAGGGCCCACCCACTCATACCAACCATCAGCGGGCACAATGATCCGCCCATGCTGCCACAACGGCTTCCAATGTGCGGAGACCACGGCGCGGTCGATGGCAATATTCGCGACCATGGACGGCCGTCCGTGCTGGTAACCCCAACGCGCTTTGGTGGCAACGTGCACGCTGGCCGCTTGCTGCAATAGCATGGACGGCATGCCGGGCGCGACGTTGTAGCAGGGCGCGAAGTCCGTGAGTGGCAGCGGCTCGATGGGGAGCAGGGACCAATACTGTCGCGCATCTCGATACTGGCTGAAGCGTTGACACATGTGGTTTGAGTCTCCGATAGCGCGTCTGGACCGAGTGTAGCCAGCCAGTAGCGACGCTGTCTCTAGGCCGTCTGTCCTACCCAGTTCTACGCCAAGTAGTGCGGTGTCTTGGACTAGAGATACCGTCAGGGGGTACACGTTGCTCGAGCAACAACAGGCCAATTTTCTTCAACGCAACGATCAGAGCATGGTTGTCTTCCATCGTCGTGGTAACGAAACAATACATCCCTTTGGGCAAGGTAACTGCTCCCTTCAAATTTTTCGCCAGTCGCCTTGAGCGTGGCGTATGTTGGTAGGTGGCAATTGCCATAAACATTGAGAAGGGGAGCGTCATGTCAACTACACCGAGCAAGCCCGGAGTTCCGCAGCAGCCTGGGCAGGACCGAGCGCCGGGGCGAGACCAGGGCACTGGTGACCCCAAAGACCCCAACCAAGCGAGACCCGGTGAACAAGATCCGGATGACCTGGCTCGCCAGCAACCAGAACCGGAGGAAAAAGGGGATATCTAAGTCGTCCAGGCAGTGTGATGACGACGCGAAAAGTCGCGAACCCGTTCGAGCCCACGCCGCGCAGCGACCCTATCCCAAGCACCATCGCAGGAAATGAAAACAACACATAGTGCGCACCGATGACTGCGCCTACGTGACGCTTGTATAAAAACCAACATCCATGCCACGCTCAAAGTCGTTGAGCTACCATTTCCATTCCCTTAATGTGGAGATGGCTATGGATCGCAAGATCGAAGAAACCGGAAGCGACCCGAAGCCGCGTTTGGGTGGCAATTGATGCGCCGAAGTACTTTGCTGCTGGACCTAATCATGATCGTAGAGCGAAATTCTCACCGTCCACCAACTCGCTGAATGTCCGCGTTCGACGCGCACCGTGTAGTACTGTCCGTTGCATTCTCCCGTGTACAACATTCCCATATCCGGCATCGTATAGGCTCCTCTGTTGTCGTAATCGCTTCAGGTCTTAACCGCCAGAGCGCGCCGGTGCAACCGGTCCCGGCCGGTTCTCTCCTGAAGCTTTTTCATGGTTCGGTCTTGGCCCCAGGTCAGATCGCTGGGAAGCTCAACTTTCTTGGCTTTGGCCAGCGTCTCAAGTTCGAGCGCAAGGGCAGAGTGTTCAGCAACCATTTTCTGTGCGAACGCTTTTACCTCGGCATCGAGTGCACGCTCAAGCGCCAGTTTGCTGGCATCCACTTCGAGTCGCCCATTTTGGGCAGCTTTTTGCAGAAAGCGGGTGTCCCCCCGATCAAGGGTGAGCCCAGCTGCGTTGGCCACGCCGATGGAAGCCAACGCAGCCAGCCCGAAAACTAGCCCGGCAAACTTGTGAGGGCTCATTGTCGTCTCCTGCGAATGAAGATGTGGGTGTCTTACGCAATCCATATGCCAGCGCAAGTTTTCGCGCCAGCACTATCGAGTAGCCGATGAAGCAAGCCTCCTTTGTGTGCTTTTTTGAAACGGATTTCTTCGCCTCCGCCTGAATCGGGCCTGGTCGGACTAGGACTCTAGGATGAGGAATCCAAGAGGTCATGCAAACACGCCCTGCTCGGTGAGTTGGATCTGTTCGCCACGTAGGGTAGGGCGTAGACTGTCCTGATCTCAACGTTTCCTTTCGAACCACTATGGCTCTCCATCATGCATCGTCAGGCGAGTTGATAGACATTCGCCCATTAAAAGACGAGCTCAAGACGGCAGTTACGAAAACCCTGTACAAATCGGACAGACTGCAAGTGTTCCGAATGGTCCTGCTGGCAGGCAAGACTATGCCTGCGCATCAGGTCAGAGGCGAAATAACGATCCAGTGCCTGGAAGGACGGATCGAGATCATCGCGGGCGAAACGACCCAGTTGATGAGAGAAGGTGGGCTGATCTGCCTTGCAGGTAACGTGATGCATGCCGTGCACGCACTGGAAGACGCCTCGGTTCTGGTCACCATTCTGTTGCATAGTGCCTAGCACTCGCTGTCTCCAATAGCGAACATTCCATGACTTTTGTCGTCACCGACAGTTGCATCCAATGCAAGTACACGCACTGCGTGACGGTCTGTCCAACCGATGCCTTTCGCGAAGGACAAAATTTTCTGGCGATCGAGCCTGACGACTGTATCGACTGTGCCCTATGTGTGGTCGAATGCCCAGTTGACGCTATCTTCGCAGACTGCGATGTTCCCAAGGAACAGGCGCATTTCATCCAGATCAACGTAGATCTTGCGCGCAACTGGAAGCCTATTACGCGCACCAAAGATGCCTTGCCAGAGGCAGAGAAATGGTCTGGCATGAAGAACAAGCTTGATATGCTCAAGCGCTGATTCAGCGGAGTGCGACGTTATAGCGAACGACTCACCATCGCCAGCCGGATATGCTCGATGGCGCGAGACGGCTCAAGGCCTTTCGGGCAAACTTCAGTGCAGTTCATGATGGTACGGCAGCGGAACAGGCGATACACATCATTCAAGTCGTCCAGGCGTTCCTGCGTGGCCTGATCCCGGCTATCGGCAATAAAGCGATACGCATTCAGCAGCCCGGCTGGCCCAACGAATTTGTCTGGATTCCACCAGTAGGATGGACATTGGCTCGAGCAGCATGCACACAGGATGCATTCGTAAAGGCCATTGAGCGAATCTCGTTCCTCTGGAGACTGCAAGCGTTCTTTTTCAGGCGGAAGTTCATGATTGATCAGGTAGGGCTTGACTGACCAGTACTGTTTGTAGAACTGCGTCATGTCAACGACCAGGTCACGAATGACCGGAAAGCTGGGCAAGGGACGTAACACAACCGGTTCTTTCAGCGTTCTTACCGGAGTGACGCATGCGAGTCCATTGCGTCCATTTATATTGATTGCGTCCGAGCCGCAAATGCCTTCCCGGCACGACTTGCGAATGGTCAGCGATTCATCTTCCAGTTTGATGCGCAGGATGACATCCAGCAGCATATGGTCGTTGGGGCCGGGTTGCACGTCATAGTCCTGCATCCTGGGTTTTGCATCGCTGTCCGGATCGAATCTGTAGATGGAAACCCTCATGTCCGCTCTCGATGTGAAGTATGGCGGCGCACCTGTCTTTCAGGTGGCAGCAAGAAGCAGCACCCGCAGGACCCATACCGTCAAGGCAGCAAGGCTGAGCGCCAGCAGGGTCAGCAGGACAACCCGAACCGCCAACGGCTTTGCATAATCCAGAATGACATCACGCAGGCCGACCCACGCATGGATGAATAGGGCGATAAAGAAAACACCGGTGGCAGTAACGACGGCCGTGCCGGAAATCCAGTCACGCCAGGCTTCATACGAAGCGGGTGGATAAAATGCGAAATAGCCCAGAAAAAAAAGCAGGAAAACCAGCAAGTAGACTGCTGAAAGCCGTTGGATCATCCAGGCCCGCAGGCCACTGATTGGCGTCTTTCTCATAGGAACACCATACCGGCCAGCAAAGCAAAGCCCACGCCCAGGCAATTTACCGCCCAGGCTGTGCGGCGGGCGGCATGCAAGCTGGAACCAATATCGACGTCGCTCAGCATATGGCGAATGCCGGCCAATAGGTGATGGGCCAAAGCCCAGGCAAAGAGCACTGCCACGCCTTGAAACGGCAAACTGCCAAGCAAGGCCTGAGCCCGTTGGTAGCCTGCGGGCCCGTCCAGCGACAGGTCGAGCAGGTATATGCTGAACGGAATTCCCAGGGCCAGTAAAAGGCCCGTGATACGGTGAGCGATGGAAGTGATCGCACCCACGGGCATCTGGATCTGGAATACGTTAAAAAATACCGGTTTCGGCATATTTTCCCCGTTAGGACGACAGGTGCGCAGCTGTTTTGATCATACCCGTCCTGCGACAAGGCATCACCAGCATGTTCTTGTCCCGCACTTTAGGACGCTAGGCAAGAGTCAAGCGAAAGAACCCTTCAACCTACCAAGAGGAAGATTGCGTTGCGCGCCACTTCAATTGCTCGTCCCAAATGCGTCGAAGCCTGACTCGTCGCCGGTTAAGGAAACTCTGCATCAATTTTCGCCTTGATCTTGCGGCATGTCGCTTGATCCTGGTGTGTCACGATTGCTACTTCGTTCTTTCAGGACAAGATCATGCTGATCAACTGCGCCGCTTATCAGGAAGGCAGGAAACTCGGGGATATCGATGTCGAAGACATCAACGAATATCTGAAGCGACCGGGCTGCTTTGTCTGGGTCGCTTTGCGAGATGCCACACAAACCGAGCTGGACAAGATGCGAGAAGAATTTGACTTGCACGAGCTCGCGGTCGAGGACGCAAAAAACGGACACCAACGGCCCAAGATCGAGGAGTACGGGGAAACGGTTTTCGTGGTCATCCAAACCGTGGAGTTCACGCCGACCGACGAACTCCAGGTGGGTGAGGTGGACGTGTTCGTGGGCCCAAATTTCGTGCTGTCGGTGCGCAACCGATCACAGCACAGCCTTCTTGACGTGCGTGCGCGTGCGGAAAAAGAACCGCAGTTGCTGAGCCATGGTTCGGGCTTCGTTCTTTATGCGCTGATGGACGCGGTGGTCGACCGTTACTTCCCGGTGATCGAAGCGTTGGAAGCGGAACTCGAGGCGATCGAACATCAGATCTTCGATCGCGACGCGGGGCGCGCCAATGTAGAGCGCCTATATGCGCTCAAGGGCCGGATCACGCTGGTCAAGCATGCTGTGTCGCCATTGATGGAGGCCACGGGCGGACTCGTGGGCGGCCGAGTCCCGCGGGTCTGCGCAAACAGCCGGGAGTACTTTCGCGATGTGTACGACCACCTGACGCGCATCAATGCCGCGCTTGACAGCTTACGCGACACGATCGGCACTGCGGTTCAAGTCAATCTATCCGTGGTGACAATCGAGGAAACCGAAACCACCAAGCGACTTGCAGCGTGGGCGGGCATATTCGCCGTGGCCACCGCGTTTGTGGGCATCTGGGGCATGAACTTCGAGTTCATGCCGGAATTGAAGTGGAAGTATGGGTACGCGCTGGCGCTGGGGCTTGTTGCCGTGACCTGCAGCCTGCTGTATCGGCATTTCCGCAAAATGCGCTGGCTGTAAGAATGGGTTGGGGACCGGGCCCACGGCGCGCTGCTTGACGGGGGCTGCACGAGAGGGAATTGCCGATCAGGTTGATATGGTGTGAAATGATTCACGTTGCTCAACCGAGGCGAACGAGTCTGTATCCGCCACTTCAAACGGGAAAGAACACGATGAAAAACCTGTTGGCAGTAGCCATCCTGGCCGCGACCGCGGGCCTCAACCAGGCGCAAGCGCATGAAGTGCAGGCACCCTTGCCGACGGTGCCGATGGCCCAGAGCGAGTCGCTGACCCTGTTCAAGAATGTGCGCATATTCAATGGCACAAGTGCCGCGCTTTCCGGCCCTTCCCATGTCTTGATCCGCGGCAACCTGATCGAACGGATATCCGATGCCCCCATCGATACGGCCAGCCTGCCAGGCGTGCAGGTAATTGAAGGCAATGGCCGGACCCTGATGCCAGGCCTGATCGACGCACATTGGCATGCCATGTTCGTCGGCGTGCCGTTCAATGTCGCGATGCAGGCAGACCCCACCTACCTTGGGATGATCGCCGGCGTGGAAGCGTCACGCGCGCTGATGCGTGGATTCACCACGGTAAGAGACATGGGCGGCGCTTCCTTCGGTCTCAAGCGTGCCGTCGATGAAGGTATCATCGAGGGGCCGCGCATCTATCCCTCGGGCGCCATGATCACGGTAACCAGCGGCCATGGCGACTTTCGCGAGATGCATGATTTGCCCCGACAACTGGGGGCACCTGGATCCTGGCAGGACATCGTCGGCAACAGCGCCATAGCGGATAGCCCCGACGAAGTGCGCATCCGCACGCGCGAGCAACTCATGCACGGGGCGACCCAGATTAAATTGACCGCCGGTGGCGGCGTTTCATCGCCAAACAGCCCGCTGGATGCAATTACCTTCACCAGCGACGAATTGCGCGCCGCTGTCGAGGCAGCGCAAAACTGGGGCACCTATGTTGCCGTACACGCCTACACCCCAGAGGCGATTCGCCGATCAATCGAGGCCGGAGTCAAGGTCATCGAACATGGCAGCCTGATGGACGAGGACAGCGCACAACTCATAGCGAGCAAAGACATCTGGCTGAGCACCCAGGCTTTCCCGGATGAACTGGCGAATGCGTTCCCCAGGGATTCCGTGCAATGGGCCAAGGCGCAGGAAGTCTTCTCGGGAACAGACAAGACCTATCGGCTGGCAAAGAAGCACAACATTAAAACGGCATTTGGCACCGACATTCTCTTCTCGAGCGCGATCGCAAGCCAGCAGGGCGCAATCCTGGCGAGCTTGACCCGTTGGTATTCCCCTGCGCAAACATTGATCATGGCTACCGGCACCAACGGCGAACTCCTGCAACTCTCGGGTAAGCGCAACCCCTATCCTGGTACGATTGGCGTCGTGCGCGAAGGAGCCCTCGCGGACTTGCTGCTCGTCAATGGCGACCCTATAACTGACATCAGTCTCATCGCCAAACCAGAGCAGAGCTTTGCGGTCATCATGAAAGACGGCAAGATGTACAAGCAAGAGCCATAGGCGCAGCGGCCGTTGCGCAGCCGATCAATCGTCGCCGCGCTATCCCTGCCGCCGCCGCTGCCACATCACATAGGGAATGGAAATGGCGATGTTGATGAGCAGGTAGAGCAGGATCGCGGCGGTAATGGCATGCTCGTTCGGGAAATTGAAAGTGGCCATCGCCAGCGCGATTCCCGGATGCCGCGCCGCAGTCGACAGCGCAAGCACTGAGCGATCCTTGGGGTCTGGCCCGCCCAGCCAGTGCCCCGCCGCCAACCCCACCACGACGAAGACCACCACCGCGAAGAGCGTGCCGTTTCCGATAAGTGCAAGTATCGAGTGCATGCTCGCCTTGAGGATAAGAATCACCACGACCAGCAACAGCAAGGTGCCGGTGATTCCTGCGAGCTTGGCAAGGTGCGCCGCCACGGTGGGCCGGATGGCACCCACGAGCATGCCAACAGCCAGGGGTACGATCGCCATCAGCAAGATTATTTTCGCGATGGCGATTGCAGGCATCGCAAAGCTACGGTCGTACACCTGCTCCAGCAGCTCAATCGCCGCCGGTATGATCACGATCGACAGGAGCGCCATGGTTACCATGAGGCCCAAGGCGTAGGATGCCCTTGCGCCCGCCTTATCCTCTCTTTTCTGCAGCAGGGGCGGTACCGGAGAGAGCGCCAACGCCACCAGCGCAACCTCAGTCGCATGGTTGAAATCGAAGGCTTTGTCCAGCGCGATCGCCAAGAGCGGCATCACCACGAACATCGACACAAAAGAACGGATGAAGCGCGACGGCCGACGCACCACGTAGAGCACATCGTCAATGGTGGCCTCGAGCCCGAATGAGAAGACGGTGATCATGATGCTCGCCTGTACGGCGAGCATGACCATCTCATGGGTGCTCATGGTGGGTTTCAGGAATCAGCGTGGTGCAGCTTGCCGCACCGACAAGCCAATGTCTCAAGGTCATCGTCGATACCCCCGTCAGATGAAGAGCCCGGTCAGCCCGACTCAGCATATGTCGCTCGCGGATTTTCGACCACTGGGCTTTGGTTCAGTCCCTAGAGGAACAGTCCCAACAGGTTCTCCAGCACCTTGTCGAAGGGAACAAACACCAGGGCGACCACGCCGAAGGGCAGGGCGCTGGCCGCTGCGAGCGCCAGTATGCTGCGAAGACTGACAGGAGCCAGTCGCATGCCGTACGCTTTCTCGACCGACTGGAAAAGATCGGCCACGGCAGAGAAGTCGGGTGAAGACAGCGGCTCGGACGTCTCTGGCGCGGCAGGGCCGCGCATCCACTTGTCTTCCAGGCTCACGCCGACGCGTTGCGCGAGTTCGCCATAGCGATCGATACTCAAGCGCCACGACCGGAGCAACACGTTGCAAAATGACGCCAGCGGAGCCATGAAGATCAGAAGCACGAAGGCGACGGTAGCGAAGGTTACGCGCGCCAACTGTTCCAGGGTGACCGCGCCGCCCGCCAGCAAATGGGCCAGTTCCGTGCCGACCACGATCACGCCGATGGCGCTGCCGAGTATCGAGAAGATGTTCAAGGAATAGCTGACGAACATCAGGCCGGCTGCGCCATCCGGATGCGCGGCGACCAAACGCAGATCCAGCTGCGCTACCAGCCAGAGGTAGCGCGCCCAGAGGAACACCCGCCAGCACCATCCGAAGATCAGGACCAGCAGCAAAGGCAAGCTGACCAAGGCGTGCCACCAGCTCGCCAGAGAGCGGCCCAGCGGCGCATCTTCGGAGCCCTGATGCCAATCGGGCAGGAAGGAGGCCGGAATGTACTCGACGATCAGGATTGCCAGCACATAGGCCAGCACCACCGCGAGGCCCTCGATCAGCCACCAGTCCCGCAGCCGCTGGATGGATTGAACTATCTGGTCATACGCAGGGAGCCCGCCCAGCGCAACGAGGCCCCGGCTTCGGAATGTATGGGCGAGCGCGCCCAGGCGAGGGATGCAGATTGCCTCGGCGAGCACGAGCATCGGCGCAACAATCAGCGAGCGTGCGTGCACAGAGGCGTCGCGCAGGAAAGCCTGCCAGATGTTTTCTTGTCCGGTTGCCAGGGCGAGCAGCGCTAGAGCCAGCAAAGGCAGCCAGCCCAGGCACACGACGATCACCGCGCGTCGCCAGACATGCTGATGCTGCGGATCGAGCCGCCCCCAGAGCCGCAGCAGGCGCAGCGGGGGGCCACCGTCGAAAAGATGAAATTCGCGCTCGACTGGCGCTGCGGGAACGCTGTTTGGCTTCACGGCAATGATGGCCATTTGGGAGGTTGTCGAGGGCGGATTCGTAGCAACCGCGGCTCAGGTCAGCATCAGCCACACTGCGCTGACCGCTCCCAACGCGATGATGGTGACAGTCAGCACCGTGACGGACGTCGAACTGGGCTCAAAGTTTTCCTCCACGATCTGCGTGTGCACGCGCCGGTAGCGCAGAAGCGCCCACAGCAACAGCAGACTGCCGACGATGACCATGCCCAGTCCGACATTGGCCGCGTCGCGCAACGCAAATACACTCTGGTTGAGCTTCGCCGTCTCGCCTCCCTGCTGGAGATATATGCTGAAGCGGTTGATCGTGATGCCAAAGCTCATTAACGAGAGAGCGGTGCGCAGGTAGGCCAGATGAGTGCGCTCGTTGGCAAGGTGCGAACGAGTATCCGACAGGGCCGTGCGATGCTCGGACAGGTCAGTGCGATGGTCTGATAGACCTGTGCGATGCTCGGATAGAGCCGTGCGGTGCTCGGACAGCTGAGTTCGGTGTGCCGAGAGCTGGGTTGAAGCGTCGTCCGGTTCCTTGTCGATGGCCTTGGCGAGGTCTGGCGGAAGTTCGGGAAGTCCAGAGTCGGTCATGATCGCTGTTCCTGATTTGCCGCTGCCAGCTCGGCGTTTTCGCGTACGATTTTGCGAGCCTCCTGAAGGTCGCGCCCAAGGAAAAACCCGAGCACCGTGCGGATGAGCGCGATCGCTCCGAGCCGGCCGAGTTCGTCCCAACTCGGTGAAATCACAGTCGACACGAGATCGGCGGCCAGCAGGAACTCAAGGCCGACCAGCAACCAGCGCGACAGACCTTGCCAGGCGCTCACCGCGATCTCGTTCGCCGGCAGGTGCGCGACAGTGCCGGCAATCAGGTTCTTGATTGCCAACAAGGCGCCGATGGCTAGCAGCACGAGCGTCGCAGCCTCGAGTATTTGCGACAGGATGAGTGCAGAGGCATGCAGCAACTGTTCCATGGCGTCTCCTGAAGGATTCAGCGCAAGCGAGGCTGTACCGACCGATGCAGCTTGCGGTCGGTACCTGTGGCACGCGCTAGTTGCTGCTGCCGTTCGGCGATTCGAGCTTAGCCATCGCCGTCTCGATATTCTTCTTCAGGCTCAGGCTGTCCGCGCCTTGCGACGGCGGGAATTCGGCCAGGCTTTGCAGGTGCGCTGCCAGGAGTGGGCCGCCCGCTGTCGGCGCCCACATTTTCGAGCCAAAGAATTTGCGCCCGATGTAGCCCCACTCGTGCGACTCGGGATCCATTTTTTCCATCGGATCCATCAACAGGTTGAAGACATAAGGAACGCTCGGGTACGCTTTCTCGTTCCACCAGCTGCCTTCGCGCTTGACCCCGACATGCATCTTCCAGGCATCCACCCGGATCGCCATCAGGTCGGTTTCATCGTAGTAGAAGAACTCGCGCCGCGCCGACTTGGCCGACTTGCCGGTCCAGTGATCCAGGTTGTTGTATCCGTCGAGGTGCACCTTGTACGTGACGCCGTTTGCCGCTTTGTGCCCCTTGAGCAGATCATCCTTGATGTTGGGCATGCCTGCGGCGGCGCACAGCGTAACGAATATATCTTCGTGGCTCTGAATTCCGTTGGATACGCTGCCAGCGGGGATCTTCGCCGGCCAGCGCGCCAGGCAAGGCACGCGCACGCCACCTTCCCATGTGGTGCCTTTCTCGCCACGGAAGGGCGCGTAGCCACCATCGGGCCACATCATCAGCTCGTTGCCGTTATCGGTGGTGTAGATAACGATGGTGTTGTCGTCCACCCCCAGGTCCTTGAGCTTTTGCAGCAGTACGCCGATTTGCTCGTCGTGCTCGATCATCTTGGCTCGCACCACGTCCTGCTCGGCGCGGCCTTCGTCCACGGCCTTCTGGATGTACTTTTTTGGCGAATGCGACCAGACGTGGATGGCCGTGGTGTTGAACCAGCAGAAGAAAGGTTTATCGCTTTTGCCGTTGCGGTCCAGCCAGTCCAGCGTCTTGTCGAGCACTTCGGCGTCGAAGGTTTCCATGCGCTTGCGTGTCAGGCTGCCGGTGTCTTCGATCTTCTGCTTGCCCACCTTGCCGAACTTCGGGTCTTCGGTAGGGTCGTCCTTGTCGGTCGCCCAGCAGTGGAGCACGCCGCGTGGACCAAACTTCTTGCGGTACTCAGGATTCTTCTGGCCGGGGTAGTCGAGTTCTTCGGGCTCTTCCTCGGCGTTCAGGTGATACAAGTTGCCGAACCATTCGTCAAAGCCATGCACCGTCGGCAGGAATTCGTTGCGGTCGCCCAGGTGGTTTTTCCCGAACTGGCCGGTAATATAGCCGCCTGCCTTGAGTACTTCGGCAAGTGTGGGATCTTCCTTCTGGATTCCGCGTGTGGAACCGGGAATGCCAATCGTGGTCATGCCGGTGCGCACCGGCATCTGCCCCATGATGAAAGCTGCGCGACCCGCCGTGCAGCTGGGTTGGCCGTAGTGGTCGGTAAAGAGCATGCCATCGCGTGCGATGCTGTCGATATTCGGGGTTTTTCCCATCATGCCGTGCGTGTATGCACCGACATTCCACATGCCAATATCATCACCGAAAATGACCAGGATATTTGGCTTGCCTTGTTTTGCCATGAGAGACTCCTTCAGTTTGGGAGGATTTTGGTGCTGCCGCGACAGCACCGGGTTTTCAGGCAACGCACGTGCAAAAAATTAACAGTTGATCGCGGGCAGGAACCCTTGCCACACATAGGTGTTGTACCGTCATGCGGCTTTGACCGGAACTAGTCTTTAGTTAAGGGGCACGGCCGCTGCTGCGTAGCGCAACGTCGATCGCCCGGAGTAATTCGTCTGTGGAAAACGGCTTGCGCAGCAGGCAGGTCGCGTTTGCCTCGAGCGCCATCAGGCCGAATGCGATGTCGTCGCTTGCTGTGATAAGCACGACGGGAATCTGGATGTTCGATGCACGCATGTGCGTCTGCACCTGGAACCCTGACAGCCCAGGCATATGGATGTCGAGAATCACGCACTTGGGCCGTTGCGTAGCCAGCGAAGCCAGAAAATCCTCGCCGCACGAGTAAGCGTTGACCCGATAGTGGGCCAATCGCAGCACACGGCCGAGCATGGTGCGTATGGATGACTCGTCGTCCACCACGGCGATGTAGGGGTCGGTGTCGATCATGGCTGAACGGTACAGCCTTGCAACGAGACCGGCGACTGGATTTTGGTTCAGTCCTGCGTCGGCCACGCCGAGGAGAGGACGGATACGCGTACCGGTCCATCCAGGTTCTGCGCGTCATCCGGCTGCTTGGTCGCGGCTTCAATGTCAAGCTTTGCCGCCATGTGCATCAACTCGGCAACCGTGTGAGCCTGCATCCTGTCCATGATCCGTGCGCGATGAAACTTCACGGTTTGCTCGACGATGCCCAGGTCGCTTGCAATCTGCTTGTTGAGTCTTCCCTTGACGATTCCGTCGAGCACTTCCCGCTCTCGTTTGGTCAGCATGGCGAACCGCTGCTTGACGGTCGCCATTTCAACTCGGGTTTGGCGGGCGCAGGCATCCTGTGCGATTGCCGCGCGGATGGCGTGCAAAAGCGTTGCGGAACTGACGGGCTTGGTTAGAAAGTCCGTGGCACCGGCCTTGATCGCCTGCACCGACATGGGAATGTCGCCGTAACCGGTCAGGAATATGATCGGGAGCACGCGTCCGGATTCAATCAGCCGGCGTTGTAGCGCCAAGCCGTCCAGGCCCGGCAAGGTGACATCGAGAACCAGGCAACCCCCCACGTCAGGATCCAGTCGCGCCAGAAACGCCTCGGCGGATGTGAAGGTTTTCACATTGCATTGCGCTTCGCCCAGCACTCGCGACAGCGACTTGAGTATCGCCGGATCGTCGTCGACCAGATAGATGGTTTCCATGTCGCTCATCCCATGATCAGTTGTGTTGCCGAACAGGCCACGCGGCGCAGAATGTCGCGCCGCCATCCGGATTGTTGGCTGCAGTGAGAGTTCCGCAGTGCGCCATGACGATAGACTGGCAGATAGCCAGGCCGATTCCGGTGCCGTCGGCCTTGGTGCTCCAGAATGCCCCGAAGATCTTCGGAATGTCCTCTGGCGCGATGCCCGATCCTTGGTCGATGACCAACAGACGCACCGTGCTGCCGTCGAGCTCGGTGCGTACCTTCAGCCTGCGCCGGGCTGGATCGATCTCGTTCATGGCGTCCGCCGCGTTCAGAACGAGGTTCAAAAGGACCTGCTGCAACTGAATCCGGCCGCCATCAACTTTCGGCAGCCGCGAGGCGAACTCTGTTGCCAGGCCGACCTGTCGAGTCATCAGTTCCGGGCGCACGAGTTCGAGCGTCTCGGATACCAGTTCGTTCAAATCCAGCGGCGCGAGCTGCATCTCGCCACGTCTGAAAAGTGCACCAAGGCGACGAATGACTTCGGCGGCGCGCAGGTTCTCGGCAACGATGTCGTCGCAGATCTCCCTGAGCTCAGCAAGATCGGGGTCGGCTTGATCAAGCATTTTTCGCGCCGCCTCGGCGTTGCCAAGAATGGCCGCCAGCGGTTGGTTCAACTGGTGTGCGATCGAAGCGGAAAGCTGCCCCATCATGGACACACGGGTCATGTGCGTCAGTGCTGCCCGATCTTTCCCTGCTTGTAGCTCTGCCACCTTTCGTTCTGTGATGTCCAGCGTGACGCCCCTCATGTGTTGTCCCATGCCTTTCTCGGGGCGCCCGCGTGCCGCGACCCATCGCACCTCACCATCGGGCGCGAGTATTCGATACTCCACGTCCAGTTCTTCGTTTTTCTCGATGGACTGTCGGACTGCGCTGTCAAGGTTGGTACGATCCAACGGGTGCACCGTTTCAAGTATTCGCTCGAAACGAATCGGCGCGTGACCTGGATCCTGCCGAGTTATGGGGTCCAACCGGAGTTTTTCCTGGCTGACGTCCCAGACCCAGGTGGAAAGCTTGGACGCTTGTGCGGCAAGGCTCATTCGCTTCTCGCTTTCCTGCAGCGCCGATGTTGTGCGCTGACGCGAGCGTCGTTCAATGAGCAAAGCCGCGATCAGCGCGGCCTGCAAAAGAAGCACCGCCAGGATAAAGACAGCCTGGTGGCGATACCTTTCCCAGACCGTCGGACCCTTGAAGTGCACGACCGTCTCCGGCGGAATATCCGCTTCGGCGATGTTCCACTTTTTCACCTGTCGCCAGTCGATTTGCGTTACCGACGGTATGCTCGTCGGGATGTTAAGCTCGCTCGCCGCAGTGCCGGCCAGCAGGGCATTGACTGCGTCTGCCGCCTGCCGGCCCATCTCGAAATATGCTGGCATGCGCCCGCCGACGATACCGGGACCAATGAAGGTATCGAACGGCCCATAGACAGGCGCGCCCGATACAGCTGCCATGAAAGCGGCTGATTGGCGAGGTGAAAACTCACGGCCCATTCCGTCCCTGAAGTATCCCGGCGTGAACACCACATCATGGGGCCCCAAATCACGCAACCGCTGCTCCAGCGCATCGGTGGACAATCCCGCGAGGAACTCAACCGTTGGTGGAGCCCCCAGGCTGTCAAGTGCCGTGCGTATCTGAGATTCCCACCGGTGGTCCCCACGGCTCGAACCCGTGACCAACACCAGCCGTCGGGCCTCGGGGTGCAAATGTAACGCCAACTGAATAGTGCCCGCGAAGTCGTACTCGACCGACACGCCGACGATATCGGCAGGCAGTGGATGCAGCGATTGCAGCAGCGTTTTGTCGACTGCAAGGTGAACCACGGGCACGTTCTGGAAAAAACTGGCACGATGGCGCAGCAGAAATTCCAGTGCGGGAGCACCTGCAGCGACGATCACCTCGGGCTCGCGGGTGGCGTACTTTTCTCGTAAGTAGGTCGTGAAGGTTTGTTCGAAGGCTGGGCCGGAAAAAGCGGGCAGATCGAGAAACTCCTCAAAAACGTCAACCGGCGCACCCGCAGCGTTATTGACGCCTTCGTGCAAGCCGCGCGTGGCTTCGATGTTGGCGGGGAGAGAGCGATTGTTGGAGAACAGCATCAGAACGGTTCTGGTGGCTGTCGCCTGCGCCGACGGCGGCATCATCAGAAGGCAACCTGAAATCAGGAGCAAGACAAGACGCATAACCTTTCCAGGTCGTTGCGGCAGGGTGTCAGGGGCCATTCGCAATGGTCGATCTCCTCCAATCGAGGAAAGTCTATCCCTCCATACCATGACAAGGCCGTGTGCCAGCCGCCACGATAGGCTTGATCAGAATGTCGGTGCCGCGCATGCCTCTGTCGGCGTCTCTTCGCGCACGACACAGCGAAAGCCGAGATGGCAGGTCGAGGTGTCAATCGGCTGTGCCATCCGGGCTGCCGGGCGATAGCGATGGCAATAGTTCGGCGCGCAAAGATGGGATCCCCCCTTCATCACGCGGCGCGGGATACGCACCTGCGGCATTCGTGGATCGTAGCTGCCATCCAGCGGCCCACCGCGAGGGTTGTCCAGCGTGCAGCAAGCCTTCGTGATCTTGCCGTGTTCCTGATACCAGTCCGTGGTCCATTCCCAGACGTTGCCAGCCATGTCGAACAGACCATAGCCGTTAGGCGGGAACGAGCCGACCGGCGCCGTCCCCTCGTAGCCATCCTGCAGCAGGTTTTGCCATGGAAACTGGCCTTGCCATGTGTTGGCCATCAACTTGCCGCCAGGACTGAATTCGTCACCCCAGGGGTATTCTGCACCGTCGAGCCCGCCGCGTGCCGCGTACTCCCATTCTGCCTCGGTCGGAAGCGCCTTGCCCGCCCACTTTGCGTAGGCCTCGGCGTCCTCGAAACCGATGTGCACGGCCGGATGGTTCCACAAGCCTTGCAGCGAGCTGCCTGGGCCACGCGGATGGCGCCAGTCGGCACCGGGCTGGTAGGTCCACCAGTTGAGTGGATTTCGCATGTCTACCGGTCCGGCGGTTTTACGAAACACGACGGAGGAGGGCGCGAGCAATGCCGGGTCCGCGCCAGGGTAGTACGCGGGATCAGCCGGCCTCTCGGCAAGCGTGACGTGCCCTGTTTCCTCGACAAAGCGCTTGAACTCGGCGTTGGTCACGGCATGTGTATCGACCCAGAACCCTTGCACCGCAACTTTATGTGCGGGCGCTTCCTCTGGATAGTGCCGATCCGAACCCATGAGAAAGGTGCCGCTGGGAATCAAGACCATGCCGTCATGGGCCATCTCCAATGCGGAGCGGGAGGTCTTGCTTACGGCAAACGTCGTCATTTCGGACATGTTTTTCCTATGCGGGGGAATTCCCTGGCGTAGTCATGCGAAAGTTGTTTTCACGCAAGGCGTCACCGTGATCTGCCGGGCGCAAGGCCATTGCACACTCCCCACGGAAAACCCAAACTGCCCATTCGGAAAGTTGAGTGTCCACGGTGGGAGGGTAGTCCCAATGAGACCAAGGCTGGCTATCAGCCCCAAGGATACTCCCAGATACGCTGTTCCCGAAGGATCATTGCGTCGCAGCGCGCACCTGGGCGATGAATATGTATGCTCGTCGGCATCCAGTCTCGCGCCGCTCCCGAGTGCCATCAAACGGGAAAATAGAGGATCTGTGGGCAGCAATGCTGCCGAGCGTCATAATTGGCAGCGGTGCGTAGTCCTCGTCAACTGGGTCAGCTACTGCTGGCGCTGTCCTTCAACTTGTCGAGCACATTTTCCAGGTTGAAGCTCGCCGCCTTTTGTCGTGGCGGGAACTCCTTGAAGGTTTGCAGGAATTCGGCGACGATGGCCTGCGCAGGCACGAGCAGGAAGATGTGGCGGAACATCCAGTCGTAGTAGGTATTTGACGTAATTTGCGCGCGCTCATACGGATCCATTCGCAGATTGAAGATATACGGCGCGCGCAGCGTTACGAAGGGTTCCTGCCAGATCTTGAGTGTGCCTGCGACACGCTGCTCCATGAACAGTATTTTCCAGTTATCGAAGCGCAAAGCCGCGACGTCGCCCTCATCTGTGAAGTAGAGGAAGCCCTTGCGCGGGCTTTTGGGCTCCTTGCCAGTCAGGTGTGACATCAGGTTGTATCCATCCAGATGCACCTTGAAGGTCCTTTTACCTATCTTATGGCCCTTTTTCAGCTTGTCGACAATGTCGAGCTCGCCTGCCGCTGCGAGCAGCGTGGGGAACCAGTCCAAATGACTGACGATTTCGTTCGATATTGATCCAGCTGGAATGCGGCCAGGAAAGCGCACCATGCATGGCACGCGGTATGCGCCTTCCCAGCTTGTGTTTTTCTCGCTTCGGTAGGGGGTCGTCCCCGCATCGGGCCAGGTGTTCATGTGCGGCCCGTTGTCGGTGCTGTATTGCACAAAGGTGTTTTCAGCGATTCCGAGTTCGTCCAGGAAGGCCAGCATTTCACCGATGTGCTTGTCGTGATCGATCATCACGTCGTGGTACTCGGATTGCCAGCGGCCGGACTGGCCAAGGCTTTCCGGTTTGACGTGCGTCCAGGCGTGCATGTGCGACGTGTTGAACCACACGAAGAACGGCTCGCCTGCATCATGAGCGGCCTGGATGAACTTCTTGGCAGCGGCAAGAAACTCATCGTCGCATGTCTCCATGCGCTTCTTGGTCAAGGATCCGGTGTTCTCGATTTTCTGGCCCCCTTTGCCATCAGCCCAGCAGTGCAGCACGCCACGGGGGCCGTACTTTTTCTTGAAGTCGGGAAAGTCCTTCGCATTCGGATAGTCCACCTCTTCGGGCTCCTCTTCGGCGTTCAGGTGGTACAGGTTGCCGAAGAACTCGTCAAAGCCATGCATCGTTGGCAGATGCTCGTCGCGGTCTCCCAAGTGGTTCTTGCCAAATTGACCGGTGCGGTAACCGAGCGGCTTCAGCGCCTCGGCAATGGTGATGTCTTCGGCCTTGAGACCCAGATCAGCGCCGGGTAAGCCGACTTTTGTCAGGCCGGTACGCAGCCCGCACTGGCCGGTAATGAACGAAGCTCGTCCCGCCGTGCAGCTTTGCTCGGCATAGGCATCGGTGAAGATCACACCCTCGTTGGCAATGCGGTCGATGTTCGGCGTGCGATAGCCCATGACGCCCTTGGTGTAGCAACTGAGGTTGGATTGGCCGATGTCGTCGCCCCACATGACCAGAATGTTCGGTTTTTTGCTTGCCATGATTATTTACCCTTCTTGGGAGTGAGGCGCCAGGTCGCCTCCGGGAAAACCTGGCCAAACGACAGTAGGGGGCTGGTGGTGATCTATTCCCTTGTTTCTTAAGATTCCCCGCAGCGGACACCCGATGCAGGCCTGGAGCAAACTTTAGGCAGTCTGCAGGGGAGGGTTGAACGCAAGGACACAGTCGGGGGCAAATCACATTTGTCGACAGCAGTGTCGTGAATGATGAGCAGGCGCGGCTTGCGAACGGTGAAACCGCTTCCTGACACCATGCGTTTGGTTATAGCGTTGCTTCGGAGCTTCGAAAACTAGCCTTTGGTTAAGTGCCTCTACATATGCGCTATTCCTGGCTTTATTCTTCGATCATGTCGGCACTATCTGAATACACACACCATAAAGGCCTGAATGTTTGCTCTGGAAAGGTGGCTGCCGATGTGTTGCTTTTCTAGACCGTTCAACAGCCTTGATTGATCGGATGGTGAAACCGTGAACTATTCGCTTCTGCTGCTAGGGTTGTCCATTGTGTTTTTCCTGTCGCTGCTTGGCGCGATGTGGATAGGGCGACGCTTGGGAACTCGCAAACTCGATCGCGACAAGGAGGAAGGCGGACCTGGAACCGCTGCGATCGAAGCATCCATCTTCGCTTTGCTGGGTTTGTTGGTCGCGTTTACGTTTTCGGGTGCGGCGCAACGGATGGTGGAACGTCGCGACATCCTGGTCCAGGAGGTCAATGCCATAGGCACTGCTTGGCTGCGCATCGATATGATCAACGCGGAACAGCAACCGCTGCTGCGTGATCAGTTCCGCCTTTATGTGGACGAAAGAATCAACTATTACCGGCACGTCGCCGATCTGGAAGGGCGCAATGCCATCGCGGCCAAGGTGGGTGTTCTGCAGCAAGAAATCTGGGCGACTTCCATGCTGGCGGTTAAGGACAGCGTACCGCCGTATGGCGCATCATATGTCTCTGCGGTCAACGAGATGTTCGACGTCTCGACCTCATTGACAGTCGCGCAGAAAACACACCCGCCGATCGAGACCTACGTATTCCTGGGCTTTTTGACGCTGATCTGCGCCGGCCTGGTTGGTATGAACCTGGCCGGCGCAAAGCGCGGTACAACGCCGCACAAGCTGATCTATGCCTTGGTTATGACCGTTGCGCTGTATATCATCGTGGACTTCGAGTTTCCGCGAATCGGCCTTATCCGTATCGATCAAAGCGACGAGTTATTGACTGCCCAGCGCGCGTCCATGACATATCCGCCCGAGGTCGTCAAATATTAGGAACCTTTTTGGGCTCCTATCCACCCGTCTCTACATGTTCGTGCTGCCGTATGCCGTCAAGTGGGCAATAGGTGAAGCACCGTCACATAGGAGTGCAGTTGATGGTCGCAATGTCCGGGAAAGCAGCCAAAGCCGCAAAAAAGGTGAGGGCCCAGCCGCGCAAATCGGCGCCGAACTCGCCACCGAAAGAAGTCGTCCTTCTCTCGGGCGGCAACCCTCAGATTGCCAAGGCGTATGGCGACGCACCTGTGCAGGCCTATATCGCGGCGATGCCGGGGTGGAAAAGCGACGTCGGACGTCACCTCGATGCGATCATCGAATGCTCCGTCCCCGGCGTGCGCAAGGCGATCAAATGGAATACGCCTTTCTACGGAGTCGAGGGCCAGGACCAAGGCTGGTTCCTTAGCTTTCATTGCTTTACGAAGTACGTAAAAGTGGCGTTCTTTCGCGGCACATCGCTGCGTCCTGTTCCGCCGGGCGAGTCCAGGCAAAAGGAAGTGCGCTACCTCGACATCCATGAGGGCGAGCTCGACGAAGTGCAGTTCGCCTCTTGGGTGCAACAAGCCAGCCAACTGCCCGGCGAAAAAATGTGAACGGCTCGCACGGCCTCATCCCCGTTTGCCCAGCAACATCGCCAATCCGAACAACGCGCCCAAGCCACCCGTGATGGCCAGGCTAATCGTGGGCTCGCGCAGGTTCATCGCCATAATGGCCGACCCGACGCCCAAGACGGCGATCAGCACACCCATGACACGGGCTCCCGTGGAACCGTAGAAATGGGTCCGGCGTGCGGGTTTCGTACCGGGGGGCTGTTGCTTTTGCCACTCTTGAAGCGCGCCCTGGAATTCGCGCAATAACCGTTCGCGGCTCGGCAAATCGAGCGCGCTCACGAGCAGCGTGGTGTGCCCCGAGCGGACCAGCTTGAGGAAATCGTCGCTGCCCCAGCTCGTCAAGTCGGAAAAAGCGACCGGCGCACGGCGCGAGAACTCCAGGCCGTCGGGCGTCACCTTGATAAGATTACGGGTAGGAAAGCCCTTGAAGGCGATGACAGGCGGCAACAGCAGGCTGATCAGAGCCAAGCCTGCCGCCAGGCCCAACGGGCCGCGATTGAAAACCACGAGCATGAAGCTTCCCGCGGCCAGCGCGAAGGCCAGTGGCACCGCGAGTTGATGCCAACGGGTAAAAACCGACGCCTTAATTCCTTCAGTGCTGTTCATGCTTGGAACCTTTCAGTCATCTGCCTCGGTTGGGGCAGGCTAGGTTTCTGATTTTTGCCGAAATTTTCCATAAGACCAAGACTCAATTCCCATGAGCTGGCCCGACGTGAAGGCTGCGTTGCAGCAAGAGATCGCAGGTGGGTTTGTCTCGCTCCCCCGGACAGATCAGATGGCATGAGCGAGCGCTGTGGCCAGCACCGCGTGACGCGAAGTCCTCCATAACGGGCGCAAGAATTGCTTCTGCATATGTGCATCGGCGTGCCAATTCCCCATGGCCTATTGCCGAGCGGCTGCGATTGACGAGAAATCGCCACAACTCATCGTACGGAACTCACATGTCACCCCGTGTTCTCGCCCTGATGTTCTGCACGGGCATTCTGCTTGCGCCGGGAGGAATCGCGCTTACGGCAGAGCGCGCTCCCCAAACCGATCCACTGGCCTTGGCCTACAACGTCAAGCCTTGGACCGGCGACCTGGACGGCATGATCCAGCGCCGTCAGGTGCGCGTGCTGGTGCCGTACAACAAGGCGTTGTACTTCGTGGACAAGGGAGGCACGCAGCGCGGCATTGTGTACGACATGATGACCGAGTTTGACAAAGCGCTGAACGCCCAACCCAAGAACAAGAACCTTCGTGTGCATGCCGTGTTCCTGCCAACCTCCCGGGAGCGGCTGATTCCGGATCTGTTGGCAGGCAAGGGCGACATAGCCGCCGCGAATCTGACCGTAACTGAAGCACGGCGCGAGCTGGTCGATTTTTCGACGCCACTGGCCTCTGGCATCAGCGAAATCATCGTTGGTGCACCAGGCGCGGCTGAACTCAAATCGCTGGACGACCTGGCGGGCCAGGAGATTTTCGTCAACCCCGCCAGCAGCTATTACGCCAGCGTCAAGAGGCTGAATGCGGACTTGCAGGCGAAGGGGCTGAAGCCCGCCATCGTCCGGGACGCGCCGGGGGTGTTCGAGACCGACGACATCCTGGAGATGATCAGCGCCGACCTCGTGCAATACACCGTGTCGGACCTCTATCTGGCCAATTTCTGGAAGCAAATCTTTCCGCAGATCCGGGTGTACGAAGATCTTGAGGTGGCGGCGGGCGGTGATATCGCGTTTGCCTTCCGAAAGGACTCTCCCAAGCTGGCGGCGGTGCTGAATCCGTTCATCGAGAAGAACCGCATCGGCACTGCGTTCGGCAACCAGCAGTTGACGAAATACCTGAAGACGGTGAAATGGGTCAAGAGTGCGACGGACTCAGACGAGATCGGCAAGTTCCATCGGCTGGCGGACTTCTTCCGCAGGTACGGCGATCAATACTCCATCGATTGGCTGCTGATGATGGCGCAAGGCTATCAGGAGTCGCGACTGGATCAGGATGCCAAGAGTGCGGTGGGCGCAATCGGCGTCATGCAGATTATGCCGGCGACTGGGAAGGAACTTGAGGTGGGTGACATCCAGCGCGAAGAGGACAATATTCACGGCGGCGTGAAGTACATCCGGTTCATGATCGATCGGTACTACGCCAAGGAACCCATGACGGATCTCAACAAGGGGCTGTTCGCTTTTGCCGCCTACAACGCCGGACCCGGCCGGGTCCGGCAACTGCGCAAGGAAGCCGCGTCCAAAGGCCTTGATCCAAATATCTGGTTCGACAACGTCGAGCGGGTGGCCGCCCAGCGCATCGGGCGCGAGACCGTCCAGTACGTCAGCAATATTTATAAGTACTATGTTGCGTATTCATTGATTCGTGCTCAACGCGCGGGCCCGGAAAAATGAAAAGGAGCGGGGGTGTCGGACCAGACGGGGCCAGAATCCTGACCCGGCGCTGATCCCATATCTGACTGAATCAGTCCGCAAAATAAGTGACTTTACATAATATACATTATGCGGTTAATTGTAGGAATTGAATAATGCAGTTTGGAGGCGCCCAGGACTTGCATCGAATCTTGCGGCGCCTCCAAAGCCACCTGCCCGGTAATCAAGTCAGGAATGTCACCTCGCCGGTGGCCAGGTTGTACATCGAGCCAACGATCTTGATCTGCTGTTTTTCTTCAAGTACAGCCAGGGTCGGACTATCGCGACGTATCGTTTCCATGGTCAGCAGCACATTGGTGCGCGCAACCGCATCGACAAACGCCGCATTGTTGCCTGATCGGTCGCCTTCGTATTTCGTGGCGGCAATGGCCGGCTTGATGATATCGAGCAGCCCGGTCAGGTTGCCCAGTTGAACGTTGTCGATCGCGCCCTGGACGGCGCCGCAGGCCGTATGCCCCATGACCAGCACGACCTTTGCCCCGGCAGCCGCGCAGGCGAACTCCATGCTGCCAAGCAAATCGTTGTTTGCAATGTTGCCGGCAATACGCGCATTGAAGGTTTCGCCGATGCCCATATCCAGGATGATTTCAGCCGGAGCCCGGGAATCGATGCAGCTCAGAATCATGGCCGCCGGATACTGGCCTGTCGCACTGGAGCGTTTTTGCGCCAGGAAATCCTGTTCCTGCATCTTGCCGGCGCGAAAACGTTCATTGCCCCGCTTCATCATTTCGATGACCTGGTCGGGCGTCAGTGCATCGCGTTGCGCCTTGCTCAGCGAGGCGGCCTCGGCGGGCTCGATGCCAAATCCCATTCCCAGGGCCAGGGCCGCGACACCCGCGCCCGCGCCTACACCGCCTTTCAAGAGCTTGCGTCGTGCGCCGTCTACCGAGTGGCCGGTGGCGCAGCAGTCGTTGATCAATTTCATGAGTATCCCTATGGTAGAAGGCAAAGTCTCTGTCAAAACCCTGGTATTCCGAAACGGATCCCTGGCCAGAGGCTATCGGTACCGCGTTACTCAAATTCAATAATGGAAACTATCGCCGAACGAGCTGGATTGGAGTTGGCATTCTTGATTGCGCTCGCGCGCCGCATCCGACAACGACAGGTGTAGCGCGTGAAAGTCCCGCCTGCAGTGATCCTAAGCGCGCGAAGCCCGAAAAACAAGCGCCGTTGCCAGGGCTTATGCGATTTGCCTGGTGCTGCTTGCGCTAGTGTCGCCAAAACCCCGATTCAACAGAATGCGCTCGAAAACCTGTTCGATCTCGGCGGCCGTCTTGATCAGGAACGGCGCAACCTGCTCGACAATATGCCGTTTTGTCATCTGCTTGGCTGTGCCGCCGCAGGTCAGCACCATGCGACGCCCAAAGTTCTTCAAGTACAAGGGCACGGCAACGCCATTGACGCCGTTGCGCCAATCGTCGATAGAGGTGCAGTAACCCAGGTTGCGATAGCTGTTGATGGCGTTGACGATGTTTTTCTTGAGCA
This sequence comes from Verticiella sediminum, assembly GCA_040392445.1. Taxonomy (GTDB): domain Bacteria; phylum Pseudomonadota; class Gammaproteobacteria; order Burkholderiales; family Burkholderiaceae_B; genus Verticiella; species Verticiella sediminum_A. Next base: position 65,883 of record JBEBVZ010000009.1, read on the forward strand.
GCGCGGGATCACGCTTGCGGTTTCCCGCTAGATGCTCGAGGATTTTTTTCTGCTCGGCGGCGCTGCACGATGCGATATAGGCACGCCCCATTGCGCTGGTATCCAGTGCCACGTGCGAGCCAACCTCCAAAGGCAGGGTTTGCGTGTCTCGGCTCCTGACCACCGTGACGCACATCATGCTCCAGTCTTCGTAGGTGGCAAGGGCAACCAGCGAATTGGCCCTTTCGGCCAGCTTTTTCATATAGGGATGGATCAAGGGCTGCAGATCCATCCCGCCCAGCATGGCGTAACCCAGCGACAGCACCTTGGTGCCCAGCCGGTAAGCCGCATGGCGGCTATCGTATTCAAGATAGCCCAGCTTGATCAGGGTGTGTGTCAGGCGTGATACCGAAGAGCACGGCAGTCCGGCCAGCACCGCCAATTCGCCATTGGTCAGTAGCGGTCGGTTGTCGCGAAAGCATGCCAATAACGACAGCCCGCGAGACAGCGCGACCACAAACTGCCGATCCACCAAAGAGCCCTCCCCGACCTCGTCCATAGCAATATCCGCGTGATGGCTAGATGACTTGCTGTCGCCGGTAGTTTGCCAGAGTTTCGCTATCCAGCCCAAGCAGCTCGCCCAGCACGGTGTCGGTGTGTTCGCCCAGGCGTGGCGGCGCAAGGTCGGTGCGTGCCGGCGTCTGCGACAGCCGCAGCGGGCTGGTCACCGTGGCCACCCGGTGGCCGTCCGGGTGCGTAATATCGGTACGCAACTGGCGGTGCTGTACGTGCGGGTCCTGGAATACCTGCGCATAGTCATTGATGGGCCCGCAGGGCACGCCATAAGATTCGAGGCGCTCCAGTAGCTCGTCCCGGCGGCCTTGCGCCAGGGCCTGCGCCACCAGGGGTATCAATTGGTCGCGATTGGTCAGGCGTTGTGGCGTGCCCAGGAACCTGGCGTCGGTGGCCAGATCAGGCAAGGACATCGCCTGGCAAAACTTCTGCCATTGGCCATCGTTCGCAACCGCCAGGATCATTTGGCCGTCGGTTGTCTCGAACACGCCATAGGGCACCGCATTGGCATGGGCGTTGCCATAGCGTTTGGGCAGGTTCCCGGTGGCGAAGTATCCGGCGATCTGGTTCGAGCCAAACGCAACGATGCAATCCAGCAGCGCAATGTCGATATGTTGGCCGACCCCGGTCTTGGCTTTATGCATCAGGGCGCCCAGAACCGCCACCGTTGCGTACAGGCCGGTAGTGATGTCCGCCACGGCGATACCGGTTTTTTGCGGGCCACCCCCGGGCAAATCATCGCGCTCACCGGTAACGCTCATCAAGCCGCCCATGCCCTGGAATACGAAATCGTAGCCGGGACGATGTGAGTACGGGCCATCCTGGCCAAAGCCGGTCACCGAGCAATACACAATGCCGGGATTGACCTCGCGCAGGCTGGCGTAATCCAGGCCATAGCGCTTGAGATCGCCCACTTTGTAGTTCTCGACCAGCACGTCGCACTGCTTGGCCAATTGCCGAATAATGTCCTGCCCGGCCGCGCTCGAGATGTCGACTGTGATCGATTTCTTGCCACGATTGGTCGACGAAAAATAGGTCGAATCCTCAAGCTTGCCGCCGTCGGCATCCTCCAGCCAAGGGGGGCCCCAGCTACGCGTATCGTCGCCGACCTGGGGCCGCTCGATCTTGATGACTTCAGCCCCCAGGTCGGCAAGGTTCTGCGTACACCACGGGCCAGCCAGAATGCGGCTCAGGTCAAGCACGCGAATATCGGATAAGGCGCCTTGCATAGTCAGTTCCAGTCAGATGAAGATTGGCGAAGTCAGGATTCTGTCGCGCTTTGGATCGGGCAGACAGGCCTTTTCCGCTGTGCGGAAAGACCCTGGGCTTTTGCCCGTCATCTGCCTAGAGTGACGATACGCCGCAAAACATCAGCGACTCTATCGATCAGGTGGACAGGATCATGACATTGACATCCCTTTTCAGTACATCGCACGCCCCCGGCCTGGACGAGCAAGCCAGTGCTTCCCCCGAACAGTTGGTGGCGCCAGACTGCCGAGGCCTGAATTTCTATACTATCGACCCGGCATTGCGCGACCTGCTTGCCCTGCGCTTGCCGTCCGAGACACTGGATTTCCTGACACCGCACCTGAGCGCCTTGGGCGGTGTGGCCGGCGCACGCCTGGACGAATTGGCGATGGTCGCCGACAAGGAAAGAAACAAGCCGGTGCTGCGCGGGCGCAGCCGTTACGGTGTCGACGAGGACTGGATCGACTACCACCCCGCCTACCGCGAGATGGAGAAGATCGCCTATAGCGACTTTGGCATCCATGCGATGTCGCGCACGCAGGGCGTGCTGGGTTGGCCCGAGCCCTTCCAGCCCCTGGCCAAATACGCCTTCCAGTACCTGTTCGTGCAGGCCGAGTTCGGCTTGATGTGCCCGATCAGCGTTACCGACAGCTCGACCTATTTGATCCAGCGATACGGCGATGCCGAGCTGCAGCGCCGTTTCATTCCGGGCATGACCAGTACCGATCCGGCCAAACTGCTGAAAGGCACCCAGTTCATGACCGAGCGCACAGGGGGCTCGGATGTCGGAACCAATCGCCTGCGCGCGACACATGACGGCGAGCATTGGCGCCTCTATGGCGACAAGTGGTTTTGTTCGGCAGTCGACGCGGATGTCGTTCTCTTGCTGGCGCGTCCCGACGGGGCTCCCGATGGCACCCGTGGACTGGGGCTGTTCGCCATGCCCCGCCGCCTGGACGACGGCAGCCGCAATCAATACCGAATCGCAAGGCTCAAGGACAAGATGGGTACGCGCTCCATGCCCAGCGGCGAGGTGCTGTTTGAGGGCGCCATCGCCTATCCGGTGGGCAACCTGGCCCAAGGCATGAAGCAGATGCTGGATCAGGTGAACCTGTCCCGCCTGTCGCACGGCGTGCGGGCGGCAGCCATGATGCGCCGCTGCCTGAACGAAGCCCAGGTGGTGTCCCATCACCGCGTGGCGTTCCGCCGCCGCCTCATCGAGCACCCCCTGCATCGCCGCCAGATGATGAAGCTGCTCTTGCCCACCGAGCAGGCCTTGTCGATTTTCGTTCATGCCGCCGACGTCATGCGCCGCGCCGACGCCGGCGACCAACGCGCCCAACTCGAGCTGCGCATCCTGACGCCTCTTTTCAAGTTCCGCGCCTGCCGCGACAACGTCAAGGTGGCGACCGGATCCATGGAAGTGCGTGGCGGCAATGGCTATATCGAGGATTTCGTCAACGAAAAACTGGTTCGCGATGCCCATATCGGCGTGCTTTGGGAAGGAACCAGCAATATCAATGCTCTTGATGCGGTGCAGCGCGCGGCCGGAAAGGACGGTGCGCACAATGCGCTGGCCGAGTCGATGAACGAATGGCTGGATCAGGCGCAGGGTATTCCCGCTGCCCTGCTCGGCACGCTGAAAAGCGCATTGGAAGATGCCCGTGCGTATATGGAGGAATGTGCCGCGACTCTTGAGGGCGAGGCTTTCTGCCGCGAAGCGTCTTCGCGGATGTATCACGCAGCTTCAGCCGCCCTGCTTGCGGGCGAAGGCGCACGCATCGCCAGCCAGGGCGGCGATGGCCGCCGCCTGTTGATGGCGCAGCAGGTTCTGCTGCATCGGCTGTCCTGCGGGGTGAAGAACCTCAAGCGCGAACTCGAGATCGAGCGACTGCTGTTGCAGCCGGAGCCGGTGAGCTTGGCGGCAGTCAGTTCGCTGCTGGACTAGGACAGCCTGTCGCGATCGGACGTGCGACAGACAATAAAACCCACAGGAGGAGCAACCATGTTAAGCAAGCTAATATTTGGCGCGGGTAGTCTGGCGTGCGCGCTGGCGCTGGCCGGCGTAGCCGTGATGCCGGCGGTTTCGAATGCGGCCAACTACCCCGATAGGCCGTTGCGGCTTGTCGTGCCCTATGCCACGGGGGGACCGACCGACCTGCTCGCGCGTGCGCTGGCCGACCGCATGCAGCAGAGCATGGGGCAGCCTGTAATCGTAGAGAACAAACCTGGAGCCGGCGGCATCGTCGGGGTCGACGCCGTCGCGAAATCGGCAGCCGACGGCTACACCTTGCTGTTTACCGCCAGCGGCACCCTGGTGATCAATCCTGCGCTGAATCCCAACCTTCCCTACCAGCCGCAGGACTTGGCGCCCATATCCAGTGCGGCTTCCTATGATATGTTGCTGGCGGTCAATCCTTCCCTGCCATTCAAGTCGCTCGAAGACCTGATTGCCTATGCCAGGAAGAACCCCGGGGAACTATCCTTTGGGTCGGCCGGCAATGGGACATCCAACCATCTTGCCGGCGAGCTGCTCAAGAGTATGGCGGGCATCAACCTGATGCATATCCCATACAAAGGCAATGCCGCGGCCATGACGGATGTGATGGGCGGGCAGATATCCATGATGTTCGACTTGCCTTCCACCACCCTACCCTATGCCAAGGCGGGTAAGGTTGCGCTGCTGGGCGCTACCGGCAAGGAAGCGTCGCCACTGGCGCCGAACGTACCCACTATCAGCCAGGCCGGCGTGCCGGGCTACGAGGTCACTTCCTGGTTCGGCGTTTTTGCGCCGGCCAAGACGCCTCCCGACATTGTGGACAAGCTTAGCCGCCAAATTGCCGAAATCCTGAAGGACCCGGCCATCGGCGACAAACTGGGCGGTTTGGGCTACAAGGTTTTCGGCAGCACGCCGCAAGAGCTTGCGGCCATGATAGAGCGCGACACCAAGTTGTGGTCCGGCCTGATCCGCGAGGCCAACATCAAGCTGGAATAGTTCATGACGCGATCAGTTTTTCACTGATCGCGCGCGCCGCCACCATGAGCGCGCTGGCGGCGCGCTGTTCCTGGGCCTGAGCCGTGTCTTCCGAGATCTCGAGCGCACACGACAGCATCAGCATCTCGGAGCCCGGTTTGCAGCGCAACGGCACGCACAGCGCGGTGGTGTTGGCGCGCAGCTTGTGGCGGCGCTTGATGTAGCCGTCTCGATTGAACCGTTTTCTTTGCTCTTCCACCATGGCGGCATGGCGCGCCCAGGTGCCGGGCTCGGCGTGTTCGATTTCCCGGATCGCACGCTGCCGAACGTCGGGCGCGGCGGTAATCAGCCACAGGATGCCCGGCGTGCTTTCCAGTATGGGCAGGGTCAGGCCCGTGCCGGGCTTGCGCTTTAGCACGTCGCGCGTCGTGATGTTCTCGAGCGCCACCATGCGAGTATGGTCGCGCACACTGATGGCGACCGCGCCGTTGATCAGATCGGCGACCTCTTTCATGGGGCCTGCCGCCAACTGGCGCAACTGCAACCCCGCCAGTACCGGGTATCCCAGGCACAGCACGCCCATACCGAGGGTAAAGCCGCTGCCTTGCGGATTACGGCGCAGATAGCCAAGCTTGACCAGGGTATGGGTCAAGCGTGACACCGTGGGTTTGGGCAGGCCGGTACGCAGTGCAATATCGGTATTGCCCAATTCCGGCGAGTCGGCCGAGAAGCATTGCAGCACGCGCAAGCCACGTTCCAGGGTGCTGGCGAACTGGCGGTCGCCAGGTTCGCGCAACACCGCCTGGGGCGCAAGCGCGCCAAACTGCCCAGGCGGCGCCGTTGCGAGGCCACTTGGGTTGCGGATACCGGAGACGTTGGATGCCATGGCAGGATCCTAGCAAAAAACCAGCCGTGTCGTGACTACCGGCAGGCCGTGTCAGCCCTGTCTGCCCGACTGGCGCCACAGCTTAGGCAATGTCGATGCGATCATTGAGAAACTCGGTGATCAGACGATTGACGCGCGGGCCATGCTCATGCACTACCCAATGACTGCCTTCAGGGATGCGTTCCACGCGCAAATCCGGCACATAGTCGCGCAGCCCATCCAGGCAGCCTGTCAGCAGGAAGCGATCTTGTTCTCCCCAGACGACCAGCGTGGGCACGCTGACCACCATGGCCGCTGCAGGAAACTCGACGGCGTTGGCACCGGCATCGCCGGGCATGGCCGGATGCAGCGGCGAAGCGCGATAGTAGTCAAGCCCGGCGCGCACCGAGCCGGGCTGGGACCACGCCCGGCGATAGTTGTCCTGCTCCGGCGTATCGAGCCAGGCCGGCAGCTTGCCCTGCTCTCTGAACATATCGAACAACAGGGCAAAATCGTTGGCGCACAGGGTTTCGGTGGCGCCGTCGGTAATAAAGAAGTTCATATAGGCGCTGGCCGCCTGCTGGGCCGGGTTTTCCACCAGTTCCCTGCGGTACACCGCAGGGTGCACGGCATTGATCATGATCAAGCCATGCAAGCGGCCGGGGTGGGCCAGCGCAAAGGCGCAGGCAATCGCGCCGCCCCAGTCATGCCCCACCATCACGCAGCGCTCGTAGCCCAGGTGATCCAGCAAGGCGACCAGATCGGCAAGGATGCGGCCAACACGGTATTCCTTGACTTCGGTTGGCCCGGTCGACTCATTGATGCCACGGGTGTCGAGCGCGACGGCATGGTAGTGGCCGCCAAAGGCTTCAAGTTGGTGCTGCCAGGCCTGCCAGGATTCGGGAAACCCGTGCACGAACAGCAGCAGCGGCTGCCCCCGTTCGCCGCAGCTCGCAAAGTGCATGGCCAAGCCATTTAGCTTGACGTGATGGTGTTCAATAGTCATCGACCTCTCCATTGGCATCAGTTCCAGGAAAACCCGGCAGGCGGGTCGTTGGCGCTGGTGCTGCCTATCGCCAGGCCCAGCAGATCTTCGGCACTGCTCAGCAATATCTGGCGCGACACCACCGAGCTCATTTGCAACGCGCGCTGCCGGCAAAGGGCCGCTTTGAGCTCACGCGCGGCAGCCACATCGGGGTTGTGGGTATCGGCATCGGCCAGCGCCAGCAGGTCGACGACATGCAGCGCAAGCTGGAATTGGCCTTCATCCTGCAGCCGCCTGGCTTCAGCCAGGATCCTGCCGGTATCGCCCAAAGCGGACAGCACCGCCCTGCCCGCGTCGGCCGGCCGGGCCGGATGCAGGTCGGTCGGGTTGCGGTCCCACCAGCCATTCTCCATGCGCCAGATTTCACGCACGATATAGTCTGGCGCGCCGTAGATGGGCCGCATGAATTTATGGTCGAACAGTTCCGGCGGATACACCATATCGTGCAGGATTTCCCGCTCGTTCATGCCACGGTTCATTCTCGCCACCACTTCGTTACGCAGATACCGTAGCGCGCGTATCGGCAGCTGGAACGCGTCCTCGATTTCTTGCGCGTCGGTAATCGGGTCGCCGAACTCGGGCAAGACCTGGGTGGGCGCCAGCGCATACAGGCGTTCCAGGGTCGTTGCCCAGCGCATGGGGTCGCGGATGGTGCGCAAGGGCGTGCCCACATTGGGAATGCTGCGGATCATGGCCGCCCCGCCGTACAGGAAACGCTCTACAGGCAACCAAACCGCCAGGGCATCGTTGGTCTCGGACGGGGCCGAAATCAGCTCGATGCGGCGCTCGCCGCAGTCGATCACCAGCCGGGTATCAAAAGTCTGGTCCGGCATGGGGTAGCTTTCGGCCGGGGCGTGACGCATGGCTTTGCGGAACTGCCGGCTATTGAGCCAGGTCTGCAGCGGCCCGGTCTCGAGGTAGCGCCGGTAGCGCGCGGGCACGCCCGACTGGGCAATCAGGGTGGGCCGCGGCTCGCCCCGCTCTGCCGCATGCTCCAGCCACAACGGTACGCCCGCGTTATAGCCGCTATGGCCATGGCTATAGACGATGGCCAGCACCGGCGCCGCCGACAGCTCGCGCAAGCGCGAGATCATGGCGCGGGTGACGCCGCCGCCAGGCCCGCCATCGACGATGACAACGCCGCGCGCGGTTTCTATGGCCAGGGTGTTGCCCTGGCCACCCAGGGTATGGACGCCCGGCACCAGGTTTGTGAATTGCTCGCTGCGCATCAATACCGCCAGGCCGCTGTTGGGCTTGACGCGTTGCTCGATGGCGGCAGCCGATTTGATATTTGCCTGCATGGATATGTCTCCGGTTCTGCGGGTCTGTGGGTTTATTGCCACGAGAAGCCGGCATCGCCGCCAGCGCGTTCCATGGATCCTATCGGGCGGCCCAGCAGCTCATCGGCCGAGCTGAGATACAGGTGGCGCGAAACCACCGAGGTCATGCTCTGGGCCCGTGCTTCGCACAACTGGGCTTTGAGTTCACGCGCCTGCCGGGCCAGCGCATCGTCGGAATCGTCCAGGGCGAGCAGGTCCACGACATGCAGGGCGAGTTGCAGTTCGCCAGCCGCCTGCAGCTCGCGGGCACGCGTGAGCACCTGCTGCGGATCGCCCAGGGCACGACGTATGGCAGCCGCCGCCTGCGCGGGCTGCGCCGGATGCAGGTCGGTCGGGTTGCGGTTCCACCAGCCGTTTTCCGAGCGCCAGATGTCGCGCATGATGTACTGGGCGCAGCCATAGCTGGGCTTCATGTAGCGGCTGCCGAACAGCTCGTCGGGCAGCGGCACGTCATGAATGATGTCGCGCTCGCTCATGCCCGCGTTCATCCTGGCCACCACTTCACTACGCAAGTAGCGCAAGGCCCTGGCCGGCACGGTCAACGCTTCGCGGATCTCGGCCGCGTCGGTCAGGGGCTTGCCGAATTCGGGCATCAGCACCAGCGGATCCAATTCGGCAAAGCGCTCTAGCGTTTGCGCCCAGCGTATGGGGTCACGATAGATGCGGTAAGGCGAGCCGACATTGGGACAGGTCTTGATGAAGGCATTGGAGCCATACAGGGTGCGGACATCGGGAATCCAGACCGCCGTGCCGTCATCGGTTTCCGATGGTGCGTGCAAGAGCACCACATGGCGCTCGCTGCCGTGCAGCACCAGCTTGTCGTCGTAGGTGAGCGTTGGCATCTGGAACCAGTGGGCCGGCGGATCGGCCGGGTAGTCGCTGCGAAACTGGCGCGTGTTGGTATAGGACTGCAGGCCGGCGGTCTCGCGGTAGCGTCGGTAGCGCACCGGCAGGTTCGCATGTGCCACCAGTTGCGGGGCGGGTTCGCCGCGTTGGGCCGCGTCGTCCAGCCATTGCACGACGCCGTTGTTGTAGCCCATGTGCCCGTGGCTATAGACGATGTAGGCGACCGGTTTGTCCAGGTTGGCACGCAATTGCTCGATCATGGCGTTGGTGATGTCGCCGCCGGGGCCTGCATCCACCAGCAACAGCGTGGCGCCCAGATCGATCACGACCGAATTGCCCTGGCCGCCCAGGGTGTATACCCCTTCGGCATGGCGCACCAGATTTTGCTTGACCATCAGAATATTGCTTAGGCTCACAGTGTCTTCTCCTGGTTTGCAGCCGCGATGCCAATGCCGCAGCCTTTTCCTGATCGTAGGTGAAGGTCATGCAGGTAAACAGAATAATTTCGCATATCGAAACCATGGCCAAAAACCCATCGAGGTAGATTCCCGGCATATCACGGCCTGCTCACGATATGCCGGGAATCTCGAGGCCACTCGCTCGAGTGGTTCGCATAGCGAAATTATTCGAAATGATGCCGATAAAGCACCCTATAGTTGGCTGTAACCCTTGCGTGGCCCTTTTAACTTTTTGCAACAGGAAACGATATGAATGCAGCTTTGGTGCAAGCAGACCTCAGTGGGAAGGTTGCCGTCATCACAGGCGCCGGACGCGGAATCGGCCGCGCCATTGCCCTCGCCTATGCCCGATCGGGGGCGGCGGTGGTATGCAGCGCCCGGTCGGCCAACGAGATCCAGGAAACGGCGAGCCTGATCGAGGAACAAGGCGGCAAAGCCAGCGCGGTGGTTGCCGACGTGTGCGACTATGCCGCCATGGAGGCCTTGTTCGCGGCGGGTGTGCAGCAGTTTGGCGGCATCGATATCGTCGTGGCCAATGCCGGGGTCGAATTGCAGAGCCGCAAGATAGAAAATTGTGACCCAGACCTGTGGCGACAGACCATAGAAGTCAACTTGGTGGGGGCTTTCAATACCGCGCGGGCGGCCATTCCTCATCTGCGCCAGCGCGGCGCCGGTAAGATGATCATGATAGGTTCGGGCTCGCGGCATCGGCCCAATCCGGGGATGTCGTCTTACGCCAGCTCCAAGCTTGGCTTGTGGATGCTGACCCAGACCCTGGCTGTCGAGCTGCAATCGGCCAACATCAGTGTGAATGAGCTGATCCCGGGCCCGGTTCGCACCGCCATGATGGGCTTTGGGGAAAAGCAGGTCATGCCCGGCGAATGGTACAAGGAGCCGGACGATGTCGTGCCCATGGCCCTGTTCCTGGCCGGCCAGGCCGACCTTGGGCCGACCGCGCAAAGCTTCAGTCTGATGCGGCGCGCCATCTGACCCGCCCTGTCCGTTACGGTAGCGTTTGTGTGCGCTGCATCAGGGCCTGACGGATCAATTTCACGGCCGGCAGCGTCGAGACGCTCTTGAGCGAAATGAAAACCACGTAATCGACAGGAAAGGGCTGGGCCAGGTCCACTCTGTGCACCCGGCCCAGTCCCGCGTAATAGGCAACCGCGCTGCGCGGGGCCATGCTCAGGAAGTCGGTGCGGGCCAGGATGGCGAAACTGTCGTGGAACGAGGGGCTTTCGATCTGGGGGATGGGCGGTGGCATCCCCCTGTTCAGGAAGGCCGCCTCGAACACCTTGTGGGTGTAGGTGATGCGCGGCGGTATCACCCACGGATAGTCCAGCAAGGCGGCCAGGCTTACCCGGCGTTGCCCGGCCAGCGCATGCGTGGGCGCACAGGCCACCTCGTAGTGCTCGTCGGTCAGTGGCGTGATGTCATAGGCGTCGACGTTTTTCTTGATGCTTCCTGCTTCGAGGCGCCCGATCACGCAATCGACGGCGCCGTCGTTGAGCATGTCCAGCAATTCCGAAGCCGAGCCCTCGTACAGCCTAAGCTGGGGCAGTTGCTGTGTGGCCCGTAGCGCCGCGACCATGTCCGGGACCAGTTCGACACCCGCCATGCGCAACACGCCCAGCCGCACCAGCGGCGTATCGGGCTGCGCGGCCAGCGTCTCGCCCGCCGTATCGAGCAATCCCAGGACGATCTTCAGGCGCTCGAGTGCACGCTCTCCCGAGAGCGACAGCACGCCACCGCGGGTCGTGCGCTCGACCAAACTGCAGCCAAAAGCGCGTTCAAGTTCCTGCAGCATCTTGGTGGTTGCCGGCTGGCTGATGCGCAAAGCGCCTGCGGCCGCCGTCAGCGATCCGGTAGCGGCGATCAGTTCGAGCAGTCTCAGGTGGCGTATGCGCAGGCGATCCAGCCTGGCGCCGGAAAACACCGCCGTCGAATCTGGTTCTGTTGGTTTCGTCATAACCATTTGGAATGAATTGATTCGATATTGATAGTTTACACAAATAGCCTACCCTGCAGATAATGCCTCTTTCGACGATGCCGCCAGGCATCGCGTACTGCAATTTAAGGGGCGTTCCGATGACACGAGGTTCCAGGGCCTATCTGGCATCCTGCATGGCGGCGGGGGTGGCCATATCCGCCGTATTCGGCTCCTCGGCGCAAGCCGGCGACGAAAGCGCTTATCCGACCCGGCCCGTGCGGCTGGTGGTGAGCTATGCACCGGGCAATGTCACGGATACGCTGGCGCGCCTGATTGCCGAGCGACTCGTCGATAAATGGGGCCAAGCGGTGGCCGTGGAAAATCGTCCGGGCCAGGGCGGCAGCCTGGGCGCGCAAAGCGTTGCGCAAGCGCCGGCCGACGGCTACACCCTACTCTTTGCCGCCATGGCTTCGATGGCGATCAACCCTCACCTGTACGGCAACGTGGGCTACAACGCGCTCAAGGATTTTGCGCCCATCATCAACGTGGCCTACCCGAATTCGGTGATGGTGGTGAATCCCAACCTGAAGATCAATTCCTTGCAGGAGCTGGTCGATTACAGCAAAGCCAATCCGACCGCGTTGAACTATGGCACCGCAGGCAACGGCACCGTGGCGCACCTGAACACCGAAGCCTTGAAACTGCAATCCGGGCTGATCGCACAGCACGTGCCCTACAAGGCGGCCAACGCCGTTCTGACCGATCTGCTGGGCGAGCGCATCCAGTTCCAGCAGGAAGGCTTGGCCGTCCTGCTGCCGCACATTCAGGCGAACAAGCTGACCGCGCTGGCCACCGGCTCGGCGCAGCGTCTGCCGCAGTTACCGGACGTGCCGACGATCGCCGAAATTTTTCCCGGATACCAGGCCGTTACGCCATGGTTGGGCATCTTTGCACCGGCCGGCACGCCCCAGCCTATCGTCGCCAAAATCAATCGTGACGTGGCCGGCATCCTGCAAGAGCCGGCAATCCAGGAAAAGCTGCGGATCAATGGCTTGAATCCGGTTGGCGATTCCGCACAGGCCTTTACCGAGGTCATCGCCAACGACTATGAACGACTCGGCACGCTGGTCAAGCAACTTGGCTTGAAGGTGGACTGAACATGCAACGCCAAAACGAGCAACAAATGAAGCCGACTCCCCTGCAAGGCCTACGCGTCCTGGATCTGACCACAGTGCTGGCCGGCCCCTATTGCACCTACCAACTGGCATTATTGGGCGCCGAAATCATCAAGGTAGAGCGCCCGGGCCAGGGCGACTGGGCGCGCAACGGCACCCCGGTCTCCGGCATACCCGAATTTTCGGCGCAGTTCGTGGCGCAGAACGCGGGAAAGAAATCCATCACGCTCAACCTGCAATCCGAACAGGGTCGCGCCATCGCACTGCAACTGGTCAAGGACTGCGACATCCTGGTCGAGAATTATTCGCCGGGGGTCGCGCAGCGGCTGGGTCTGGGCTACGAGGACGTGCGCAAGCATCGCCCCGACATCGTGTACTGCTCGCTATCGGGGTACGGCCAGGACGGCCCCATGAGCAAGCGCCCCGCCTACGATCATGTCATCCAGGCGGCCTCGGGCATTACCACGCTCATCGGCACTCATGATACGGTGCCCAACCGGATAGGACCGCCCCTGTTCGACTACCTGGCGGGCATCTATGGCGCGTTCGCCGTCATGGCGGCCCTGCGTGAGCGCGATCGCACCGGTCAGGCCCAGATGGTGGACGTGGCCATGCTCGATACCGCCATGGTGGCGATGGCCTCGACGATGTCCGGCCTGTTGAATGCCGGTATCGAGCCCAAGCCCAATGGCAACACCGCGGCCAGCGGCAGCCCGGCGTCGGGAATCTTCGAAACCAAGGATGGCCTGCTGTCGATGACGGCCAACCAGGAGGCTCAATTCGTGCGCCTGTGCGGGGCCATGGGCCTGGAGGCGCTGCTGCAGGACGACCGCTTTGCCGCCGCCGATAACCGGATTGCCAATGCGCAAGCCTTTCGGGCGCTGCTGTCGGCGGCCCTGCTCGAGCGCTCTGCTGCCGAATGGGAGCAACTGCTCTCGGCGGTGCATGTTCCGGCCACCAAGGTCAGAACCGTGGGCGAGACCCTGAACGAACCGCATATCGTGCAGCGTGGCGTCGCGCATCAGGTCCAGGACCTTGCCAGCGGCGCAACGATATCGGTGCCGTCCATCGGCTTCCTCTGGAACGAGTTGGCGCTGGGGCCGGATGTCGGCCCCCCCCGCCTGGGCCAGCACACCGATGAAATACTGCGGCAATTGGGCCTGGGCCAGACCCAGATCGATGAATTGCGCGAATCGCAAGCGATCTGACCAGGGCGGGCAGGCCCTTTTGTAGCTGCCCGCCTTCCCGCCGGCAGACAATGTCGGCGTAGGCCCGGCGGCCGGCGATCCGGCGGCCGGGCCGTCAAGCCTTCAGGACATCGACCTTGTAGCTTTTGCCGGCAGACCCTGTTTCGATGATCAGTCCATGGATGTCGCTCTCGAAGCCGGGAAAAAGCGCATCCTGCATGGGCGCCAAATTCACATAGTTCTGCAGCGAATCGGCCTGCGCCGCATAGCGTTCGCCAGGCATGATCAACGGTATGCCCGGCGGATAGGGAACCAGCATGGCGGCTGCGATCCGGCCCTGCAACTGATCGATAGGAATGGCCTCGACCTCGCCGCGCACCAGCTGCTCGTAGGCGTCGCTGGGCCGCATCACAGGCTCCGGCAGCACGGTATACATTTCCCGCATGATTGCCGGCACATTGTGCTCGCGATAGAACTCGTGCAATTCCTGGCAGAAATCGCGCAGGCCTTTCATGCCATAGCTGGGTTGATCCTGCACCAGTTGCGGGATGGCCTGCTGCATGGGTGCATTGGCGTCATACAGTCGCTTGAAGTTCAAAAGCTCGGTAATCATCGAGCTCCATTTGCCCTTGGTAATCCCCATCGAGAACAGGACCAGAAAGGAATACAGGCCGGTTTTCTCGACGACGATCCCGCGGCTCCAGAGAAACTTGCTGACTATCGCGGCCGGAATGCCGACTTCCTGCATGGTGCTGTCCATGGACAGGCCGGGCATCAGCAGCGTTACCTTGATCGGATCGATTCGAACGTATTCATCGGCGAGCTCGCCGAAGCCGTGCCATTTGGCGCCGGGGCGCAGGGTCCAGTCCTCTGCCCGCGAGCTGCCCTCGGGCTTGGCCGGGTCGGCTGCCGCCTCGAGTGCCTGGGTGACGATTTCGGGCTGCCAGACCTCGAACCACCAGGTTTCATTGCCCAGTTCACGCTCGACATGCAGCATGGCACGGCGAAAGCTGATGGCCTCGTCATGCATTTCCTGCACCAGAGAGCGGCCCGCGCTGCCCTGCATCATCCGCGACGCGATGTCGCAGGATGCGATCACGCCATAGTGCGGCGACGTCGAGGTATGCATCATGAACGCTTCGTTAAAGCGCGGCACATCCAGTGCGCGTGATGTGCTGTTGCGCACGTGGATCATGGATGCCTGCGAAAACGCCGCCAGCAGCTTGTGCGTGGAGTGGGTGGTGAAGATCAGCGGGTGGCTTGCGCGAGGCTTGCCCTTGGCCATGCCGTAGTGGCCCGCATAAAACTCATGGAAAGCCGCGTAGGCGTACCACGCCTCATCGAAATGCAGGGTGTCAACGGTGTTGCCGATACGGTCGACAATGCTGGTTGCGCGGTAGCACAGCCCGTCGTACGTGGAATTAGTGACAACGGCCAGCTTGATGTCGCCTTTCGCCTGGCTTGCCAAGGGGTGGGCAGCCACTGCCTGCTTCATGGCATCGGGGTCGAACTGATCCAGGCTGATCGGGCCGATGATGCCGTGCGCATTGCGGCTGGGCGTGAAATAAACCGGCACGGCCCCGGTCATGACCAACGAATGCAGCAGCGATTTGTGGCAATTGCGGTCAACGAACACGATATCGCCACGCGTGACGTTGCCGTGCCAGACGATCTTGTTGGCGGTCGAGGTGCCGTTGGTAACAAAAAAACTGTGGTCGGCGCCGAAATTCTGGGCCGCCTCGGTTTCGGCCGCCTTGATCGGCCCGGTGTGGTCGAGCAGGGAACCGAGTTCCGGCACCGACACCGAGAGATCCGAGCGCAGGGTGTTTTCCCCGAAGAACTGATGCAGTGCGCGCCCCACCGGCGATTTGGTGAAGGCGACGCCTCCTGCATGCCCTGGTGTATGCCAGGAATAGTTGGAATTGGCGCAGTGTTCGAGCAGTGCCTTGAAAAATGGCGGCAGCAGCTGGGCCATATAGGCATCCGCGGCCCGCATGATCTGGCGCGAAATAAAGCTCTTGGTGTCTTCGTACAGGTAGATATAGCCGTGCACGTAGTTCAATAGCTGCGTGGGCAGTTGCTCGACCGTGCGGCGTTCGCCATACAGGAATACCGGCAAGTTCTCGCGCCGAGTTCTCTCGGTGTGCACGAAGTCGGTCAGTCGCTCGAACCTGTCGGAATACTCTTCGGTGCCATCAATGGAAATCAGTACGGCCGACGCAGCCGTATAGGTTCGGGCTCCGGCGCGCGCATCTTCCAGCGTCAGGCCCGACAGCACGCGCTGGCGATCGCTACGCAGCTCTTCAGCCAGCGCGCGTATCAATATGCCATTGATACGCGGCGAATCGTAGTCCTGGTCGATGATGACGATAGGGTAATCCAGGGTTTTATAGAACATCGACGACTCCTGTGCACCAAGGGGGGCCAGGGGCGGATTGCCGCCCCAGGTTCAGAGCGGCAATCCGCCCTGCTGGCGGCGGCGTTCGCTGAAAAAAGGATAGAAGGGAGTGATGAAGAGCACGAAAATCATTGAGTACTGGGCGATCGTGGGGGTGGATCCGAGGATGGCCCACAGGCAATACAGGACGGTGATGCTGGTCAGCATCCAGAACAGGCCTATGTGCGTGAGCTTGCCGTTTTCCTCGACTGCGAAATAGCACGCGACGCAGGAATAGATATAGGGCAGCAGCGTCAGGGTGACGGCAACCTCGACGATGATATCGAACTGTGACGAGGCGCTGGGAGACGACGCGGTCAGCAGCACCATGATCGACATCAGTACCGCCACGATGATCAGCCCCGAGACCGGTATTTCCTTGGCATTGGCTTTGCCGAAAATGGATGGAAAGAGCTTGTCGGCGGCAGCCGCCTTCGCGCTCTGCGCGGTCAGCAGTATCCAGCCCCCGAGCGAGCCGGCCGCGCCTATCGCGGCGCAAAGGCTGACAACCGCGCCGCCGGTTTCACCCACGGCCATCTTGGCGGCCAGGGCGAATGGCGCATCCGAGATCTGCAGCTGATCGTTGGGGACCATGCCCATGATGGCGGCCGAACTGAGCAGGTAGGCCACCGCCGCCAGCGCCACCCCGGCCAATGTGGCGATAGGCACGTTTTTCTTGGGGTCGCGTACTACCCCGGCCGTCACCGACGCCGACTCGACGCCGATGAAAGCCCACAGTGTGATCGATGCCGCCGATGAAATCGCCTCGAAATTGTTCTTGCCTGAAACGTTGTAGGCGCCTTCGAAGACCGAGGGGTTGAAATAGAACCAGCCAAAGATGGCGATACCCAATATCGGGATCAGTGCCAGCGAGGTCGTGTAGGACTGGACCTTGGTGACCACGTCAGGCCCCAGGATGTTGGCAAAGGTGAATAGCCAGATGATGGCCAGCACCGCTATCGTGCGCACGAAGGGATCGGATAGCGCCGGCACGAAGTAGGTGAAATAGCCCACCGCCGCCACCGGTAGCGCTACGTTGCCTATCCAGTTGGCGAACCAGTAGATGGTGTTGGTCTGGAATCCCATGTAGGGCCCCAGGTAGTCCCGGGCATAGGCGTAGGGTCCGCCGGCCTTGGGCGCCAGGCGACCGAGCTTGGCGAACACAAAGGCCAGCAGCAGCGCCCCGATGATGGTGACCACCCAGCCCCAGAGGGCAATGGTTCCCAGCCTGGATAAGCTCGATGGCAGCAGGAACACGCCCGATCCCATCATGTTGCCCGCCACCAGCATCGTGGCGGCCCCCACTCCGACCTTCCCATCGCCACGCGGCATATCGCATCTCCAGTCGGGAACCGCGCTGTGGCGGCATCGAAAAAAGAAATTGCTTTGGCAGGAACATAAGCACGGAACGCCAGTAACAATCGCATACCGGCTTGCTTATCCGTTTGCAGAATAGCACGGAGAATACGAATTAAATCGTGCCTGGCGCCGGGCGGAAGGCAATTTTCCTGCGCATACAAATGTTACGAATAGCGCCGGCGCCTTGCGGGCGAGCGTCCGCAACATATCAACGCCGCATGGAGACTGCCGGGTTCCCCTACTTGTCATCGGGATGGCATGGAACCTGGCTTATCCTGCCGGTTTGCACGCAAATTGCCATCAGATGTCGTTGACCAACAAACTTTCGATAAAAGAGGTCAAGCAGCCCGCTGCCTGGACAGTGTTCCTGGTTTTCCTGCGTCTGGGGATGACCTCGTTCGGGGGCCCCATTGCACATCTCGGGTATTTTCACGACGAATTTGTGCGCCGTCGGGCATGGCTCAGCGCAGGCGCCTATGCCGATCTGGTTGCTCTTTGCCAGTTCCTGCCGGGTCCGGCCAGCAGCCAGGTGGGCATGGCGATAGGGTTGCTGCGCGCGGGGTTTCCCGGCGCGCTGGCCGCCTGGCTGGGATTCACCCTGCCTTCGGCCCTTGCCTTGACACTGTTCGCACTGGGCATGGCAAGCTGGGGTGCAGACTTGCCGACGGGGCTGTTGCACGGGCTGAAGATAGTGGCCGTGGCCGTCGTGGCCCAGGCCGTCTGGGGCATGGCTCGCAGCTTTTGCATCGATGCGCCCCGGATCATGATCGCCCTGGTGGCGACCGCGCTGGCGCTGTGGTGGCCAGCGGCACTGGGGCAGATCGGCATCATCGTGCTGGGCGCAGCCGCCGGACTGGTGCTGATCAGGCCTGTGCCGCGCGTGGGTCACGAGGCCCTGCGCGTCCCGTTCGGTGCCGGCCTTGGGGCCACTTTGCTGGTGCTGTTCCTGGGCCTGCTGGCCGGCCTGCCCCTGCTTGCCCGGTTTTGGCCCACCCCGACACTGCAACTTCTCGATGGTTTCTATCGGGCCGGCGCATTGGTATTTGGTGGCGGGCATGTCGTGTTGCCCCTATTGCAGGCCGAAGTCGTGCCCAGCGGGCTGGTAAACAACGACGTTTTTCTGGCTGGCTATGGCGCAGCCCAGGCTGTGCCCGGCCCGCTTTTCACCTTTGCGGCTTTTTTGGGGGCGTCGGCCGACGGCTGGGCCGGGAGCGTAGTCGCCCTTTTGGCAATTTTTGCCCCATCCTTTCTGCTGGTGGCTGGCGTGCTGCCTTTCTGGGAGCACTTGCGGCGCAGCATACGCATGCAGTCTGCGCTGTCTGGCGTGAATGCCGCCGTGGTTGGCCTGCTGCTGGCCGCGCTTTACCATCCGGTATGGACGAGCGCCATTTTCCAGTTGGCCGACCTGGGTTTGGCATTGCTCGCTTTGGCCGCTTTGATGATATGCAGGCTCGCTCCCTGGCTGGTCGTTCTGGCTTGCGGGCTGGCGGGGTGGCTGCTGCATATCGTGCAAGCCACCCCGCTGTAGTGCCCGCTGCACAGGCTTGCACCGAGTCGCCATATACTTGAGAGGATGCCGTGGCTCCTGTGCCACGCTCGTACCAGGAGGCACTCATGAAAAAAATTCTTGTCCCCATCGATGGTTCGGATCAAGCCGTGCGCGCCCTGAAAGAGGCCCTGTCGTATGCCGAGAACGGCGCTCAAGCCGAGCTCCATCTTCTGAACGTCCAGCCTCTGCTGCTTTCCGGGCATGCCAGGATGTTCCTGAGCCACGAACAGTTGCATGGCTATTACGAAGAACAGGGCAAGGCTGCCCTGGAAGCCGCCGTTTCCGTCGCGGCCGAGTCGGGTGCAAAATACGTCTCGGAAATCAAGACCGGTCCGATAGCCGAAACCATTGCGGAATATGCAAAGACCAAGGGTTGCGACCATATCGTGATGGGCTCGCGAGGCCGCAGCTCTGTCACCGGCTTGCTGCTGGGTTCGGTGGCGACCAAGGTGATACATTTTTCTACAGTTCCGGTCATGCTGGTTAAGTAATCAGTGGTAAACTGACGGGTTGCCTTTTGTGTGCCCGCCATGACTTCCACCGCCTTTTCCTCATTGCCTTTATCGGCCGACATGCTCGCCAGCCTGGCGCAGCTTGGCTATACCGGCATGACGCCGATCCAGGCGCAAAGCCTGCCATTGGTGTTGGCGGGCCGCGACCTGATCGGCCAGGCCAGCACCGGCAGCGGTAAAACCGCGGCGTTTGGCATCGGCGCCCTGCATGCGCTGAACGCCACGCTCTTTTCGCCGCAGGCACTTGTGCTGTGCCCCACGCGCGAGCTTGCCGACCAGGTCGCGCAGGAAATTCGCCGCCTGGCTCGGTTTGCCGGCAACATCAAGGTACTGACGCTGTGCGGCGGCGCCACGATCCGGCCGCAAGTCGATTCGCTGGCCCACGGCGCCCACGTCGTGGTCGGCACCCCGGGCCGCATTTCCGATCACATTGCCCGCGGCAGCCTCAAGCTCGATCGCATCCGCACCCTGGTGCTGGACGAAGCCGATCGCATGCTCGATATGGGTTTTGTCGACGAAATCTACGCCATTGCCGAGCAATGCCCCGATCGACGCCAAACGCTGTTGTTCTCGGCCACCTACGATGCGTCCATTCGCAAGGTCAGCGCGCGTCTGCTGCGCGATCCCGCCGAAGTCCGCATCGAAGCGCAGCACAGCGTCGATACCATCGATCAGCGTTTCTACGAGATCGAGGGCGATGCCCGCTATCCGGCAGTGGCCACGCTGCTCAATCACTTCAAGCCCACTTCGACCCTGGCGTTTTGCAATACCAAGGCGCGTTGCGACGAACTGGCCAGCTTCCTGAACAAGGAAGGCTTCAGCGCCCTTGCCCTGCATGGCGATCTGGAGCAGCGCGATCGCGATGCGATTTTCGTGCAGTTCGCAAACCAGAGCTGCTCGGTACTGGTGGCCACCGACGTGGCCGCACGCGGACTGGACATCAAGAGCCTGCCGGCCGTGATCAACGTGGACATTACGCCGGAACCTGAAGTGCACGTACACCGCATCGGGCGTACCGGGCGCAACGGCGAGAGTGGACTGGCCCTGAGCCTGTGCACCGCTCGTGAGATGCGGCGAGCCAACCAGATCGAGGGCTATCAGAAAACGCCTTTGAGCTGGAACGACATCAACACCCTGGCGCCCGCCCCGGGCGGCCCGCTCAAGCCGCCGATGGCGACCCTGTCGGTACTCGGTGGCAAAAAGAACAAGCTGCGGCCGGGCGACATCCTGGGCGCACTGACCGGCGTCGGTGGCTTGCAGGGCGATCACGTTGGCCGCATCCATGTCTTCGACTACATCTCATATGTGGCGCTGGATCGCAAGATCGTGCACGATGCGCTGGCACGCCTGGATGGCGCCAGCATCAAGGGACGACCTTTCCGGGCACGACTGGCCTCGTAGGCCCGTTTCCTGCCAGGTAGCCTAGCCATGGGAACTTCCCCCGCAGCCACGCCGCTCATGGCGCCCGAGCCCTCCACGGGCAGCGCAAAACCCCAAGGCCAGTATCACCACGGCGACCTGCGAGCCGCGCTTATTACATGCGGCACGCAGCTTCTGGATACGCAAGGTGTGGCCAAGCTCAGCTTGCGGGCTGCCGCGCAGTTGGCCGGAGTATCGCCGGCGGCGCCCTTCCACCATTTCAAGGACAAGCAGGGCTTCCTTGCCGCCATTGCCGCCCAGGGCTTTCGCGATCTGGCTGCGTGGCGGCGCAATACACCACCGGATGAGACGGCGGCCAGGGATCCCCGCGAACGGCTGCGCCTGGTCATGCGCGGCTACGTGGAATTCGCCTGCAGTCATCCGGCACGCTTCAACCTGATGTTCGGCCCCGAGATTCCGAACCGCCTGGAATATCCCGAACTCGTCCAGGAAGCGAGCGCATCGTATGCGCTGCTAAAGCGTGCGGTGGAACCCTTGCTGGAAGGCGACCACGATGACCAGTGGCTTACCGACGACTTTGTCTTCGCCGTCTGGGCGGCTGTCCACGGAATTGCCATGCTGCGGATCAATCGCCAGCGAGGGCCGAGTGCGGGCAAGCAGCGTAGCGCGCAAGAGTTGACCGAACTGCTGGTGCAGTTCGTGCTCGCCGCCTTGCAAAACCTGCGGCCCGGGCCTCAAGCCTAGCCGTTTGCCACACCCTGATACGCAGGTATGCGCCTTAGCCGGGCATCGATACCCAGTTACCATGGAATCCTGCGGGAACGCGGTGCGACAAGTGGGCAAGCGCAATCGGCCCCGCCGCGAGATCGGCCGTATCGAACACCGCAAGATCGCTGCTGTTCTGCGCGCCGCGCCAGATCACGCACAGTAGCCAGCCGTCGCCTTCGGGTGCATTGGCATGACGTTCGACGAATATCGGTTCGCCGCAATAGTCG
Organism: Verticiella sediminum; assembly: GCA_040392445.1. Lineage (GTDB taxonomy): Bacteria > Pseudomonadota > Gammaproteobacteria > Burkholderiales > Burkholderiaceae_B > Verticiella > Verticiella sediminum_A. Next base: position 87,735 of record JBEBVZ010000009.1, read on the forward strand.
CCATAAGGCGGCTGCCATTCTGCGGTGCGGCCGGTTTGCAGGTCGATATGCGCCATTCCCGCACGGGCTTCTCGTCCCTTGGCGGCATCCGTAACCGGCGCCGCATTGAAGTAGCCGTGACGGTAAGGCAGCATGGCATGACGCTCATCCAGCCGCGGGAACTCGCCCGTGCGCTCGTCCAGGGCCTGCTCGGTGAAACCGCCGGAATTGCCCGCCAGATCGAAAGTCCAGCGCACCAGCCTGGCAGCAGGCGCGTGCTTGCTGGAGGGCCTGCCATCAGGCAGGGGAAACAAAGGAGCGGTGTCGTATTTCATCATGTCGCAGACGATGCGCCCACCCTCGTCGAAGGCGTTCATGGGGTGAAAGACATAACAGGGATCGCCGGTGAACCAGCGCACATCGGCCGCTGAACCATTGCGCGGCAGGATACCGATATGCGTGCCCTTGTCCGGTTCCCAAGCATACGGCGGCAAGCCGCGGGATGCGCGCTCCATGGATCCGGTCAGCGGAAAGATGGGAAAAATGACATGCGAGCGGGTCACGACGAAATCGTGCACCATGCTGGGAAAAGGCGCCACGATATGCACCGAGCGCAGCAATTGCCCATCGCGATCGGCCACATGCAGCATCAGGTCTGGCGTGAAGGGCCCCCGCGCGTTGTAGCCGAAGAAGACCATCTCGCCCGTGACGGGATCCATCTTTGGATGAGCCGTCATCGGCCCGGACAATTTGCCGTCAAAGCCATGATAGCCGCGCGGCTCCAGGCTGATGGGGTCCACTTCGAACGGCTGGTGCGCCTCTTCCAGCGCAAGCAGGCGTCCGCCATGCCAGACCACATTGGTGTTGGCCACGGTGGAATTGAGTTCGAGCAGCCTGGGATCGGTCAGGTGGCGGCTCATGATCGAGCCCGACATGCCTTCACGGTTTTCGTTTTCCATGACCCACTTGGGCGTGCGCACCCAACGGTTTCGGTATGACACCCGCCCGTCTTCCAGGTGGAAAGCGTGCAGCATGCCATCGCCGGAAAACCAGTGGTATTTGCCGCGCGGCGCAAACTGGGGGTTGGGCCCATTGCGATACAAGGTGCCTCGCAATCCTTTTGGCAGCTCGCCGGTAATAGGCAGGTTGGGCGCATCGCCCTCCATGTGCAAGGGCGCGTAATAGCCGTTAAGGAAGGGATCGTCGGTCGGGAAAGCCTTGGCCATGCTTGTCTCCTGGGTTGAACTGCTTATCGCCTGCACGCGGCTGCTTGAATCATGGATGCCGCCATGACGTCCTGTGTTGGGTCGGCGTCTTCCGGCTTAATTTAAGCAGTGATAAGTTTGAGGCAGTCTAGGATTGACGGCAAAAAAATGCAAGCAGGATTTTCATCAGCTTCATGGCCGGTACCGCGGTGTGCGGCGCCGGCGTGCCCGCCTGGCACTCAGGTGTAAGGGGGTGTGCTGCGCTCGTTCATGGCTCGTGCGCGCCTGGGCAGCGCCACTTCGAACTCGGTTTCGCCGTTGGCGCTGTGCGCACTCAATTGCCCCTGATGCAGACGCACAAGCTCGTGTGCGATATACAAACCAAGGCCAAGTCCACGCGGTGGCGATTCGCCATCTGCGCGCTCGAACGGCAGGAAAAGCCGATTGATCACACTATCCGGAATACTGCCCCGATTTCTTACCCTGATGCGCACATTGGCGGGCATGCCATCCACCTCGACCTGCACGGTATCGTCTGTGCCATGCTGCAGCGCATTGCCTATCAGGTTGGAGAGCACCTGCTCGAGCCTGTCTGCATCCCACCAGCCTTGGGTATCCCCCGTGGCCCGAAGCATGATACGCCCGGCATATTGGCCGGCCATGAGCTCGTCGGCTATGGCTTGACACAGATCCCCGGCGTTCGCCTGGGCAGGCGACAGCACCAATGTGCCAGCACGCATCGCAGCCAGGTCCAGCATGTGATCGACCAGGCGCGCCATGCGGGCGCCACTCTCGCACAAACGCGTACCCAGCGAGCGGGTACGTTCGCTTTCGCCGGCGCGAGCAATGATCTGGCCCAGGTTCAACATGGCTGACAGCGGATTGCGCAAGTCATGCCCCAGCACGGCGACAAACATCTCGTTGGTGCGCAAGGCGCGCTCCAAGGATTGGTTCTGCTCGGCCAGTTGGCGCTGCCCCTCGTGGAGTTTGACGAAAATGTCGACCTTGCTGCGCAGGATGTGGGGATCCAGGGGTTTATAGAGAAAATCCACCGCGCCCGCCTCGTAGCCGCGAAAGGTGCGCATGGCGTTGCGGTCGGTGGCGGTCAGGAAGATAATGGGCACGTGGCGCGTGCGCGGGCTGCCACGCATCAGCTCGGCCAATTCGAAACCATCCATGCCCGGCATCTGCACATCGAGCAGGGCCAGCGCCACGGGGTGGGCCAGCAACAGTTCCAGCGCCTGCGGGCCGGAATTCGCATACAGCAGCTCGATGCCGGGCCGCTCGAGCAAGGCCTGCAACGCCACCAGATTCTGAACCATGTCGTCGACCAGCAGGACCTTGGTGGATGGCATCACAAATGCTCCTTATGGTGGTTAGAAACGGGGCCGTCCGCCTCGGTCCGAGCCCGAGGCGGCTGTCGTCAGGCCGGCAAGCCGGCGGGACATCTGATCGAGGGTGAGAACCTCCAGCGGCACGCCCTGCTCCAGCGCGCTGCGCGGCATCGCCTGCGAGATCGCGCTGTCGGGGTCTTGGACCCAGGCGGTACCACCCGCGCGCTGTATGCGGGCCAGCCCCGCCGCACCGTCGGTATTGGCGCCGGTCAGCAAAACCCCCAAGACGCGCTCCTTCAAGGTCCAGGCCGCCGACTCGAAGAGCGCGTTGATCGAGGGCCGCGAGAAGTGCTCGGGCGCCTCCAGCGACAAGGCTATCGTCGCATCGGACTCGATGAGCGTATGGTACCCAGGCGGCGCGAACAGGATGGTGCCACCCTGTAAGGGTTGCTTGTCCTCGGCCAAGCCAACCGGCAAGGCGCAGCGCGCGCCAAAGACTTCCGCCAGCAAGGAGCTGCTGTCGGCGGGTTGATGCAGGACCACGATCAGGGCTGGCGAAAAGTTGGCTGGCAAGCTTGGCAACAACTGGCCTAGCGCCTGCACGCCACCGGCCGAGGCACCTATGACGACCACGTCTATCGAAGGCTTGGGATGCGGGATGGCGGGAACGAAGGCTGGCAGCACTATCGCCTCTGGTAGATGCGCTCGCTTGCGATCAGCGGCTCGAACTCGTTGGCATGGCAGCTAAAACGCAGGCTTTCCTGACTGCCCAAACCCAGGAAACCGCGCCGCACCAGTGATTCGCCGAACAACCCCAGCGCCCGATCCTGAAGGTTCCGGTTGAAGTAGATCAGTACGTTGCGGCACGATACCAGGTGCACCTCGGAAAATACGTTATCGGTGGCCAGGCTGTGGTCGGCAAACACGGCACGCTCGGTCAGCTTGCGTGTGAAGTGTGCGCCGCCATAGCCTGCATGATAGTAGTCCGATAGGGATTTTCGGCCGCCAGCGGCAAGATAGCTGCGGCTGAAACCCGCCATACGGTCCAGTGCGAACACGCCCTCACGGGCGCTGCGCAAGGCTTCCGGGTTGATATCGGTGGCATAGAAAATCGTACGCTCGGACAAGCCTTCCTCGTGAAACAGGATGGCCAGGGACCACAATTCTTCGCCGGTGCTGCAGCCGGCCACCCAGACCTTCACAGAGGGGTAGGTTTGCAGCACCGGCAATACGGTTTCGCGCAACGCCTTGAAGTAGCCCGGGTCGCGGAACATATCGCTTACCTGCACGGTCAGGTATTGCATCAGGCGCGAGAACACAGCCGGGTCGCGCAGCACGCTTTCCTGCAGGCGCGACAAGCTCTCGATATTCAGGTCCAGCAGCGCGCGGCCAAGCCGGCGCCGCAGCGACGCGATGGTATACGAGCGAAAGTCGTACTGGTATCTCAGGTGTATCGCCTCGAGCAGCAAGCGCAGCTCGATGTCGAACACCTCCATGGCCTCGCTCTCGGTCAATGCGGCAGCCATACGCGGCACAGCGATAACAGTTTGTCGATGTCGACGGGTTTGGAAATGTAGTCGTTGGCGCCTGCATCCAGGCAGCGCTGGCGGTCGGCCGGCATGGCTTTGGCGGTCAGCGCGATGATAGGCAGCTTGGCCAGCCCGGGATGCTTGCGTATCTCTTCCATCGCCGTCAATCCATCCATCTCGGGCATCATGATGTCCATCAGCACCAGGTCGATATCGTTGGGCTTGACCAGGGCATTGAGGGCCTCGCGTCCATTGCGGGCGATCTCAAGATGGGCGCCCAGCGGCTCTATCACCTGCGACAAGGCGAAAATATTGCGGATGTCGTCTTCCGCCAGGAGTATCTTGCGACCCTCGAAAGCCGTGTCACGCTGGCGCACCTCTTTGAGCATACGCTGGCGATCCGGCGGCAGGTCGGCCTCTACACTGTGCAGGAACAAGGTGACTTCGTCCAGCAACCGCTCGGGCGACCGGGCGCCCTTGATGATGATGGAACGGGAATACCGGCGCAAGCGGCGCTCGTCCTCGGCATCCAGGGTGCGGCCCGTATATACGATCACCGGCGGCATGGTGTGACGGCCCTGCTCGGCCATCATTTCAAGCAAGTCGTAGCCCGTGCCGTCCGGCAGCACCAGATCCATGACGATGCAATCGAAGCGGGTCGCGGCCAACTCGGCCCTGGCATCGGCTATCGTGCCGACGCCGGTGATACCGACATTGCCCGAGCGCAGCAGCAGTTCGACGTTTTCGCGCAGGATATCGTCGTCTTCGATCACCAGGATGCGGCGCATGCGCTGCGCCAGCTTTTCTTCCAACGCGGCAATCGCGTCCACCATCTGTTCGCGCGCGGTTGGCTTGAGCGTGTAGCCGATGGCTCCCAGGTGCAAAGCGGTTTCGGTGTGGTCCGCCACCGACACCACGTGAATCGGAATATGCCGCGTAGCGGGGTCGTGCTTGAGCTGTTCCAGCACAACCAGGCCGGAATTGTCGGGCAGGCCCATGTCGAGCAGGATGCCGCAAGGCTGCATCTCATGGGCCAGGCGCATGCCCTCGTGGGCGCTGCTCGAATGCACGCAATCGAAGTCCAGCTCGTGCGCGAGCTCGTACAGGATGTGGGCAAACGCCTCGTCGTCCTCTATGACCAGGATAAGACGCGGTCCACGCTGTCTGTCGTTGCGGTCGTCGACGACCTCGGCGAGCTTGCCCATGGGCAGCACCGCGGGCGCCATCGGGGCCACCATCTGCGGCGGAGCGCCGTCGCCCGGGGTAGAAGCCGGCTGGTTGGGTACCGGGGCGCGGCCGGCGGGCGCGCTGGCTTCGACGGGGATAAGCAGCGAGAACGTACTGCCTTGCCCGGGCTTGCTGACGACGCTGATGCTGCCGCCCAGCAAGGTGGCGAATTCGCGGGATATCGACAGCCCCAGGCCGCTGCCGCGGTACTTGCGGCGCGTGGTGCCATCGGCCTGGCGAAATGCGTTGAAGACCAATTCGTGCTGCGCTTCTGGAATACCGATGCCGGTGTCCTCGACATCGAAGCGCACCTGCCGGTTGGCCGCCCCGGCCACCCGCAACACCACGGAACCCGTATCGGTGAACTTGAAGGCGTTGGCCAGCAGGTTTTTGAGCACCTGCTGCAGCCGTTGCAGATCGGTCGACAGGATGTCTGGAGCGCTGGGCGCGCATTCCATCCGGAATTCCAGTGATTTTTCCTCGGCCATGGGACGAAAGGTCTGCTCGAGAGGCTGCATGACCTGTTGCAGGCGCACGCGTTCGAGCTCGACTTCGATGTGACCGGCCTCGACCCGCGACAGGTCAAGAATATCGTTGATCAAATCGAGCAGATCGGAGTTCGCCGAGTAAATCGTGCTGGCATAGCGCACCTGGTCCGGTGTGAGATTGCCGTTCTTGTTGTCGAGCAGCAGCTTGGACAGAATCAGCGAGCTGTTCAGGGGGGTGCGCAGCTCGTGCGACATATTGGCCAGGAATTCCGACTTGTATTCGTTGGCTTGCTCGAGTTCAAGCGCATTGGCGGCCAGCGCTTCCTGGATGGCGAGTAGTTCCTGCTTTTGCCGTTCGAGATCCTGCGCATGCTCTTCGAGCCTGACATTGGACTGCTCGAGATCCGCCTGCTGGGCCTCCAGCCTTGCCTGGGACTCGAGCAGGGCCCGTCCGCGCTCTTCGAGCTCTTCGTTCGAGACGCGCAATTCTTCCTGCTGGACCTGCAGCTCTTCGCGCTGCTGCTGGGTTTCCAGCAGCAGGGTTTCCAGCTGGGTGCGATAGATGGCCGAGCGTATCGACAGCCCTATGGTTTCAGCCGAAATTTGCAGCAGTTCATGCAGCAGTTCGAGGTTGACCTCGGCGTTTGCGTAGCCCAGTTCGATGGCGCCCACCACGTTGCCGACGGCGGTGACGGGCGCAATGACGAGCGACTGTGTATTGGTCGATCCCAGGGCCGAACCTATCCGCAGGTAACCCGCTTCCAGGCCGCGCACCTTGATGATCCGGTTATCAGCGACGGCTTGCCCCATCAGGCCGGTGCCATGGCCGATTTGCTGGGCGCCGGGAGCATCGGGGGGCAACGCCCAGCCTGAGAGCCGGTTGAGCTGGCCGTTTTCCAGCGAATACAAGGTGGCCACGTTCGCCCCCACATAAGCAGTCAGTGTGCGCAGGACGTTGTCGGCAACATCGCGCGGCGTGTGTTCTCCGCGGGTCGTGGATGCCAGGCGGGCAAGCCCCTGCTGCAGCCAGGCTTGTCGACGCGACTGCTCGCGCGACACGATGTGCTGGTATGCGACAAACGCCAATATCCAGAGCGAGACGCCGCCGACGACCCGGTTGTAGATGGAGACCTGCAGGTCGCTGCTTTCCGCAGAGAAAAAGAAACCCATCACCAGCAGCGCAGTGCCGGCCCCCGCTGTCAGTACGGGTGCCCACCGGCTGCTGCCGAACCAGCACATCGCGACCGCAACGATATACATGATCCAGTCGGCATAGCCGCGCTGAGTCCAGATATCGATGGCGAACAGCACGCATAGAACGATGGCCACTCCGATGTAGAGCGCCGTGGACTGCTGGCGAGACGAGTTGAGCATCGTTGGACAGGTGCTGATGAACAAGGCTGGCGGAACGCTGCGGGCACCAACAGCGCAGGGGCTCGGAAATAGTACCCCACACATGAGCACGAGTCGGCCCTGGTTTGCGGCTTCAAGGGGTGGAACCCGGGCAGCGCCCGGGAGCCGCCGCGCAGGCTTTGCCTATGCGCTCACACAAATCGCTTTCATGAAACGGTTTTTGCAGGATCAGGGCATCGCCAATCTCGAACGCATCCAGGTCGGCATAGCCCGTCACGAACACAACCGGCAGGTTCGGGCGATGCTGCCGGGCGGCATGCGCCAGCTCGGCGCCGTTCATGCCGGGCATGGCGAAGTCGGTCAACAGCACGTCGATGGGTGAATCGCCATGAACGATGTCCAGTGCGGCCCTGCCGTTCTCCGCCTGCAGCACCTGGCAGCCGGCGTCTTCGAGCATGATGCAGGTAACCTCTCGCACGCCAGGATCATCGTCAACCAACAGCACCGTGCGAGACGGACCTTGCGTGGCTTGCGGTGTGGGTTGCAGGGCAGTCACAGGTGGCTCGCCAGCACTCTCGACATAAGGCAGGTAGACGGTGACAGTTGTTCCTTGCTTCGGATCGCTGCTGATGGCGGCACCTCCCCCCGTCTGCTTGGCAAAGCCGAAGACCTGGGGCAGGCCCAGCCCCGAGCCCTTGCCCACGTCCTTGGTCGTGAAAAAAGGCTCGAAAGCCTTGGCCAGCACGTCGGGCGTCATGCCGGTGCCGGTATCCTGCACCGACAAGGCGATGTAGTCCCCAGGTTCCGGATCTTCCGCACGCCGGGGGTTATCGACCAGCGTGCAATTGCGCGTCGCGAGCCGAAGCACGCCACCGTTGGGCATGGCGTCCCGCCCGTTGATGGCCAGGTTCAGCACGATCAGTTCCAGCTGCGTCGGATCGGCCATGGCGTAACGGACATCGGCCTGCAGCGAGGTTTCGACTCTGATGTTTCCGCCCAGCGTGCTTTGCAGCAGATTGCTCATGCTCCTGATCGTCTCGTTCAGGTCCAAGGGCTTGGGTTCGAGTTGCTGGCGCCGCGAGAACGCCAGCAGTTGCCCCGTCAGCTTGGCGCCACGCTCGCCTGCCTCGCGGATGCTTTGCAGCCTTTGCCGCAGTCCCTCGCTGGCATTGACCGACACCTCTCGTTGCAGCAAGGCGGCGTTGCTCAGGATCACTACCAGCAAATTGTTGAAGTCGTGCGCCACCCCGGCCGTCAGTTGACCAACGGCCTCGAGTCTTTGCATCTGCCGCAAGGCCGCCTCGACGCGCTCCCGTTCTTCGATTTGCTCGGTGAGCTTGCGATTGGCAGCCGCCAGTTCTTCGACCGCCGCAATATCACGCGTGATGTCGCGTCCAGCGATATAGGCCATGTCGTTGTCCGGTACGGCCATCCAGGAAATCCAGCGCCAGCCGCCGTCGGCATGACGAATGCGGTTGGTGAACTGATGGGTGACTTCGCCACGCTCCATGCGCTCGATCAGCAGCAAGGCGTTCGGGATGTCGTCGGGATGAACCAGATCCAGCAGCGGCCGTTGCAGCAGTTCCTCGCGCCGCCAGCCCAGAATATCTTCCCAGGCCGGATTCAAGATTACCGGCTGCGTGTCGAAATGGCACACGGCCAGCATGTCGCGCGAGACGTCCCAGGTACGGTCGCGCTCTCGTGTGCGCTCCTGCACGCGTTCGCCCAGGGCTTCGTTCTGCGCCTCCAGTGCCTGCGTAGCCAGCTTTTCCGAGGTGATGTCCATCAGTACGCCAATGAAGCGCACACACCGGCCCTGCTGGAAAATGGCGCGTCCACGCGTAGAGACCCACCGCACCTTGCCATCCGGCAGCAGAACGCGGTATTGCTCGTGATAATCGTTGTAGTCCTCGCTGGAAATGGCCTTTTCCACGGCGCGCAACATACGGGCGCGATCATCGGGGTGGCAAGGCCCGATAAAGGGCTGCTCGGGCACGTGGTCGTCGGCACCCATGCCGAACAGTTCTTTGCACCTGTCATCCCAGACCATCCGGCCCATGACGGGCTCCATATCCCACATACCCAGGCGGGCGGCATCGATCGCCAGGCGTGAATGCAATTCGACGGTACTGAGCTGCGCCTCGATACGCTGGCGTTCCTGGCGCTCGAAGACTTCGGTCAGCGCCCGGCCTACCGCCTTGGGCAGCAACGACAGGTTTTGCTTGAGGACATAGTCGGTTGCGCCCAGCCGCATCATCTCGACGGCATGGGTTTCTCCGAAAACACCAGAGAAGAAAATAAATGGCGTGGCAGGCGCCAGAGCGGCGGCAAGCTTCAATGCCTCGGTGCCGGAGAATGCGGGCAGCACGAAATCGGACAAAATCACATCGAAACCCTGGTTCGCCAAGGCTTCCTGCATGCCTGCCCGATCATGCACTATGCATGCGAGAGGCTGGTAGCCACTGCGCTCGAGCACGATCTGAGCCAGCTCTGCATCGTGCTCGCTGTCTTCGATCAAGAGAATGCGTATTTTGCCTAGCGCGGACATATTGCCTCTGGACAACCTGGCTGTCAGGCGTCAACCGTATGCTTGCTCAACTGCCACTTCAGCCTGAATGAACGCGCCTGGGCAGCGAAAAGCAAAAAGTTGCACCCTGATCGGGCGCGCCGTGAGCCCAGACTCGCCCGTCGTGGTGTTCTATGATCCGGCGCACACTGGCAAGCCCGATACCGGTGCCCTCGAACTCTTCGACCCGATGCAGGCGCTGAAATACCCCGAACAGCTTGTCGCTGTACTGCATATCGAAGCCGACCCCGTTGTCGCGCACGAAGATCACGATATCGTCATGATCGGCTTGCAAACCTATTTCGATAATAGCCGGATCGCGGCCACGGGTGTACTTCAGCGCATTGGATAATAGATTGCGAAAAACCATGCGCATCAAGGCCGGATCGGCCACCACAACCGGCAAGGCGGTTATGCGCCACTGGACATGGCGCGGTTCGAACCCCGACATGATTTCCGTACGCCCAAGCTCTACCAGGGCCTGCAGATTGACATCGGCATAGTTCAGCGCGGCGCGCCCTATGCGCGAAAAAAGCAGCAGCGTCTCCACGATGGTGCTGGCGGACTGAGCCGACTTGCGGATGTTTTCCAGGAACTGCTTGCCACGATCGGCCAATGCGCCGGTTTGATCCTCAGCCAACAATTCGGCATAGCCAAGGATATGCCGCAGAGGCGTCCTCAGCTCATGGGAAACGCTGTGAGAAAACGCTTCCAGAGCCTGGTTGCTGGCTTGCAGCGCGGGAATGCTGGCGACCAGCAGTTCGGTCTGGCGCAGGCTGGCGCGCAATTGCGATTGACGCTCCAGTGCTTCGATTTGCAGCGCCACCAATCGTCCGATAAGCTCGCACCCGGCACGCATGGACATGGAAACCGGATGCAGGGACTGGTGCCGGCACAGAATCAGCCCCCAGAACTTGTCCTGAACCACAATGGTCAGGACAAGTGCGGAACGGCATCCAACACTGTCCATCCATTGCGCGATATCGGGGGTGATGCCGCACAGTGCGGCCCCATCAAGCCCGGGCTTGCGGGCGAAACCGGAAAATGCCGGCGGCAGCAAGCCAACCGGCGCGGCCAG
>JBEBVZ010000010.1:0-96240 GCA_040392445.1 Verticiella sediminum
CCACATCGAGCAGCGCGTGATGCTCAACGGGCACCGGACGGTGGTTTTCCACTGAAAACCGAGGTCAGACCACGGTTTCATGATTGAAATCGTGGTCTGACCTCGGTTTTGGGGTTCATGAAGAGCGGGCGGCCCATGGGGCCGCCCCGGCATTACTGCTTGGGCCGGATGGCGTCGGCCGTGCCGGCGATGAAGGCCTTGATTTTCTCGACGTCGTCCGGCGTGATCCTGCCGGTGAAGTCGGGCATGCCGCGCGCCATGGCCGGCCCCTTGAAAACGAATTGATCAAGGTTCTGGATATAGGCCGCGTCCATATACCCCAGGTTGGGGATGTTGCCGCCGCGGTCTACCCCCGGCACGCCATGGCACAGCACGCAGTTGGCCACATAGAGCTGGGTGCCGGCCGGCACCAGGGCGGGGTCGTATTTCACGCCGGAAATCAGTTCCTGCATGCGGTACTTCACAAATTCCGGCATGGGGGCGTTGGCGCCCACCGCAAAGGTGTAGACCGTGCCCGGGCCCTGGCGTTCGGTGGCGCGCCCGGCAATGCCATAGACGCCGCCCCAGCCCACCGCGATCGACACATACTGCTTGCCATCCACCATATAGGTTGACGGTGCGGCGACCACGCCCGTGCCGGTCGGGGTTTCCCACAGTTTGTCGCCGGTGGTGGCGTTATAGGCCACGAATCGGCCGTCGGCGGTGCCCTGGAATACCAGGTTGCCGGCGGTAGCCAGCGTGCCGCCATTCCAGGGCGCGGCGTGCTCATACGACCAGGCCGCTTTGCGGGCGATAGGGTCCCAGGCGATCAGGCGGCCGAAGGGCTGGGCCTTGGGCGCTTCGGCATTCACGAACTTGGCTGTGTTCCAGCCCATATTGGAGTGGGCCGCGCCTGGCAGCGGGGTGTTGAACTGCCAGTTCTTGTTGTCCATCATGTTGATGGGAACATGCTGCGCGGGCAGGTAGACCAGCCCCGTTTTCGGGCTGTACGACATGGGATGCCAGTTGTGCGCGCCAAAGGGGCCTGGGATGGAATCGTAGGCCTTGTCGGTGGCGCGTGCCTCGGGCACTTCGATGGGGCGGCCGTTCTGGTCGTAGCCAGTGGCCCAGTTCACGTCGACGAAGTTGTTGGCCGAGATGAACTGGCCGGTGCCGCGATCGATGACGAAGAAAAAGCCGTTCTTGGGCGCATGCAGGATGACTTTGCGCGGCTTGCCCTCGATTTCCAGATCGGCCAGGATCATGGGCTGCGCCGAGGTGTAGTCCCAGTTGTCGCCCGGGGTTTCCTGGTAGTGCCATACATATTTGCCGGTATCGGGGTTCAAGGCCACGATGGAAGCCAGGTACAGGTTGTCGCCGCCGCCCGGGCTGCGCATGGCGTGGCTCCAGGGCGAACCGTTGCCGGTGCCCACATACATCAGGTTCAGTTCGGGGTCGAAGGTGATCGAGTCCCAGGCGGTGCCGCCGCCGCCGGCTTCCCAGTATTTGCCGCTGGGGTCCCAGGTCTTGGCGGCCGCGGCCATGGATTCGTCTTCGAAGGGCTTGGAAGGGTCGCCCGGCACGGTGAACCAGCGCCATTTTTGCTCGCCGCTGGCCGCATCGTAGGCGGTGATATAGCCGCGCACGCCATATTCGGCGCCGCCATTGCCGATCAGCACCATGTCCTTGAAAACCCGGGGCGCGCCGGTGATGGTGTACGAGAACTTGCGGTCGGTAATGGTGTCCTGTTCCCACACTTTCTTGCCGGTGGCCGCATCCAGGGCAATCAGCCGGCCATCGAACGAGGCTACATAGACCTTGCCCTTGTGCAGCGCCACGCCGCGATTGACCGCATCACAGCAACCCTTGTAGCCGTCCGAGCGCGGCACTTCGGGGTCGTATGTCCAGATCCTTTTGCCGCTGCGGGTATCGATGGCATGCACCACGCTCCAGGCGGCGGTGACGTACATGATGCCGTCCACGACGACCGGCGTGGCTTCCACTCCACGCGTGGATTCCAGGTTGTACGACCAGACCAGGCCCAGGTCCTTGACGTTGTCCGTATTGACCTGGTCCAGCTTGCTGTATCGGGTCTCGGCATAGTCCAGGCCGGTGCTTGGCCAATCCGGGGTCTGGGCGGCGTTGGCCGCGATGAAGGCCGCGTCCACGTTGCCGGTGACGGCGGCCAGGTGTGCGCTCGAACCCTTGGCCGGCGCCGCGGATTGTGCGTGCGCGCCTGCCGCCAGCGTCAAAGACAGCACGGCCGCAGCGGCCAGGGGCCAGGCCCGGCGCAAGGTTGCGGGGAAGGGGCGGTTTGCATGGTGTTGGCGATTGAACACTGGCATGGGGCGGGTCTTCATACGTGTCTCCTTGGCACTGTTGTCGGGCGCGTGGTCTGACACTGCCCGTTTTTTGCCAAGGATCGCCCGGCCTGCAGCTTTATTCAATGCTCGGGATTTCCCTGAGGGCAATTGTTCCATCGCAGAACACACTGCCCGAAGGGCTGGGCCACAAGCTGGCCAGCTCAAGCCGGCGTTAACGCCTTTTCAGACTGCAAGTGCCGGTAGATGCGTCCGCGCGACACGCCCAACTGCCGCGCGCAGAGGGAAATATTGCCGCCGCAGGCTTGCAGGGTTTGTGCAATCAATTGCCTGTCGGTATCGCGCAGGGTCGCGGCCGGCGTCGTGCCGGCGGTCGCGGCCGTATCGGGTTGGGCGGCGCCGGTATCGCAGGCCAGCGCATCCTGGCGCAGCCGCGCGCCCGTGGATTGCGGGGCGCGGCTGCGCACCCAGACGCCCAGGCCGCTGGGCAGGCGCAAGTGCGTGGGCTCGGTCTGGCGCGACAAGGCCAGGAGCTTGTCGGCATCGAACTCGAATATCGCTTCGGCCGCGGCCAGGGGCGTTGCGGCCTGTCGGCGCGGCACCCCCAACAGGCGGGCGGCGTCATCGTTGAGCCAGGCGATGCTGCCGTCCGAGTCAATGCCTGCCAGTCCTTCGGCCGGGGTATCCAGTACAAAGGGCGATAGCGCCATCTGCACCAGCAGGTGTTCGCCGGACTGGGCCCGCAGCAAACGGTTTTCGACGGCATTGGCATAGGTGCCGACTATCGACGCCGCATCGAAATGGAAAGGCTGGTGCTCACTGAAAAAATTGAGGATGCCGGCCAGCTTGCCGTGCACATTGTGTACCGGCGCGGCGGCGCAATACATGGCGCCGGCCGAGGCGTAGAAATGTTCGGCGCCGCGCACGATGCAGGCCTGTGCCGTCTGGGCGGTGATGGCCGGGGCGCAGGTGCCTGCGGCGCCTTCGGAAAGGTCTATGCCCACGCGGGTCGCCAGCGGTAGCACCGCCTGGCCGGCCTGGGCCTGGGTAAAGGTGGAGTCCACCACCACGCCGCCCGCGTCGGTCAGGACGGCGACGACACCGGTGCCGGCCAGGGTGGTCTGCAGGGCCTGCATGGCGTCGCGGGCGGCCTCGATCAGGCTGCGGTTGAACCGCAAGGTTGCGCGAACCAGGCGAGGGGTGACATGATTGAATGCGGGTGCGCGCTGGGGATCCTGGCTGGCGCCCAGGCAACGTTCCCATGACAGCCTGACGGCTTCGCTGATGGTGCCCCTAGCGGGTACGATGCCTTGTGCGAAATAGCGTTCGCGGGCCAGCGCCAGTCGTTGCTGGGGTGTGGAAAAGAACAGGGCGGGGGGCAGGCCGGTTGCCGCCCGGCTGGCGCTTGCAATCGGGTGGCGCATATTCTTGGGCATCTCAGGCTTCCCAGGAGTCGGTTCAGTTCGCAACATTGGCACAAGATGTCCCGGGACGGAACACTAACTGCCTAGGGTTTTCCCGTATTTTGACTCTGTATCCAGTCGACCGTAAGTTGTGCATGTTTGTCGACACGCCACGCACGGCATCAACCATCCATCCATCAGGAGCACGTCATGCGACATTACGATAATTTCTATATCAACGGGAAATGGACAGCCCCCGTGAATGGCGGAGAAAAAATCTCGGTCATCAATCCCGCGACCGAACAGGTCGTGGGCACGATACGCCAGGCCAGCGAAGCCGATGTCGATCTGGCGGTCGAAGCCGCGCATCGCGCTTTCCAGACCTTTTCGCGCACCCCGCTGAAAGAAAGGATAGAGCTGTTGGGCGCGGTGGCCGCGGCCTACGAAAAGCGCATGGACGACATCGCCGACGCCATCACCGAAGAAATGGGCGCGCCGCGCAAGAATATTTCCCGGGCGCTGCAAGTGCCTTCCGGCCTGGGGCATTTCAAGGTTGCCATTGGCGCGGCCCAAACCTACGAGTTCGAGCGCAAGCAGGGCGCCAGCCTGATCGTGAAGGAACCGGTAGGCGTCTGCGCCCTGATCACCCCCTGGAACTGGCCGATGAACCAGATCGCCTGCAAGGTGGCGCCGGCACTGGCCACCGGTTGCACGGTGGTGTTGAAGCCCAGCGAACTGGCGCCGTTCTCGGCCCAGTTGTTTGCCGAAATCATGCATGAAGCCGGCGTGCCGGCCGGCGTCTTCAACATGATCCATGGCGATGGCGCCAAGCTCGGACCGCGCCTGGCCTCGCATCCGCTGGTCGACATGGTCTCGCTGACCGGTTCCACCCGCGCCGGCACCTCGGTATCCGAGCACGCCGCCAGCACCATCAAGGTGGTGTCGCTGGAGCTGGGCGGCAAGTCGGCCAACATCATCCTGGACGACGCCGACCTGCCCAAGGCCGTCACGCATGGCGTCCTCAGCATGATGAACAACAGCGGGCAAAGTTGTAATGCGCCGTCGCGCATGCTGGTACCCGAAGCACGCCTGGACGAAGTCGAGCAGATCGCTGCGGCCGCGCTGGGCAAGCTGGTGGTGGGCGATCCGCAGAACCCGGCCACCACGACCGGGCCTATCGCCAACGAGCGCCAGTACCGCCGCGTGCAAGCCTTGATCGAAAAGGGTATTGCCGAAGGCGCCAAAGTGGTTGCCGGCGGCGCCGGGCTGCCTGAAGGTATCGAGCAAGGCTACTTTGCCCGGCCCACCATCTTCAGCCGCGCCAACAATCAGATGACCATCGCCCGCGAAGAAATCTTCGGCCCGGTGCTCACCATCATTCCCTATCGCACCGAAGAAGAAGCCATCGCCATCGCCAACGATACGGTCTATGGCCTGTCGGGCTATGTCTTTGGCGGTACCGTGGATCGCGCCCGGGATGTGGCCAGGCAGCTGCGTACCGGCATGGTGCACCTGAACGGCGCGGGCTTGGATCCCACCGCGCCCTTTGGCGGCTACAAGCAGTCCGGACGCGGACGGGAATGGGGCAGCGCCGGTTTCGACGAATTCCTCGAGACCAAGACTGTCCTGGGGTCGCAAGCCGCATAAGGCTGCGGGGCCGGCGGCACGCCGGCCGCCCAACTGCAGGGTCGTCGGATGCCGAGTATCGGATGATGGCCGGGCCGTGTCCTTCGCAAGGGACATGGCTCGGCCAGACGGTGTAGGATGGTGCTTACCGCCTGCGGCAGCCTCGCCGTTACCTCCCCAGCACCTGCCGATATGTCCGAGCTTCCTCACGACGCTAGTCCCGATTCCGTTATCCGCATCACCGGCGCCCGCCAGAACAACCTCAAGAACCTCAGCCTGACGCTACCTACCAATGAATTGGTGGTGGTCACCGGCGTGTCGGGTTCGGGCAAGTCGTCACTGGTGTTCGACACCTTGTACGCCGAGGGGCAGCGGCGCTACGTGGAAACCTTCTCGCCCTATGCGCGCCAGTTCCTGGACCGCATGGACAAGCCCCAGGTGGACCGCATCGAAGGCATCCTGCCCGCCATCGCCATCGACCAGACCAACCCGGTGCGCAGCTCGCGCAGCACGGTCGGCACGATGACCGAACTGAACGACCACCTGAAACTGCTGTTCGCGCGCGGCGCCAAGCTGTACTGCCGCGGCTGCGGCAAGGTGGTGCGGCGCGATACGCCGGACTCGGTCTGTCATTCGCTGGCCGAACGCGCCGCGGCCGCCGGCGATCCGCGCCTGGTCGTGACGTTCCCGATCGCCGTGCCCGCCAACTTCACCGAAGAAGAAGTCCGCGGCTTCCTGGAACAGCAGGGCTACACGCGCGTGCACGCCGAAGAGAACGCGGCGGTCCGCGCCGCGGCACCGGCCAAGGGCGCCAAGAAAGCCAAGGGCGCGAAGGCCGCCGCCGAATCGCGCCGCATCCTGCACGTGGTCCAGGACCGCTTCCGCTTCGCCGGCACCGAACGCGAGCGCGTCATGGAAGCGCTGGATACCGCGCTGCGCATGGGCGCCGGCCACCTGGCCGTCTACGCGGTGGACGCCGAGGGCGGCAACGCCCACGTCTGGAAGTACAGCGACCGCCTGCATTGCGCCGACTGCGACATCGAATACACCGACCCGCTGCCCAGCAGCTTCTCGTTCAATTCGCCGCTGGGCGCGTGCGAAGCCTGCCGCGGCTTCGGCCGCGTGATCGGCATCGATTTCGGCCTGGTCATCCCGGACGAGAACAAGACCCTGCTGGAAGGCGCGATCAAGCCGTGGACCACGCCGTCCTATAAGGAATGCCAGGACGAACTGCAGAAGTACGCGCCGCGCGCGGGCGTGCCGCTGGGCGTGCCCTGGAAAAGCCTGAGTGAAGAGCACAAGCGCTGGGTGCTGTACGGCACGCCCGACTGGAAGGGCGGCAACGACGCCTGGAAGCACCAGTGGTACGGCGTGCAGCGCTTCTTCGACTGGCTGGAAACCAAGGCCTACAAGATGCACGTGCGCGTGCTGCTGTCGAAGTACCGCAGCTACACGCCCTGCCCCACCTGCAACGGCGCGCGCCTCAAGCCCGACGCGCTGCTGTGGCGCCTGGGCACCAAGGAAGAGGCCGACACCGTGCTGCCGCCGGAAGACGGCCGCTACAAGCGCTTCATGCCGGTCGGCGCCAACTGGAGCCGCGAGCAGCTCGACAACCTGGACGGTCTGTCGATCCATGACGTGATGCTGCTGCCCATCGAACGGGTGCGCACGTTCTTCGACAAGCTGTCATTCGAAGGCGCGCTCGACGCCGCCACCGATCTGCTCATGACCGAGGTGCGCGCGCGCCTGAAATTCCTGTGCGACGTCGGCCTGGGCTACCTGACGCTGGACCGCCAGAGCCGCACGCTGTCCGGCGGCGAGGTGCAGCGCATCAACCTCACGACGGCGCTGGGCACCTCACTGGTCAATACCCTGTTCGTGCTCGACGAACCCTCGATCGGCCTGCACCCGCGCGATATGCACCGGGTGGTCGAAGTGATGCATCGCCTGCGCGATGCCGGCAACTCGCTGGTGGTGGTCGAGCACGATCCTCAGGTCATGCTGGCCGCCGACCGCGTGATCGACATCGGCCCCGGCCCTGGCGAGCGGGGCGGCTACATCGTGTTCAACGGCACGCCAGCGGCTCTGCGCGGGGCCGACACCCTGACCGGCGACTACCTGGCCGGGCGCAAGCACGTGGCGGCGCCCAACCCGCTGCCGGTAAGCGATAGCACACCGCGCCTGATCCTGGAAGGCGCCAGCGAACACAATCTGCAGAACGTCACCGTGGCCTTCCCGCTGGGCCGCCTGGTGGTGCTGACCGGGGTGTCGGGTTCGGGTAAATCCACCCTGATCCAGGATGTCCTGTATCCCGCCTTGCGCAAGCTCAAGGGCCGGCCGGTGGAAACCCCGGGCGCCCATAGCCGCATCCTGGGCGACGACTGGCTGGCCGACGTCGTCATGGTGGACCAGTCGCCGGTCGGCAAGACGGCGCGCTCGAATCCGGCCAGCTACGTCGGCGCCTTCGACGCCATCCGCAAATTGTTTGCACAAGCCAAGGTATCCAAAGAGCGTGGCTATACCGCCGGCACCTTCAGCTTCAACACCGGCGACGGGCGTTGCCCGACTTGCGGCGGCACGGGCTTCGAGCACGTCGAAATGCAGTTCCTGTCCGACGTCTACCTGCGCTGCCCGGATTGCGATGGCACGCGTTTTCGCCCCGAGGTGCGCGAGGTCACCATCGAGCGCGGCGGGCGCGAGGCCTCGATTTCCGATGTGCTGGACATGACGGTGTCCGAAGCCATCGCTTTCTTCACCGTCGGCCAGCGCACTACCAACGATGTGCAGACCGGGCTGGCGCCGCTGGCCGATGTCGGCCTGGAATACGTGAAGCTGGGGCAGCCCGTGCCCACCTTGTCGGGTGGCGAAGCCCAGCGCCTGAAACTGGCCGGCCACCTGGCCGAGGCCGCGCGCAGCGGCATCAGCACCGCCAGGGTTGCCAAGAAGGGCAGCCTGTTCCTGTTTGACGAACCCACCACTGGCTTGCATTTCGACGATGTGGCGCGGCTGATGGGGGCGTTTCGCAAGTTGCTGCGCGCCGGCCACACCCTGGTGGTGATAGAGCACAACCTGGACGTGATCCGCGCGGCCGACTGGCTGATAGACCTGGGGCCGGAAGGTGGGGATGGCGGCGGCCAGGTGGTGGCGGTCGGCACACCGCAGGATGTGATGCGGAACGCAGCCTCGCATACCGGCCGGGCCTTGCGCGACTATGAAGCCGCCCTGGGCGCGCCGGTGGCGGCCCACACGGAAGAGCCGTCGGCCGCCTATCTGGCGCTGCGGCGCGGCGCGGCGCAGGCGATCGAGATCCGCCATGCGCGTGAACACAACCTAAAGAACATCGACGTCACCATTCCGCGCAACAAGTTCACGGTGATCACCGGCGTGTCGGGCTCGGGCAAGTCCACCCTGGCCTTCGATATTTTGTTCAACGAGGGGCAGCGGCGCTACCTGGAATCGCTCAATGCCTATGCGCGCTCTATCGTGCAGCCCGCGGGCAAGCCCGATGTGGACGCTATCTTCGGCATTCCGCCCACGGTGGCCATCGAGCAGCGCACCAGCCGAGGCGGGCGCAAGTCCACCGTGGCCACGATGACCGAGATCCACCACTTCCTGCGCCTGCTGTACATGAAGCTCGGGACCCAGTATTGCCCCGACTGCCAGGTGCCGGTGCAGGCGCAAAGCTACGACGCCATCGTGGCGCGCATCCTGCGTGAACTCAAGGGCCGCCACATCGGCATCCTGGCGCCGCTGGTGACCGCGCGCAAAGGCTATTACACCGACCTGGCCAAATGGGCCGCGGGCAAGGGCTATAGCCATCTGCGGGTAGACGGCATCTTCACCCCCACCGCGAAATGGCCGCGCCTGGACCGCTACCAGGAACACACCATCGAGCTGCCTGTGGCCGACCTGATCGTGGACGGCAACGACGAGGCGCCGTTGCGGCGGGCCGTGGCCGATGCCCTGGAGCACGGCCACGGCGTCATGAGCGTGATCTGGGAACTGACCCAGCCGCCGGCGGCGGCGGCCGGTCTGATCACCCTGGCCATGCGTCGGGGCACCGCCATGAACGATGAACCGGAAAACAGCGTGTTCTCGGTCAAGCGGGCCTGCCCCAGTTGCGGCCTGAGCTTTCCCGAGCCCGATCCGCGGCAGTTTTCATACAACTCCAAGCATGGCTGGTGCACGGATTGCTTTGGCACCGGCGTGCAACTGGCCGGCTTCGATGGCGAGCAGACCGGCGAGGAATCCAGCTGGAATGCGGGCTACGAAGGCGAGACCATCCCTTGCCAATCCTGCCATGGCCAGCGGCTGAATCCCGCCGCGCTCAATGTACGCTGGCGTGATCGCTCGATTGCCCAGTTGGCGTCGTGGTCGGTATCCGAGGCGCGCAGCTTTTTCCTGGATCTGCGCACCGAGGGGCGCGAAGGCGAGATTTCGCGCGACATCCTGGCCGAACTGCGAAACCGGCTGGAGTTCCTGGAAGAAGTGGGGTTGTCCTACCTGGCGTTGGATCGTGCCGCGCCTACCTTGTCGGGCGGCGAGGCGCAGCGTATCCGGCTGGCGGCCCAGCTGGGCTCGAACCTTCAGGGCGTTTGCTATGTGCTGGACGAGCCCACCATCGGCCTGCACCCGCGCGACAACCGCATCCTGTTGAACGCCCTGGAACGCCTGGAGCGCCAGGGCAATACCCTGGTGGTGGTAGAGCACGACGAGGACACGATACGCCGGGCCGCGCACATCATCGATATCGGCCCGGGTGCGGGCGTGCGCGGTGGACGGGTGGTGGCGCAGGGCACGGTGCAAGACCTGATCGCCAGCGAGGAATCCACCACCGGCCGCTACCTGGCCAATCCGTTGCGCCATCCGCTGCAGGCCCCGCGCCCGGTCGATGCGCAAACGCCCATGATCCATGTGCGCGGGGCCAGCCTGCACAACCTGGCCAATACCTCGGCGCGGTTCCCGATAGGCCGGCTGACGGTCGTCACCGGGGTGTCCGGCTCGGGAAAATCCACGTTGGCGCGTGACATCCTGCTCGAGAACATGGCGCGCGCGGTGGCTGCGCCCCGCGATACCCAGTTCGACGCCTGGCGCGGTTGCGCGGGCATCGACGGCTGGGAAACCATAGACCGGGTCCTGGAAGTGGACCAGACCCCGATCGGCAAGACCCCGCGTTCCTGCCCGGCGACCTATATCGGTTTCTGGGACACGGTACGCAAGCAGTTCGCCGAGACCGCCGAGGCCCGCATGCGGGGCTGGACGGCCTCGCGCTTCAGCTTCAACACGGGCGCGGGCCGCTGCCCCGCATGCGAAGGGCAGGGCATGCGCACCATCGAGATGAACTTCCTGCCCGACGTCAAGGTGCTGTGCGACGCCTGCCTGGGGGCGCGCTTCAATCCCGAGACCTTGTCGGTGCATCTGCGCGGCAAGTCGGTGGGCGAGGTGCTGTCCATGGATGTGGACGATGCCGTCGATTATTTCGAGAACCATCCCGCTGTACGCCACCCATTGCAGTTGATGCGCGACGTGGGCCTGGGCTACCTGACGCTGGGCCAGCCGTCGCCTACCTTATCGGGCGGCGAGGCGCAGCGCATCAAGCTGGTCACCGAACTGGTCAAGGCCAGGATCACCGAAGGCCTGACGCGCACCGGTCGGGCAGGGCGCTTGCCGCATACCTTGTATGTGCTGGACGAGCCCACCGTCGGGCTGGCCATGGCCGATGTGGAAAAGCTGATTCGTGTGCTGCACCGCCTGGTCGAGGCCGGCAATACGGTGGTGGTGATCGAGCACAACCTGGATGTGATCGCCGAAGCCGACTGGCTGCTGGACATGGGGCCGGAAGGCGGCACGGGCGGCGGTCAGGTGGTGGTCGAGGGCAGCATGGCGGATGTGATGGCGGCCCGTGACTATTCGCACACGGGCAGGGTCCTGGCCGAGTTCATGGAAAACCTGGGCTAGCGGCTGGTGGTGCCAGCCGCTAGGCTGCGTCGCCTAGCTGGTTTGCGGAAACACCACGCGCAAGGCTTCATGCGCCGCCGCCAGGCCCATGGCTGCCGTCACGGTGACGATGGAGCCATAGCCCGCGCAGGACAGCCCACCCTGCACGGGCTGCCCGCTTGCGACATCGCAGGCGTCGGGCAGGGCCGGCATGCGTACCGGCTGGTCCACCCATAGCGCGCGCACCTGCATCTTGGGCACGCGCTTGAGCGCCTTGCCGCCGGCGGCCCCGGCGCGGGGATAACCATGATGGCGCCGCAGCTCGTTGCGGATGCGGGCCAGCAGGGCATCGTTGATCGCCTGCGACAGATCGCCGGCGCGCAAGGCCAGCGGGTCGGTCTTGCCGCCCGCGCCACCGCACACCACCAGGGGAATATTGCGCCGGCGCGCATGCAGGATCATGGCCAGCTTGGCCTTGACCTGATCGGTGGCGTCGACGATGCCGGTATAGCTGCCGCCCAGCGTGGTCTCGATGTTGTCGGGTTCGACGAAATCATCCACCAGCGTAAGCTCGCAGCGCGGGTTGATGGCATGGATGCGGTCGGCCATGGCTTGCACCTTGGATAGGCCGAAGGTGGCGTCCAGGGCGTGTACCTGCCGGTTGACGTTCGACGGCGCGATATGGTCAAGATCGATCAGGGTAAGCGCCCCTACGCCGCTGCGGGCCAGCGCTTCGGCTGTCCACGAGCCCACGCCGCCCAGCCCTGCCACCGCGAAATGCGCCTGGCCCAGCGTAATGTTGGCATCCGCCCCGTGCAGCCGCCGCAAGCCACCAAAGCGTCTTTCGGTGTCGTCGTTGAGTGCCTCAATGGCCTGGATTTGGGGATCTTGCATAGAATTTTCCGATAAACAGCAACAACTTTGCCCTAACTGGCGACATTCCCGCGCGTGGCAAGTTTTGCGCTAGCGCCGCATTCGGGTATGCTAACCCTTTCTTAACCTGTCCTAGCGGACGATGTCAGACCCCTACCCTGCTGACGCGCACACTGCTGCGCGCACCCAAAAGTCCCCTCATAAATCGCTGTTTGAAAGGCTTTCCGCCTTGATTCGGCGGGAACCGGAAGATCGTGACGAACTCCGGGCGGTACTCGAAGACGCCCACGAACGCGATTTGCTGGATGCCGATGCCTACGCCATGATAGGCGGGGCCCTGGCGGTGTCCGAGCTTGTTGCCGGCGATGTCATGGTGCCTCGTTCCCGTATCGATGCCCTGGATATCGGCCGGCCGCTTACCGAGCTGCTGCCGTTCGTGATAGAAGCCGCCCACTCGCGGTTTCCTGTCTACGAAGATTCCCGCGACAACATCATCGGCATCCTGCTGGCCAAGGATCTCTTGCGCTGCATGCTCGACCCCAGCGTCGAATTGCGCAACCTGGTGCGGCCCGCGGTCTTCATTCCCGAATCCAAGCGATTGAACGTGTTGCTGCGCGAGTTTCGCGTCAACCGCAATCACCTGGTGATCGTCGTCGATGAACACGGCGGCGTGGCCGGTCTGGTCACCATGGAGAACGTGCTCGAGCAAATCGTTGGCGACATCGAGGACGAGTACGACGAAGACGCCGAGCAGACCATATTCCCGGACGGCGCCAACCGCTGGCGGGTCATGGCCTCGACCGATATCGATCGTTTCAACGAAGCCTTCGCCAGCGACCTGGAAACCGACGAGTACGACACCGTGGGCGGCTGGCTGGCCGATGCGCTGGATCATATCCCGCGCCGAGGCGACTCGATCGAACGCGGCAACCTGCTCATCCAGGTCGTGCGCGCCGATGCGCGCCGCGCCCTCTGGCTCAGCGTCGAATCCCGCACGTGATGCGCTGGCTCCTGCTGGTACTGGCAGGTGGCCTGCATGCCCTGGCGTTTGCGCCGGGCCCCTTGCCCGCGGGCTTGCTGGCGCTGGTGCAGACCCTCTCGATGGCAGTGCTGGCCGGCGCCGTCTGGCGTGCGTCCAGCGTGCGCGCGGCGGCGTTGGCCGGGTTTGGTTTTGGCCTGGGCACCTTCGCGCTGGGCTTGTACTGGATCTTCATCAGCCTGCATGTCTACGGCTACATGGCGAGCTGGCTGGCGGCCACCGCCGTGCTGCTGTTTGCCGCGCTGTTGGCGCTCTTTCCAGCCCTGGCCGCGGGCCTGGCCCGCCGGTTGGCCGGCCCACTGGCGCCGGCTTGGTGCTTTCTGCCGGTATGGGCCGGCGCCTGGGCGGGGTCCGAATGGCTGCGCGGCACGGTGTTCACCGGCTTTGCCTGGCTGAATGCCGGCTACGGCCATGTCGATAGTGTGCTGGCAGGCTGGGCGCCCTTGCTGGGTGTGTATGGCGTGGCTTTCATGGCGGCTCTGGTGGCCGCGGCGCTGGCTGCAGTCGTGTTGCGGCCCCGGCGCGACCGTATCGTCGCCATGCTGGCGGGCGCCGTGGTCGTCCTGGCCGGCGTGGGCCTGCAGCAGTTGCGCTGGGGCGTGCAGCCTTACGGTGAACCGATAGCCGTGCGCCTGGTGCAGGGCAACGTCGGCCAATCGAACAAGTTCGACCCGGCCATGATCGTGGCGGCGCTGGACATGCATCTGCGGCTGGCGGCGCAGGCGCCGGCTGATCCGGAGTTTGCCCCCGACCTGGTCCTATTGCCCGAAACCGCCGTGCCCTTGTTCCAGGACCAATTGCCCGAGCATCTGTGGCAACCCTGGATAGACGTTGCCCAGGGCTGGAACACCACGCTGGTCACCGGCGTCGCCCTGCACACGCCGGGCCCGGACGGTACATCGGCTTTCACCAACAGTGTCATCGGCCTGACGGGCCAGACCACGGCGCAGGATCTTATCAACGCGCGCGTGCCGTATCGCTACGACAAGGCGCACCTGGTGCCCTTCGGCGAGTTCGTGCCACTGGGATTCCGCTGGTTCGTGGACGCCATGGTGATACCGCTGGGCGACTTCAATCGGGGCGCACCGCGCCAGCCGCCCTTTCAGATCGCCGGGCAGCGCATAGCCTTCAATATCTGCTACGAAGACGTATTCGGCGAAGAACTGCTGCCGGCCCTGCGCAATGGCCCCGACGGCGAGCCGGGAGCCACTATCCTGGCCAACGTCAGCAATCTGGGCTGGTTCGGCAATTCCTGGGCGTTATCGCAACATCTGCAGATTGCCCGCATGCGTTCCATGGAAACTGCCAGGCCCAGCATCCGCGCTACCAACACCGGGGCCACGGCGGCCATCGATGCGCGCGGCAGGGTGCAGGCCAGCCTGGCCACCCATACGGCAGGCGTGCTCGACACGTCGGTACAGGGCATGACCGGCTTGACGCCATATGCTCGCTGGGGCAATGCGGCCGCGCTGGTTTTGATCGTGCTGGCTCTGGCCTGCGCCTGGTTCGTACGTGGGCGGCCAGGCAGGCCCGGCCAGGAGAGGCCCGACCAAGAGGCCTAACGAGGCTTGAGCCGCAGACCGGACAGGGCCCCGGCAAAACAACCGGGGCCTGTCGGCTTTAGCGCAGGAACAGCTTATAGGCGGGGTTCTGGGTTTCGTCCCAGTAGCGATAGCCCAGGGTGGCCAGGAACTCGTTGAACACGCTCTTGCCCGATGGCGGCACCTGGATGCCGACCAGGATGCGGCCATAGTCGGAACCCTGGTTGCGGTAGTGGAACAGGCTGATGTTCCATTCGGGCGCCAGGCAATCCAGGAAACGCATCAGTGCGCCTGGGCGTTCGGGGAATTCAAAGCGGTACAGCAGCTCGTTGTCGGCTGCCGAAGAACGGCCCCCCACCAGATGGCGCAGGTGGGTCTTGGCCATTTCGTCGTGGGTGAGATCCACCGTGGCGAAATGGTGGCGCCGGAAATTGGCCGCGATCTTGCCGGACTCGCCATTCGCGCTGACCTGCAAGCCCACGAAGACGTGCGCCTGCTCGCTTTCCGACATGCGGTAGTTGAACTCGGTGACGTTGCGCTCGCCCACCAGGCGGCACAGCCGACGGAAGCTGCCCCGCTCTTCGGGCATGCTGACGGCGAACACCGCTTCGCGATCCTGGCCGACATCGGCCCGATCGGCGACGAAGCCCAGGCGGTCGAAATTCATGTTCGCGCCGCTGGCGATGGCCACCACCGTTTTGCCCTTCCAGCGTTTTTGCGCCAGGTACTTCTTGGCGCCGGCTATCGCCAGGGCGCCAGCCGGCTCGAGCACGCTGCGGGTGTCCTGGAAGACGTCCTTGATGGCCGCGCAGATGGCATCGGTGTCCACGGTGACGAAATCGTCGACGAACTTGCGCGTCAGGCGAAAGGTTTCCTCGCCGACCAGCTTGACCGCCGTGCCATCCGAAAACAGGCCGACGTCCGACAGCGTGACACGGCGGCCGGCGCGCACGCTGCGCACCATGGCATCGGAATCCTCGGTTTGCACGCCAATGACCTTGACGTCGGGACGCAGCTGCTTGATATAGGTGGCCACGCCCGCGATCAGCCCGCCGCCGCCGATGGCCACGAAGACGGCATCGAGCGGGCCGGTATGCTGGCGCAGGATTTCCATGCCCACGGTGCCCGCGCCGGCGATCACGTCCGGATCATCGAAGGGGTGGACGAAGGTCAGTTTTTCCGATTTTTCGAGTTCCTGGGCCTTGCCGTAGGCATCGGTGAAGCTGTCGCCATGCAGCACGACTTCGGCGCCGCGTGCGCGCACCGCATCGATTTTGACTTGCGGCGTGGTGACGGGCATGACAATGACGGCCCGGCAGCCCAGGCGCTGGGCCGACAGGGCAACGCCTTGCGCATGATTGCCGGCGGATGCGGCCAGCACGCCGCGCGCGCGGGCGCGGGGCGTGAGATTGACCATCTTGTTATAGGCGCCGCGCAACTTGAAACTGAACACCTCCTGGGCGTCTTCGCGTTTCAGCAGGAAGTTGTTGTGCGTGCGGTGAGACAGCAGCGGTGCGGGTTCCAGCGGTGATTCGCAGGCAACATCGTAGACCCGGGCTGTAAGAATACGCTTGAGATAGTCGGTCGGCATGATCTTGCAATCATAACGCCTGCCGACACCTGCTGAAGAGCTTGCGGCGGGTATTTCCAGGGCGATTGCCCTGGAAATCGGGATATTCCTCAGGCGATTGCGCGCATTTTTTCGGGCAGCACCTGGGCCAGGGCCTGTGCCAGCAACTGCACGCCTTGCGTGATGCGTTCCGGTGTGGCCGTCACGAACGAGAGGCGCAGCGTGTTGGGCTGGGTCTCGTTGGCAAAGAAGGCGGCGCCCGGCACAAAGGCCACGCCCAGGTCCACGGCCTGTGGCAGCAGCGCCAGGGCGTCCACGCCCGCCGGCAGTTGCACCCAGAAGAACATGCCGCCGGTCGGCGTCACCCAGTGGCAATCAGCCGGCATATAGCGTTCCAGCGCCGCGCGCATGGCGTCACGCTGGGCGGCGTAGCGGGCGCGGATCGTGGGTACGTGCTGGTCCAGGAAACCATTGCGTATCACTTCGTGCACCAGGCGCTGGTTGAATCCGGGGGTGTGCAGGTCGGCGGCCTGCTTGGCCTGCAGCAGCTTGGGGTAGACGGGGGTAGGAGCCACCATGTAGCCCAGGCGCAGTCCGGGCGCCAGCACCTTGGAGAACGACCCCAGGTAGATGGTGTTGTCCGGGTCCAGTGCCGCGAGCGGGGCGGGCGGGGCCTGGTCGAACCAGAGGTCGCCATAGGGGTTGTCTTCCACCAGTGGCAAACCCCGGCTCGTGGCGATGGCGGCAATGGCCTGGCGGCGCTCGGCGCTCATGCAGCGGCCGCTTGGATTCTGGAAGTTGGGCAGCACATAGAAGAAGCGGGCCTTGTCGGCGCCATGGCCCACGCACTCGGCCAGCGCCTCGGGCAACGGGCCACCGTCATCAGAGGCCACCGAGTCGACTACCGGCTCGAATGGCGCGAAGGCCTGCAGTGCGCCCAGGTAGGTCGGCGTCTCGACCAGCAGGCGGCTGCCTTCGTCGATCAGCAGTTTGCCGACCAGGTCCAGCCCCTGCTGCGACCCGGTGGTGATCAGCACCTGCTCCGCGTCCACTCGCATACCCTGCGACCCCAGCTGTTGAGCGACCCAGTCGCGCAAGGGGCCATAGCCCTCGCTGGCGGCATACTGCAGCGCTTCGTGCGCGCTGTTGGCCAGCACGCGGTCGGTCGCCTCGCGCATGGCTTGCACCGGGAAGGTCTCGGGGGCGGGCAGTCCGCCGGCCAGTGAAATGATGCCGGGGCGCTCGGTAACCTTGAGTATTTCGCGAATGATGGAAGGATTCATTCGTTCGGAGCGGCGGGCCAGCCGCCACGGGGACGCTGCGCTAGATTGAGCGGGCGTAGTCATTCGGGGTTCTCCTGGGGGAATCTGGGCAGATAGGGGGGACAAAGTCTGATGGGCGACTTTACCTTACATTGCGCCCGTCAGCGCCACGCCAAGTGGGACAGCCAAGCGCGGGCGACGCATACCGCATTGTCCGCCTTCCTGGCAGGGTGCGATCGTCCGGGGGGATTTCGCCTAAACTTGCGGCCATGGAAGTCTGGTTGCAATCCTCTGTTAGCTGGCTGCTTGCCACCCTGGCATTGCCAGGCATAGGCCTGCCCGCGATTTTCCTGGTCGCCACGGTGTCGGCCACTTTGCTGCCCATGGGCTCCGAGCCCGCGGTGTTCGCCTACGTGAAGCTTGCGCCGGACATGTTCTGGCCCGCGGTGCTGGTGGCCACGGCAGGCAATACCCTGGGCGGCGCCATCAGCTACCTGCTGGGCCGAGGCGCCTGGGATGCGATACGCGTATGGCGCCGGCGACGCCAAGCGCATACCGCATCGACGGCCGGGGTAGCGCTGCCACCCTCCCAGCCGACCCGCTGGCAACGCTATGCCAATGCCGTTCTTGACCGTATGGGCCCGCCTGCGATGTTGTTGACCTGGCTGCCGGCGGTTGGTGATCCTTTGTGCGCGCTGGCAGGCTGGCGTCGCTTTCCTTTCTGGCCCAGCATGTTCTATATGGCGATCGGCAAGTTTGCCCGTTATGTCGTCATGACTGCCGGCCTGCTTTGGGTATTTCCATCATGAATACTGACATCGGAAAGCCGCCAGCTACGGCGGCCATGGGTTCGGCTGTGTCTGTCTGCGCTTTGTGCGAGACGGCAGGCGGCGAACTGATATGGACCGGCCAGGACCTGCGGGTCGTGCTGGTGGACG
This sequence comes from Verticiella sediminum, assembly GCA_040392445.1. GTDB lineage: Bacteria > Pseudomonadota > Gammaproteobacteria > Burkholderiales > Burkholderiaceae_B > Verticiella > Verticiella sediminum_A. The sequence continues at coordinate 18,490 of JBEBVZ010000010.1, forward strand.
ACCCCGCCTATCCGGGCTTTACCCGCGTGATCTGCCGCGATCACGTGGCCGAGATGACTGATCTGGCCGAGCCCAAGCGCGCGGCCATGATGGCGGCCGTGTGGGCGGTCGAGTCCGCGCAGCGCGCGGTACTGGCCCCGCACAAAGTCAACCTGGCGTCGCTGGGCAATATGGTGCCGCATATGCATTGGCATGTGATTCCGCGCTGGCGCGACGACGCCTGCTTTCCCGACGCCATCTGGGCGCCGGTGCGTCGCGGCGATGGCAGCCTGGGCGACGGCGCCGGGCGTGCCCGCGCCTTGCTGGCCGATTATGTGCAGGCGCTGCGAACGGCGCTGGACGAAATTTTTCCAGGAGATTGATATGGCGGATACCCGCGTCTATGGGTTGACTCGTTGCGACACTTGCGTGAAGGCGCGTAAATGGCTGGATGCCAACGGGCTGGCGTACGAATTCGTGGATTACCGCGAGCATCCGGTGGATGCCGCCACCCTGGCGGCCTGGGCCGGCGTGCTGGGTGGCTGGGAAAAGTTGGTGAATCGTGCTTCCACTACCTGGCGCAATCTGTCCGAAGACGCCCGCAGCCCGGCCGACGCCAGCGCCTGGCAGGCCTTGGTCCAGGCCAATCCCACGCTGGTCAAGCGGCCGGTTCTGGTCACGGCGGACGGCGCGGTCAGCGTGGGTTTCAAGGACAAGACCTGGGCCGAGCGCTTCGGCAAGTAGCAGACAGACCACCCGCCATGCCGCGCCGCTGGCGCAAACCCTACGGGTTTTCGGGTCATGACACCACCGGCCGGTCGTTATACGATGGTCTGGCAGCCGCAGGCCTTGCGGCTGCCAGACAATAACGACTAAACGGAGACACGTCCCGATGGCCATTTACTCTTGTATCGCAGTCAGTCCGACACCTTCCGGTTTTGGCGCAAGCCTTACCGGCCTGGACCTGAGCCAGCCCCTGCCAGACGAGCAGCTTGCCGAAGTTCGCCGCGCATGGACCGAGCATTCGGTGGTGTGTTTTCCGGACCAGGTCTTGCGGCACGAAGAGCTCGAGCGTTTCACGCTGCAGATGGGCCCTTTCGGGGTCGACCCCTTCATCAAGCCGATGGCTGACCACCCGCACGTGTTGGAATTGCGTCGTGAGGCTGACGAGACGGCGCGAAATTTCGGTGCGGCATGGCACTCGGACTGGAGCTTTCAGGAATGTCCGCCGTCGGCCACCATCCTGCATTCCAAGGTGACGCCGCCCGTTGGCGGCGATACGCTGTTCGCCGACTGTTACCGGGCCTATGAAGCGCTGTCCGCGCCGATGCGCAACTTCCTGGATGGGCTGAGCGCCGTCCATACCGCTGCAAAGCCCTACGGGCGCTCCGGTTCCTTTGCCAAGGAAACGCAGAAGCGTTCGATGCAGATCGTGGTCAGCGAAGAGGCCGAGAAAACCCGCTTGCATCCTGTGGTGCGCACGCACCCGGTCAGCGGTCGGCGCGCCCTGTATGTCAGCCCTACCTACACCCTGGGCATCCAGGGCCTGAGCCAGGCCGAGTCCGATAGCATCCTGGCGTTCCTGTATGAGCATGCGACGCAGGACGAGTTCGTCTACCGCCATCGCTGGCAGCCCAACATGCTGACCATGTGGGACAACCGCTGTACCCTGCACAATGCCGAGGGCGGCTACGACGGGCACCAGCGCATCATGCACCGCACCACGGTCGCGGGCGAGCAGCCGGTTTAAGCGCTGGCGCGACGAAAACGCAAGAGGCCTGGCGTACGAGCCAGGCCTCTTGGGTCTTGCGCGGGAAAGCTTAGAAGCGTTCGCAGCGTACCGTGATCGGATGCTGGCGCAAGGCTTGCAGGGCGCTGTCCACCGGGCCGCCGGCCAGGTCGGTCAGCACATAGCCGATGTCGCCACGAGTCTGCAATTGCTGGCTGGCGATGTTGAGCTTGTGCTCGGCGAACAGATTGTTGAGCGTGGCCAGCGCGCCCGGCACGTTGCGGTGCACGTGCAGGATGCGGGTGGTGCCTTCCTCGCGGTCGGTGTAGGGCAGCTCGGGGAAGTTCACGGCGCCTTTGGTGGCGCCGCTGCGCAGGAAGCTGACCAGTTTTTCAGCGACTTCGCGGCCGATGTTTTCCTGGGCTTCCATGGTGCTGCCACCGATGTGGGGCGTCAGGATGACGTTGGGCATGTTGACCAGGGGGCTGGCCAGGGGCTCGTCGGCGCTGCGGGGCTCGGTGGGGAAGACGTCGATGGCTGCGCCGCCCACGTGGCCGCTGAGCAGCGCCTTGTGCAGGGCTTCGATATCGACCACGGTGCCGCGCGATGCGTTGATCAGCATGGCGCCCGGCTTCATCTGGGCCAGGGTCTGCGCGTTGATGATGTTTTCGGTGCTGCGGGTGCCGGGCACGTGCAGGGTCACGACGTCGGCTTCGCCCAGCAGGGATTCGAGGTCGTTGGCCTGGCGGGCATTGCCCAGGGGCAGCTTGGCTTCAACGTCGTAGAACACGACGCGCATGCCGATGCCCTCGGCCAGCGTGCCGACCTGGCCGCCGATGTTGCCGTAGCCGATGATGCCCAGGGTCTTGCCGCGGGTCTCGAACGCGCCGTTGGCGGATTTGTCCCAGTGGCCAAGGTGCACGCGGGCATTCTTTTCAGGGATGCGGCGCAGCAGCAGGATGGCCTCGGCCAGCACCAGTTCGGCTACCGAACGGGTGTTGGAGAAAGGCGCGTTGAACACGGGGATGCCGCGCTCCATGGCAACAGCCAAGTCAACCTGGTTCGTGCCGATGCAAAAGCAACCTACCGAACGCAGCTTGGGCGCGGCGGCCAGGCGCTCTTTGGTCAGCTGGGTGCGCGAGCGCAGGCCGACGACTTCGGCATCGCTCAGCTCTTCCAGCAGTTTCTCGGACGGCAGCGCGGCAGCGTGGGCAACGATGTTGTCGTAGCCCGCGGCACGGAACACAGCATGTGCGCTGGCGTGGATGTTTTCGAACAGGACGATTTTGGTCATGGCTTTGGAGAGGCTGCGGTTAAAGGCGGCAATTGCCAATTGTACCGCTCCGCGCCAATGCGTCTGGCGGCTGCCGGAACCAGCCGGTTTGCCCGGCCCGATGTCCGGCGCGGCGGCCCTAGCGCAGCTCGAACAGCAGCCACGCCATGGCCGCTACCACCACGGTCAACAGGGTGGTCATGATGCCAAGGTAGCGTGTGGTGCGCACGTGGGCGCGGCGCAGATCGCTCAATTCGCGGGAAATTGCCGGCAGCGCGTCCTCGCGCGTCAGCTTATGGTGCAGCAGGCGCGGCATGGCGGGCAGAATCTGCGCCCACTGCTCGGCTTCCCGTTGCAGGTTGCCCATCAGCGCTTTGAAGCCGACCCGCTCCTGCATCCAGTTTTCCAGGTAGGGCTTGGCGGTTTTCCAGAGGTCCAGGTTGGGGTCCAGCTGGCGGCCCAGGCCTTCGACGTTGAGCAGGGTCTTTTGCAGCAAGACCAGTTGCGGCTGGACTTCCATCTGGAAGCGGCGTGAAGTCTGGAACAGGCGCATGAGCACCTGGCCCAGCGATATCTCGGACAAGGGGCGGTCGAAATAAGGCTCGCAGCAAGCCCGGATGGCGCCTTCGAACTCTTCTTCGCGGGTATGGGACGGCACCCAACCCGATTCGATATGGAGCTTGGCCACCTGGCGGTAGTCGCGGCGGAAAAACGCCAGGAAATTCTGCGCCAGGTAGTTCTTGTCGAATTCCGACAGCGAGCCCACGATGCCGAAATCCAGGGCGATATAGCGGCCCAGGGTTTCGGGGGCGTTGGAGACATAGATATTGCCAGGGTGCATGTCGGCATGGAAAAAGCCGTCGGCAAACACCTGGGTAAAGAAGATCTCGACGCCATCCTGGGCCAGCTTGGGGATATTCATTCCCTCGGCCCGCAACCTGTCGATGTGATTGACCGGGATGCCGTGCATGCGCTCCATGGTGAACACCGAGCGCGCGCAGTAGTCCCACATGACTTCGGGCACGATCAGCAGATGGTCGCGGCGCGCGTCGGGGCTGAAATTGCGCCGAAGCTGGCTGCAGTTCGAAGCTTCGCGCACGAGGTCGAGTTCGTCGTGCAGGTATTTGTCGAATTCGCCCACCACTTCAAGCGGCTTCAGGCGCTTGCCGTCGGGCAAGAGGCGCTCGACCAGGCCGGCCAGCACGCGCATCAGGGCAAGATCCTTGTCTATCACCTTGAGCATGTCGGGGCGCAGCACCTTGACCGCCACTTCACGCCCGTCGTGCAGGGTGGCGAAGTGCACCTGCGCGATCGAGGCCGAAGCCACCGGCTCGCGCTCGAAATGGGCGAATAGCTTGTCGGGATGCTGTCCCAGCGCCGACTCGATGGTGGCCATGGCCTGTGCCGACGGGAACGGCGGCACACGATCCTGCAGGCGCGTGAGCTCGTCGGCGATGTCGGTCGGCATCAGGTCGCGCCGGGTGGACAGCATCTGGCCGAACTTCACGAAAATCGGGCCGAGCTGCTCCAGGGCCAGGCGCAGGCGCACGCCCCGGGGCTGGGTGAACTTGCGTCCGAACCGCAGGGCCGTGGTCAAGCGGCTGGCAAAGGGATGATGGATGGTGGACAGGACCAGTTCGTCCAGCCCATAGCGCAGCATGACGAACATGATGCGCAGCAGGCGGGGCAGGCTTGCCAGGGCCTTGATCATGGTCGGCCCTTGCTGCGTTCGAGCGCAGCGATACGCTCGCCGAGGGCTTGCGTGGCGAGTTCGAGCGCGCTCACGTCGGCAGCCCAGGCAGACAGGGCTGGGCGGTTGGGTAGTAAATCGGTTTCATGGGTTGCGTATTCGACGGCATTCTGGCTTAGCCGCGTGCCGGTTTCGCGGGCCGCGGCGGTGATGCCGCGCAAGGTACGAAGAATGAGCCGGGCCGGGATATCGCCGAGCAGGCCCGCGAGTTCGTCTTCCACGTCCCAGCGCAGGTCGCGGGCCAGGTCGGACACGGTATGCGCCAAGGCGGCCTCGCCGTCGATGCGAACCACCTGCATGCGTTGTTGCGCATCGGCGTTCAGCAGGCGGGGCAGGTCGGAGGCCGCCACGGTCACGGTGACGTTGGGGCTGGCTTGGCGGGTGCTTTGCAGGCTGCCCGTCGTGGAGACGGCCAGTGTCAGGTCAAAGCTTCCCAGCACCAGGCGCACGGCCTTGCCCGCATGGGGGCGCAGGCGGTCGCGGGCCCAGCTCTCGCGGGCAAGCAGCGCATTCAGGAGCTGGACGATAAGGGGATAAAAGAAAGGCGGCAGCATGGGCGTCCATTTTACGTGAACCACCCAAACCGGGGTCAGACCACGGTTTACGGTTCAGAAGGCAGGGTCAAAAAAATTCAGGGCCGGACCACGGGTTTGCGAATAATCGAAGGCAGAGCATGGGTTTTGCGGGTTTTTGCTGCGGTTTCCGCTTGGAAACCGTGGCCTGACCCCGGTTTTGCCATGGCCGGCAAAGAAAAACCCCGGGCCAGTGACCCGGGGTTTCTTTGGTGCTTACAGCTTGGGACGACGGTGCGGCGACAGCTTAGCTTTCGTATTGCACCGGAATCTGCTGGATGCCGGCCAGAACCCAGCCGCCGCTGACGGGCTTGAGGAAGTTCCAGACTTCTTCGAAGCGATAGGCTTCGGGGCCCGAGTCGTCACGCAGCATGCCCGAGAAGCGTACGCTGGCCATGTTGCCTTCGGCGACCTTCTCGATACCCAGCAAGTGGCCGTTGAGCAGGACGACCTCGGTCTTGCCACCGGGCTCGCGTGCTGCCAGCGGTTCCTTGACGGCCTCGACCAGCTCGTCGGTCATGAATTCACGCATGCGGACCAGGTCGTTCTTGTCCCAGGCGTCTTGCAGGTCGATGAAGTGCTGCTTGGCGTGTTGCAGGAACTGCTGGGTGTCGAAGCCTTCCGGGATATACCAGCTTTCGTCGGCAGCAGGGGCGACGGTGTTGACGACTGCCGGGTGGGTGGCTGCCATCGATGCCGTGTTGTGGCGCGACAGCGAGGCGGGTTGGGCCGCGGGTGCATGCGCCTGACGCTGCATGGGAGGTGCGGCGCCGGCGGAGTTGCTGGCGCCTTGCAGGGCCGGCTGGCGGCCAGCGCCACGCAGGCGGCGGAAAATGAAGATTGCCGCGAATACGACCAGCGCGATCAGCAACAGGCTGCCGATGAACTCGGCAGCAGCAGCGCCCAGGCCCATGCTGGAGAGCAGGGCGGCGATGCCCAGGCCGGCTGCGATGCCGGCGATGGGGCCCAGCCAGCGGGACATGCCGCTGCGGGCAGCGCCGGTAGCGGCGGCACCGGTGGCGCCAGCGCGGGCCGCCGAGGCGTTAGGGGCGGCCTGCGGGGTTTGCGTGCGTGCGGCAGGAGGCGTGACCGCCTGGCGCTGTTGCGTGATATTGGTCGACTGGCGTCCGAAATTGCTGCCGCCCAGACGGCCCTTGGCTGCTTCGGCCTCGAACGACACGCCGAGCATGGCGACGGTGCTACAGACCGTAATCGCGACCGCAGCAAGGCGGGAGGTAAGGCTACGTGACATGAAGATCTCCATGGTTATTCGTGTATCCCCACTACTGCTTATGAATAGACAGTGGGGACAATATGAGAAAGCTGGCGTCGCCAAAAGTTCCGCGACATATCGCGCAACAGAAAGAAAAATTCTTTCTGGCGGCTGGCTGGCGCCGCACCGCCTGCCGGGCGGCGTCGGCCTACAGCTTGATGCCTTCGTGCAAGGCGACAGCGCCCGCCGTGAGGTTGAAATACTGCACTCGGCCCAGCCCTGCCTCGGACAGCATGCCCGCCAAGGTCTCCTGATCGGGGTGCATGCGGATGGACTCTGCCAGATAGCGGTAGCTGGCTTCGTCGTTGGCGACCTTGCCGCCCAGCCAGGGCAGGATATTGAATGAATACCAATCGTATGCCGGCGCCAGGGGTTTGGCGATCTGGGAAAACTCCAGTACCAGCAACTTGCCACCCGGCTTGAGCACCCGCGTCATGGAGGCCAGGGCGCGATCCTTGTGGGTCATGTTGCGCAGGCCGAAGGCGACGGTGACGCGGTCGAAGTAGTTGTCCGGAAACGGCAGTTGCTCGGCGTCACAGACCGCCACCGGGTTGATCATCCCGCGGTCCAGCAGGCGGTCGCGTCCCACGCGCAGCATGGAGTCGTTGATGTCGGTGAGCCAGACTTCGCCGCTGGGCCCGGCGCGCTTGGTGAAGGCCCGGGCCAGGTCGCCGGTGCCACCGGCGATGTCCAGTACCTTCATGCCCGGACGCACGCCCGCGCGAGCTACCGTGAAGTGCTTCCAGACGCGGTGCAGCCCGCCCGACATCAGGTCGTTCATGATGTCGTAGCGCTGGGCTACCGAGTGGAAGACTTCGGCGACACGGCGCTCTTTTTCGCTTTCGGGAACGGATTGGAAGCCGAAATGCGTACTGCTGGAAGAGGAGTCGGTGCCTGTGGTCATGTGTTGTGCCTTGTGAATCGCGCTACTTTAACGTATCGGATCGTACCGCCTAAGCTCAGGCCTCGCGCGAGGCGTCGGCGGCTTGCAGGCGGGCCAGGTAGGCGTTCCACCATTCGTCCTGGCGCCGGCCCAGATCGTACAGAATTTCCCACGAATAAATCCCGGTGTCGTGGCCGTCGGAGAACCGGGGCCGCACGGCATAGTTGCCCACGGGTTCGAGCGCGGTGATGTCGACGTCGCGCTTGCCGGTCTGCAGCACTTCCTGGCCTGCGCCATGGCCGCGAACTTCGGCGGATGGGCTGTAGACACGCAGCAGCTCGTAGGGCAGGCGAAACTCGTCGCCGGTATCGAACGCGACTTCCAGCACGCGCGAGCGCTGGTGCAGCACCAGCTTGGTGGGAATGGGGGTGTTTTTTGTAAGGCCTGCCATGAGTCGTCCTTGTATCGCATGCCGGTGCATGATGCCGGCCCAGGCTTCGATGGTAGCCCAAGCCGGGCGGCGGCGCGGTCATATGGCTGCAACAATTCAGCCATACTATGGTCACGGTTACGTCACTTATGGAATGCCCATGTCTAGCACCGTGCTCGTTGTCGAGGACGAACCTGCCATCCAGGAACTCATTGCGGTCAACCTGGGATTCGCCGGCCACAAGGTTTTACGCGCGGATGATGCCGAACAGGCACAAACCCTGATCCGGGCCGAACTGCCCGACCTGGTGCTGCTCGACTGGATGCTGCCGGGCGCCTCGGGCCTGGCCCTGGCCCGCAAACTGCGTGCCGATGAGCGCACCCGGGCGGTTCCCCTGATCATGCTGACCGCCAAGGGCGACGAGCATGACAAGGTGGAAGGCCTGGAAGCCGGGGCCGATGATTACATTACCAAGCCGTTTTCGCCCAAAGAGTTGATGGCGCGTATCAAGGCGGTGCTGCGCCGCCGCGCGCCGCAACTCACCGACGACCTGATCGATGTGGGCGGTTTGCGCCTGGATCCGGTGACGCATCGGGTGTCGGGCAATGATGAGCCCCTGATCATAGGCCCCACCGAATTTCGCCTGCTGCATTTCTTCATGACCCATACCGAGCGCGTGTTTTCGCGTGCCCAGTTGCTGGACCAGGTGTGGGGCGATCATGTCTTCGTCGAAGAGCGCACGGTGGATGTGCACATCCGCCGCCTGCGCAAGGCGCTGCAGCCCAGCGGTCACGATATCCATGTGGAAACAGTGCGCGGCAGCGGCTACCGGTTTACCTCCCAGCCCGTCAAAGTATCATAGGCACAACTTGTACGCCCTGATTGGTGTCCGGGCGCGCAAGTTCGCCGGGTATGCCAACCAGGGTATTCCCAACATTGATATCGATCTCAGGCATGGTCTGGTTGCGCAGTTTTTTCGCAGTATTGCTGGTTGGTGCGGTGGCGTTGCTGTTTCGCGCGGCCGTCAGCCCGAACGCGGGCTGGATGGTTTTCAGCATAGGCCTGCTTCTGCTGCTCGCCTCGCATGTTCTTCAGCTGACACGTTTGCTGAAGTGGGCGTCCGACCTGCGCCAGCCGCCGCCCTCGGCTTCGGGCAGTTGGGGCGAGGCCCTGGTACGCCTGCACCGGCATCTGCGCAAGCAGGAACGCGATATCGCCGAAGCGCGCGAGGCCGTCCAGACCTGGCTGGCGGCGTCACAGGCATTGCCCGAAGGCGTCGTCATCCTCGACGAGAACCTGCACATTGATTGGTGCAACCGCGAAGCCAGGCGTTATCTGGGCCTGCGCTTGCCGGCCGACCGCGGCCAGAACCTGCTGAACCTGGTGCGCGGCCCCGAGTTCGTGCGCTATGCGCTGCAAAAGGAATGGCCGGAACCTCAGGTGGTGCCGGCGCCGGGGCATTCCGAACGCCTGTTGATGGTGCAACTGATTCCCTATGGCCGGCGCCAGCGTCTGCTGGTGGCGCGCGACGTCACCCAGCTCGAACGCATGGAAACCACCCGGCGCGACTTCGTGGCCAACGTGTCGCACGAGTTGCGCACGCCCCTCACGGTGCTGGCCGGTTTCCTGGAAACCCTGCAGGACGCCCCGCCCGGCGCACTGGACGAAGAACAGAAAGGCCGCTATTTCGACATGATGCGCGAGCAGGCGCAGCGCATGCAGAGCATCGTGGCCGATCTGCTGACGCTGTCTACGCTGGAATCGTCGCGCACCAATGAGTATCCCGGGCCGGCCGGCATGATCGCCATTATCGATACGGTCAGGCAGCAGGCCCAGGCCTTGTCCGGCGGGCAGCACCATTTCGCCTGGAACATCACGCCGGGCCTGGAAGTGCTGGGCGTCAATACCGAGCTGTCTTCGGCTGTGTCCAATCTCGTCACCAACGCGATCCGCTATACGCCAGAGGGCGGCACGATCACGGTAAGCTGGCACCCGGTGCGTGAGGGCGGCGCCACGTTTGCCGTCAGCGACACGGGCATCGGCATCGAAGCCAAGGATCTGCCGCGCCTGACCGAACGCTTCTATCGGGTGGATCGCAGCCGCTCGCGGGCCTCGGGCGGCACCGGCCTGGGCCTGGCTATCGCCAAGCACGTGGCCATCCGGCACGATTCCGAGCTGGAAATCGCCAGCGAACCTGGGCATGGCAGTACGTTCTCGCTGCAGTTCCCGCCCGACCGCATCCGCTATGCCGCGCCGCCCAAGGCGGCCCCCCTGCTGGAAGGCTGAAACCGGCGGCATGATGGCTTGCCCCGGGCATGCATGCCCAGGTTGCGGGGCTTTATTCGGGCGTGCGCACGCCGGGCATGCCGGCGCAGCTTACTTGTACCAGCTTGCGGTCGTGCAGGCGCACGGCTGTCAGCTGGCCCCCCCACACGCAGCCGGTATCCAGCGCCAGCAGGTCGGGGCGCTGCACTAGGCCAAGGGTGGACCAGTGTCCGAAAACGATGGGGGTGCCGGCGGTCTTGCGCCCGGGCACATCGAACCACGGCATGAAGCCTTGGGGCGCCTTGGTGGCGCTTTCCTTGCCTTCGAATTCCATGACGCCCTTGACGCTGCAAAAGCGCAGCCGGGTCAGCGCGTTCACGATCACCCGCAGACGGTCGGCGCCTTTCAGGTCGTCGCGCCAGGCTACCGGTTCGTTGCCATACATTTTGGCCATGAACTTCTTCCAGCCCGGGCCACGCAGCACCGTTTCCACTTCGGCGGCATAGTCTCGCACCTGTTGCGGCGCCCAGCCCGGCAGCGCGCCGGCATGCAGCATCAGGTAGCCTTGCTCGGCATGGGCAAGAGGGCGGGTGCGCACCCAATCGATCAGGGCGTCGGCATCCGGCGCGTTCAGGATTTCGCTGACCGTATCGTTCTTGCGTGGGCGCCGCTCGCCGGCCGCCATGGCCAGCAGGTGCAGATCATGATTGCCCAGCACGCTAACCGCGCGATCGCCCAGGGCGATCACGCGGCGCAAGGTCGCCAGCGAGCAGGGGCCGCGGTTGACCAGGTCGCCGGCAAACCAGAATCGGGCATCGGAGTCCGCCGCGATGTCTGGGTGCGCCAGTAGCGTATCCAGCGCCTGGCAGCAGCCTTGCAGATCACCGACAGCCCACACAGAACTCATTTTGCGCTGCCCTGGATCATGCCGCTGGAGGGCGAGCTGGGCGAGGCGCTGTACAGCTTCTTGGGCATGCGGCCCGCGAGGTAGGCCGAGCGTCCGGCCTTGACCGCCAGATTCATGGCGCTGGCCATCAATACCGGGTTCTGGGCGCCGGCGATGGCAGTATTCATCAGGACGCCGTCGCAGCCCAGTTCCATGGCGATCGCCGCATCGCTGGCCGTGCCCACGCCGGCGTCGACCAGCACCGGCACGCGGGCCTGGTCGATGATCAGGCGCAGGTTCCAGGGGTTCAGGATGCCCATGCCCGAGCCGATCAGCGAGGCCAGAGGCATGACGGCCACACAACCGATGTCTTCCAGCATGCGGCACTGGATAGGGTCGTCGGTGCAATACACCATCACGTCAAAACCCTCGTCGACCAGGGTCTTGGCCGCCGCCAGCGTTTCCGGCATGTTGGGAAAGAGGGTGTGCGGGTCGCCCAGCACTTCCAGTTTCACCAGCGAGTGGCCATCAAGCAGCTCGCGCGCCAGGCGCAGCGTGCGCACGGCATCGGTGGCGTTGTAGCAGCCGGCGGTATTGGGTAGCAGGGTGAACTGGCTGGGCGGCAGATAGTCCAGCAGGTTGGGCTCGCCCGCATTCTGGCCGATATTGGTTCGGCGGATGGCAACCGTGATGATCTCGGCGCCGCTGGCGTCGATCGCGGTGCGGGTTTCGTCGAAATCCTTGTACTTGCCGGTGCCTACAAGCAGGCGCGAGCCATAGCTTTTCCCGGCGATGGTGAGAGTATCGTTCATAAGGGTATGCATGGTACTACGTGATGTCGGCTGGAAAAAGTAAAACCGGGGTCAGACCACGGTTTCCAAAACTACGGTTTTCGGCGTGAAAGATGGCACGAAGGGCATTGTGCGCGAAAACCGAGGTCAGACCCCGGTTTTCGCGCTTGGGCGCAGCTTAGGTCTGCTGGTAGATTTCGGCGCCCTTGCGCACGAACTCGATGGATTTTTCCTGCATGCCCTGCTGCAGGGCGGCTTTTTCCGACACACCTTGTTTTTCGGCGTATTCGCGTACTTCCTGGGTGATCTTCATGCTGCAGAAGTGCGGGCCGCACATCGAGCAGAAATGCGCCACCTTCATCGAGTCCTTGGGCAGGGTCTCGTCATGGAAGTCCTTGGCGGTGTCCGGATCCAGGCCCAGGTTGAACTGGTCTTCCCAGCGGAACTCGAAGCGCGCCTTGGAAAGCGCGTTGTCGCGGATCTGCGCACCGGGATGGCCCTTGGCCAGGTCGGCGGCGTGGGCGGCGATCTTGTAGGTGATGATCCCGTCCTTGACGTCCTTCTTGTTGGGCAGGCCCAGGTGTTCCTTTGGGGTCACGTAGCACAGCATGGCCGTGCCGTACCAGCCGATGGTGGCCGCGCCTATGCCCGAGGTGATGTGGTCGTAGCCCGGCGCGATGTCGGTGGTCAGGGGCCCCAGCGTATAGAAAGGCGCTTCGTGGCACTGCTCGAGCTGCAGGTCCATGTTTTCCTTGATCATGTGCAGCGGCACGTGGCCGGGGCCTTCGATCATGACCTGCACATCGTGCTTCCAGGCCACCTGGGTCAGTTCGCCCAGGGTCTTGAGTTCGGCAAACTGCGCCTCGTCGTTGGCGTCGTAGATCGAGCCCGGACGCAGGCCGTCGCCCAGCGAGAAGCTGACGTCATACGCCTTCATGATCTCGCAGATGTCTTCGAAGTGCTCGTACAGGAAGCTTTCACGGTGATGGGCCAGGCACCACTTGGCCATGATGGAGCCGCCGCGCGACACGATGCCGGTCATGCGGTTGGCCGTCATGGGCACATAGGGCAGGCGCACCCCGGCGTGGATGGTGAAGTAGTCCACGCCTTGCTCGGCCTGCTCGATCAGGGTGTCGCGGAATATCTCCCAGGTCAGCTCTTCGGCCTTGCCGTTTACTTTTTCCAGGGCCTGGTAGATCGGCACGGTGCCGATGGGGACCGGGCTGTTGCGAATGATCCATTCCCGGGTTTCGTGGATATGCTTGCCGGTGGAAAGATCCATGACCGTGTCGCCGCCCCAGCGGATGGACCAGGTCATTTTCTCGACTTCTTCGCCTATCGACGAGGTGACCGCCGAGTTGCCGATATTGGCGTTCACCTTCACCAGGAAGTTGCGGCCTATCGCCATGGGCTCGACTTCGGGGTGATTGATGTTGGCGGGAATGATGGCGCGTCCGCGAGCGATTTCATCGCGCACGAACTCGGGAGTGATGCGGCGCGGTATCGCCGCGCCGAACGATTGCCCCGGGTGCTGGCGCAGCAGCAGGTCGGCCATTTTTGCGCCCCGCGGGCCACAGCTGCGCAGCGATTCTTCGTACTGCTCGTGGCGCAGGTTCTCGCGGATGGCAACGTATTCCATCTCGGGGGTGATGATGCCGCGGCGGGCATAGTGCATCTGCGTCACGTTGGCTCCTGCCGTGGCCCGGCGCGGTGCGCGCGTCAGGTTAAAGCGCAGTGCCGTCAGTGCTGGGTCGGTCAGCCGGCTTTGGCCATACTCGCTGCTGGGGCCGCTCAGGGTTTGCGTGTCGCCGCGTTCCTCTATCCACGCCGCGCGCACGGTGGGCAGCCCGTTGCGGATGTCGATCAAGGCATCGGGGTCGGTGTAGGGGCCGCTAGTGTCGTATACGGTGACCGGGGGGTTGGGCTCGCCGCCGAACATGGTGGGCGTGCTTTCCTGCTCGATTTCGCGAAACGGCACGCGAATATCGGGTCGTGAACCTTGCTGGTAAATTTTGCGCGATTTGGGCAGCGGTGCAACGGCGGCCGAGTCGACCAGGGCTGTTGCGGCAAGGAATTTGGGATTGGCGTTCATGGAAGCTCCAGAAGAGGTAGGAGCCGAACCGGAATGAGATTCCACCGGCGAGCGCCGGCAGAAAAACGCTCCCTGTTTCGGCATTATCCGCACAGGTACGAAGGGTTTGATCTCACCTCGCTTACGCGAGGACCCCTGCGTTTCCAACCGCCAGTATAGAGGTAATGCATGAGTGCCCGGGCCAGCGGGCTTGGCGCGGGTGCGCGGCACCCGCGCAAGCCGCCTACAGGCGGGTGATGAGGCTGGAGGTATCCCAGCGGCCGCCGCCCATTTTCTGGACGTCGCCGTAGAACTGGTCCACCAGCGCCGTCACCGGCGTGCGCGCGCCATTGCGGCGTGCTTCATCCAGGACCAGGCCCAGGTCCTTGCGCATCCAGTCCACGGCAAAGCCGAAGTCGAACTTCTGGTCCACCATGGTGGCGCCGCGATTTTCCATCTGCCAGCTTTGCGCCGCGCCCTTGCTGATGACTTCCAGCACTTGTTTCATGTCCAGGCCGGCGGCCTGGCCAAACGCGATGCCTTCCGAGAGCGCCTGCACCAGACCGGCAATGCAGATCTGGTTCACCATCTTGGCGAGCTGGCCCGCGCCGGCATCGCCCAGCAGCAGCATGGCGCGCGCGTAGCAATCGGCTATCGGCCGGGCTTTTTCGTAGGCTTGGGCGGTACCGCCGCACATGATGGTCAGCACGCCGTTGACGGCGCCGGCCTGGCCGCCCGACACCGGGGCGTCGACAAAGCCCAGCCCGCGCTCGGCGGCGGCGGCCTGGAGTTCGCGCGCCACCTCTGCCGAGGCCGTGGTGTGGTCTATGAATACGCTGCCCGGCAGCATGCCGGACAGGGCGCCTGTATCACCCAGCGCCACGCTGCGCAGGTCGTCGTCGTTGCCCACGCAGGCAAAGACGAAGTCAGCGCCCTGGGCCGCCGCCTGCGGGGTGGGGGCGCTGCGATGGCCGAATTCCTCGACCCAGGCCTGCGCTTTGGCCGGGTTGCGGTTGTAGACGCAAACCGAATGACCGGCGCGCGCCAGATGGCCCGCCATGGGAAAACCCATGACGCCCAGGCCGATGAAGGCGACGTTGGCGGGCTGGACGGGGGTATAGGCTTTCTCGGTGACGGACGACATGCAAAGGCTCCTGGCGAAGGCGGGGAAAAGCCGCTGAACGATCAGCGGCAGGTAAAGCCATGTTAAGCGTTAAGCGCTTGCGACGCCGCGCGGCGCGGGCTCATGACCCCAGGCTAGAAGCCCGCGGCCAGCCCGTCGCGCCGGCTGTCGCTGGCGGCCACATAGCCGTCCACCGCGGGGTCGCCAAGGCGCCAGATGAATTGGCCGGCGCCAAAATCCAGGTAGGAATCCGGGTCCGGCTTGATCTTGTGGCCACGCGCTTGCAGCCCTTCCAGGGTCGAGGCGGACATGCCCGGTTCCACGTTGATGCTCACGCCCTCGTTCCACTTCCAGCGCGGCGCGTCGCAGGCGGCCTGTGGCTGCTGACCGAAACCCAGCATGCGGGTGACGGTTTGCAGATGGCCCTGGGGCTGCATATTGCCGCCCATCACGCCAAAGCTCATGAGCGGCGCGCCGTTTTGCGTCAGGAAAGCCGGCGTCGTGGTATGGAAGGGGCGCTTGCCGCCCTCGACCACGTTGGCGTGGGTCGGATCGGTGACAAAGCCGTAGCCGCGATTCTGCAGGCTGACCCCGGTGCCCGGCACGACCACACCCGAGCCAAAACCCAGATAGTTGGACTGGATGAAGCTGACCATCATCCCGTTCTGGTCGGCAGCGCTCAGGTAGACCGTGCCGCCCGCGGGCGCGCGCCCGGTGGTGTAGGTCTGGGCGCGCTGCGGATCGATCAGGCGCGCGCGCTCGGCCAGGTAGCCGTCGGACAGCATTTCCTCGGGGCTGATGCGCATGAAGCGTGGATCGGCCACGTGGGCATAGACGTCGGCAAAGGCCAGTTTCATGGCCTCTATCATCAGGTGTTGGGTGGCCGGATGGTCTATCGGGCGTTGCCGGATGTCGAGGTGGTCGAGGATGCCCAGTGCGATCACCGCGGCGATGCCCTGGCCATTGGGCGGCAGCTCATGCAGGGTGCAGTCGCCAAAATCGCGGGATAGCAGCGACACCCATTCGGGCTGGTAGTTGCGCAGATCGCTGAGCGTCAGGGCGGCATCGTGCGCTTGCGCATGCGCCACCAGCTTGTGGGCGGTGGCGCCTTCGTAGAAGTCGCGCCCGCCGGTGGCGGCAATGCGTGACAGGGTGGCTGCCGCGTCCCGCAGGACAAAGTGCTCACCCACCTGGGGGGGGCGGCCGCGGGGCAGGAAGTGTTCGGCAAAGCCGGGGATGGCGCGCAGGGCGTCGGCCTGGGCTGCCCATTTGAGCTGGACGAGGGGCGACACTGCAAATCCCCGTTCGGCATATTCAATGGCCGGGGCCAGCACGGCATCGAACGCCAGCTTGCCGAATTTGCCATGCAGGGCGCTCCAGCCGGCAACCGCACCCGGCACGGTTACGCTGTCCCAGCCCCGTTGGGGCATTTGCCCGCCATGCTTGCGATGGAAGTAGTCCGGATTCCAGCGGCCAGGCGCCGTACCCGAGGCGTTCAGTCCATGCAGGCAGGAACCATCCCACACAATGGCAAAACAGTCGGAACCCAAGCCGTTGCTGACAGGTTCGGTGAGGGCGATGGTGGCGGCCGCGGCAATGGCGGCGTCAACGGCGTTGCCGCCGTTGGCGAGCATGCGCAAGCCAGCCTGCGCCGCGAGCGGTTGGGACGTGGCGACGATGTTGCGCGCGAATACCGGCAGACGTGTCGATGGGTAGGGGTTCGTCCAGTCTTGAAAGCGCATGTGCGTTAAATCTGCGTCCTGGCTGTCTTCATGCATAGCGGACGTGAACGTCGACACACTTTGCAAAAAGCATCGGGTAAACCCGTAGGTTAACGCAGATCACGTGCAACAAAAACTCAAGGCTTGAAATCCTGCGCTACTGAAACGTTACGTTATCTGTAACGTCACCAGGGTGCAAGCCTGGCGCCGCCATGAAAAAAGGCATCCGAAGATGCCTTTTTTCATGGCGGCCCTTTTGGGGCCACCGTACCTTGTCAAAGGGGACTATCAGTCTTCTTCTGCGAAGGTCGCGTCACGCTTCTTGCGGATGAAGGGCAGTGCCACAATCAGGACCAGTGCCAGGGCCAGGCCCAGCAGCGTTGCCGAAAGCGGACGTTCCACGAAGGTAAGGAAGTCGCCACGCGAGAGGAGCAGGGCGCGACGGAAGTTTTCTTCCATCATGGGGCCAAGCACCAGGCCGAGCAGCAACGGTGCGCCTTCGCAACCCAGCTTGGACCACAGGTAGCCGATAAAGCCGAAGGCGATCGTGACATAGATGTCGAACACGTTGTAGTTCAGCGAATACACGCCGATCGTGCAGAACACCAGAATGGCAGGATAAAGCAGGCGATACGGGATCTTGAGCAGTTTCACCCAGATGCCAACCAGCGGCAGGTTCAGGATCACCAGCATCAGGTTGCCGATCCACATCGAGGCGATCAGGCCCCAGAACAGTTCCGGGTGGCTGGTAATCACCTGCGGACCGGGCTGGATGTTGTGGATGGTCATGGCGCCGATCATCAGGGCCATCACGGCGTTGCCGGGAATACCGAGGGTCAGCAGCGGAATGAACGAGGTTTGCGCACCTGCGTTGTTGGCCGATTCAGGGCCTGCAACGCCGGCCGGGTGGCCGTGGCCGAAACGCTCGGGCTCTTTGGAGAGCTTTTTCTCGACCGTGTAGGA
This sequence comes from Verticiella sediminum, assembly GCA_040392445.1. GTDB lineage: Bacteria > Pseudomonadota > Gammaproteobacteria > Burkholderiales > Burkholderiaceae_B > Verticiella > Verticiella sediminum_A. The sequence goes on from JBEBVZ010000010.1 coordinate 36,199, forward strand.
CGCAAATGCCGCCAGTACCGAGCCGCCGCCGGGCAAGATACCCAGGACCGAACCGATGGCCGTGCCACGCAGCACGGCACCGTAGGATTCCTTGAATTCCTGGCGGTTGGGGTAGAGGCTGCCGATCTTGGCCGAGATTTCCGTGCGGTTTTCGCGTTGCTCGAGGTTGCGCAGAACTTCGGCGAAACCGAACACACCCATGGCTACCGCGGCAAAGTCGATGCCGTCCTGCAGTTCGGGGATGTTGAAGGCGTAGCGGGCTACACCCGAGTTCACGTCGGTACCGACCATGCCCAGCAGCAGACCCAGCAAGATCATGCAGATGGCCTTGAGCAGCGAGCCCGAGGCCAGCACGACCGCGCCCACCAGACCCAGGCACATCAGCGAGAAGTATTCGGCGGGGCCGAACTTGAACGCGACTTCAGCCAGCGGGGGGGCAAAGGCGGCCAGCAGCAGGGTAGCAACCGAGCCGGCAAAGAACGAGCCGAGGGCGGCGATCGAAAGCGCGGCACCGGCACGCCCGTTCTTGGCCATCTGGTGGCCATCGAGCGCGGTCACCACGGCGGAAATTTCACCTGGCAGGTTCACCAGGATGGCCGTGGTGGAGCCGCCGTATTGCGAACCGTAGTAAATACCGGCCAGCATGATCAGGCCGGCAATGGGCGGCAGCACATAGGTAATGGGCAGCAGCATGGCGATGGTGGCCAGCGGGCCAATGCCAGGCAGCACGCCAACCACGGTGCCCAGGAAGGCGCCCAGGAAGGCATAAAACAGGTTCTCGGGCGTAAAGGCTACGGAGAACCCGAGCATCAAGTGTTCAAGAAGTTCCATTCGTGTCTCCTTAGTGACCCATGAACCAGGGGTAGAGCGGGAAAATCAGGCCCAGACCCTTAATGAAAGCCACATACGAAAACGCGATCAGGAAAATCGCATTACCGAGCGCTACTTTCCAGTTGAATTCGTGGCTTGCAATGCTGCTGCCCACCACCAGAATGAACAACGAAACGTACAGGCCCAGGGGCTTGAGCAACAGGCCGAACAACAGGACCGAGCCCAGCACCAATCCCAGGCTGCGCCAGTCGAAACGATCGATGGTGGTCTCTTCAGCCTTGCCGGACAGTGCGCCAATACTTAGGATCGCACCCAGGACGGCCATGATCGCGCCCAACCAGAAGGGGAAGTAGCCCGGGCCCATGCGGGCTGCCGTGCCCATTTGATAATCAGTGGCGAACCACGCGAAAACCAGGCCGACGGCGATGAACATCACCCCTGACCAGAAGTTCTGCTGTGACTGTATTCGCATGATGCGTGATACTCCTTTGTGTTGATGAATTCCCGCAGCCTTGAAACAAACGAGACAGCCAAGCGCAAGCCAATGGCCAGAAAAGTGAAAGCTTCGGGAAAGTGCGCAATGGTAGTTGATATGATTGCTGCTGAGAACCGAATGAAAACCCTAGAGGCTTGGGGTTTTCCCCAGTTTTGAAAGAACTCTGAAAGGCTTTCTGTTACAGATTTCAGTGCCGTAGGGCCCTCCCTGAACCGCTCGCGATTGGTTTACGATTACGCCATGCTTGAAGATCTAGATAATCTGGCTTCCCGGATACAGCAGCTGGTTCAGCTTGCCGCATCCGCCAAAGCTGAAAACCATGCCATTGCCGAGCACGCCCGGGCCGAAAGGCTTGCGCTTGTCGAACGCATCGAGGCCGAGAAACGCGCCTTTACCGAGCATGCCGAGGCCGACTACCGCGCCCGCACACAGCGTCTCGAGTCCGAGCACGGCTTGCTCACCGAGCGTCTTGCGCGCTGCGAGGCCGAGAACCAGCAACTGCGCAGCATGCTGGCAACGGCCCGCGACCGCGTAGACAGCGTGTTGGCGCGCATTCCCGACCCGGACGCCATCGGGCGCCACGAAGAACCGGAGCAGACCTCGAATGGAACGGCTTGACGTCACTATCATGGGCCGCGAATACACGCTGGCCTGCGCACCAGCCGAAAAGGATGCCCTGATCTCGGCGTCCCAGCATCTGGATCGCATCATGCAAAAGCTGCGTTCGCAAAGCAAGGCCAGCACAAGCACCGAGCGCATTGCCATTGTCGCGGCACTGCAACTGGCTGTAGAGCTACTGGCCACGCCGGTGGGCGCCGGAAACAACGGCGAGGTTGCGCTCGGCGATTACAAGCGTAAAATCGAGGACATGCAGCACGCGATCGATAGCGTGCTGCCAAGGCAAGAATCTCATTAAAAAGTTTCTACGGTTTTCCCTGCGGTGTTCGTGACTGGCCAAAAATCCTGTTCCAATATTTTGGCATCGGTTGCGGAAAATTTTCGTGTAGGCGCGCTCGCCTCTAGTAGATGAGCCCAATGTGCGAATGACTGCGACCACTTGAACCTTACGGTTCAGGACGCCGGCCTGGCGGCACAGGCGGGGACTCTTCACAACGGCCCGGTAATCAACCGGGCCGTTTTCTTTTGTGCGTTGCCCCGGTAGCTAGCGTCGTGGACTTATCTTATATAGCGGTATTGCTGATTCTTGGCCTGGCTGGCGGCTTCTTCGCGGGCTTGCTGGGCATAGGCGGGGGCATGATCCTCGTGCCGTTCTTCACCATGGTCTTTACCTGGCAGAAGATGTCGCCAGGCTTGGTCGTGCATGCTTCGATCGCGACCGCGATGGCCACCATCCTGTTCACTTCGCTCTCGAGCACGATGGCGCACCATCGGCGTAAGGCGGTGCTATGGCGTGTCACCGCCATGATGGTGCCGGGTCTGGTCATCGGCGGCCTGCTGGCAGGCGGTGCCGTGTTTTCCCTCGTTCCCACGAGCTGGCTCGCACTGGTGTTCGGGCTATTCGTCGGGTATTCGGCGATCAGCATGTTCTTTGCCAAACCGGCCCACGCGTCGGGGCAGTTGCCGGGCCCGCTGGGAGTGGCTTCGGTGGGCGCGGGCATCGGTTTTGCCTCGGGCCTGTTGGGCGCGGGAGGCGGTTTTCTCAGCGTACCGTTCCTGGGCCGCTGCAACATCCCGCTGCACCAGGCCATCGCGACTTCGGCGTCGCTGGGCTTTCCGATCGCGGCGGCCAACACCGTCGGTTATATCGTGTCGGGCTGGAACGAGACCAGCAGCGAGCCGGGGATGCTGGGGTATGTGGTGTGGCCGGCGCTGCTGGTCGTGGTGGTGGCCAGCATGTTCATGGCGCCACGTGGCGCCGCCCTGGCCCACAGCCTGCCGGTGACAAAGCTGCGCCGCATGTTCGCCACGCTGCTGCTGTTCCTGGCGTGTTACATGCTGTGGAAGTCTTATGCGGCGTTCCTGGGCTGATTGCGGTAATGTGCTGGCGGGTCGCGAAATCCGTGGCCTTTCATCTTTCTACAGGACAGCACACATGCCCACGCGACTGTTTTCCCGCTTTTCGCCGCTCGCAGTATGCCTTGCAGCATCCTTGCTCGCGGCACCCGCTTTTTCGCATGATTCGCACGAGCGCGACGAAAATCGGGCGCCGCGCCTGTCCTTGCAGGCCCAGGCCTCATCCGAAGTCATCCAGGACACCGTGGAAATCACCCTGGCCACCGAGCTCGAGGGTGCCGACCAGGCCGATGTTGCCAAGCGCCTTACTGCGCAGTTGAACGCAACCCTGTCGGCTGCGCGCGGCACCACCGGAGTGCAGGCGCGCAATGGCGCGTATCGCCTGTGGCCCAATACCGATCGCGACGGCAAGATCACCGCCTGGCGCGGTCGCGCCGAAGTGGTGCTCGAATCGGAAGACTTGCCTGCCGCCGCCTCGCTGGCCGCCAAGCTGTCCGATGGCATGCAGATTGCCAATATCAGCTTCTCGCTGTCGCCCCAGGCGCGCGCGGCGGAAGAAAAACGCCTGCTCGAGGAAGCCGCCAAGGCCTTCTCGCAGCGCGCGAGCGACGCGGCCCGCGCCTTTGGCTTCAGTGGCTATACCATCCGCAACATCGACCTGGGCGGCAGCGGCACGGTATTTTCGAAGCGGCCCGAACTGGCCATGGCGCGCGCCTCGTTTGGCGCTGATGCAGCCCCGCCCGAGCTGGAAGCGGGCATGGCCACCGTTACGGTGTCGGTGCAGGGAGAGGTTGCTTTGCAGACCAGCGCCAAACCATGATGCCCGCCACGATCATGGGCAGCGAGAGCCACTGACCCATGCTTAGCCCGCCGGACAGCAGCCCCAGGAAGCTGTCCGGTTGGCGGGTGAATTCAGCCAGAAAGCGCAGCGTGCCGTAGCCGATCAGAAAGACCGCGCTGACCCGGCCCAGGCGCTGGGGCTTGCGGGCAAACCACCACACGATGCAAAACAGCAGCAGGCCTTCCAGCGCGAACTGGTAGAGCTGCGAGGGGTGGCGGGGCAAGCCGTCGCCGCTGCCCGGGAACACCATGGCCCAGGGTGCGTTGGAGACCCGGCCCCAGAGCTCGCCGTTGATGAAATTGCCCAGGCGGCCGGCGGCCAGGCCCAGCGGCACCAGGGGCGCGACGAAGTCGCCGATTTCCAGCATTCGGAAGCCGCGCTTGCGGGCAAACCAGGCCAGTACCGCCAGCACCCCCAGCAAGCCGCCATGAAACGCCATGCCGCCTTGCCAGACCGCGAAAATCTCCAGCGGATGCGATAGGTAGTAGCCGGGCTTGTAGAACAGCACATAGCCCAGGCGACCACCCACGATGACACCCAGGATGGCGTAGAACAGCAGGTCTTCGTGATCGCGCGGTGTCAGCCGGGTGACGCCGCGGGCGATCAGGCGCCTGCCCAACACCCATGCCATGGCGAATCCGAACAGGTACATCAGCCCATACCAGTGCACGGCCACAGGACCGATTTGCACTGCAATGGGGTCGAATTGCGGGTAGGTCAGCATGGGGAAACCGGGTAAGGGAAGAACTGGCCGATAATAACCGGTAGTCTATGCCGCAGTTTCTGTTCTGCTTTCTTTACCGGGAACCTGTCAGATGCCCCATAACGACCGCTCGAAAAACATCACGCAGGGCGTGGCACGTGCGCCCAACCGGGCCATGTACTACGCACTGGGCTACACCGAAAAGGATTTCGACAATCCCATGATCGGCGTGGCCAATGGCCATTCCACCATCACGCCCTGTAACGCCGGGCTGCAGGTTCTGGCCGACCGCGCCATTGCAGCCATACGCGCGGCGGGCGCCAATCCCCAGGTGTTCGGCACGCCCACCATTTCGGACGGCATGTCGATGGGCACCGAAGGCATGAAGTATTCACTGGTGTCGCGCGAAGTCATTGCCGACTGCATCGAGACGGCGGTGCAGGGGCAGTGGATGGATGGGGTGGTCGTGATCGGCGGCTGCGACAAGAACATGCCGGGCGGCATGATCGCGCTGGCCCGCATGAACGTGCCGGGCATCTATGTATATGGCGGCACCATCAAGCCGGGCCACTACAAGGGCCAGGACCTGACCATCGTGTCGGTATTCGAAGCGGTTGGCGAATACACCATGAAGCGCATGGACGAAGCCGACTTCAAGGCCATCGAAAAATGCGCCATCCCGGGCACGGGTTCGTGCGGCGGCATGTACACGGCCAACACCATGAGCTCGTCGTTCGAAGCCATGGGTATGAGCCTGCCGTATTCCAGCACCATGTCCAACATCGACGCCGAGAAAGCCGATTCGGCTGCCGAGTCGGCCCGCGTGCTGGTCGAGGCTGTCAGAAAAAACATCAAGGCGCGCGACATCATCACGCGCGAGTCCATCGAGAACGCCGTGGCCGTGATCATGGCCATCGGCGGCTCCACCAACGCCGTGCTGCACTTTCTGGCCATCGCCCATGCCGCGCAAGTCGAGTGGACCATCGACGACTTCGAGCGCGTGCGCCGCAAGGTTCCGGTGCTTTGCGACCTGAAGCCTTCGGGCCAGTATGTCGCCACCGACCTGCACGCCGCCGGCGGCATCCCGCAAGTCATGAAGATCCTGCTGAACGCCGGTCTGCTGCATGGCCATTGCCTGACCATCACCGGCAAGACCATCGCCGAGCTGCTGGCCGATGTGCCGGACCAGCCGCGCGCGGACCAGACCGTGATCCGGCCGATAGACAAGGCCTTGTACGAGCAGGGCCACCTGGCCATCCTCAAGGGCAATCTCTCGCCCGAGGGCTGCGTGGCCAAGATCACCGGCCTGAAGAACCCTGTCATTACCGGTCCGGCCCGGGTGTTCGATTCGGAAGAAGCCGCCATGACCGCCATCATGGATCAGAAGATCACGCATGGCGACGTCGTGGTGATCCGCTACGAAGGCCCCAAGGGCGGCCCGGGCATGCGTGAAATGCTGGCCCCCACCGCGGCCCTCATCGGCCAGGGCCTGGGCGAGACGGTGGGCCTCATCACCGATGGCCGCTTCTCGGGCGGCACCTGGGGCATGGTGGTTGGCCACGTGGCGCCCGAAGCCTATGTGGGCGGCCCGATCGGCCTGATCGAGGAAGGCGACTCGGTGACCATCGACGCCCACCAGTTGCTGCTGCAGCTCAACGTGTCCGATGACGAGTTGGCCCGTCGCCGCGCGGCCTGGGTGCAACCCAAGCCCAAATACACGCGTGGCGTGCTGGCCAAGTTCGGCCACCTGGCGAGCACCGCCAGCTTGGGCGCGGTAACCGACAGGTTCGATGAATAAGGCCGCGCGTGTAGTACTTATGCTGGCCGGCCTGGGTGGCGTGCTGCCCGGGGCGGCCTGGGCCCAGGGCGGCTTGGCGCTGGCGCAGGCCAAGGCTTGCATGGCGTGCCACCAGGTGGATAGCCGCCGGGTGGGTCCGCCCCTGCGCGAAGTGGCTATGCGGTACGCCAGCCCGGTCGCAGCCGCATCCAGTGCGGCAGGCGACCCTGCGGCAGGCGACCCTGCGGCCGGCGTACCGGGGGTCGGCGACCCGGCGGTCGCGACGCTGGCCTATCTGGCCGACTCGATACGCGAAGGCGGGCGGGGGCGCTGGGGGGCGATCCCGATGCCGGCCCAGCCGCAGGTGAGCGCTGCCGAGGCGCGCGAGCTTGCGCAGTGGATACTTTCCCTGCAACCGGGGTCCTAGCATCCCGTTGCAGGCACGTTCAAAAGGAGATCTACATGTCAGCACAACGCGAAGTCGCCATTTTTGGCGGAGGATGCTTCTGGTGCACCGAGGCCGTCTTCCAGGAACTGCGGGGCGTGGTCGGTGTGCGTTCGGGTTACGCCGGCGGGCACGTGGATGCCCCCACCTACGAGCAGATCTGCAATGCCGATACGGGGCATGCCGAAGTCATCGAAATCACGTTCAACCCCGATGTGATCAAGTACGGTGAATTGCTTAACGTGTTTTTCGCCACGCATGATCCCACCACGCCTGATCGCCAGGGCAACGATGTGGGGCCGCAATACCGCTCGGTGATTTTCTGGCAATCGCCAGCGCAGCAGCAAGCCGCACAGCACACGATAGACGCACTCGAGCGGCAGGGCGTGTTCGACGCGCCTATCGTCACCGAGCTGTGCCCGCCTGTCACGTTCTGGCCGGCCGAGCCCTATCATCACGATTATTTTCGCAGCAACCCCAATCAGGGTTATTGCCATGTCGTTATCGCGCCCAAGGTGGCTAAGTTTCGCCGCCAGTTTGCCGATAACCTGAAGAACTGAATCAAAGCAAAGCTAAGGAGTATTCATGAGGTCCGTTACGTCTATCCGCCGCACCGTTTTAAAAGCTGCGTGCCTGGCGGGTGCGGGGATGGTGTTTGCGCTGGGTGCGGCTGCCCCGGCGGTTGCCCAGGATGCGGCGAACTGGCCCGACAAGCCCTTGCGGTTTGTCGTGCCTTATCCGCCCGGCGGCCCGCTGGACGCCATGGGCCGGGCCCTGGCCGAGAAAGTGCGCGAGCCCCTGGGGCAGGCCATGGTGGTCGAGAACAAGCCCGGCGCCGGCGGCAATATCGGGGTCGACATGGTTGGCCGTTCGCCGGCCGATGGCTACACCCTGGTCATGGGCGCGGTGGCAACTTTCGCCATCAACCCGTGGTTGTTCGACAAGCTGCCCTACGATCCGGTCAAGGATTTCCAGCCCATCACGCTGGTGGCCTCGGTTCCCAACGTCCTGGTCGTGAATCCGGATTTTGCCGAGCGCAACAAGATCAACTCGGTGGCAGACCTGATTGCCTTTGGCAAGGCAAATCCGACGGCCCTGTATTTCAGTTCGGGCGGTAACGGCAGTGCGGGCCACCTGGCCGGCGAGTTGCTGAATGCCCGCGCCGGGATCACGGCCACCCATGTGCCGTTTTCCGGTGCGGCGCCGGCCCTGACGGCGCTGCTGGGCGAGCAAACCCAGATGATGTTCGACAACCTGGCGTCGGCCGCACCATTGATCAAGTCTGGCAAGCTCAAGGCCCTGGCCGTGACCACCGCCGAGCGCTCGTCGATGTTGCCGGAGCTGCCTACCGTGGCGGAATCGGGGCTTGAGGGCTATGACCTGGGCACCTGGTTCGGCGTGTTCGTGCCGGCGGGTACGCCGCCCGACGTGGTGGCTCGTTTGAGCAAGGTGTATACCGACGCGCTGAATGCGCCCGATATTCGCGAGCGCCTGGCTGCGATGGGATCGGATGCCAAGCCCAATACGCCTGACGAGTTTGCGGCCATGGTGAAGAACGAAATGGCCAAGTACAAGGAAATCGTGGAAATTTCCGGCGCCAAGCTGTAAGCGCAAAAGTCTATCGGCATAAGGCGGGTGCAATGCCCGCTTTGTGCCGCGCCTTGCCTGCAGCGCCTGGACCGAACGCGCGCGGCGCAAGCGTTCGCAACGTTGACAGACCTTAGGCATCGGCTTCGTGGTGCATGGGTGGGGGCGGTTCGGCCATGACCAGCGGCGCGCTGGTGCTGTTGTATACCGCTGCCACCAGCTCTATGGCATTGCGCACACCCATTTTCTGGAAAATGCGCGAACGGTGGACTTCTACCGTGCGCTGCGAGATGCCTAGCGTCCACGCAGTGAGTTTGTTGGGTTTGCCCGCGAGTACAAAGCGCAGCACTTCACGTTCGCGTGGGGTGAGTTCGACGCGGGGAGCGCGATTCAGACCATACATGACTTACTCCGTAACAACGTTTAATGCATTTTGTCACCAGAAGTTATAATGAGTAACCTGCCAAGGTTGACAGGGTAGAATACCGGCACCCATGAGCCGCTCCCGCTACATTATTCCTGGCATCGTCGGATGCGCCCTGTTTATGCAGATGCTGGATTCCACCGTCGTGGCAACAGCATTGCCTGCAATGGGCCGCGCGCTGGACGCCACGCCGGTGCGCATGAATGTGGCGATTACCTCGTATCTGCTGGCGGTGGCCATGTTCGTGCCCCTTAGCGGATGGGCGGCCGACCGGTTTGGCGCGCGCCGGGTGTTTGCCGCCGCCATGCTGCTCTTCACGCTGTCGTCGGTTTTCTGTGCCCTGGCCAGCACGCTGCCGCATCTGATTGCGGGTCGGGCCTTCCAGGGCCTGGCCGGCGCCATGATGGTGCCCGTGGGACGGGTGATCCTGCTGCGTTCGGTGCCCAAGTCCGAACTGGTCCAGGCGATGTCCCTGCTTTCCGTGCCTGCGCTGATGGGGCCGGTGGTTGGCCCGCCCTTGGGTGGCTTGCTGGTTACCTATGCGTCGTGGCACTGGATCTTCCTGATCAACGTGCCGATCGGCATCCTGGGGCTGTACCTGGTCTACAAGTTCATCCCCGCGGGGCAAGACGAAGTCACCGGCAAACCCCTGGATCTGCTGGGTTTTCTGCTGACCAGCATCAGCCTGGTCGCCATCATCTTCAGCTTCGAGGCGGTCGGCCATGGTTCCTTGCCGCCGCTGGCCATCCTGGCCCTGTTCGTCGGGGGCGTGCTGTGCGCAGCGCTGTATTACTGGCATGCCAAACGTTCGCCGCATCCCATCATCGACCTGGGCCTGCTGAGCATCCCCACTTTCCGGATCTCCAACCTGGGCGGCAACCTGTGCCGTTTTGCCATCGGCGCCATGCCCTTTCTGCTGGTCATGCTGTTGCAGGTCGGGTTCGGCCTGTCGCCGGTGGCGGCAGGCATGATCACCTTTGTCAGCGCGGTGGGCGCCTTGCTGCTCAAACTGGTGGCCGCACGCGTCCTGCGCAGCTTCGGGTTTCGCAAGACGCTGGTGTTCAATGCCGTCATCACCGGTGCGTTCGTGGTTGTCTGTGCCTTCTTTACCGCTGAAACGCCATATTGGATGATGCTGCTGGTGCTGCTGCTGGGCGGGTTTTTCCGGTCCCTGCAGCTAACGGCGGTCAACACCCTGACCTATGCCGATATTCCCCACGAGATGATGAGCCGCGCCAGCAGCTTGTCGGCCATGTCCCAGCAGGTTGGCATCAGCCTGGGCGTTGGCATCGCGGCACTTACGCTGAACCTGAGCATGGCCTGGCGTGGCGCGCACGAGCTGGCGCCGCGCGACGTGGCCGCGGGCTTTGTGGTGATCGGGATTCTGGTGGCGCTGTCGGCCGTGTCGTTCAGGCGCTTGTCGCCGCAGGCGGGCGCCGAGGTCTCGGGCAAGGGACGCTAAGCGTCTTCGCTGTCGGGCAGAAAGCCGTCGGCCTGTTGCTGCCACAGCCTTCTGTAGGTGCCGGGGCGCGCCACAAGTTCGGCATGGCTGCCATCTTCGACGATGCGGCCGTGATCGAACACCAGGATGCGGTCCAGGTGGGCGATCGTGGACAAGCGGTGCGCGATCACGATGACGGTCTTGTCCTGCATCAAGGCGTCCAGGCTGTCCTGGATGGCTTTTTCCGTCAGGGAATCCAGGCTCGAAGTGGCTTCGTCCATGATCAGGATGGGCGCGTTCTTGACCACCACCCGGGCGATGGCAACCCGCTGGCGCTGCCCGCCGGACAGCTTGACGCCGCGCTCGCCCACCAGGGAATCGTACTGCTGCGGCATGTCGCGGATGAACTCGGCGGCGCTGGCTCGTTCGGCCGCTTCGCGTACTTCATCGTCGCTGGCTTCTATGCGGCCGTAGCGGATGTTTTCCATCAGGCTGCGATGAAACAGTCCGGGTTCCTGCGGAATCAGGCTGATCTGGGCGTGCAGGCTGGCTTGCGTCATATCGCGGATGTCGACCCCGTCGATGGTGATGCTGCCGCGCTGTGGCTCGTACAGCCGCATGATCAGGTTCACCAGGGTGGATTTTCCCGAGCCCGAAAAACCGACCAGGCCCACGCGCTGGCCGCCGGGAATGCGCAGGCTCAGTCCCTGGAATACCGGTCTGCCGGGGGAATAGCCGAAATCCAGGTCGTGCAGCTCGATCTCGCCGTCGCGAATGGCCACCGCGCGGGCGCCGGGGCGGTCGGTGATCTCGTGCGGCTGCATGATGGTCTGCACGCCGTTGGCGATATTGCCGATGTATTCGAACACTTCCAGAAAGCGCCGCCCGATATTGCGCGCTTCGCTGATGATCATCAGCGACAGGCTGGTACTCATGACGAATTCGGCAATGCCGATCTTGCCGTCGCGCCATAGCACCAGGGCAAAGTACAGGGTACCGACCTTGAGCACCAGCGCGGCCGACATCTGGAACCATTGCACTTTTTCGTTGAACCACATCGAACGGCGGCCAACTGCGATTTCCTTGTCCTGCACTTGCTTGAGCTGGCGGGATTCGTGCGCCAGGCGGGCGAACAGGCGCACACTGACCAGATTGCTGACCGAGTCGACGATGCGCCCCGAGGTTTCGGCGCGGGCTGCCGCATGGCGTTGCGCATAGGGGCGCGCGCGCCGGGCCAGCCAGAACGACACGCCCACGAACGCCACCGCCCAGGTCAGCGTGAAGAGAGCCAGCGCCAGGCTGGCCTGATACAGCAGCACCACCGAAACCGAGAGCGTCACCAGCAGCGGCATGAACTCGAAGATCGCGGTGGAGATCGTCATGTTCACGCCCACCGAGGTTTCGCTGATGCGTGCCGACAGCGAGCCCGCAAAGTTATTGCTGAAATAACGGTGCGAATGCTGCTGCAGGTAGGCAAAGAGCTCGCGCGCAACGTTGGTGCGCTGGCGTGGCGCCACGATGACGCGGCACGCCCCGCTGGCGCGGTTGAATATCAGTTCGCCCACGCTCAGGCCCACGAACAGCAGCAGGGGGGCCATGGCCAGCGCCACGATGTCGCGCCCGCCGGTATCGGCGCCCGATTTGCTGACCACCCCGACGATCTGGCCGATGGCGTAGGGCATCAGGATGCCGCTGACCGCGGCGCCGATCTCGAGCAGCATGATCAGCCCGTACCACCAGCGGAACTGCCAGAAAAAGTGCACGACGAAGCGCAGTGGCGTGGTGGGCAGCGCAGTACCGGGCGGATTCAGATGCGGGCCTCGCTAGGCTGGGGGTCGGCTGGCGCAGCCCGTGGCTAGGCCTTGCGCTCGGCGTTGGTCATGTTGGCGGGTACGACCCACTGGGCAAACTGCGCTTCGTCCAGGTAGCCCAGCGCCAGGGCGGATTCCTTGAGCGACAGGTTTTCCTTGTGGGCCTTCTTGGCGATTTGCGCCGCCTTGTCGTAGCCGATGTGAGGATTGAGCGCTGTCACCAGCATCAGCGAGCGATCGACCAGTTCGGCAATGCGTTCGCGATTGGGCTCTATGCCCACCGCGCAGTTCTGGTCGAAACTGCGCATGCCATCGGCCAGCAGGCGCACCGATTGCAGGAAGTTATGGATGACCAGCGGCTTGAACACGTTCAGCTCGAAGTTGCCCATGGCGCCGCCAATGTTGATGGCGACGTCGTTGCCCATGACTTGGGCCGCCAGCATGGTCAGGGCCTCGCATTGCGTGGGGTTGATCTTGCCGGGCATGATCGAGCTGCCGGGTTCGTTCTCGGGGATGCTGATTTCCCCCAGGCCCGAGCGTGGGCCGCTGGCCAGCCAGCGCACGTCGTTGGCAATTTTCATCAGCGCGGCGGCCAGCGTCTTGAGCGCGCCGTGGGCGAACAGCAGGGGCTCGTGTCCGGCCAAGGCCTGGAATTTATTGGGCGCCGAAACGAATGCGATGCCGGTGTCACGGGCCAGTTCGGCCGACACCTTGTCGCTGAATTGCGGATGGGCGTTCAGGCCGGTGCCGACGGCCGTGCCGCCGATGGCCAGTTGGTAAAGGCCGGGCAGGCTGGCGTGAATCTGCGCCTCGCACAGGTCCAGCTGGGCGACGTAGCCGGAAATTTCCTGGCCCAGGGTCAGCGGGGTGGCGTCCTGCAAATGGGTGCGGCCGATCTTGACAATGTCATGGAAGGCATCGCTCTTGGCGGCCAGGGTGGCGCGCAATTGCCGCAGGGCGGGCAGCAGGTGTTGTTCCAGCTGTACCGCGGCCGCCACGTGCATGGCGGTCGGGAACACGTCGTTGGAGGACTGGCCCCGGTTGACGTGGTCGTTGGGGTGAACCTTGCGGCCTTCACCGCGCTCGCCACCCAGGATCTCGGAGGCGCGGTTGGCCAGCACCTCGTTCATATTCATATTGCTCTGGGTGCCCGAGCCGGTTTGCCATACCGCCAGGGGGAATTCGGCAGGCCACTTGCCGGCCATCACTTCGTCGGCCGCGCGGGCGATGCCGTCGGCGACGGTCTTGTCCAGTTCGCCCAGTTCGGCGTTCACGCGGGCGGCCGCGCGCTTGAGCCGGGCCAGCGCATCAATCAGCTGGGCGGGCATTTTTTCGGTGGAAATCGCAAAGAACTGCAGCGAACGCTGCGTTTGCGCACCCCACAAATGTTCGTTGGGAACGTCGATGGGGCCAAAAGTGTCTTTTTCGCTGCGGGTGGACATGAGCCGGGCTCCGAGAGGAAAGCGTCAGGAAACACCGCCGGCAGGGGCGTGGCGGCCAATCTTGAAGATTAGCAGAACCAGGTTTCAGGCCCGGCTGCCGGCGGCGGCAATCAACAGGCTTTCAGCAGCTTGGCGGCGTCGATGGCGAAGTAGGTCAGGATGCCGTCCGCGCCCGCGCGCTTGAATGCCAGCAAGGCTTCCATCATGGTCTTGTCGTGATCCAGCCAGCCGTTGGCCGCAGCGGCCTTGAGCATGGCGTATTCGCCGCTGACCTGGTAGGCGAAGGTCGGTACGCCGAAGGTGTCCTTCACGCGCCGCACGACGTCCAGGTAAGGCATGCCCGGCTTGACCATGACCATGTCGGCGCCTTCCTGCAGATCCAGCCCGACTTCGCGCAAGGCTTCGTCGGTGTTGGCCGGGTCCATCTGGTAGGTCGCCTTGGTGGATTTGCCCAGGTTGGTGGCCGAGCCCACAGCGTCGCGAAACGGGCCGTAGAAGGCGCTGGCGTACTTGGCCGAATAGGCCATGATGCGGGTGTGGATGTGGCCGGCGTCTTCCAGCGCCTGGCGGATGGCGCCGATGCGCCCGTCCATCATGTCGCTGGGCGCGACGATGTCCACGCCCGCCTTGGCCTGGGTCAGCGCCTGTTGCACCAGCAGCGCCGTGGTGGGCTCGTTCTGGACGTAGCCTTCCTCGTCGATGAGGCCGTCCTGGCCGTGGCTGGTGTAGGGGTCCAGGGCCACGTCGGTCATGATGCCCAGGTCGGGAAACTGTTTCTTGAGTTCGGCAACCACCCGGGGAATCAGGCCCTTGGGGTTGGTGGCTTCGATGCCATCGGGCGTTTTCAGCGAAGCGTCGATCACCGGGAACAGCGCCAGCACCGGAATGCCAAGTTCAACGCACTGGGCGGCGACCGGCAGCAGGGTGTCCAGCGAATACCGGGTGACGCCGGGCATGGACGGCACCGCCTGGCGCACGCCGCTGCCTTCGGTAACGAACACCGGATAGATCAGGTCGTCGCAACTAAGACGGTTTTCGCGCACCAGCCGGCGGGTGAAGTCGTCAAAGCGCAGGCGGCGCGGCCGGTTATGCGGAAAGGCGGCAAGGGCGGTGGGCGATGGCATGTTGCACTCCTGGAGCTGGGTGGCGCGCAGGGCGCCGGTGGCGAGGGGATTCCTGGCATGTGGGCCAGGCAGGTTGATTGCCTAGGGCGCAACCTGCGGTGAAATCCACTTTTCGATCTGGGTCGTGGCTTCTTCGATACCGATGCGATGCGTGGCCGAGAAAGCGATGACGTGCAGCGCGCCGATTTCGGCGAGATCCTTGCGTACGGCCTGCATGGTCCGGATGCGCTGGCCGTAGGGGAACTTGTCGGCCTTGGTCAGCAGCGCAAGCACCGGCCTGCCGGTGGGTGCGATCCAGGCCGCCAGGTTGCGGTCTTGCGGGGTGACGCCGCGGCGGATGTCTATCAGCAGCACCACGGCCGCCAGCGAACTGCGCTCGCGCAGGTAGCGGCCCAGCACGTCGGCCCATTCGGCGCGCGCCTCGTGGGCGATAGCGGCATAGCCGTAGCCCGGCAGGTCGACCAGAAAGCCCAGGGGCTTTTCCGGATCCAGCGGATCGGGCAGGCCGAACATATTGATCAGCCGGGTGCGGCCAGGCGTTTTGCTGGAGAAGGCCAGCCGCTTTTGCGCAGCCAGAACGTTGATGGCCGAGGACTTGCCGGAGTTCGAGCGTCCGACGAAGCACACTTCGGGGGCGCCGGGCTCGGGAAGCTGGTCGAGGCGGGCGGCAGAGGTAAAGAAAGTGGCGCGAGTAAGCAGGGACACGGCAAGGACCAAGGCTGGAAGCCTGCTATTGTAGTCGTTTGCCATCGCCAGGCAGCCCCATGCACGAGTACACTTGCACACGCAGGTAGATGCCTGCTTTGCGTCCTGGCATGGTGTTGTACAGGTTTGCGTGGGCTGGCTGCCGAGTTTTCGAGTAAAATCGAGAGCTTTGTAGCGCCTTGAATCTTTTGGTCGCGGGTCAAACGGCCCCGGCTGATGGTTGAAGGCAGGTCCCGGTTGTCGTGCCCAGGTATCGTCCAACCAGTCGTCGGTTATCGAGGTTTTCATGAAGCGTGTGCTGTCCCGGATGCTTGTGGCAAGCAGCCTGATGCTTGGAGCGTCGCTTGCAATGCCGTCTTTTGCTGCCGAAAACGGGCTGACCAAGCCTGATGCGGCTCGTGGGGGCAGCCTGTTTGAACAGGGTGATGCCGCTCGTGGCATCGTGTCCTGTGCCAGCTGTCACGGCGCGGCCGGCGATAGCGCCATGGACGCCAACCCCAAACTGGCCGGCCAGCATGCGGCCTATGTGCAGCGCCAGTTGCTGGATTTCCGCAAACTGCCCGACGCCGAGGCTCCGGCCCGTGTCAGCAGCGTGATGAATCCGATGGTGGCTGCGCTTACCGACCAGGATATCGCCGATATCGCGCTGTATGTCTCGATGCAGAAACTCGAGAATCCCGCCACCGCCGGCCAGGAAAACCTGGTCGACCTGGGCCAGACGATCTGGCGTGGCGGCATTGCCGACAAGAAAGTGCCGGCCTGCGCGGCCTGTCATGGCGCAACGGGTGCCGGTATTCCGGGGCAGTATCCCTACCTCGGCGGCCAGTTCAGCGGCTATATCGCACAGCAGCTCGAGAACTTCCGTAGCGGCGAGCGCGCCAGCAACGAACCCATGCACGACATCGCGTTGCGTCTGACCGATGCGGAAATCCGTGCGGTTTCCGATTACGCTGCCGGTTTGCGTTGAACCTTTTGGCCGCCCCCCACTCTCATCACGGGGCGGCCGGTTTTGATCCTACAGATTATCCCCTGGCTGCCCCGCAGGGCGGCTTTGGCGGCAAACGGCTAGCCCGCTACCTGTGCGGGTTCCGGCAGCATTTCTTCCGTCTGCCAGCAACCTTCACTGGCGGCATGTCTGCCAGCTGAGTCCGGTTTCATGCGAGCGCTCTCGGGGCGCCGCCGCAGTTTTCTTCGAGGCGCCGACTAACGTGGCCTCCGTTTCATGAAAGACGCCGATACCTCTTCCAGACCCTCTCCCAGCCGCTGGCGCGATTTCTTCGAACTCCTGGGTTCGATGCGTTTTGCGGTCAGCCTGCTGACCCTGATCTGTATCGCAAGCGTGGCCGGTACTGTGTTGCAGCAGAACCAGCCGCTGTCCAACTACATCGATAAGTTCGGGCCGTTCTGGGCCGAGTTCTTCAGTGCGTTGTCCCTGTACACGGTCTACAACGCCTGGTGGTTCCTGCTGATCATGGCTTTCCTGGTGGTTTCCACCGGGATTTGTGTCATACGCAATGCGCCGGGCATGGTGCGCGACTCCTTGTCTTTCCGCGACCATGTCCGTGAAGGCAGCTGGCGCTCGTTCCCCCACCGCGCCGAAGCCGTCACGGATATGCCGGCAAGCGCCGCGGCCGAACGTGCCGGCATGTGGCTGCGCAAGCGTGGCTTCAAGGTACGCATCAAGCAGAACGGCGAATCGATGCTCGTGGCGGCCAAGTCGGGCGCCGGCAACCGCCTGGGCTATATTTTTGCCCACGTGGCAATCGTGGTTATCTGTATCGGCGGCTTGTTCGACAGTGAATTGCCGATACGCTTGCAGGTATGGCTGGGCGGCAAGCAACCGGTCTACGAGAACCTGCGTTTGTCCGAAGTGCCGCCCAGTGGACGGCTCTCGGTGAACAACCCGGGCTTTCGCGCCAGCGCGCTGATTCCCGAAGGCGTGCAAACCAGCAGCGCCGTGGTCATGGCCGGCGATGGCGCCCTGGTGCAGCCGCTGCCGTTCTCCATCCTGCTCAAGGACTTCAAGGTCGATTACTACACGACCGGCATGCCCAGCGACTTTGCCAGCGACGTGGTGGTCACCGATCCCGAGACCGGCGAAACCTTCGAGCGCACCATCCGGGTCAACGAACCCCTGCGATACAAGGGCGTCACCGTCTATCAGTCCAGTTTTGACGACGGCGGCAGCGATGTCACCGTTACCGGCTATGGCCTGGACGGCGCCATCGGCGAACCCTTCAAGCTCAACGGCACGGTGGGCAGCACCCTGCAAGTGGATAATGCCGGCGGCGAAGGCCGCCATGTCGCGCTGCGCTTCAGCGCCCTGCGCCCGATCAACGTCGAAGACCTCAGCGACGGCGGCGCGGCGACATCCATGGCCTTCGGCGAGCATGTCGCGGCGGTTACCGGCAGTGCGGTACGCAGCAATAAACAGTTCCAGAACGTGGGCCCCAGCGTGGAATATCAGCTTACCGATGCCAGTGGCCAGGTAACCGACTTCCATAACTACATGCTGCCGGTCCTGCTGGACGGCAGTTCCGTCTTTCTGCTGGGAACCCGTCCCAATGCCGGCGAATCCTTCCGCTATTTGCGGATTCCGGCCGACGCCAACAACAGCATGAATGAATTCCTGCTGCTCAATGCGGCGCTGGCGGACCCGGCCATGCGCGCCGAGGCGGCCGGGCGATTCGCCCAGCGCAATGCGGCGCCCGGCGCGCCGGTGGCCGCAGCCAGTGAAGCAGTGCGCGCCATACAGGAATCCGCCGTGCGCGCGCTGGACGTTTTCCAGGAAGGCGGCTTGGCGGGCGTGACCCAGTTCCTTGAACGCAACGTACCGGCCAACGAGCTGCCGCGCGCCGCCGAAGTGGTGGTGCGCCTGCTGGGCGGGGCCATGGCCGATTTGCGCATACTGGCGCGCGAGCAAGCCGGTATGCCGCCGCTTACCGGCGAAAGCGAAGAACAGATGGTGCGTGACGATACCTGGCTGCGCCTGTCGCTGGCGGCGCTGTCCGACCTGTCGGCGTATCCGGCCCCGGTAACCTTCATGCTTTCGGACTTCAAGCACGTCGAGGCCAGCGTGTTCCAGGTCAGCCGCACACCGGGCAAGATGGCCGTCTACATCGGCTGCCTGTTGCTGATCGTGGGCGTGTTCTCGATGTTCTATATCCGCGAGCGCCGCTTGTGGGTGTGGCTGCGTCCTGAAGGCAAGGGCAGTCGGGCTTTGATGGCGATGACCTCCCAAAGGCGTACACTCGATTTCAATCGCGATTTTGAACGGCTGAGCGAACAGTTCGGCCGGTTGTTCCGCAAGCAGGGTGGAAAATAATGCAAGCGACTACCAACGACGATCTGTGGCTTGACCATGGTGGCAATCTGGGCCGCGAACGTCCCAACTGGACAGACCTGGTCTTTCTGTTGTTCCTGGGGGCTGGCGCGGCATTTGCCATGAGCCGCGCGGGCGGCGTCATGGACGGCTATGACCAGGCCATCCTGGTCGGAACCGTGCCGGTGCTGGCCTGGCTGGGCTGGCTGTGGCGTCCGCTGCGCCGCCTGATGATTGCCCTGGTGTTCAGCGGCGGGCTGGCCGTGATGTTGTATGGCGGCAACCTGGCGCGTGCCGAAGATGCCTTCCTGCTGCGCTACCTGCTGTCCTCGCAGTCGGCCATCATGTGGATGTGCGCCCTGTTTTCGCTGGCCACCATCTGCTACTGGATAGGCCTGGGCGCGCGCAGCCCGACCGCGGCCTGGCTGGGTACGGCGCTTACCTGGAGCGCGGTGTTCGCCGGTATCACCGGACTGCTGGTGCGCTGGCACGAAAGCCACCTGATCGGCGTGGGCATAGGCTATATCCCGGTCAGCAACCTGTATGAAGTGGTGGTGCTGTTTGCCCTCATCACTTCCATGTTCTACCTGTATTACGAACAGCGTTACGCCGCGCGCAGCCTGGGCGCCTTCGTTCTGTTGGTCATCACGGCGGCCATCGCCTTCCTGCTCTGGTACAGCTTTGAGCGCAATGCGCACGAGATCCAGCCGCTGGTGCCCGCCCTGAAGAGCTGGTGGATGAAGCTGCACGTGCCGGCCAATTTCATCGGTTATGGCACGTTCTCGCTGGCCGCCATGGTGGGTTTCGCCTATCTGGTCAAAACCCATGGCGAGACCAAGTCGTGGGTCAAGCTCATCCCGCTGTTCCTGCTGGGTGTGCTGATGGGCGTGGAACCCCTGGTGTTCCGCAGCGAAGGCCTGTCGTCCTACTGGATGGTGTATTTCGGCGCCGCCGCCGTCGTGGTCAGCCTGATCTTGCTGGCGCGCCGGCCCCTGGCCGAGCGCCTGCCGTCGCTCGAAGTGCTCGACGACATCATGTACAAGGCCATCGCGGTGGGCTTTGCCTTCTTCACGGTGGCAACCATATTGGGCGCGCTGTGGGCCGCCGACGCCTGGGGCGCCTACTGGCAGTGGGATCCCAAGGAAACCTGGGCGCTCATCGTCTGGCTGAACTATGCGGCCTGGCTGCACATGCGCTTGATGAAGGGCCTGCGCGGCACCTTTGCCGCGTACTGGGCGCTGGTGGGTCTGCTGGTTACCGGCTTCGCCTTCCTGGGCGTGAATATGTTCCTGTCCGGCTTGCATTCCTACGGCGAACTGTAAGCCGCCGGCCGCCCTGTTCCAGGGCGGCCATCCGGGCTGGGCAATTGCCCAGCCGATCTACTTTTCCCCTCAATAACCGCGGCTGCGATCCACCTGGCCGGTGATGGTCTCGCCACGATCGAGCTGCAGGATCTTGGCCGCGATCTGCGCCACCGATTCGCTGCGCATGGTGCGCGCCGAGCTGTGCGGGGTGACGGTGATGGCCGGGTGCAGCCAGAACGGATGTTGCGCAGGCAGGGGTTCGGTGCGAAACACATCCAGTGTCGCGCCGGCCACATGGCCATCGGCCAGCGCTTGCAGCAGGTCTTCCTCTACCAGGTGTTCGCCGCGCCCGACGTTGATGATGTAGGCGCCCGGCAAGAGTTGGGCGAAAGTGTCGCGGTTGAGGATGTCGCGCGTGTCTGGCGTCAGGGGCAGGGTATTGATCAATACCCGGGTGCGCGCAAGAAACGCCGGCAATTTATCGCTGCCGGCAAAGCATTCCACGTTTTCCAGCTCGCGGGGCGAACGGGCCCAGCCCGCTACCGGATACTCGAACTGCGATATGGCCTGGGCGATACGCGTACCGATCTTGCCCATGCCCATCACGCCCACCGGCCAGTCGTGGCGCCGGGTAACGGGCAGCATGCGCCATTCCTGCCGTTGCTGAGCTTGCTGATAAGCGTCGAACTGCCGCGAGGCGCGCCACAAGGCGTGCAGAGCGTACTCGGCCATTTGCACCGTCATGCCGGCGTCTTCCAGGCGCACCACCGGCAGATCCTTGGGCAGGGTGGGTACGGCCAGCAAGCCATCTACGCCGGCCCCCAGATTGAATACCATGCGCAGCTTTTTTTCGCGCTCGAACAGGGCCGCAGGCGGGTGCCAAACGACGGCGACATCGGCGTCGACGGCGGGGCCGTCCGGGTTCCAGACGCTGATGCGAACACCGGGCAGGGCTGCGCCGAAAGCTTGGACCCAGGGGCTTGAGGTGTTGTCACCGGGCATGGCAAGAATGACGTGCACGTTTTATCTCCGTATAGCGCGGGTTCAGGTATGAACCCAGGGTTCAATCATAAGCTGTCGTCACAGACTGCTGTTTGCAGTTGTTACCGCGGCGTGGCCGGGCGCGCGCACGATGGCACAATGGCGGCGAGCCGCAGATAGGCATTAACAGCAAAAAAAGGAGTCCACCGTGAACCAGCCTATATCCGTGCCGCAAGGCGTGTCGTCCGAACGTGTGCGCGAAGACTCCCGTACCCTGCGCAAGGCGATTTTCCGGCTTGGCATGCCTTACCTGGTGCGGCGTCTGGTCGTCGTCGCGATCGGCGTGGCCATCTACCTGGTGCTGGCCAATGCCATCCTGGGCTTTGGCGAGGGCGTGTCCTACGAACGGCTGGGTGCCGCCGATTCCCCGGTGGTGGCGTTCCTGACGCGCATCAATATCTACATCTGGTGGGTCCTGGTGGTGATTCTGGGCGTGATCGCCTTGTTCTGGTTGAAGTCGGCCTGGCACAACGGCGTGCTGCGCGAGCGGGCCATGCCGGTTCCCCCCGCTGAAATCCAGGTGCTGGCCAATACCTTGTCCGCCCCGGTGCTGGACGTGATGCGCTGGGTCTGGACCGACCATGGCGACCCTTTTTCCCTGGGCGACCTGCAGTCCACCCTGGCCGAAACCCGTGGCGGACGCATCGAGAAAATCAGGATCGCCATCGAGCAGCAGGCCGTGCTTGGCGCGCATCGGCCTATCTAGAGTCTGTTGGCGCTCGCACCGCGAGCGAGCCTGCCATGGGCAGCAATTACCGTTTCATATGACCAGACGGCGCACATACGCCGGCAAGGCGAACAGGGCGCTGTGTACTTCGGCGCTGTAGTAGTTCAGGCGGCTGATCTGGCGCTGCGCCAGACGCCGGCCGGCCTCGCCGTCGGCCAAGGACAGAGGATCCAGGCTGTCGCTGGCGACCGCCATGGCCCACAGCGAACCGTATAGCGGGACGTACGCCGTCATGGGACGGACCACGCTGAAGACTGCGCCCAGGGCACCGACAAGCTGCGAGACGGTTTGCGGGCTGGACAGGGGCGAGCCCAGATGCAGGGTCATCGCACCGCCCGGTTTCAGGATGCGCTGGCACATGCGGAAGAAATTGGCGGTGTACAGGGGGCCTGCGGGCGTGTCCGGATCGGTCAGGTCCAGCACGATCAGATCGAATGTTTCCCGCGTATCGCGCACGAAGGCCAATCCGTCGCCAATCCGCACTTCCAGGCGAGGGTCGTCGAATACGCCGTGATGCACGCCTTGCAGGTGCGTCCTGGCGATGTCGATCACGCCGGCGTCGAGCTCGGCCATGACGATGCGCTGCAGGGTCGGATGCTTGAAAAGTTCTTCGCTCGAACCGCCGTCGCCGCCGCCCAGGACCAGGGCCGACGCCGGCGAGCCGTGGGTGAGGGCCGCCGGATGCACCATGCATTCATGGTAGATGAACTCATCCTTCTCGGATGTCATGAAGCGCCCGTCCAGGCGGAACAGATGCCCGAAATCGGGGGTGTCGTAGACCTCTATGCGCTGGTGCGCCGACTGGAACGAAGCCAGGCGGCGACGCGCCTGGGTGCCGAACACCGTGTGCGGCGTGCTCCATTCCAGCAGCAGTTCGCAGCGCACGGCTTCGGGTTGGGCAAGATCGCCGCGACGGATGCGCTCGCCCTGCCAAGTACTGGGCTGCAGCTGCGCGAGCAGGTTGTCGAACAGCTGTTGCGCCTTGCCGGAGTTGTCTTGCAGGTAATTGCAGACATAGACATCCAGGGTGACGCCGCGCCGTTCCGGCCAGGTATGGATGGCCAGGTGGGACTCGGCCAGCAGCAGCGTACCGGCAATGCCCCCGGGTTCGCCATCCGTATCGGGCAAGGCCAGGAATGTTGCGTCGACGATGGCCAGGCCCGTGTTCAGCGTGGCCTTGCGACAAACCTGTTCAAGCGTCGGGCAGTCGACAAGCATGGCGTCGTGGCACTGGCAGCCATAGAGATCGCCAGTCAGATGCAAGCCTTGCATTGCTCCCCCCATTTCAAAAATGGTGGATACATCGCCCGTCACTGCAGCAAAGCAGGGTTCAGGCAAGCATGAAGAACAACCCATTCTACGCCGTGGGTAAGCCCCGTGAACCTCGATAAACCGGGGCCAGACCAAGACTATGCCGCTATAAACCGTGGTCTGACCCCGGTTTATAGCGGCTGTTTCTTATTGCGGCTGGATGCCGGCGGATTGCGCGATCTTGCGAAAGCGTTCCTGCTCGCTGGCCTGGAAGGCCTGCATGCGCTGGGGGTCGTAGGCCATGAGTTCGCCGCCGGTTTTCGCCACGAATTCCCTGGCATCGTCGGACGACAGGACTTTTTGCATGGCGGCGGCCAGGGTGGCGGCGATGTCGGCGGGCGTGTCGGCGCGCACGTAGAACGAGGTCCAGCTGTACTGCTTGTAGTCCGGGTAGCCGCTTTCCTGGATGGTGGGGATGCTGGAAAGGTGGATGTGCCGGTTTTCGCCGGAAACCGCCAGCGCCTTGACCTTGCCGTCCAGGATGAGTTCGCGCGCGCCGCCCAGATCCACCAGCGCGCCATCGAGCCTGCCGCCGACGATGTCCGTCATGATGGCCGCCTGGCCCTTGTACGGCACGTTGCTGAACTTGAAGCCGGCCATGTCCGCGAACCATTCGGCGGCCAACTGGTAGCCCGCCGAATAGGTGCCGATATTGACGGGCGCGGCGGATGCCTTGGCGGCTTGCACGAAATCGGCCAGCGAGGCGTGGCGCGAGTCCGGCGGAACCACCAAGACGTTCATGCCGCGCGTCAGGCCGGAAATGGGCTTGAAGTCGTGAACCGGATCATAGGGCAGTTCTTTATAGACCACGGGGTTCACGCAGATGGGGGAATTGCTTGCCAGCACGATGGTGTAGCCATCGGCGGGCGCGCTTTTGGTGGCGGTCAGGCCTATGTTGCCGCCGGCGCCGGGACGGTTCTCGATCACCACCGGTTGGCCCAGCTCGGCGCTGAGCTTCTCGCCAAAATAGCGCGACGAGGTGTCCGAGCCGCTGCCCGGCGTGAAGGGCACGATGATCCTGAGGGCGCGGTCGGGAAAGCTGCTGGCCTGGGCCAGGCCCATCACCCCCACCAGGGCGGCGCCCAGCAGCGCGGCGAATGTTTTTTGCATGTTGTCTCCTCGTATGAATAGTATGTACGTGGAATATATTAATATGTATGTAGTTTAATTAACCAAACAGATACACCAGACAGGAGACAACATGTCGGACAGCCAGCACCCCACAGATATCGCAGTGTCGCTAGACAAACATGTCGCACTCATCGAAATCCAGCGTCCTCCTTTCAACTATTTCGACGTCGACCTCATCACCGATCTGGCCGATGCCTTCGAAGAACTCGACCGCAACGAGCAATGCCGCGTCATCGTGCTGGCAGCCCAGGGCAAGGCTTTTTGCGCTGGCGCCGACTTCTCGGGGGGCGGCACGCGCGGCGCGCCCGGCGACCTGTATCGCCATGCCTTACGCATGTTTCGCACGCGCAAGCCGGTCGTGGCCGCCATTCATGGCGCAGCCATTGGCGGTGGCCTGGGGCTGGCGCTGGTTGGCGACTTCCGGGTCACTTGCCCGCAAGCCCGCTTCAGCGCGAACTTCAACCGCCTGGGCTTTCATCCGGGCTTTGGCCTGAGCACCACCTTGCCGCGCCTGGTCGGCGAGCAGCAGGCGGCCTTGTTGATGTACACCGGCCGCCGCATTGGCGGTGAAGAGGCCGTGCGCATCGGCCTGGCCGACGTACTGGCGGCCGACGAGGCAGCCGTGCGTACCGCTGCGCTGGAACTGGCCGAGGAAATCGCCTGCTCGGCGCCCCTGGCGGTGCAGGACACGCGCACCACCTTGCGCGCCGGCCTGGCCGACGCCATTGCGGCCGCGGTCGATGTCGAGGCCGAGGCACAAGGGCGGCATTTCCAGACCGCCGACTTCAAGGAAGGGGTGGCCGCCACGGCCGCGCGCCGACTGCCGCAGTTCACCGGCAAGTAAATCGCAACGGAGCACCGAATGCTGGATTTTTCTGTGGACGCCGACACCGAGATGGTGTTGGACACGGCCAGGCGTTTTGCGCGCGACGTCCTGCTGCCGGAACAGCGCAGCCATGAAGAGGCGCGCGGCATGCCTGCGGCTCTTTTGCAGCAGGCCCGCGACATCGGTTTCGATACGCTGAACTGGCCCGAGACGCTGGGTGGCGCAGGCTTGGGCTGGGGCGCGCGGGTTGCCGTGCTCGAGGCCCTGGGCCAGGGGGACGCGGCGGCGGTGCTGGCCATCGATGCCATCGGACCGGTGTTCCATGCCCTGCACGCGGCAGGTGGCGACGCCGCCATCGAGCAGTATGTGCAGCCGCTGTTGCGCTCTGCGGGTTCCCGCGCGGTGCTGGTGTTCGACGAACACGAGCAACTGTCGCTGAAGGCCGGCACGCTCAGTGGCGTCGTACCCTGGGTGCCGGCCGATCGGGTCGACCTGCTGGTGGTGCTGACGCGCTCGCGCATCCTGGTGCTGGGCCAGGGCGTAGCCCTGCAGCCTTTACCCGGTAGCGGTTTGCGCGCGGCGGGGGCATCCGAATTGCGCCTGCAAAATGTGCCCGTGCTGGCGCAGTTCGACCAGCCCGAGGCGGCCAGCGCGGCGCTGGCGCAGGCCAGGCTCTATGTGGCCGCCCTGATGGTGGGGCAGATGCATACCGCGGCCGAGTATTCGCGCGAATACGCGCTGCAGCGCGTCGCCTTTGGCAAACCCATTGCCCACCACCAGGCCTTGTCCTTCCTGATCGTGGATATGCGCACCGCCGTCGATGCGGCCCGCTTGATGGTCCAAGAGGCGGCCTTCAGGGCCGATGCCGGCCAGCCCTGCCAGACAGCGGCGGCACAGGCTTTCCTGGAAGCCGCGCAAGCCGCGATGTTTGTGGGGCCAAATGCGGTGCAGATCCTGGGCGCCTCGGGCTTCACGCGCGACTACCCCGTGGAAAAATACATGCGCGAGCTGCGTGCCCTGGCCTTGCTGTTGGGCGGGGTGGATGCCGCGCGCGACGACCTGAATGCAGACAATACCCTGGTCGATGCACCGGTCAGTTTCCTGATTGCCGAGCCGGGAGCCCAAGCATGAACTTTTCTCTTTCCCAACAGGATGTCGAGCGCCTGCAGCGCATGCGCGAGATTGGCCGCAGCGCGATACGCCCGGCCGGGCTGCGCGCGGACCGTGCCGGCAGCCAGCTCGCGCCCGATGATTCCTTCTTTCACGACATGCTGGGCCAGGGCTACGGCCAGACCACCTGGGCCCCGCCGGGCGAGGCGCGCCATCAACATCCGGTGCGCGGCGGCACCGCCGTCAGCCAGGTGATGCTGGCCGAAGAAAGCTCGTACTGGGACCGCGGCATCGGTGTGGCCATGCCGGGGCCGGGCCTGGGTGAGCCGCCCATCCTGATCATGGGCACCGACGAACAAAAACATCGCTTTCTCTCGCCTTTCCGCAACCCCGGCAAACCGCTATGGGGGGCGTTCGCCATGACCGAGCCTTCCGGCGGATCGGACGTGGCCAACATCAAGACGCGCGCCCGCAAAGAGGGCGACACCTGGGTGCTCAACGGCGCCAAGGCCTTTTCGGGCAATGCCAGCCGGGCCGAATGGATCGTGGTGTTTGCCACAGTGGACCCGACCCTGGGGCGCGGCGGCCACCGCGCTTTCGTGATCGAGCGCAATACCCCTGGGTTGACCGGTTTTCGGATAGAGAAAAAGATGGGCCTCAAGGCTTACGAGTCCACGTCATTCTTCCTGGAAGAGTGCCGCGTGCCGCAAGACAACATGCTGGGGGGCGAGGCGCACTACGTGAACCGCAAGGGCTTCAAGGGCGCCATGCAAACCTTCAACTCGGGCCGGCCGGCCATCGCCGGCATGGCGGTAGGCATAGGCCGGGCCGCGCTGGACGAAACCGTGAAGTTTGCCAAAGAGGCCGGCATTCTTGGCCGTGAGCGCATCCGGGACCGCATCGAGCACAGCCGCCGCAAGCTCAAAGCCGCCTACCTGCTGGCCTTGAAGGCCGCCTGGCTGGCCGACCAGAAGCAATCCAATATGCTGGAAGCCTCGATGGCCAAGGCCAACGCGCCGCTGGCGGCGTTGGAAGCCGCCAGCCTGGGCATGGAAGTGCTGGCGCTTACCGGCGGGCGCGGCGACCACCTTATCGAAAAGCTCTTTCGCGACGTCAAGGCCCTGGACATCGTGGAAGGCACGGGCCAGATCCAGCGCGTGGTAATGGCGCGGCATCTGGTGCAGTTACCTCATTGAAGGACGTTTTATGACTACCGCAAGGGCTAATGAAAAAACCAGCGGCGGCCCGCTCTCGGGTGTGCGCATCCTGGACCTGACCGCCGTCGTATTCGGGCCCATGGCCACCCAGATCCTGGGCGACTATGGCGCCGACATCATCAAGATCGAAAGCCTGGAAGGCGACATGATGCGCGCCAACGGCGTGTCGCAAACCCCGGGCATGAGTTCGATCTTTCTGGCGGCCAATCGCAACAAGCGCTCGCTGGCGCTGAACCTGAAGTCCGAGCAAGGCATAGACGTCATCAAGCGCCTGCTGCCCACGGTGGATGTGCTGGTCCACAATATGCGGATACCGGCCATCCAGCGTCTGGGCCTGGGCTACGAGGCGGTCAAGGCCATCAACCCCAACATCGTCTACTGCGCGGCCACCGGTTTTGGCCAGAACGGCCCGCATCGCAGCAAACCGGCTTTCGATGACATCATCCAGAGCGCTTGCGGCCTGGTCGGGCTAAGCCAGGCCAATGGCAGCGCACCCGACTACGCGCCTAGCCTGATCGCCGACAAGACCGCCGGCGTCTCGCTGGCCAACGCCGTGCTGGCGGCCTTGTTCCACCGCGAACGTTCCGGCCAGGGGCAGTACGTTGAAGTCCCCATGCTGGAAACCATGGTGGCCTTCATGCTGGTCGAGCACATGGGCGGCATGACCTTCCAAGGCTCGAGCGTCAAGGCGGGCTACCAGCGGCTGTTGAACGGGGGCCGCAAGCCGGTGCAGACCCGGGACGGCCACATCAGCATGCTGCCGTACACGGGGGCGCACTGGCTGGCCTTCTTCAATGCCGTGGGCCGCCCCGACCTGGGCGAGCGCTTTGGCACCGGTGATCGCCACGAGCGCAATGCCAACATCAAGGCCCTGTATGCCGAGCTGGCGCAAATCGCCGTGACGCGCACGACCGCCGAGTGGATGGCATTGTGCGAAGAGCTGGACATTCCCGCCACGCCCATCTACGCGCTGGATGACCTGCCCGAGCACCCGCATTTGAAGGCGGTGGAACTCTTCCAGACGGCAGAACACCCAAGCGAAGGCCCCATCCGCTATGTGCGGCCAACCACCTTGTTCGAATCCACGCCCGCAGCGGTGCGCCGCCAGGCGCCCACGCTGGGACAGCACAGCAGCGAGATCCTGCTCGAGGCCGGCTTGGGGCAGGACGAGATCGACGCCCTGACGCAGCAGGGAGTCGTGCGCGGCTAAGGCTTAAAGCCGGGGGCCGCCTGGCCCCTGGTTCGGCTGCACGACCTCATCCAGCAAGGCGCGCATGCGTTGCCAGTGCGAGCCTGGCCAGAAAACGCGCTGGCAGATATCGCAAGTGCTGAAATGTTGGTACATTAAAAGCGCCCGAGGCGGCACGCGTTGTTCCAGCCCTGCCTTGTCCACGATGCGCAAGGGTGCATTGCACAGCAGGCACAGCGTGAATGGCCGCGCACTACGCGCGAGGTCCAGGCGCTGCACCATCTCGCGTAGCTGCTGCGCCGGTTTCAGGGTGTGCACATAGCAGCCGTGCGTAATGTTGCGGCGCTTCAACAGTTCGCGATCGCGGCTAAGCACGATGCGGCCCTGTTGTTCGCCTATGGCTTCGATTTCATCGTCCTGGAAATGATTGTCGTAGAGCGTGTCGAAACCCGCCATGCGCAGCAGCCGGGCCAGCCCGCCCAGATGTGCATCGGCGACAAAGCTCAGGGTGCGCAGCGGGCGATCACGCAAGCGCAGTAAAGGACTGATGTCGAAGGCCTCGAACTTGGGATACACCGAGACGCGGTCGCCTTCCATTAGCATCTGGTCGAACCCAACCGATACGCTGTTGACCAGAACCATTTCAACTTCGGTGTGGGGCACGCCCAGTGCCTCGATCATGTGCTTGACCGTCGCCGCGCGTGCGCAGGCGCAGTCGAACGCAACCCGGCGGTTTTCAGGCGCCAGGAAGTCGTTCAGTTCTTCATAGAAGCGAAAGCTTGCCATGACCATGGTGAGAGTATGCGCTTGGCGATGGGGGTGCGTGCTGATGAGGGCTTTGTGGGGTTGGCCCGATCCGCTGCTTGGGGTCACCGCCATCAATCGATACTGGACGGTGTGCGAGATGGGTTTTGCCCAGCGATTCGCAAGGCGTTGGAATTTGACGGTAGAGATCGATGGGTTCGGGAGACTGTTGTTTGTCTCAAATCGGCCAGGAGGCGACGTTCGTGAGTTACTGGTTTCAAAATGCATGAAAATTGAGCGACTCGTATATATAGAATAAGCGATGAATAGAAGCCAATACCTAGTTGATGATGTGGATGTGGCGAGCTTTCGTGATTGGATTGCGCAGAGCCTGCAGGGACGACCGGTGCAGTTCACGGTCGGAGCGCACCACTATGCCAGTTTGCCTGCGGCGAAAGCCGCCTACGCATGGCCGTTGAAGGCCAAGATTGGCCTGCCGAACCCACACAGCAGCTATCCGTATATCCATCCAGTCGTGCCGCCGCTTGCTGCCCGCGCGAACCTGGAGATCAACACGGCGGTTCTGAGCACGCTGCAAGACGCCCTACGCACCGCGTTCATGGGCCAAAACACCCTTAGGTTGGCCGGGGCAGTCGCGGGAATCTTTCACTGGGGAGGGGTCTATACGACTACGCCACATGGCGGAAACAAGCCCTGGTTAGCGCGGCACCACGCGCACCTACATGCGCTCTTGAACCAAGTTGTCATGGATTATGCGAGCGGCTACGACGTAAGCACGGTAACTGGGCTGCGGTTCAATGCCGGGATGACCAAGGTGTACGCCCTTCTGCTAGACGAATTCATCATCTACGACAGCCGAGTGGCAGCATCGCTGACATGGCTCGCGCTTCACTGGTGGACGAACGTCAAAAATTCGCCCTCGATCAAGTTGCCGGCCCTTCTCCGGTTTGGAACCTTACCGGCCAATGGTGCCGCTCGGGGTCACCGGAATGCAGCACCTGGGATTTTTCACAGGATCACTCGGGCTGAGGATCACTACACGTGGAACGTGCGGGCGAATTGGTTGTTGTCGGATGCATTGTGCCTCGCCGGCAATAAGAGCCAATTCGCGACGCTTCGCGAGATCGAGGCTGCGCTCTTTCAGATGGGCGACCGAGTCAGCTAGAGATGCGGCAATTGGAGGCGATCAACCAACCGACTGTTGGGGGTCGAGGGTTTAGGTTGGTGGTTCTGACTAGTGACCGCTTCTGGGCTGGCTACCCCAATGATCCGTCCATACGCACTGGGTCGGATGCTGTCCTTCGCCCAATACGACCTGCCAACTGGAGCCTGTCCGGAATTTTGTGGGCGAGGCATATCATGAGAGGTAAATCGCATGGATATGCCGATGAAGAAGAAACGCACCATTGCCTCCCAGGCAGCGGCCCGTGGGCCGCTGCCCGCATTGCCTGAAGGGTTGCTGGACGAACTGGTCAAGGGGCCGATGACTCCCAACGAAGTCCAGGATCTGATGCTGGCCTTCAACAAGGCCGTCATCGAGCGGGCCATGGGCGCCGAGATGAATCTGCACCTGGGCTACCAGCCCGGGCAGCCCAAGCCCGAAGGCCAAGCCAACGAACGCAATGGCGCCAGCGGCAAGACGGTCATCACGGACCGAGGTCCGGTCAGGGTCGAGCTGCCACGCGATCGCGAAGGCAGCTTCGAGCCGATCCTGATCCCCAAGCACGAGCGCCGCTTTACCGGATTCGATGAGCGCATCATCGCGATGTACGCCCGCGGCATGAGCGTGCGCGAAATCCAGGCCTTTCTGGCCGAGAGCTACGGCACCGAGGTTTCGCCAGACTTCATCAGTTCTGTCACCGACGAGGTGATGGCCGAGACGCTGGCCTGGCAGAGTCGGCCGCTCGAGGCGATGTATCCGGTGGTGTTCTTCGATGCACTGCGCGTCAAGATCCGCAGCGATGGCGTGGTCAGCAACAAGGCAGTCTACCTGGCGCTGGGCATCCAGGCCGACGGCCAGCGCGACGTGCTGGGCCTGTGGATCGAGCAGACCGAGGGCGCCAAGTTCTGGCTCAAGGTGTTCAATGAACTGAAGACGCGCGGCTGCCAGGACATTCTGATCGCTGTCGTGGATGGCTTGAAAGGCCTGGCCGAGGCCATCAACACGGCGTATCCCCAAACGACGGTACAGACCTGCATCGTGCACCTGATCCGCAACAGCCTGGACTACGCCGGCTGGAAGGATCGCAAGATGGTTGCCGCCGCACTGCGCCCGATCTATGCCGCGGCCAACGAGCAGGCCGCGCAGCAGGCCCTGCAAGACTTTGCCGATGGCCCCTGGGGCGCGAAGTATCCGACGATAGTGCAGGCTTGGCAGCGAGCCTGGGAGTACGTGATTCCGTTCTTCGTGTTTGCGCCCGAGATTCGACGCGTGATCTACACCACCAACGCCATCGAGAGCCTGAACATGCAATTGCGTAAAATCATCAAGACCCGAGGTCACTTCCCCAATGACGAGGCCGCCATCAAGCTGTTGTGGCTGGCGCTACGCAATGTGCTGGCAAAGACAGTGCGCGCCGCCTTCGATTGGAAATCCGCCATGAACCAGTTCGCCATCATGTTCGGTGATCGGTTCACGCAGGCCAGGGGCTAAGGTTGATCAACCGCCTTACCCACGAAAATCCGGATACCCCCAGCCAACTAAAAAGGCCGGAGATTTCTCCGGCCTTTTTAGTTTCTATGCATTGGCGATGCATGCAGAGAGACATCGCCAATGTGCTGCCAACGCCCGTGTAACCAGGGAATCAGCAGCCCAACCAATCAACCACACATCTTCACGGTTCAAGCCCCCATACACGCTTGCATTTACAACCGAGCCCGCTGCTCACGAACCTGCTCCAGCGTTTGCCCAAACTGCACAATCCGGCCCTTTTCCTGCTCAACCACAGCCGCCGGCGCGCGCGCAACAAAGCCGGGGTTATCCAGCTTGTTCTGCGCCTTGGCGATTTCGCCTTCCAGGCGGGCGATTTCCTTGTCCAGGCGTGCCTTTTCCGCTGCCACGTCGATTTCCACATGCAGCATCAGGCGGGCGGTGCCCACGACCTGAACCGGTGCGCCCAGGTCTGGCAGCGTATCCACGACCTTGACTTCCGACAGCTTGGCCAACGCCGCCAGGTAGGGCGCGTTGCGTGTCAGTTCGGCGCTGTCGCCGCTGGCATTCAGGGGCACGCGCTGCGAGGGCGCCAGGCTCATTTCACCGCGCAGGGCGCGAATGGCATCGACCTGGGCCTTGAGGACGGCCACCTGGGCTTCGGCGTCTTCATCCACCTTGGCCGGGTTGGCCACGGGGTAGGGTTGCACGCTGACCGAGGTTTCTTCGCCTTCCTGGCGCTTGCCGGCCGCCACGGATACCTTCTGCCAGAGCTCTTCCGTGATGAAGGGGATGATGGGATGAGCCAGGCGCAGCACCGTTTCCAGCACACGGATCAGCGTGCGGCGGGTGGCGCGCTGCTGCGCTTCGTTGCCTTGCTGGATCTGGACCTTGGCCAGTTCCACATACCAGTCGCAGTATTCGTCCCACACGAAGCGATACAGCGAATTGGCGATGTTGTCGAAGCGGTAGTCGGTAAAGCCGCGGGCGATATCGGTTTCGGTGCGTTGCAGCTGGCTGATGATCCACTTGTCGGCAAACGACAGTTCCAGTTCGCCTTCCAGGGAATGGCCTTCGGTGTTCATCAGCACGAAGCGGGTGGCGTTCCACAGCTTGTTGCAGAAGTTGCGATAGCCTTCGCAGCGCTTCAGGTCGAAGTTGATGTTGCGGCCCAGCGTGGCATAGGCCGCCATGGTGAAGCGCAGCGCATCGGTGCCGAAGGCGGGAATGCCCTGCGGGTATTCCTTGCGCGTTTGCTTGGCGATGGCGTCGGCTTGCTTGGGGTTCATCAGGCCGGTGGTGCGCTTGGCCAGAAGTTCGTCCAGGCCGATGCCGTCGATCAGGTCGACGGGGTCCAGGGTGTTGCCCTTGGACTTGCTCATTTTCTGGCCTTGGGCATCGCGCACCAGGCCGTGCACGTAGACGTCGCGGAACGGCACCTGGCCGGTGAAGTGCGTGGTCATCATGACCATGCGCGCCACCCAGAAGAAAATGATGTCAAAGCCCGTGACCAGCACGCTGGAGGGCAGGTAGCGCGCCAGGTCGGGCGTCTGCTCGGGCCAGCCCAGGGTGGTGAAGGGCACCAGCGCCGACGAGAACCAGGTGTCGAGCACGTCTTCATCGCGTTTCAACGCGCCCTGCACGCCGGCGGCGCGCGCCTTGGCCAGGGCTTCTTCCTCGGTCTTGGCCACGAAGATCTGGCCGTCTTCGGCGTACCAGGCGGGAATCTGGTGACCCCACCACAGCTGGCGCGAAATACACCAGTCCTGGATGTTTTCCAGCCACTGGTTGTAGGTGGTCGTCCAGTTTTCGGGATAGAACTTGATGCGGCCATCGGCCACCACTTCCAGGGCGACGTCGGTGATCGACTTGCCCGGGTTGAGCGTGCCTTCAGGCGCGGGTTTGCTCATGGCCACGAACCATTGGTCGGTGAGCATGGGTTCGATCACGCTGCCGGTGCGGTCGCCCTTGGGCTGCATCAGCTTGTGCGGCTCGATCTTGATCAGGAAGCCTTCGTCCTGCAACTGGGCCACGACGGCCTTGCGCGCGTCGAACCGCTCCAGCCCACGGAACTGCTCGGGGGCGTTGTCGTTGATGTGCGCATCCAGCGTCAGGATGACGATCAGCGGCAGGTTGTGGCGGATGGCGCAGGCATAGTCGTTGAAGTCGTGCGCGCCGGTGATCTTTACGCAACCGGTACCGAAAGCCGGGTCGACGAAGTCGTCGGCAATGATGGGGATGTTGCGATCGCACAGCGGCAGCTGCAGCTCTTTGCCGATCAGGTGGCGGTAGCGTTCGTCGTCCGGGTGGACGCAGACGGCGGCGTCGCCCAGCATGGTCTCAGGGCGGGTAGTGGCTACCGTCATGCCCTTGATCGTGCGGGTGCTGCCGTCGGCTTCGGTAATGGTTTGGGGGCCATCCACGAAGGGATACTCGATATGCCACAGATGGCCTTCGGTTTCCTCGGAGATGACTTCCAGGTCGGACACGGCGGTCAGCAGCTTGGGATCCCAGTTGACCAGGCGCTTGCCGCGGTAGATCAGGCCCTGCTCGTACAGGCGCACGAAGACTTCCAGTACGCCACGCGACAGCTTGTCGTCCATGGTGAAGTATTCACGCGACCAGTCGGCGGAAGTGCCCAGGCGCCGCATCTGGTTGGTGATGGTGTCGCCCGAGTACTGCTTCCATTCCCAGACTTTTTCCACGAATTTTTCGCGGCCCAGGTCGTGGCGCGAAATGTTCTGTGCATCCAGTTGGCGCTGCACCACGATTTGCGTGGCGATGCCGGCGTGGTCGGTACCCGGCACCCACACCGTATCGGCTCCGCGCATGCGGTAGTAGCGCGTCAGGCCGTCCATGATGGTCTGGTTGAAACCATGGCCCATGTGCAGGGTGCCCGTGACGTTGGGCGGCGGCAACTGGGTAGCGAAGGTGGCTGGTGCGTCGGCATCGCCTTGCACGTGCTTGCCCGCGTCGAAGTAGCCGCGCTTTTGCCACTCTGGATACCAGCGCGCTTCGATGGCCTGGGGCTCGAAGCTTTTGGGGAGTTCCTGCGAAGTGGCGTCTGGGGCGGTGGGCTGGGTCATGGGAGGTTCCGGGAAGTACGAATGCGGCAAACCTTCTATTCTAGGGGATTTGGCGCAAAAGCAACGGCGACGCACCCGAGGGGTGGCCGCCGTGGAAAACTGACCCCGTTGCAGGGCCTGCCCAGTGGGTTGAGAAGCCTGTCAGACAGCGCTGTTCCCCGATGCCGGGTCAGTTGCTTATCCCGACGGCGGGCGCTGGCGGTTCACCACCATGCGATCGTGCAGCTCGGTGATGATGCGGCTACCCGTGCTGACACACAGGAAGGGCAGAATGGCATGAACCAGGCAGGCCAGACCGCCCAGCAGCATGCGCAAGGAAAATGTCGAGGCAACCCGCAAATGTTCGAAATAGCTTTCGCCAACGGCGCGGGGATGGGTGAGGAATAAGTGTCGTATCGGCATCGCTAAATACTATGCGAATCGGCCCAGCAAATTTTTGCGTTTTATTGCTCGAAAATGGCGGAAAATAGAAAATCTGACTCAGTTTTACGGAAAATGCGATTTTGGCTGCCGCTACCCATATCAAGCTCGATAAAATCGACCTGAAGTTGCTGCAGATCCTGCAGGACGACGCCTCGCTGCCGCTGGCTGAACTGGCGCAAAGGGTGAATCTTTCGCCCACGCCATGCTGGCGCCGCGTGCAGAAGATGCGTGATGCCGGCATCATTCGCAAACAGGTGATGCTGCTCGATGCCCCCAGCCTGAACGCCGGGGTCACCGTGTTTGTCGCCGTCAAGACCAGCCAGCACAATGCCGACTGGCTCGAGCGCTTTGCCCGCGAGGTCAGCAAGATTCCGGAGGTCGTGGAGTTCTACCGCATGAGCGGCGACGTGGATTATCTCTTGCGTGTGGTGGTGCCCGACATTGCCGGTTACGACCAGGTCTACAAGGAACTGATCCGCACCGCAGAGCTATCGGACGTAAGTTCGAGCTTTGCCATGGAGCAAATCAAATACACCACGGCCTTGCCGCTGCATTTTCTACCCTGAAGGAAAAGCAGCCAGGGCATACCTTTTCGATTGGCATCGGCTCGACAGGCAGCTGGTGTTGACCAGCTGCTTCAGCCAGGAAATGGTATTCATTTGCTGACGCCTTTTTTGGTGCGCCAGGGTAATGTCTGAATGTGCCGAATTATGGTAACAGCGCTTGCATTCGGCATGGAAAAGCGCTACCTTGAACTCACTGCCAAGTAAGCAGCGTGCAGGCCTCTCAAAGAGGTTCCGGGCACCTGCCGAATCAGCAGCACGGCCACCGACGAGGTGGCCGTTCGCATTTTCAGCCCTCGGGCAGTGCGCTCTGCAAGGCCTTGCGTACGGCGTCGCTAACCAGTTTTTCCAGCGTCGGGTGCAGCGCGTCGAGCACGTCGTCGGTAATGCGCATCACCAGTTCTTCGTCGGGCTCTTCACGCGTGTCCGGCATTGCCTGGGCCGGGCCGGCTTGCACCAGCTGCGTCAGGACGGGCACCGAGTCGTCGTCGAGATCCGGTTCGGGCGCAAGCTGCGGTTCAAGTTCCGGTTCAGGTTTCGGTTCAAGTCCAGGCCTGGGCGCAAGCGCGGGTTCGATGCGGGTCGGCGCGGCGGTTTGCGGCGCTGCCGGCTCAGGCGCCAGGGTCGGCTCATCCTCTTGCGGCGCTTCAGCTTCGCCGAAATGGGGCTCGATCTGGGGGCCGCGCCGGGTGCGGAATGGTGGTAGGTAGGACATAGGTTTCAGGGCAGATCGTTTTTGGCAATATCGTGTTGCACAATAGTGTGGCCGGCGGCCTGGTATTGGCGCCAGCGGGCACGGCCTTCGTTGCGTTCGCGCTCGTCAGCGGCTACCACCTCGATGATGTTGGCAAAACCGGCGGCGTCGGGTACGCATTCGTCGTCCAGGTTCAAGACCCAAGCCTGGCCCGCGCCGGGCGTCGTGGCATACAGAACCACCGGTGTTTCGCCCGCCAGCGGGTCTTCGGCGCCCACGTGGGGAACGAATGCGGCGCGCTCGTAGTCCCATAGCATGCGGTCGAAGGTTTTCAGGCGTGCGGTGTTACGGCAATACACCGCCATGGTGCCGCCCGCCTGATGGTGTTTTGCAACAATCCGGCAGGCTGTATGCAGCCGATCGGGCGCATTGAACGAAAAATGAATGCTGGTCATTTCACAAAGACTACAATAGTCGGTTGACCGACGGAAGCGCCTGGTGAGAGCACTGCGCAGGTGAGCTGGCCGGATCATGTCATCCGGGTTTCACGCTGTTGGGTTATTCAGTGTTCTGCATCGCGCCACTGCGCATGGGCGCCGCGCCCCCTTTTTGCGCGGTTGGGCTCTAGCTGGCCCTTTGTTAAGGCAAATTATGATCTATCCCGAACTGTTCAAATCGATGGAAGCGGTGCGCTGGAATATGGGCACCGATATTCCCTGGGACGAATTCGACGGCAGCAAGCTGACCGACGACCAGGCACATACTATCAAGATGAACGCCATTACGGAGTGGGCCGCATTGCCCGCGACCGAGATGTTCCTGCGCGACAACCGCCACGACAGCGACTTCAGCGCCTTCATGTCAGTGTGGTTCTTCGAAGAGCAGAAGCACTCGCTGGTGCTGATGGAATACCTGCGTCGTTTCCGTCCCGAACTGGTGCCGACCGAAGAAGAACTGCACAAGGTGCGCTTCGAGTTCGATCCGGCCCCCGAGCTGGAAACCCTGATGCTGCATTTCTGCGGCGAAATCCGCCTGAATCACTGGTATCGTCGGGCGGCCGATTGGCACACCGAGCCGGTCATCAAGGCCATCTATAAAGTCGTGTCGCAGGACGAAGCCCGCCATGCCGGCGCCTACCTGCGCTATATGAAGCGCGCGCTGCTGCATCGCGGCCAGACGGTCAGCCAGCAGGCGCATGCCGCGTTCTCGAAGATAGGCGTGCTCATGGCGTCGGCCGGGCGCAACGGCGGCAAGCCCTTGCATCCCACCAACATCCACGTCAACAAGGCGCTGTTCCCCAACGACACGGTGCAGTCGCGCCTGCCCGAGCCCGATTGGCTCGAGCGCTGGCTGGATCAGCAGATCCGTTTCGACGGCGAATGGGAAGGCAAGGTCAGCGGCCGCATCCTGCACAACCTGTCGCTGCTGCTGGATCGCAGCTTCAGCACCGTTCAGGACCTGAGCAAGTATCGCAAGGAAGCCGCGCGCAAGCTGGCCCTTCTGGTGCCGCAGCCCCAGCCGCTGATCACGCCGGCCTGAGTCGCATGAGCGCACGTTTCGAAGCCAAGGTGCTGTCGCGCGCGGACTGCGTGGCGGCAGCCCGGGAAGGCCGCCTGGCGCGGCCGTTGGTGTTCACCAATGGCGTATTCGATATCTTGCATCGCGGCCATGCCACCTATCTGGACGAGGCTGCCCGCCTGGGCGCCACGCTGGTGGTGGCGGTGAACACCGATGCCTCGGCCAAGCGGCTGGGCAAAGGGCCGGATCGCCCGCTCAATTCCCAGGAGGATCGCGCGGCCTTGCTGGCGGCGATGTCCTGCGTGGATGCGGTCACGATGTTCGAGGAAGATACGCCCGAGGCGCTGATTGCCGAGCTGCGGCCCGACATCATCGTCAAGGGCGGGGACTACGATATGGCGAGCTTGCCGGAAACGGCGCTGGTCCAGTCCTGGGGCGGCACGGCGGTGGCGATTCCTTTCGAGTTCACGCGCTCGACTACCGCGCTCGTGCGGAAGATCCGGGGCTAAGTATCTGTATTGTGACGCTGTCCGGCCGCAACTGCTGGCTGGCGCGCGTCGTATCACGCCCCTGTTCCTGGGGCGGCGGGCCAAATGCGCCGGTACCCAGCGCAAATAGCAGGAAGTTGGCGAACAATGCCAGCATGAAAAGGCTACGCATGGCTGTTTGACGTGGTGATATCCGGGGTTTGCGCGGCCAGCATGGCCAAGCCATCCAAAACGGGATTATCCATGATCCAGGGCGCCAGGGCGATGCCGGCGTCATCCAGCAGCCGCATCAGTTCGGGCTGGATATCGGGCCAGGCGCCGCCGGTGACGGCCAGGCGCAGGGTTTGCGCGGGAAAGCGTTCCCGTGCCGCCAGCAACTGCCGCAGGATGGCGCCTGCCTGGGCTGCCAGAACGCCAGAGGCGATCGCCTGGTTGGTGTCGGTGGGAAATAGCGCCGATAGCCCGCCCGCGCGCGGCAGGTTGGCCGTGCCCCTAGCCAGGGAATCCAGCATCAGTTGCAGGCCAGGCAGGATCAGGCCACCTTCAAAACGCCCCTGGGGCGACAGCGTGTCTATGGTGGTTGCCGTGCCAAACGAGGCCAATACTTGCACCGGGCGCATTGCGCCTTCCTGGCGGTGGCTGGGGTGGGCCCACAAACCCAGCATGGCCAGCCAGCGGTCGCAGCCCAGTTGCGCCGGATTGGCATAGCCGTTGCTCAAGCCCAGGGCACCGGGAGTCGACATCTGCCAGTGCGTGGCACAGCCCGCGTGGTCCGCCACGATGCGCACCAGGGTGTCGCCCAGCGCCGTGCCACCGACATTCACGCCCAGGGCGGCCTGAGGGCGTTCGGGTAGTTTGCCCAGCCAGTCGGGCAATGTGGTCTGGATGTCGTCGTGGGGGAAGGCTGTCACCTGGGGTTCGCGGCTGCCGTCAGCCTGCAGCCAGCCTATTTTTACCCTGGTGTTTCCTGCGTCAAGCAGCAGTTTCATTAGCTGGCCTGTGTTGCATTGATGTGGCTGGCGTGCGGCCTTACCGAAACATCACCCACTGTTACTGTTTGCACGCCACGCTCGGTGTCCAGCTGCAGGCGGCCGTCGGCCGCGACGCCGGCCGCCATGCCCTGCATCAGTATTTTCCCCTGGTCTTGCACGTTCACGGCCTGGCCAGCCAGCGCATCGTGAAGGGTGTAGCGTACGGCCAGGTCGGGCAGGCCCAGACCGGGCACCCAGGTTTGTTCGGCGTGAACCAGGGCCTGCTGCCACGCCGCGGCGACCGCGGCACAGAGATCGGCAGCGGAATCGCTGCAGCCGGTAACCTGCCAGTCGGCTACCTGTCGCCCCAGCTGGGCACTAAGCGCTTGCGCACCCCGCAAATTGAGCCCCATGCCTATCACCACGCGCGCCTTGCCGCCATAACCCGTCGACGCGCTTTCCATGAGGATGCCGGCCAGCTTGGCTTCGCCCCATTGCAGATCGTTCGGCCATTTCAATCGCAGTTGGTGGCCGGCCGGCAGCCTCCGGGCCAGGGTTTCGCAGGCCACCAGCCCGAATGCGACCGACATGGTGGGCAAGGCGGCTATCGGCAAGGTGGTCTCGAACGCGCAGGAAAACATCAGGGCGTCACCGGCTGCCGTCTGGAAATTGCGGTTGGCCCGGCCCCGGCCGCTGACTTGCATATGCGTTCCACGCAAACGGGGCAGCGGCAGGCCGGCGCGCGCCTGGGCCAGCAGGTCGGTATTGGTGGACTCGGTGGCGGCTAGCCACTGGACGTCGGCCCAGTCGGGAAAGCGCTGCCGCAGGGCATGTTCGAGCGCTGCCGGCGATAGTAGGGATGTAGCGTCTGACACGATATTCGCAATTAAGATACGGGGCTGACCTGAGACGGCAATTTTAGGCTTATAAAATGGCTGAGCTTAAACTTCACAATGCTGTCGCAATCTCATTGGATGTCATGTTGGTTCAAGAATCACCCGTTCTGCTCGAAGTGTCGGGGCAGCAGCCGGTTTGCCGCATCAACGGTTCCTGGACGGTTGCGGTTCTGCGCAGCCGCCGCGAGGTCGCCCGGCGCCGCAGCGCATTGGCCGGGGTGGGCAGCGCGGTAGGCTGGGATCTCTCCGGTGTGCAGGCCCTGGATTCCGTGGGCGCGCTGTTGCTGTGGCACGCCTGGGGCAACAAGCTGCCGCAGCAGATACGGATGTCGGCGGTGGCCGAAGACGTCTTCGCCATGCTGGCGCAGAATCGCATCGATGATATTCCGCCGGTCAAGCGCGAATCCTTTGCCAGTATCCGGCAAGTGGGCGACACGCTGCATGCCGTGTGGCTGCATGGCCGCGAGCTGGCAGTGCTGCTGGGGCAGTTGCTGCTGGATACCTGGGCGTTTCTGGCTCGGCCCCTGCGCGGTCCATGGCGCGAGATTTCCGCCCAGATCTACCATACGGGCGCCCGGGCGCTGCCCATTACCGCGCTGGTGGGTTTCCTGATCGGCGTGGTGCTGTCGTATCTGTCGGCCCAGCAGTTGCAGCTGTTTGGCGCCTCGGTCTACATCGTGGATCTGCTGGGGGTGTCCATCGTGCGCGAACTCGGCCCGGTGCTGGCGGCCATCCTGGTGGCCGGACGCTCGGGCTCGGCGATTACCGCCCAGATCGGGGTGATGCGTGTTACCCAGGAATTGGACGCCATGAGCGTCATGGGCATTTCCCATGGCCAGCGCCTGGTGCTGCCGCGCGTCTTGGCCCTGTCGATTGCGATGCCCCTGGTCATCTTGTGGACGGACACCATGGCGCTGCTGGGCGGCATGCTGGTGGCGGCCGTGCACCTGGATCTCTCACCGACCTGGTTTTTCCTGTCTTTGCAGTCGGTGATCACCACGGGTAATTTCTGGATAGGCCTGGGCAAGGGCGTGCTGTTCGGCGCCCTGATTGCCTTGGTGGCCTGCCATTTCGGCCTGCGCATCAAGCCCAATACCGAGAGCCTGGGCCAGGGCACGACCGCCTCGGTCGTTTCCGCCATCACCGCGGTCATCCTGGCCGACGCGGTATGCGCCATCCTGTTCAGCGAGGTGGGCTGGTGACGGATACGGTGATCGACGTCAAAGGCTTGCGCACGGCTTTCGGCAAGCATGTGGTGCACGATAATTTGTCCTTGCAGGTGACGCGCGGCGAGATCCTGACTATCGTTGGCGGTTCGGGTACCGGCAAGACGGTGCTGTTGCGCCAGATACTGGGGCTCGATACGCCGGCGGCGGGGGCCATCCAGGTATTCGGGCAGGATGTGCGCAAGGGCGCCGCCAAGCGCCGCCATGCCCTGCGCCAGCGCTGGGGGGTGTTGTTTCAATCCGGGGCGCTGTTTTCGGCGCTGACGGTATTCGAGAACGTGGCGCTGCCGCTGCGCGAGCTGCGTTCGCTGCCGCCCGGACTGATCCGGGAAGTGGTGCTGACGCGGCTGGCCCTGGTGGGCCTGAGCGCGTCGGATGCCAACAAGGCGCCGTCCGACTTGTCGGGCG
Source organism: Verticiella sediminum (assembly GCA_040392445.1). GTDB lineage: Bacteria > Pseudomonadota > Gammaproteobacteria > Burkholderiales > Burkholderiaceae_B > Verticiella > Verticiella sediminum_A. Next base: position 78,666 of record JBEBVZ010000010.1, read on the forward strand.
GCATGATCAAGCGGGTAGCATTGGCCCGGGCCCTGGCGCTGGACCCGGAACTGGTGTTCCTGGATGAGCCCACCGCCGGACTGGACCCTACTCGTTCCGACGAGTTCGTCCAGCTGATCCGGCGACTGCATAAGCAGCTGGGCTTTACCGTGGTCATGATCACACACGATCTCGATACGCTGTTCGCGCTTTCCCAGCGGGTGGCGGTACTGGCCGATAAACAGGTCATCGTGTGCGCGCCGGTGGCGCAAGTGTTGCAGTTCGAACATCCGTTCATTCATACCTTCTTCCTGGGTGAGCGTGGATTGCGGGCGATGGAAGGGACGGAGTACGAGGGGTTGTCTGATGGAAAACCGTAGCCATGCGTTGATTGCCGGCTTGTTCACCCTGTTGTTGCTGACCGCGGGCGCGCTGGCGGTGATGTGGCTGAATCACGACAATGCCGACCTGGTGCCTTACGATCTGGTTACCGTGGATTCGGTGCAGGGCCTGACGCCGCAAGCGGATGTGCGCTATCGCGGCCTGCAGGTCGGCAAGGTCGAATCCATCGGTTTTGATCCCGATCGCAGTGGCGCCATGCTGGTGCGCATCGGGGTGCGCCCCGGTACGCCCATGACCGACACCCTGAAGGCCACGGTCGAGATGAAGGGGGTGACCGGGGTCGCGTTCGTGGACCTCGATGACGACGGCCAGCCGGGTAAGGCGCTGCTCTCCACCCCGCAGAAGGTGGCGCGCATACGCATGCAACCCGGCCTGACCGAGCGCTTGATGAACCGCGCCTCCGAGCTGATGACCGGCCTGCAGCGTACGGGGGATCAGTTGACGGCCCTGATGGGGCCTGACAACCAGCGTGCCCTGACCCGCGCGCTGGAGAGCACCGCGCAAGCCACCGAGAAGGTAAATTTGTTGTTGGCGCGGCTCGGGCCCATAGCTGACGAGGCCGTGCCCATGATGCGCAACTTCAGCACGACGGCCCGCCATGCCAGCGATGCGGCCAAGGAAATTTCCGGTTTGGCCGGCCAGGTACGTGGTACGTTGCAATCACTCTCGGCACCCGATGGGCTGCTGAGCGAGGCCACCCGCAGCGTGGCGCAGATCCGGCAGGCCACGGCCGGCCTGGCCAGCGTGATGCCGCAGTTCACCGCAGCCGCGGGGGATATCGGCAGCGCGGCACGTTCGGCCTCGCGCACCATGCAGTCGTTCGAGCGTGCGCCGCAATCGGTGCTGTTTGGTCCGGCGCCTGTGCGGCCTGGGCCCGGAGAACCCGGCTTTACCGGGTTCAGTCAATGATAAGGCGGGCCTCACAGGGGCCGCTGTAAGGAAGTCTATGAACAGGAATTGGCAGATGTCGGGTATGTGGCCGGTGCGCGGTAAATGGATGCTCGCGGTGGTTGTCATGGCGGGCGCCCTGGCAGGCTGCGCTGGCATGGGCAATGTGGCGCCAGCCCCCCAGGTGCTGGATGTGGGGATGTCGCAAGAACCTCAAGTGGCTTTGCCGCCGCGTGCGCCGGTGGTGGTGCCGCCGGTCGAGGCCGCACCCTTGCTGCGTGGCGAAGGGGTCATCTGGCGGGAAAAAAATTCGCAGCAGCCGCAGGCCTATGCTTCGTTCCAGTGGGCTTCGCCGCCCGCGGAACTGCTCGGCCAGCGGCTGCGTGATCGCCTGTCGATAGAAGGGCCGGTGGTGCAGAACAATCTGTCGGGCTCGCTACCCGAGGTCCGGGTGTCGCTCGAGCGCTTCGAACAGGTGTTCGATCCGCGTGCGGCCAGCAGCGGCACGCCCACCAGCACGGGCGACATCGGCCTGCGCGTAGTGCTGTCGCAAAACGGGAAGGTGCTGGATCAACTGAGGCTGGCCTACAGCATTCCCGCCGCCAGTGGCGATGCAGCCGGCGGCGCGCGCGCCCTGCGCTCGGCCGTGGATGCGGCCGCGGAAAGCATCGCACAGTGGTTGTCGCAACAGCCTGGTTTGCGCGCCACAGCGCCGGGCTCACGATGAATGCGACCTGAAAGCCCGATTCCGCCGCGCAGCTCGCCAGCAGCGCGACTTGGGCTGGCGGTCGTCGTCGCCTTGCTGGTGTATGCCAGCCTGTTCCCCAATACAGGCTGGGTTCACGCCGGAATCTCGCCTTTCGCATGGATAACCGCGCCGTTTCCGCGCTATTGGACAGCGGCCGAAATTATCTTCAATGTGCTGGTTTACCTACCGCTGGGTGCCTTGCTGGCATGGTCGCTGCATCCGCGCCTGTCCCACTTGGGCGGCGTGATGTCGGCCACCCTGATTGCGGCGGCGCTATCGTTTTCCATGGAATGCCTGCAAACCTTCGTGCCGGGGCGGGTCGCATCCAATGTGGATTTCGGCGCCAATACACTGGGCGCCTTTCTGGGGGCGGCGCTGGGGGTTGTAACCAGTCGCCAGCTTATCGACCTGGGCTGGCACGTGCACTGGGGCGATTACATCCTGAAGCCCCGCACGCATGCCGCCATCGTGCTGGGGGCGGTGTGGCTGCTGGTGCAGATGCCGCCGCAGGCCATGCTGTTTGGCACCGGCAATGTCATCGGACTCTTCCCCGATGCCGTTCTGCGTCTTGAAGCCATGCTGCCCGGCTGGGCGGTACCGCCGCCGGAATGGCGCGTGCGGGCCGAGCAATGGTGTACGGCCTTGGCCATCATCGGGATCAGCATGCTGCTGGCGCATTGCCTGCGTCCCTTGCGCTTGCGCGCCTTGCTGGTTCCGGTGCTGGTATTGCTGGCCTTGGGCATAAAAGCCGCTGCCCAGCCGCTGGCCCCACCGGGGGGGCCGGATACGCTGGCATGGCTGACGCCGGGTGCCTGGCGTGGCCTGCTGATGGGTACTCTGGTGTCTATTGCCATGGCCTATGCGCCACCGGCCTGGCAACGGGCTGCGGCGATCATAGCGTTGATAGGGCAATTGCTGATCGTCAACCTGTTCCCGCTGGACAGGTATTTCCTGGCTTCGGTCGCCTCTGGCTATACGGGGCTGTTGTACCTGGAATCACTGGCTCAGGAACTGGCTGCGGGCTGGCCTGTGGTCGCCCTGTTGTGGATGCTGTTCGGGGCTGGCTCCCTGGCCGCAGCCAGGGCAGTCAGCCCCGACAGGGGCGTACGGCCGGATTAGCGGCGCTTGCCGACCTGGTCGCCAACCACGCCACCGATGGCAGCCCCGCCTACGGTACCGAGCACGCTGCCACCACTGATGGCCGCGCCGGCAACACCACCTACGCCGGCGCCGGTAACGGCCCCTTTCTGGCGGCTGCTCATGTTGTCCCAGCTGGAACACCCTGCGGCAGACAGCGCAAGCACGGCAATGGCACTCGCTTTAGCGAAAGACTGTAAATTCATGACTAGACTCCTTATCATGGTTAGTCAATGCCCGATCAGGGAACATTGACCAACCGTTCAGCAAAATCCGGGCCCGGCATTGCCGGACCGGTGCGACACCTTCGCACAGGCCATGGGCTTTGTCTGTAATAGAAATTGAGATAGGTAACAGTGGCAAATCCGCCACATCTGCTGCGACAAGCCAAGCGGCCGCCCACCGGGGCGGCCGTGTCACCGATTAACAGGACCTAGTGCAGGCGGCTGGATAGCGACCTGAAGGCAACCGGCACTAGCGGCATGCCACTGTGGATGGGCTCGGAACTGGCCCGCACCCGGCGGCGTGCGGGCTGCGCGGCAATATCGCTGCCGCGCCAGAGATCGGCCGCGGCGGCCACGACGCTGGGCAGGTGGCGATACTGGTTGAAGCGGGCACGCATCCAGCGTGCATCGTTGCCCATTTTCAAGGCTTCGGCTTGTAACGCGCCCACCAGGTCGGTGGTGCCCAGTTCATCGGCCACCAGCATGACCTGATCGAAGGTCATGCGCAGATGATCGATCAGGCGCATGCGCTCGCCGGTATCCGTGACATAGCTGGCCTGCAGGCCAAAGCGGCTGGCCTGGAAACGATTGCTGTCATAGGCCAGCCAGAACCCGGCCAAGGGCGCAGGCTGGCGTTGGGCGGCAATGGCCAGGGCCTGCGCAAAAGCCGCGATCTGGCAGGCTCTTTCCACGGTCAAGGGCGTGTCGCAGACGCGCAGTTCTATCGTGCCGAATTCGGGTTTGGGGCGGATATCCCAATACAGGTCTTTCAGGCTTTCGACCAGGCCCAGGTTGCGCATCTGGGTGTAGTGCGCTTCGAACTGATACCAGTCGTGCACCTCGGGTGGCATATGGCCGGAATGCGGAAAGCTGTGCAGGGCATTCAGGCGGCTGCAGGAGAACAGGGTGTCGACCCCTTCGTGATAGGGCGACGATGCCGACAGTGCGATGAAGTGCGGCACGTAGGGCGACAGCCTGTGGATGAGGTCGCACGCGGCGTCGCCATTACGCACGCCCAGGTGGATGTGTTGGCCGAATACCGTGAATTTTCGTGCAAGATAGCCATACATATCAGCAAGATAGCGAAACCTGGGGGAATCGAAGATATTGCTGTCCTGCCAGCTCATGAAGGGGTGGGCGCCGCCCCCGGCGATGCGTACACCAACCGTATCGGCGGCCTCGCAAAGGATATTGCGCATTTCCCGCATTTCCGCGAGCAGGCCGGCCGGGTGTTCATGAACCGAGGAATTCAGTTCTATCATGGCCTGCGTGACTTCCGGTTTGATCCGGTCTGCAAAGGCATGGTCGGCCAGATGGTCGAGCAGCTGTTCGGCGCGGCCGGCAAGATCGAGCGTCAGGGGGTCCAGAATTTGTAACTCGAGTTCTATGCCCAGCGTATTTTGGCGAGATGAGGCAAATTTGATTGAATCCATCCCGGGTCTCCTTTTCTTGGGTATGCCGCCCTGGCACAACGGTAGGCGACAGGCGGTGGGGTAACCACCAGAGCGGGTAGAAGGCCACTGCGGCTGATCCAAGGCGCAGGGTTTAGACGAGTTTACCTATGCCCTTACGACATTTTGATGAAAATGTTGTCAGAGTTTGGCACAGCAGAAAATATGCCGGCATACGGTAGATAGCGGGATAGCAGGCACTTACTTCATGGCGGTTTCGGGCAGGAAGGCCATGCCGGGTGGGAATGTTTTCCCGGTTTGTTGCTTATTTTTACTTGCGCCAGAAGGCAGGCGTGAAGAGCACCAGCACGGTGATCAGTTCCAGGCGGCCCAGCAACATGCCGAAGATACAGATCCACATCTGGAACGTGCTCATGCTGGCAAAGCTGCCGGACGGGCCCACCGCGCCCAGCCCCGAGCCGGTGTTGTTCAGGCAGGCCAGCGCCGCGGTAAGCGCCGTGGTCATGTCCAGGCCCGACAGCAGCAACAGCAGGGTAATCACCATCAGCACGATCAGGTACAGGGCCAGGAAGGCCAGCACCCCAAGCAGCACCCGGCTCTCGACGATGCGGCTGGACAGGCGTACGGGCGATACCGCGCGTGGATGCACCAGGCGCAGCAGCTCGTAGCGCACCTGCTTCATGATCAGGATCACGCGTATCAGCTTGAGCCCGCCGCCGGTCGAGCCGCTGGATGGCGTGAAACAGGAAAGCAGCAGCATCAGCACCGGCGCAAAAATGGGCCAGGTTGCGTAGTCGGTATTGGCGAAGCCGGTGGTGGTTGCCACCGAGATCGTATTGAACATGCCGTAGCGCAGCGCTTCCCAGGCATCCGGGTAGACCCCGCGCACATACAGGAAAAGACTGACCGCCAGGCCGGCCAGCAGCAGGATGGCCAGGAAGGACGTCGTCTGGGGGCAGCGCCGGTAGGCACCCAGGCTGCGCGCGCGCCAGACGGTGAAGTGCGTGGCGAAGTTGATGCCGGCGATGACCATGAAGACCATGGCCACGGCTTCGACGGCACCCGAATCAAAGTCGCCGATGCTGCTGTCCCGCGTGGAAATGCCTGCCAGCGCCACCGTGCCGGTCATGTGTACGAAGGCGTCCACGCCGCGCAGGCCGGCCAGGTAGTAGGCACCCCAGCACAGTAGCGAGATGCCCAGGAAGATGGCATACAGGGCCTTGGCCGTACCCGCCATGCGGGGCGTGAGCTTCTCGTCCTTCATGGGGCCGGGGGTTTCCGCGCGAAATACCTGGCTGCCACCCACGCCCAACAGGGGCAGCACCGCCACCGCCAGCACGAGGATCCCCATGCCGCCTATCCAGACCAGTGTGCCGCGCCAGACGTGGATGGAGGGCGGCAGGTTGGCCAGTCCGCTAAGCGCGGTGCTGCCCATGGTGGTAATGCCGGACATGGCTTCGAAATAGGCCGCGCTGAAACTCAGCGGTATGCCTGCCCGGCTGAAGTAAATCAGAAAGGGGATGGTGGCCAGCGCGGGCAGCACGGTCCAGACCAGGGACACCAGCAGGAAGCCGTCGCGCGGCTGCAGTTCGCGGTGGTGCTTGCGGGTCAGGAAAAAAGGCACGACGCCCAGCACCAGCGCCAGCAGGAAGCCTTCGAGAAAAGCGTCCAGCGTGCCATCGTCGGTATACGCCGCCACGCCTGCCGGAATCAGCATGCTCAGCGAGAACAGCATCATCGTGAAGCCGATCATGTTCAGGATGGACAGCAGGCGTTTCATGTGGCGGTCGCGAAGTGGGTGCCCTAGAAGAACGAGGCCGATACTTGAAAGAGCTGTTCCACTTTCGGAATCAGGCGACGCCGGGTAACCAGCACGATGACATGGTCTTCGGCTTCGATCACCGGATCGTGTTGCGGCATGAGTATGCTTTCGCCGCGCACGACCGCGCCTATGCTGGCGCCGTCGGGCATCTTGACCTGGCTGATGCGCCTGCCCACCACCCGAGACGAGGAAGCATCGCCATGGGCGATGGCTTCGAGCGCCTCGACCGAGCCGCGCTTGAGCTTGTGCACCGCCACCACGTCGCCGCGCCGCACATAGCGCAAAAGTTCGCCCAGGGTGGCCTGGTCGGGCGCCACGGCTACGTCGATGCGGCTGCCTTCCATCAGTTCGCCATAGGTTCTGCGCCCGATCAGGGCCATCACCCGGTGCGCGCCCATGCGCTTGGCCAGCAGCGAGGCCATGATGTTGTCTTCGTCGTCGTTGGTCAGCGCGAGAAACACATCGATAGTGTCGACGTTTTCGTCCTCGAGCAGGCCTTCGTCGGTGGCGTCGCCCTGCAGCACCAGCACATTGCCGGGCAGGCTGGACGACAGCACTTCGCAGCGCTCGAGGTTGTGATCTATCAGTTTGACGGAGTAGTTTTCCTCGGCCAGGGCGCGCGCCAGCCGCAGGCCGATGTTGCCGCCACCGGCGATCATGATGCGGTGCGCGTTTTTGCCGGCGCGCTGCAGTTCCTGCATGGCTTTGCGCGCGTGGCGGGTATCCACCAGGAAGAGGATTTCATCGCCGGCCAGGAGAATGGACTGCGGCTGCATCACAATGGGCCGGCCGTTGCGAAAGATCGCCAGCACATACCCGTTGACGTCCGGCAGGTTGTCCGTGACGGAGTCGGCGGGTCGTCGCACCAGCGGGCTGTCCGGCCCGATCTGCGCCAACACCAGCGTGACCTGGCCATCGGCGAAGTCGACCACCTGCAGCGCCGCGGGGAATTCAATGAGGCGATGCAGGTAGGTGGTAACCGCGCGTTCCGGGCTGATGAGGTGATCCACGCCGAAACCGTCGGCCCCGATGAGATCGGGCTGGTCGACGAATTCGTTGGAGCGGATGCGGGCGATGCGCTGCGGTATGTTGAATACCTGGCGCGCCACCTTGCATGCCACCAGATTGGCCTCGTCGCTTGCAGTGCAGGCGATCAGCATGTCGGCATCCTGCGCGCCGGCCGCCTCGAGCACCGAGATATGGGTGCCGCTGCCGGTAACGACGCGCAGGTCCAGCCGTTCCTGCAAGAGGGCCAGCGGGGCTGGATTGGTATCGATGACGGTAATGTCGTTGTGCTCGGATACCAGGTTCTCGGCCACGCTGGCGCCGACCTTGCCGGCGCCCAGTATGATGACTTTCAATCAATTGCCCCGGTTGGCCGCCCGGCTGCGCTTGTTGACGTCGATGCCCAACTGCTTGAGCTTGCGGTACAGGTGGGTGCGCTCGAGTCCGGTCTTGTCGGCCACACGGGTCATGCTGCCGTTCTCGCAGGTTAAGTGATGCTCGAAGTAGACGCGCTCGAACTCGTCGCGGGCATCGCGCAGCGGCTGGTTCAGGGCAATGCTGCCCAGGGTGGCATGGCCGCTGTCCACGGATAGCGGTACCGACCCGCTGGCCACCAACGGTGCGCTGGCTGCCAGTTCGGGCTGGGGCGGGACGGTGTCCACGCCGGGTTCGCCAGACGGCATCGCCGCCGGCATGAGGGCCGGCGCGGCGGTCTGGGCCGCAGCCATACGCACGCCGCGTTCGCCCGCTTGCAAGCCGCCCTGGACGGCGCTTAGCAGCCGTTGCAGGGTAATGGGTTTTTCCAGGAAGTTGACCGCGCCGATACGGGTGGCTTCCACCGCGGTATCGATCGTGGCGTGACCGCTCATCATGATGACCGGCATGGTCAACAGTCCTTGCGAGGACCACTCTTTCAGCAAACTGACACCATCGATATCCGGCATCCAGATGTCGAGCAGGACGAGGTCGGGCCGCGACGCCAGGCGCGCCGCACGGGCCTGTGCCGCGTTCTCTGCAAGCTCTACTGTATGCCCTTCATCGTAAAGAATTTCGGACAGTAGTTCGCGAATACCTATTTCGTCATCGACCACCAGGATCTTGGCCATGCGACACCTTATTCATGCAGACTGGTTGCTTGGGGCCCGTCTTGTACCACGCAACCGGAGTCTGGGGCACCTGCCCGGTTGACCAATCGAGTTAATAGTATAGAGACGATTGCCCCGCCATCCGGTCGATTGGCGAGTTCAATGCGTCCTCCGTGCTCTTCCACGATCTTTTTTACGATAGCCAAGCCCAGCCCCGTGCCTCTGGGCTTGGTGGTGACATAGGGTTCGAACGCGCGCTGCAGCACGTTTTCCGAGAAGCCCTGGCCGGAGTCCGCAACGGTAAGCTGGACGGCAGCAAGTGCTGTGCCGTCCGGCAGCCTGGCGTTGGCCGGGCGGGTCGTCACGCTGATGGTGGCCGGCTTGCTGTCGGTGCCGGGTTCGGCGCTGGCGGTGGCGTCGTGCGCGTTGGTGACCAGGTTGTGGACGATCTGGCGGATCTGGGTGGGATCGCATTCGATATGCGGCAGGTCCGGCGCCAGGGATATGTCCAGGCGCGCGCCTTCGCCGCTGCCATGCGGCGCATGATCGGGATCCCAGCCATAGAGGGCCAGCACATCGCTGATCAAGGCGTTGAGGTCGGTTTCCTGGAGCACCAGCGAGGGTTTGCGCGCGTATTCGCGAAAATCGTTCACCATGGATTGCATCGACGCCACCTGATTGACGATGGTGGTGGTGGCGCGCCGCAGCAGGGCGGCGTCGGGCTCGGCCAGCTTGCTCTCGAGCTTGAACAGCAGCCTTTCGGCCGACAGCTGGATAGGCGTCAGCGGATTCTTGATCTCGTGCGCCAGGCGGCGCGCGACCTCGCCCCAGGCCACGACGCGGTTGGCCGAAATCACATCGGTGATGTCGTCAAAGACCACGACGTAGCCGGCGGCCCCTTCCACCACCAGGTGCGAGCCGCGCACCAGCAGGATGGCGGTGGAGGCGGCGCCGTGATGGTGGGCGAAGGGTTCCGGGGGGGCGGTTTCGTAGATAGCGTTTTCGTGATGCTGCACGACTTCGAGCTGTTGCTGCCAGTGATGGCGCCCAGTGGCGGCGGCGGCGTGCTCGGCAAAGGCCTGGCGTACGGATTGGGCAAAATGGGCCAGCGGGGGCACGGTTTCGAGCGGGCGCCCCGGCACGGTGCGCAGGTCTACGCCCAGGATGCGCTGGGCGCCCTGGTTCACTGTGGTCACGCGAAACGCGTCGTCGAACACCAGCACGCCCGACGAGAGCGTGCTCAGGACGTTTTCCAGGTAGGCGTTGGAGCGTTCGAGCTGCTGGCGGTTCTTTTCCACCATGCGGCGCGCTTCGGCCAGTTGCCGCGTCATGGCGTTGAAGGAGCGGGTCAGTTGGCCGACCTCGTCACGCGAAGGGGGTTCGGGCAGTTGGCGGAAATCGCCCACGCTGACCGCCTGGGTGCCGGCCGCCAGGCGCAGCAGCGGACGTACCAGCCTGGAAGACAGCGCGAAGGCTGCCGCGATCGAGGTGAAGGCGGCCAGCAGCAGGGCCAGCGTCAGGGTGATGCCGTACAGCTTGCGCAAGCCCAGGCGCGAGAGCGCCAGTTCCTGGTAGTCGCGATAGCCCGATTGCACCTGGTTGGCGTTGGCCGCGATCTGTTCGGGTACCGGCTGGGTCACCTGCAGATACCGTGTGTCGGGCCGCAGCAGGCTGTTCAGATCGGTGTAGTCGGTGCGCGTGATCAGGGGCAGGATGACGCGCAGGGTCAGGCCGGGGTCTTGTTCGTCGGGCGCGGGTTCGGCGGCCGAGTAGCCGCGGCCGGTACGCAATTGCTGCAGCACGGTGCTGGCTGGCAGACTGGGCGCGAGTACGCCGTAGGTGCTGGTGGAAAAGGCCACTACGCTGCCGTTGGACGTGAATACCATCACATCGGGCACGCCCAGGCGCTCGCGCAGCCGCGTCAGCGCCAGGGCGATATTGGTGTCGGTGGGGTCGGGCAGCTCACCCAGTTCGAGCGCCATGACACGCGCCTTGCCGTTCAAGTCCGCCAGTTGCGCATCGAGCGCGGCGCGGCCCAGGTTCAGGCCGGCGTCCAGCGCGGCATTGACGCGCACGTTGAACCAGGATTCGATCGAGCGCGACAGCAACTGCACCGACAGGGTGTAGATCAGGACGCCGGGGACGATGCCCACCAGCGTAAACGCCAGCGCCAGCCGGGCCGTCAGGCGCGAGCCGAACTGATGGCGGCGCAACTGGCGCACCAGGCGCGAGGTGAGGGTAAGCACCCAGGCGCCCAGCGCCAGCGCGACCACGGTATTGAGCCCTACCAGCAAGGGGTAGAAGCGTTCCATGCGCGAGGCGTTGTTGGTCGACCAGGCCAGCAGGCCCAAGAGCAGGAGTGCACTGATGGCGGCGCACGCCAGCATGGTGCGCATGATGCGCTTCACTGCTGCCCTCCTGTCGCTGCAGGCTGCGCGGGCGCCGGGGGAGTGGGTTCTATCATCGGGACATCAAGGGTAAAGCGCGTCCAGGGCGTGGCCAGCACCCAGTCGCTGCTGTTCAGGGCGTCTACCTGAAGCGGGCGCGACAGCTGGGAGACATCCAGGCGCAGGCGCATCCGGCCTTCGTAGTGTTCGCCGGGCTGGAAGGCGTCGGGCGGCGCGATCACCCAGCCGCCAATGTGGCGTACCAGCGCCAGCGCGTCGTCAAGCGAACTGACGGGCAGGGCCAGGCCGCCGGTGCTTACGCGCCATTGGCGCAGCAGGGCGTTATAGGAAATGCTCCAGAGACGCTCGGCCTTGACGACGTCTTTATCGAACCACCACCAGCGCGGCCGCGTGATGTCGGCTTCGGCCGAAAAATGCAGGGGCAGGCCGCGCTCGACGGCTTCGCGCAATTGGGGGTTGAGTTCGAAGTCGATATTCGCATCGAGCCGCCAGCCGTCGTCGTGCAGCGTGACTTCTATGCTTTGCACGGTGGCCGGCGATTGTGCACGCACAATGGGTGCGGCCAGGAGCAGCAGGGTCAGCATTAACAGCAGGCGGGCAACGACGGTTCGCTGCATGCGGTATCAGGCCTTGGTGAATAGCGCGTAGAAGAAACCGTCGTGTTGCCGGGTTGGGGCGGCATCGGCGCTGGCCGGCAAGAGCTGGCCGGGGGCGCGGATGCGCTTCGCGTCGGTGTGGCGAGACGCAAAAGCCTGTGCCTGATGCTCGCCTTCGGCCGGAAACACTGAACAGGTCGCATAGAGGAATGTACCACCCGGTGCAACCACCTGCCAGAGAGCGTCGGCGATGCGTGCCTGCAGTGCCGCGGTTCGGGGAACGTCGTTGGCCCGGCGCAACCATCGGATATCGGGATGGCGGCGCACGATGCCCGAGGCCGTGCAGGGAACATCGGCGAGCACCGCGTCAAAAGGCCGGCCATCCCACCAGCTGTCCAGGTCGGCGGCGTCGGCCGCGCGCAGGCTGGCGGCCAGGCCCAGGCGCTCGAGGTTGCCCTGCACCAGTGTGAGCCGGCCGGCATCGCTGTCCAGCGCCAGCAGATCGATGTCGGCGGTTTCCAGCAGATGGGCGGTCTTGCCGCCGGGCGCCGCGCAGGCGTCCAGCACGCGCATGCCGTCGCGCACGTCCAGCAGCGGTGCGGCCAGTTGCGCACCGGCATCCTGTACCGACCACCAGCCGGCGCCAAAGCCCGGCAACTGCTGCACGGGGCGCGCTTGGTCCAGCACCAGTCCGTGGGCCCCAACGGCGATCGCGCCGACGCCGGCTTGCGCCAGGTCGGCTTGCACCTGTTCGCGTGTTGCGCGGCGCGGGTTCACCCGCAGCGTGAGAGGGCCCTGGGCATCGCCGGCGCGCAGGATATCCTGCCAATTTTCCGGATAATCGTGGCGGATCTGGGTTACCCACCAGGCGGGATAGTTCCACCGGCCTTCGGGGGCGGCGGCGGTTTTTGCCAGGATGCTGTCGCGCTCGCGCAGAAAACGCCGCAGGCTGGCATTGACCAGCCCCTTGAAGGACGCCAGCTTGCGCTGGCTGGCCACCGCCTGGACGGCCTGGTCGACCACGGTGTAGGCCGTGTAGTGCGGGATCGCGGCGCGCCCCGCCTTGGCCGGGTCTTGTGGTTCGGGGGTGTCGTCGGTATGTTCCAGCAGCGTAAAAGCCACCAGCAGCAGGGCATCGAGCAACGGGCTGGGCGGCGTGCGCGGAATCAGTTGCCGGCGGATGGCGCTGGCTGTGCCCAGGCGCCGCATGGCATGAAAGCTGATGGCCTGGGTGGCCGGGCGCAGGGCTGCCGGGGTCTGCGCCAGGGCATCGGTGAGCGAGGCGCCGCCTTGTACGGCCTGGACCGCGCGGGCGGCGGCCAGCAGGATGTCTGCCAATGCGGGGGAGTGTGCGGTGGTATTCACTTGGGCAGGCTCCAGCCGCGCACGAAGACGTCCGCGGGCTGGCGCTTGCCGCCCGCCTTCTGTAGCTCGAGCAGGCGCAGGATACCGTGGCCGGTGGCCAGGTCTACGCCCTGCGGCGTTGCGGCCAGCACGGTGCCGGGAGCGGCGCTGGTGGTGCCGGGCACGGTTTGGGCGCGCCACACCTTGACCGGGTCGTTCAGGCCGGGCAGGCGCACCACCGCGCCAGGCGCCGGGTTGAATGCGCCGATACGGCGGGCCAGCGTGGCGGCGTCCTGCGCCAGATCGAGCTGGGCCTCGGATTTTTCCAGCTTGGCGGCGTAGGTCACGCCTTGCTCAGGCTGGGGCGTGGCCGTCGCGCGTCCGCATGCGATGTCGTCGAGCGCACGCACGATGAGCTTGCCGCCCAGGGTGGCCAGTTCGTCATGCAATTCCGCCGCGGTATGGCCGTCACGGATGGGCAGGGCCTCGGCCAGCAGCATGGCGCCGGTGTCCAGGCCCTCGTCCATCTGCATGATGGTGATGCCGGTTTCGCTGTCGCCCGCTTCGATGGCGCGCTGAATGGGCGCCGCGCCGCGCCAGCGCGGCAACAGGCTGGCATGGATGTTCAGGCATCCCAGCGCAGGCAGGCTCAACACCCACTGCGGCAGGATCAGGCCATAGGCGGCCACGATCATCACATCGGGCTTGACCGCCAGCAGGGCATCGCGCGCCATGGCGGCGTCTTCCGGATATTTGCCATCCAGGCGCAGGCTGCGTGGCTGGAGGACCTCTACGTCATCTTCCAGGGCGGCCACCTTGACCGCGCTGGGTGTCAGCTTCAGCCCTCTTCCGGCGGGGCGGTCCGGCTGGGTCAATACCAGTGGAATATCGTGTCCGGCGTCGCATAGGGCGGTGTAGGCGATACGGGCGAATTCGGGGGTTCCGGCAAATACCAGGCGCATGGGGCAGACGTAATGGAAGTTAATGTGACAGACGGCCCGCAGGCGATGCCATGCGGGCCGTTAAGCGTGCGGCGCGAAGGCGCTGCGGCGGGGTTGTTCAGGCTGCGGCCTGGCGTTCCTGCTTGCGCAGCCTGGTCTTGATGCGGTTTTGCTTGAGCGACGAGAGATACTCGACGAACACCTTGCCTTCAAGGTGGTCGAGCTCGTGCTGCACGCAAATGGCCAGCAGGCCGTCGGCCTCGAGTTCGTAGGGTTCGCCGTTTTCGTTCAGGGCCTTGACCCGCACGCGCTCGGCGCGCTCGACCTTATCGTAGATGCCGGGTACGGACAGGCAGCCTTCCTCGTAGACATCGCGCTCGTCGCTGCGCCAGGTGATTTCCGGATTGATGAGCACACGCAATTCGTTCGCGTTTTCGGATACGTCGATCACGACCACGCGCTCGTGCACATCCACCTGGGTGGCCGCCAAACCGACGCCGGGCGCTTCGTACATGGTCTGAGCCATGTTGCGCACCAGTTCGCGGATACGGTCGTCGACTTTTTCCACCGGCTTGGCTTTTTTGAACAGGCGCGGGTCGGGGTAATGAAGAATGGGAAGTATGGCCATGGCAATTACCATAAGCAGTAAATTTAATACCACTACTATAGTTTAATAGCTATTGCTAATCCAATAGTTATTGGCTATTTAAACGGTTTTGCGGATTTTGCAACTGCGTGAATTCGACCGCAGCCGGGCCGAAATGTTCCATGCGCGTGATACATCTGTAGCGTCTTTCGTTCGCTGCTCATCCCCATGCCCATGAATGCCTCAGACGACTCCCGCCGCGCCTGGCTGCGGCTTGCGCTCGAGCCTGGCCTGACCCCCGCGATGGCGCGGGCGTTGCTTGCGCAGGCCGGTCCCGCCGAAAATGTCTATGCCCTGTGCCCCAATCAGCTGGCGGGCCGGGTAGGCCTTGCCCTGGCTCGCCAGATGGCTGCGCCACCGGTGGCCGGGCTCGAGCAGGCCATACACCGCAGCCTGGCGTGGGCCGACTGCCAGGGCAACCACCTGGTCACGCTGGCAGACGCGGCCTATCCACCGCTGCTGCTGGAAATCCACGACCCGCCGCCCCTGCTGTACGTGGTTGGCGATCCGGCCTACCTGTCGCGTCCGGCGGTGGCTATCGTCGGGGCTCGTAATGCCACCCCCGGGGGGCTGGATCATGCCCGCAGCTTTGCCCGATACCTGGCCAGCCATGGCTGGTGCGTGGTCAGCGGCCTGGCCAGCGGCATCGACGCCGCGGCCCACGAAGGCGCGCTCAAGGCCGGCAGCGAGGGCGCGGGCACGGTGGCCGTCGTCGGCACCGGAGCCGATATCGTCTACCCGGCCCGCAACCGGGCGCTGGCGCATCAGATCGCGGCAGGCGGGGCCATCGTCTCCGAATTCCCGCTGGGCATGCCGGCCTTGCCCCATCAGTTCCCGCGCCGCAACCGGCTGGTGGCCGGGCTGGCGCATGGGGCGCTGGTCGTGGAAGCCGCCATGCAAAGCGGCTCGCTGATCACGGCGCGCCTGGCCGGCGAACTTGGCCGCGAAGTTTTTGCCATTCCGGGATCGATACACTCGCCGTTGTCGCGCGGCTGCCATGCCTTGATCCGACAAGGCGCGAAACTGACTGAGACCGCCGACGATATCCTGGGCGAGTTGCGGGGCGTCGGCCCGCACAGCCTGCCCGTGGCGCAGCCGAGCGAACGGTTTGACGAGGCCGGCGCCATGGTGCAGTCTATGATTCCGGCACCAACCAGCATGCCAGATGGGGGGCACGAAGGGGTGTTGCATGCGCTGGGCCACGACCCGGTGCATATCGACGACCTGCAGCGCCGCTTGCAACTGCCTGGCCCCACCGTGCTGGCCAGCCTGCTTGCGCTGGAACTGTCCGGCAAGGTCGTGCGCCTGGCGGGTGGGCGCTACCAGCAAACCTGAAAACAACTACCGAGGCAAACAATATGTCCTATCCGGAATACGTCAAGCTCGTCGAAGTGGGGCCGCGCGACGGGCTGCAGAACGAGAAGGCGTTCGTGCCCACCGACGTGAAAGTCGAACTGGTCGATCGCCTGGCCGCCGCCGGGTTCGCCAATGTCGAGTCGGCGTCCTTCGTGTCGCCCAAATGGGTGCCCCAGATGGCCGACAGCGCCGATGTCCTGGCACGCATAACGCGTCGGCCAGGCACGATCTATTCCGCGCTTACGCCCAATCTGAAGGGCCTGGAAGCGGCGCTGGCGGCAGGCGCCGACGAAGTGCTGATCTTTGGCGCGGCCAGCGAAGCGTTTTCCCACAAGAACATCAATTGTTCGATCGCGGAATCGATCACGCGCTTCGAGCCGGTGGCCAAGGCCGCTCTCGAAGCCGGCGTGCGCCTGCGCGGCAGCATCAGTTGCGCCCTGGGCTGCCCCTTCCAGGGCGACGTCCCCGTGTCCGCCGTGCTCGATGTGGTGCATCGCTACCTCGAGCTGGGCTGCATCGAGATCGATATCGCCGACACCATCGGCGTGGGCACGCCCATGCAAGTGGCCGGCCTCATGGCCGAAGTGGGCAAGGTAATGCCCATCGCGCGCGTGGCGGGGCATTTCCACGATACCTATGGCCAGTCGCTGGCCAATATCCTGGCGTCCATGCAGGTGGGTGTGTCGATTTTCCATTCCTCGGTCGCGGGCCTGGGCGGTTGCCCATATGCACGCGGCGCCACTGGCAACGTGGCCACCGAGGATGTCCTGTATATGCTGCACGGCATGGGCATCCGCACGGGCATCGATCTGGATGCGGTCGTGGATATCGGCCAGTGGATTTCAAAACACCTGGGCCGCCGTGCCGACAGCCGCGCCGGCAATGCGCTGCAGGCGCGGCGCGCGGCGGCCGTCGCAGCCATGGCCGACGCGGTATAACAGTGTCCCGGACGCGCACGGATTGCCGTCCGGGCCCTTTGCGTGCCATTGCCTTCCTTACCCATCATTTTTCATGACCCAACCCAAAGCGCCGAACCTGACTCCTGAAGCCATTGCCGAACGCGCCGCGCTGCTCGACGAGTTGAACCTGCCCATATCCGGTCCCGCTTATCGTCCCTGGGTAAAGATCTCCGCCTGGATCGTGATGGCTCTGTTGACGGCGCAGATCGTCTCGGTGGCCATGCGGCTGCCGTCGGAAAGCTTTAACCAGACCCTGACACTGACCGTCGTGTTCTGCTATCTGGGCATGGCCATTCTTGCCGTCGCCATGCAGCGTTCGATCACCACGATAGACGCCAAGGGTTTGCGCCAAACCTGGATCATGCGGCGCGAAATCGCCTGGGAAGACATTTACTTCGTGAAGTTCATTCCCTATCCGCTGGGCAAGCGCCTGATGATCTTCAACCGGGGCGGGCGCTTCATGACCATGCAGGCCGGCAGCCAGGCGCTGGAAGTGGCCTTCGCCAAGATCTCGCTGGTCTACCGGCGCAAATAGCGGGAACGCGGCGCGACCTACGCGGCCCGGCCTACGCGGCGCGACCTACGCGGCCCGACCGATTCACATGGGCCGGAACCTGTCCGCA
>JBEBVZ010000011.1:0-92768 GCA_040392445.1 Verticiella sediminum
GCCGCGTTATGTCACGCTGCCCAACATCATGAAGGCCAAGAAAAAGCAGCTCGACAACGTCAAGCCCGACGAACTCGGCGTGGATATCACCCCGCGTCTGAAGACGCTCAAGGTTACCGAGCCGGCCGGCCGCAAGGCAGGCATCAAGGTGCCGGATGTGGCTACGCTGGTCGACAAACTGAAAAATGAAGCGAAGGTGATCTGACATGACGTCCCTGGTTATTGCTGAACACGACAACAAAGATCTGAAGGGCGCAACCCTGAACGCTGTGGCTGCCGCAGGCAAGATGGGTGGCGATGTGCACGTGCTGGTCATCGGTAGCGGTGCCGCTTCCGTCGCCGAAGCCGCCAAGCAGGCAGCCGGCGTCGCCAAGGTGCTGGTTGCCGATGCTGCTCACCTGGCCGACGGCCTGGCCGAGAACGCCGCTGCGCAGATCCTGGCCATCGCCAAGAACTACAGCCACATCGTGTTTCCGGCCACCGCTTCGGGCAAGAACATTGCACCGCGCGTAGCCGCTCTGCTCGACGTGGCCCAGGTGTCCGACATCGTTGCCGTCGACGCCCCGGACACCTTCCAGCGTCCGATCTACGCCGGTAACGCCATCGCTACCGTCCAATCCACCGACGCCATCAAGGTCGTTACCGTGCGTACCACCGGCTTTGACGCCGTGGCCGCCACCGGTGGTTCGGCTACGGTCGAAAACGTTGAAGCCGTTGCCGATTCGGGCAAGGCCACCTTCGTCAGCCGCGAAGTCGCCAAGAGCGACCGTCCGGAACTGGCCGGCGCCAAGATTGTGGTTTCCGGCGGCCGCGGTCTGGGCAGCGCAGAAAACTTCAAGATCCTGGATGAACTGGCCGACAAGCTGGGCGCAGCACTGGGTGCCTCGCGCGCCGCGGTCGACGCCGGCTATGCGCCCAACGACTGGCAGGTTGGCCAAACCGGCAAGATCGTTGCTCCGCAGCTGTACGTTGCCGTCGGTATCTCGGGTGCCATCCAGCATTTGGCCGGCATGAAGGACTCCAAGGTGATCGTTGCCATCAACAAGGACGAAGAAGCGCCGATCTTCAGCGTGGCCGACTACGGCCTCGTGGGCGATCTGTTCACCATCGTTCCCGAACTGGCAAAAGCGCTGTAATTTACCGCGCATAGTTCACGCCGGAGCCTGCTCACACGTAATGCCATGTGTGGCAGTATCGTATGAGCAAGCCATCGCTGGCGACGTCGGGGCAACCTGGCGTCGCCAGTCCTTTATCGAGAGGTAGATGCATGTCATATGTTGCTCCGTTGCAGGATATTCGCTTTGTTCTGAACGAACTCGCCGGCTTGGCCGAGGTTCAGAAGCTACCCGGTTTTGAAGAGGTGTCGCCGGATCTGGTCGACGCCGTGCTTGAAGAAAACGCACGTTTCGTGCAAGAAGTGGTCGCGCCATTGAATCGTGGCGGCGACACCACGCCAGCCTCATGGAACCAAGGCCAGGTCACGACCTCGCCGGGTTTCAAGCAAGCTTTCCAAGGCTTTACGCAAGGCGGCTGGCAGGGTTTGCAGCACCCCGGCGAATTCGGCGGACAGGGTTTGCCCAAGCTGGTGGGTGCGCCATGCATCGAGAACGTCAACGCCGCCAATCTGGCGTTTTCGCTGTGCCCGCTGCTGACCGACGGCGTGATCGAGGCTTTGCTGACCGCAGGCTCCGACGAGCAAAAGCAGTTGTTCGTGCCCAAGCTGGTGGATGGCACCTGGACGGGCACCATGAACCTGACGGAACCCCAGGCGGGCTCCGACCTGGCGCAGGTCCGTACGCGTGCCGTGCCGCAGGACGACGGCACCTACCGCCTGAGCGGCCAGAAAATCTTCATTACCTACGGCGACCATGACCTCGCCGAGAACATCATCCACCTGGTGCTGGCGCGCACGCCGCAGGCACCGGAAGGCGTCAAGGGCATTTCGCTCTTCATCGTTCCCAAATCCCTGATCAACGCCGACGGCAGTGCGGGCAAGCGCAACGACGTGTTCTGCGCCTCGCTCGAGCACAAGCTGGGAATCCATGGCAGTCCCACGGCCGTGCTGATCTATGGCGACGACAAGGGCGAGGTTGGCGCGGGTGCGGTGGGCTACCTGGTGGGCGAGGAAAACCGCGGCCTGGAATACATGTTCGTGATGATGAACGCGGCGCGGTTTGCCGTGGGCATGCAGGGTATTGCTTTGTCCGAGCGCGCCACGCAGCAGGCCGAGGCCTTCGCCGCCGAACGCGTGCAAAGCCGCGCGATCGACAGCCAGAATCCCGCCGATACCATCAACCAGCATCCCGACGTACAGCGCATGCTGCTGACCATGCGTGCGCTGACCGAGGGCGCGCGCGCCATGGCCTATGTGGCTGCCGCTTCGTACGACAAGGCGCATCACCATGCCGACGCTGATGTGCGCAACCGCGAGCGCGCCATCTATGAATATATGGTGCCGGTGATCAAGGGCTTTTCCACCGAGATGTCGGTCGAGGTGGCTTCGCTGGGCGTGCAGGTGCACGGGGGCATGGGCTTCATCGAGGAAACCGGTGCCGCCCAGTATTACCGCGATGCGCGCATCCTGCCCATCTACGAGGGCACCACGGCCATCCAGGCCAACGATCTGGTGGGCCGCAAAACCGTGCGCGATGGCGGCGCCACGGCGCAACTGCTGATTGCCGGCATGCGGGCCACAGTGTCGGAATTGCGCGGCGCCAGCGACACCAACCTGTCGCGCATCGCCAAGCGGCTGGATGCGGTCATCCACGACTATGAAGCCGTGATTACCTACGTGGTGGAAAATGCCAAGAGCAATCCCCGGGCGGTATACGCCGGCAGCGTCCCCTACCTGATGCTGGCCGGGCTGGCCCACAGCGGCTGGCAATTGGCTCGTGCCGCGCTGGCTTGCGTGCGGCATGGCAACGGCAGTACGTTCCATCGCAACAAGCTGGGCACGGCGGCGTTCTACGCCGACCACTTGCTGCCCCGCAGCCATGCCTTGCGCGTGGCCATCGTCGAGGGCGGCCAGAGCGTGCATCTGCCGGCGGCATAAGCCGCAGGTTTGATGGCAGCAAACAGGGCAGACGCCGGTGACGGCGCTGCCCTGTTTTTTTTGCCTGTCCGCCAGCGTATTCAGCGCGCGCCGGCAGGCCGCAGTGCCGGGGCGTGGCCCGGCGTTATTGCTTCCGGTAATGTGCAACCGCCAAATTGATAGTTCGTCTGCACATTTGCATATGGGACTATGGCCTTTTCGTTGGAAGGGAAGGGCTATGTGGCAACAACTACTCGACACGCTGGAAGACGCGGCCCGACGCTATCCGGATATTGCGCTGGCATCGTCGCTGGCCGCCGAGGACATGGTGCTGACCCATGCCATTGCCAGCGCCCGCTTACCGGTGCACATTTTCAGCCTGGATACCGGGCGCCTGCATGAGCAAACGCTGGATCTGGTGCCCAGGGTCAAGGCCCGCTATGGCATAGACATCGAGCTGATTCGGCCCGATGCCGCCGCCGTGCAGCAGCACGTGGGCCAGCATGGCGAGTATGCATTCTACGAAAGCATAGAGCTGCGCAAGGCCTGCTGCCACATTCGCAAGGTAGAGCCGCTGCGTCGCGCGCTGGCGGGCCGGGGCGCCTGGATCACCGGCCAGCGCCGGGAACAAGCGGTCAGCCGCGAAGAACTGGCCAGCGAAGAACATGATGCCGTGTTCGGCCTGTACAAGTTCAACCCCCTGGCCGCCTGGAGCGAACAGGACGTCTGGCGCACCATTCGCGAGCTGGATATTCCCTACAACCCCTTGCACGATAAGGGCTATCCCTCTATTGGCTGCGAGCCCTGTACCCGGGCGGTACGCGAGGGTGAGGATCCCCGCGCAGGTCGCTGGTGGTGGGAAAACGCCGATTCGAAAGAGTGTGGCCTGCACGCGGGCAATCTGGCCGCCGCTCCCATCCGTTTTGTTTCGCCCGTGGCGCACAGCTAAGGCATCTTGTACCGGTTCCATTTCTATGACAACTCTAGTTCAGAACGTACGCAGCCATCTCGATTGGCTCGAGGCCCAGGCGATCTACATCATGCGCGAGGTCGCGGCCGAATGCGCTCGGCCGGTGCTGCTGTTTTCGGGCGGCAAGGATTCCGTCGTGTTGCTGCGCCTGGCCGAAAAGGCCTTTCGCCCGGGGGCTTTTCCGTTTCCGCTGATGCACATCGATACCGGCCACAACTTCGAGGAAGTCATCCGGTTTCGGGATGCACGCGCGGCCGAACTGGGCGAGCGCCTGATCGTGCGCAGTGTGGAAGACTCGATTGCACGTGGCAGCGTGGTGTTGCGCAAAGAGAACGATTCGCGCAATGCCGCGCAGGCCGTCACCCTGCTCGAGGCCATCGAGGAGCTGGGCTTTGACGCCTGCATAGGCGGCGCGCGTCGCGACGAGGAAAAAGCCAGGGCCAAGGAACGCATCTTCTCGTTTCGCGACGAGTTCGGCCAATGGGACCCCAAGGGCCAGCGCCCCGAACTCTGGAACCTGTACAACACCCAGGTCCATGCCGGCGAAAACATGCGCGTGTTCCCGATCTCGAACTGGACGGAACTGGACGTCTGGCAATACATCGCGCGTGAAAACCTGGCCCTGCCGTCGCTGTACTACGCTCACCAGCGCGAGGTCGTCGCGCGCAACGGCCTGCTGGTGCCGGTCACGCCGCTGACCCCGCCCGCAGCCAATGAGGTTGTCGAGACCCGTTCGGTGCGCTTTCGCACGGTGGGCGATATTTCCTGCACCTGCCCGGTCGCCTCGGTGGCAAGCAACCCCGCGGCCATCATCGCCGAAACCGCCATCACCGACATTACCGAACGCGGCGCTACCCGCATGGACGACCAGACCTCCGAAGCCTCGATGGAACGTCGCAAGAAAGAAGGATATTTCTGATGAACGCCGTAACCGACCCTTTCCTGACTGACTCCTCGGTGCTGCGCCTGATTACGGCCGGCTCGGTCGACGATGGCAAGTCCACCCTGATCGGGCGTCTGCTGTACGACAGCAAAGGTGTATTTGCCGACCAGTTGGCGGCGATCTCGCGTGCCAAGCACCGCCGCACAGAAGGCGATGCCATTGATTTTTCCCTGTTGACCGACGGCCTGGAGGCCGAGCGCGAGCAGGGTATTACCATCGATGTGGCCTATCGCTATTTCGCCACGCCGCGCCGCAAGTTCATCGTGGCCGATGCCCCGGGCCACGAGCAATACACCCGCAATATGGTGACCGGCGCTTCCTCGTCCGATGCGGCCATCATCCTGATCGATGCCGCCCGCGCCCGCGACGGCGTTTTGCTGCCGCAGACGCGGCGTCACAGCACGATTGCGCATCTGCTGGGCATTCGCCACATCGTGGTCGCCGTCAACAAGATGGATCTGGTTGACTGGGACCAGGAAGTCTTCGACCGCATCTCGGCGTCGTACGCCGAGCTTGCCCGCAAGTTGGGCCTGGCAAGCTTTCACATCCTGCCGATCTCGGCGCTGAGCGGCGACAACGTGGTCACGGCCTCGGCCAAGACCCCCTGGTATCAGGGCCCGGTACTGCTCGAACTGTTGGAAAGCCTGGCCCTGGACGAGCGCGGCGACGAACTGCCCATGCGTTTTCCGGTGCAGTTGGTGGCGCGCCATGGTGGCAGCAGCACAGACGATTTCCGGGGCTATATGGGGCAGGTCGCCAGCGGGGTGCTGCGCCGGGGCGATGAAATCGTGATTCAACCGGCGGGCGTGCCGGCCGTGATCAAGGAACTGGTCACCTTCGACGGCAGCCTTGAAGAAGCGAGCGCCGGCACCGCGGTCACGGTCGTACTGGATCGCGATGTGGATGTGTCGCGCGGCGATACGATGACGCATGCGGCGGGTGCGCTCAAGGCGGTGCGCCGTTTCGAAGCCGAGTTGTGCTGGCTGGATGCGCGGGCGCTCAGCCCGGCCCGCAAGTACATCCTGAAGCACGGCACGCGCGTCACCACGGCCAAGATAGAGGCCGTGCATACTCGGCGCGATATGCAGTTGCTGCAGGAAGTGGTGGTCGAGGACGCCTTGCTGAACATGAACGACATCGGGCGCGTCACGCTTAGCGTGCGCGAGGCGCTGGCCCTGGATGCCTACGATGAGCTGCCGGCAACCGGCGCCTTCATCCTGATCGATCCGGCCACGCACCAGACAGCCGCGGCCGGCATGATACGGGCGTTGCCGCAGGCCTGATACCGCGTCGTCGTGTCGTCAAGGACAAGGCCACGGCTCTTCAGTCGTGGCCTTGTCGATTGGGGCCGGCTCAGTTGCTGCGCTTGATCCCGGGATCAAGCAAGACGACGTGCCGGTAGCCGCGGCGTATCCTGCCTTGCATCTCGAGTTGGGCGAGCTCGATATTGACGCGCTGGCGGGAAGCGCCGACGGCTTGGGCGATATCCTTTTGCGATACCCGCAGGCACTCGGCGGGGCCGTCGGCCTGGTTTTCGTGACGGCGCGCGAGACGCACCAGCGCGGCGTAGACACGCGAAGTCAGGGTACGCGCGGTTTGTGCGCTCAGCAAGAGTCGGGTGACCTCTTGCAGGCGTCGGCTGGCCATACGCGCCACCGCCAGGCCGGCACCGCCGTCCTGCTGCAGGATGGCCATGAACTGCGTACGCTCGAAGCAGACACTGGCGCAGTTTCCTGCCGCAACGCTTTCCATGGTTGTGGGCATATCGCCCAGCATGGATTCCATACCGATAAGTTCGCCGGGCGTGATCCAGCCAAATAACTGCTCGTTACCCTCTGCCGAGATCGTGGACAGGCGCATCCTGCCGCTGAGCAGAACGATGGCGAAGGGCGCGACCTGACCGCAGCGAAAAATCGTTTCCCCATCACGCCAGGTTCTGGGTCTGGCGGCGTGGCGCAGGGCCTGTGCGCTGGCCGGCGGAAACTGCTCAAGGACGCCGAGCAGGTGAGGGGACGACAGTGGGTCTTGTTGGTCCATTTCAGGCCGGGCACGAGTAGCTTGCAAAGACATGCCTGGCGATTATCCCATAGGCATTTCGTACTTTTTCTCGGTACATACCCCAGGATTGTCACAAAGGCGACAAGAGCAGGTATCGCCGGGTGCTGTAATCCGCCCACAACATCAAGTGCGATTGACACACCAGGGAGCGAGCGGCAATGAAGCTGGGGCAGACAGAACATCCTTACACCACCGATCTGGATATTTCGTCCACCGGTTTCTGGGCAAAAGGTTTCGATGAGCGTGACCAGACCTTTGCGCGGCTCAGGCAAGAGGCCCCGGTCAGCTGGCATCGTCCCACCGAGGTTCCCTTTGCCCACGATCAGAAGGGCTTCTGGGCCGTCGTCAAGGCCGAGGATATCTCTGAAATCAGCAATCAGAACACGGCCTTTGCGTCGGGCATGGGGGTCAGCATGGATGCTGTTCCCTTCGAGCTTGCCAAGACCTTGAGTTTTTTCCTGACCATGGACGCTCCGGAACACTCTCGCTTTCGCCGCCTGGTCAGCGCCGCTTTCACGCCCCGGCAGATAGGCAAGATCAAGGACCAGATCCACGCCAATGCACGCGAAATCGTCGGCAATCTGGTGGGGGCCGGCGATGTGGATTTCGTCTCCAACTGCGCCGCCATCCTGCCCATGCGCACCGTTTCCGACATGGTAGGCGTGTCCGCCGCCGATCGCGATGCCGTGGCCCATGCGGCGAACGTGATGGTCGGGCGCTCGGACGACGAAATGGGAAACCCGGCCGACACGCTGGGCACGTTGATTGCCCAGCGAGACTTCCTGCATGCCGTGGGCGCCGACCTGGCCGCATACCGGCGCAAGAACCCCGGCGACGACCTGATGACCAACCTGGTGCAGGCCGAAATCGATGGCCAGCGCCTGACCGACAGCCAGATCGGCAGCTTTCTGGTGTTGTTCTCGGTGGCGGGCAACGATACGACCAAGCAGACGACCACGCGAACGGTGATGGCGCTTGATGCCTTTCCCGAGCAGCGGCGATGGCTCATGGAGGATTTCGACGGGCGCATCGGGCAGGCTTCGGATGAATTCGTGCGGTACGCGTGCCCGGTGATCCAGTTTGCCCGCACGGCGGTGCAGGACATCGAGTTCGGCGGCCAGAAAATCGCCGCCGGTGACAAGGTCGTGATGTTCTACGGTTCGGGCAACCGCGATGAGTCGGTGTTCGAGCGTCCCGCCGCCTTCGACCTGTCGCGCCCCAAGAACCCGCACGTGGGCTTTGGCGGCGGCGGCATTCACTATTGCCTGGGCAACGGCGTTGCCAAGACCCAGCTGCGGGCCTTGTTTGGCGAACTGCTTACGCAAGTGCCCCAATTGAAGATAGTGGGCGAGCCCGAATACCTGAAAAGCAACTTCATCAACGGGGTAAAGCACCTGCCCGTACGGATTTCCTGATGACGCCACCTTCGAGGCAAGAAATGAAAATAATGTTGGACACCGAGCGCTGCACAGGGTTGGGCATCTGCGAATCTCTTGCACCCGATTATTTCGAGATCGCCGACGACGGATCGCTGCAGTTGCTGCGCACCGATCTGCTCGACTGCGATCTCAAAACTGTGCAAAAGGCGGTGGATGAATGTCCCACCGGCGCGCTGCGCATCGTGCCGTGACCCGGTTGTCGCTGTTACGATCCTTGCGTCTACCCCCCACGCTGTTATTACGCTTTTATGCACGGCAATCTCCAAGGAGCATCCATGCTTGCATCAACTGAAGAATTGGGGCTGCCTCGCGGCCTGGTCATCGATGGCAAAGTTGTCCAGGCTGAAAGCAGCTTTGGTGTCATCAACCCCGCAACCGGGCAGGAATTTGCCCGTGCACCGTCGGCAACCCAGCGCGATGTCGATGCCGCGTTCGCCGCGGCGGCGCGGGCATTCTCTACCTGGAAGCGCGACGATGCGCTACGTTGCAAGGCCTTGATGGCGGCTGCCGATGCCATCGCGGCGGCGACCCCCAGGCTGGCCGCCGTGTTGACCGCCGAGCAAGGCAAGCCGTTGGCCGACGCCACCAAGGAAATCGCCACCGGCGTTGCCTGGATCCGCTACTTTGCCAACCTTGAACTGCCGCGCGAAATCGTCCAGGACAACGAACAGGGCTATGCCGAAGTCGTGCGCCGCCCGCTGGGTGTCGTTGCCGCCATTACCCCCTGGAACTTCCCCATCGTGCTGGCGATCTGGAAGATCGCGCCGGCGCTGCGCGTGGGCAACACCATGGTGCTGAAGCCCTCGCCCTATACGCCGCTTACCACCTTGCTGTTGGGCGAGGTCATGCAAAGCGTGCTGCCTGCGGGCGTATTCTCGGTGCTGACCGGGCCCGACCCGCTGGGCGCGGCGCTGACTGCGCATCCTTACGCCAGGAAAATCAGTTTTACGGGTTCGACCGCAACGGGCAAGCGCGTGGCCGCGGCGGCCGCCGACGATCTCAAGCGCGTCACGCTGGAATTGGGCGGCAATGATCCCGCCATTGTGCTGGAAGACGCCAAGGTCGAGGACATTGCCGATTCCCTGTTCTGGGGAGCCTTCATGAACAACGGCCAGGTATGCCTGGCGGTCAAGCGCGTCTACGTACACGAGAGCCTGCACGATGACCTGGTCGATGCGCTGGCCGAGCGCGCTCGCAACGTGAAGGTGGACGCCGGAACGGCCGAAGGCGCGCAACTGGGGCCCCTGAACAACCGCGCCCAGTTCGACCGGGTTGGCGAGCTCGTGGCCGATGCCCTGGGCAATGGCGCAGTGGCCGCGGCCGGGGGCCAGGCCCTCGATCGCCCGGGGTACTTTTTTGCGCCGACCATACTTCACGGCCTGGCCGATGGCGCACGCATCGTGGACGAAGAGCAGTTCGGCCCGGCTTTGCCCATCGTGTCCTATCGCACGGTGGACGAAGCCGTCGCGCGCGCCAACCGTTCGCATTTCGGCCTGACCGCCTCGGTCTGGTCGCCAGATATCCAGCGTGCGTCCCTGGTGGCGGCCGAGCTCGAAACCGGCCAGGTATCGGTCAATGCACATGGCGCCGGCGTGCGCCCGGACCTGCCTTTCGGCGGCCATAAATGGAGCGGCATCGGCGTCGAGAACGGATTGTGGGGGCTGGCCGGCTTCACCGAGCTGCAAGTCATCACGCGCCCGCGGATTTCCTGAAGCGTGCCGGACAATGAACCAGGGAAACCCAATATGCTTGCCATGAAAGCCGCGGTCGTCGAGCGCGCGGGAGCGCCGTTCCAGATCCAGGATGTCCAGCTGGAGCCGCCCAGGGATGACGAAATCCTGGTGCGGCTGGTCGCAGCGGGGGTCTGCCATACCGACATGGTCTTGCGCGATGTCGCGCAGGCCCCCTCGGTATTCGGCCACGAAGGCGCCGCAGTCGTGCTCGGCGTGGGCAAGGCCGTGACAGCGGTCAAGCCCGGCGACAAGGTGTTGTTGTCGTTCGCCTCTTGCGGCGCCTGCAGGAACTGCCTGGAAGGCAGTCCGGCTTATTGCTATGACTTTGGCCCGCTGAACATGGGCGGGGTGCGCGCCGATGGTTCGCACCAGATGCGCAGCGTATGCGGCTGCAACATCAAGGGCAACTTCTTTGGCCAGTCCTCGTTCGCCACGCACGCGCTGACCACCGAGAGGAACGTTGTCAGGCTGCCGCCGGATACGCCGGACGAGCTGCTGCATGTTTTCGCGCCGCTGGGCTGCGGTATTCAGACCGGGGCGGGTGCGATCATCAATAGCCTGCATCCGCCGGTAGGCAGCACGATCGTGGTGTTTGGCGCGGGCAGCGTTGGCCTGAGCGCCGTCATGGCGGCCCGGGTCAGCGGCGCGAGCCAGATCATTGCTGTGGATTTGAACCACGAGAGGCTGGCGCTTGCCACCGAGCTTGGCGCAACCCACGTCCTGCACGGCGCCGACGCCCAACTGGTGGAGCAGATCCGCAGTATCACCAAAGGTGGGGCGGACTTCGCCGTGGAAACCACGGGCAACCGCGATGTGGTGCGCAAGTCGGCAGAGGTGCTGCGTCGTGGCGGCACCACCGGGCTGATCGGTGTGGGTACGGGAGACATCTCGTTTGGCCACCAGCAGGTTCTTGGCGGCATCCGCATCATGGGTATCCTGGAAGGCGATGCCGTGCCGCAAACCTTCATTCCCAAGTTGATCGACCTCTACCGGCAGGGTCGGTTGCCGCTGGAAAAAATCATCACCAAGTATCCCTTCGAGCAAATACAGCAGGCGGTCGAGGATAGCGAGTCGGGGGTGACGATCAAGGGCGTGCTGGTTTTCTAGGTCCTGTTAACGCTCGCGGGGCGAGCGTTAACAGGACCTAGCAGCAGAAGCCAACAGCGGGCGGGCCGGGCTGCGTTATGGCAATGATGCAGTCGGCGCTTGCCGATGGTGTGCGGCATCGCCTGCCTACAGGGCAAGCAAGAAAACCAGGAAGAACATTGCCCCTGTCACCAGGCTGGTGCGGTCGCGCAAGGTAAACACCACGGGATCCTCGAGAACTTTGCCTCGATGCGCAAGCATCCAGATCCGGGTGATCCAGAACAGCAGTATCGGGCATAGCAGCCAGGCCAGGTAGGGATAGGAATATAGCGCTGCCGTCGAGGAATCGTGGATATACAACGCCAGCACCAGTACCGACAGGTAGCCGGCTGCGCTGCCCAGGGCCAGGATCACACCCAGGTCGCCCGGGTTGTAGTCGCGTCCGCCGGCCTTGCGAGCGATACCGGCTTCATCCAGGCCGCGCAGTTCCACATGCCGCTTCACCAGCGCCAGGCTAAGAAACAGGAACATCGAGAACGCGAGCATCCAGAACGTCAGCGGCAGGGACAGCGCGGCGGCGCCAGCGACGATACGCAAGGTGTAGAGCATCGCCAAGGCAATCACATCGATCGCGATCTGGTGCTTCAACCATAGCGAGTACGCAAGCGTCAGCACATAGTAGAAAAGCAGTGCCGCAGCAAAGGCGGCTGGTAGCAGCAGATAGGCGCCGCCCAAGGCAAGCGCCAGCAGTAGCGGGGCGGCGGCGAGCCCGGATGCAATGGATAGCCTGCCGGCGGCGAAGGAACGGAATTTCTTGGTGTGATGATGCCTGTCCGCATCAAGGTCCAGCAGGTCGTTCAACAGGTAGGCACTGGAGGCGCACAGGCTGAAAAAAAGAAAAGCCAGCAGGCCCTGCCACCAGAGTAGCGGATTCAGCACCTGGTGCGCGGCCAGCAATGGCACGAAGATCAGGACGTTTTTCGTCCATTGCAGCATACGCAGGGCACGGATCCATTCCCCGGCATTCGGCGGCTTCGAGAGCATTATCCCGGATACATTGCCTGCGGCTTGCGCGCGCTGCGCCACGCCCTTGCCAGGGTTGACCAGATAGGCGTTCCTGGCTGCGGCCAGGACAGGAATATCGTCGCCTGAACACCCCGCATAATCGAAACCCTTTGCACCATAGGCCAGCATCAGGGAATCGCGGTTTCCCTGCGTGGCCACGACCTGGTCGAACAAGTGCAGATGGTCCGCAATCCGGGTGGCCAGCGCTGGATCGCGGGCAGTGGCCAGGATCACGGCTTGCCCTCTGGCTCGGGCGGTTTCGATCAGGCCGATAACCTGGCTGTCATAGGGCAGGGTAGTGACGTCGATGTTGCTGGCATGCGTAAGCCTGTTCGCCAGTGCCGCCTTTCCTTGGAAAGCCCGGCCCAATGTCTTCAGAAGGCGCAGCGGCTGGCTGCTGGCCAAGGCCATGCCGGTTTCCCATGGCAGGCCACCGCGCAATAGTGCGTGATCCAGATCGATGACCAGGGGCACTGGCCTATCGGGTTCATGTTGTGGTTCTCCTGGCATGGGGATCATCCCGGCGATGTCATGTCGATACCTCGTTGCGTTCCAGCCCCAGCCTGCGCGATTGCATCGACGCAAAGCGTCCGACGGCGCCATAGCGCTCGCGTATGGCCTGGAATTCTTCCCATTGCGGATAGCAGCGCTTGAAGGTGGTCGCATTCATGCGGGCATCCTTGGCCAGATAGAGCCGACCGCCATGGTCCAGTACGATGGCGTCGAGTTCGTCGAGCAGGGGCAG
Source organism: Verticiella sediminum (assembly GCA_040392445.1). Lineage (GTDB taxonomy): Bacteria > Pseudomonadota > Gammaproteobacteria > Burkholderiales > Burkholderiaceae_B > Verticiella > Verticiella sediminum_A. The sequence continues at coordinate 13,071 of JBEBVZ010000011.1, forward strand.
CAGGCCATCCGCCATTTTGAAGTCCAGCGCCAGCGTATAGCCGGGGCGGGGAAAGGAAAGCAGGTTGTCGTTGGCGGGCCCGAGTTCTTTGAGCACCGCCAGGAACGAGCCTTGCCCGCTGGCGGCAATGCGCTGCAACAGCCGGCGCAGGCCGCTGGCGGCCTCGTGCGGTATCACGCACTGGTATTGCACGAAACCTTTGCTGCCGTACATGCGGTTCCAATGCAGGATGCGATCCAGCGGATAGAAAAACGATTGGTAATGCACGATATCCAGCCGCCTTTGCCGGCGTTGCCGGGCGTAATACAGGTGATTGAAGGCAGCGGTGGTATAGCGGTTGAGCGCCAGTCCGGGCAGATCCATGGGTATGGCCAGCGCCCTGGTGCGCTGGCCATCGAATCCCCCTTGAGGGGCATGTTCGCCGGTGCCGAGCAGCGCCCGGCCCAGGCGTTTGCCGCTCACCATGCAGTCCAGCCAGGCGACGCTATAGGTGGCACTGGCATTGGCGGCGAAGAGTTCGAGCGCATGCTCGAGGTTGCAGGCCTTGCTGGTGGCTTGGTCCATGTAGGCGCTGGCGATGCGTGATAGCTGCAAGGTGGCGCCCAGCACGATCCCGGTCAGTCCCATGCCGCCGCAGGTTGCCCGAAAGAGTTCCGCATGTTCCCTGCGTGAACAGTTAAGCACGCTGCCGTCCGCGAGCAGCAGTTCGAAGGTCTGCACGAATTCGCTGAAGCAGCCATGCCGATGGTGGTTCTTGCCGTGCACGTCGCTGGCGATGGCGCCGCCTATGCTGACGAACCGCGTGCCTGGGGTCACCGGCAGGAACCAGCCGCGTGGCACGAACACATTCAGGATATCGTCCAGCGTGGCTCCTGCCTGGCAGCTCAGTACGCCGGTATCGGCGTTGAAATCCTGCAGCCAATGCAGGCCTCGCATGGCCAGCACGTGGGGGGCAAGGGCGCTATCGCCATAGCTGCGGCCCATGCCGTGCGCAATCAGGGGGTGGGTGGTGGGGTCACGCAGTATGGCTTGCGCCGCCGCTACCGAGTCTGGTGTGCGGATATCGGCATCAATGACAGGATAACGGCCCCAGCCCTGCAATAGCATGCGGTGTCCTCCTGGCCAAACACAGGGCGATATGGGGCCAGCGCGTGGACAAGGCCTTGCCGGGCTGGTCGGTTTTGGCGTGCAGTAACCATGATACTGCGGTTGCCCGGTATGGCCGTGCAGCCGCTTGCGTCCACACAGTGGTGTGCAGGGTATTCCAGGAGTCGCGTCAAATAATTGGGTCGGGCCGTGGCATATTGCGATAAAACAAGGTTTGAGACCCAATACTAAATCGGCGCGCCCCGGCGTGATCCGACCCGGAGACAACATGCCCGCTTTGCCCGCCTCTGTCGGCGATTTTGATTATGTCATCGTGGGGGCCGGCAGCGCTGGCTGTGTGCTGGCCAATCGCCTGAGCGCCGATCCCGGCGTGCGTGTGCTGCTGCTGGAAGCGGGGGGGCGCGACGACTGGATCTGGATCCATATCCCGGCGGGCTATCTGTACTGTATCGGTAATCCACGCACCGACTGGATGTTCCGCACCCAGGAAGAAGCCGGGCTCAATGGGCGCACTATCCACTATGCGCGTGGCAAGGTGCTGGGGGGGTGCTCCTCTATCAATGGCATGATCTATATGCGCGGCCAGGCCCGCGACTATGACCATTGGGCTGATGTTACCGGTGACTCGTCGTGGGGCTGGGATAATGTGCTGCCGGTTTTCAAGGCCAGCGAGGATCACTGGCGGGGCAGTTCCGAGGCACACGGCGCGGGCGGCGAATGGCGGGTGGAAAAGCAGCGCCTGCGCTGGGACATCCTGGAAGCGTTCGAGGCAGCCGCCAACGAATCTGGCATTCCGCACACCGATGATTTCAACCAGGGCAACAACCTGGGTAGCGGCAGCTTCGAGGTCAACCAGCGGCGAGGCGTGCGGCTCAATGCCAGCAAGGCTTTCCTCAGGCCGGCCATGAAGCGTCCCAATCTGTTGGTGATCACGGGCGCTCATATCGAAACGCTGCAGTTCGACGCCAACGACTCGCGTCGGGTCTGCGGTGTGCGGTTCTCCACCAGCGAGGGCGTGCAGACCGCCAGCGCGGCCAGGGAAGTGGTGTTGGCCGCGGGCGCAGTGGGGTCACCCACCATCCTGCAGCAATCGGGGGTCGGGCCGGGTTCGTTGCTGAACGAGCTGGGCATTCCGGTGCTGCAGGATTTGCCTGGAGTGGGCGCCAATCTGCAGGATCACCTGCAATTGCGCATGGCGTTCAAGGTAAGGGGCGTGCAGACCCTGAACCAGATGGCAGGCAGTTTGTGGGGCAAGGCGATGATAGGGCTGGCGTATGCCCTGAAACGCAGCGGCCCCCTGACAATGGCACCGTCTCAGCTCGGGATTTTTGCGCACTCCGGGCCCGAGCAAGCCACCCCCGACCTGCAATATCATGTGCAGCCCCTGTCGCTGGACAAATTCGGCGACCCACTGCATGGTTTTCCCGCGTTCACGGCCAGCGTTTGCAACCTGCGGCCCTTGTCGCGCGGCGTGGTGCGGATAAGCTCGCCGGATACGCGGGCGGCGCCCACCATTGCGCCCATGTACCTGTCGCACGAGCAGGATCGCCGTATTGCCGTGCGCAGCCTGCGCCTGACGCGTGAGATCGCGGCTCAGTCGGCACTGGCGGCTTATCACCCCCAGGAATTCCTGCCGGGCTCCCAACTGCAGTCCGACGAGGAACTGCTGCAGGCTGCGGGCGATATCGGTACGACGATTTTCCATCCAGTGGGTACCTGTCGCATGGGCCGCGAGGACGATGCGCACGCCGTCACCGATTCCCGCTTGCGGGTGCACGGTATTCGTGGGCTGCGTGTGGTGGATGCGTCGGTGATGCCCACCATCACCAGTGGAAACACCAATTCACCCACCATCATGATTGCCGAGCGTGGCGCGCGCATGATCCTGCAGGACCGCTGATGGCTCTGGCGAAAAGGAAGGGCGAGAGCAGCGCCCCGAGGTGCTGACGGGACCGGGGACTCCCATCCCGGATGACGGGGGCTAAGCAAAAAAAGTAACAGCACTTGCAGCGACTACTGTATTTATATACAGTAGTCGCATGGCTACCTCACGCACCCCCAGCGTCAATACCAATCACCCTTCGCCCCTTCATGGGCGGGGTGCAGTGGGTAATGTTGCGCATCGATTCCAGCATAACGAACGCGCCGCGTTCGACGACGGCTGGAAGGTCGTGGCCATGCCGGCAGCCGGGCGGGGTGCGCCAGACCAGGGCCAGGAAACGGATGAAACAGAACCGTCGCCGCGCACCACGGTCGCTGCCGAGCATGCCCGCAAGCTGCTGTCCTACAACCTGTCGCCCGATATTCCCTTCGATCGGGCCATCAATCCCTATCGTGGCTGCGAGCACGGCTGTACCTATTGCTATGCGCGCCCCACGCACGCGTATCTTGGCTATTCGCCAGGCTTGGATTTCGAAACCCGCCTGGTTGCCAAGGTCAACGCGGTCGAGGCATTGCGGGCCGAACTGGCCAAACCCGGATATATCCCGGCAACGATCACGATAGGCTCGGCCACCGATGGCTATCAGCCCATCGAGCGGCAATGGCGGCTTACTCGGGGCGTGCTCCAGCTGCTGGACGAGACCTCGCATCCGGTCGTGATCATTACCAAGAACGCGCTTATCCAGCGCGATATCGACATCCTTGCATCACTGGCCAAGCGTGGCCTGGTGGGTGTTTTCTTCAGTATCACCACGCTGGACGCCAAGATGGCACGCACGCTGGAACCACGGGCTTCCGCTCCCTGGAAACGCGTAGAGGCCATCCGCGCACTCAGTGCAGCCGGTATCCCGGTGGGCGTCATGGTGGCGCCGCTGATTCCTTTCATCACCGATACCCAGATCGAGCAGGTGCTTGCCGCTTCGGCCCAGGCGGGCGCCAGCAGCGCCGGCTACACGGTGCTGCGCCTGCCCTACGAAGTACGCAGCGTTTTCACCGAATGGCTGCAAGCCCATTTCCCCGACAGCGCCCAGCGCGTATTGCACCGCATCGACGAGCTCAATGGTTCGCGCAACGAAGAAGGCCTGCGCTCGTCGTCGCGCTTCGGTGCCCGCATGCACGGCGAAGGTGTCTGGGCGCAAATGCTGGCGCAACGCTTTGCCATGGCCGTGCGCAAGGCAGGCATGGGAAAGCGTCGCTTCCAGCTTGATTGCAGCCGTTTTGTTCCACCGTCCCTGCATGGTCAAGGACGGCTTTTTTGAAGTCCATCGCGTTGAAGCCCACCGTATCGCCGTTTTTCCAGGAGATCCTCATGCACCACAAAAACCGTAATCACTACAATAAGTCTGGCGAGTTTCGTTCCACCTTGGCCGATATCGTATTGGTAGTCGGCTGGGGGGCACTGATACCGGGTTTGCTATGGCTGGGTGGCGCAGCCGGTTTTTAAGGCCCGAGCTTAAAACCCCAGGGTGTTGGCTGCCATTTCCAACGAGGCCACCACCACATGGCCCATCAATATGGTCATGCCGAAAAACAGTGAGCCGATGGCGATCAGCACCGCACCCCAGCCATTCTGCGATTGGCGAACCTGGCCCGGGTTGTACCTGGCGTCAAACTTGGCATCCGGCATCAGGCTCAGCACCAAGGCCTCCACGAAACCAGCCACCAGGGGGATTAAGACCAGGTAGTACCAAAGCTGGCTATAGAAAGGGCTAGGGCGCAAGAGCGCCACTGTCACGATCAGCAGCGTGAAAATCAGTGGCAACCAGGCGCGGGGTCGACCCAGATACCACCAGTGCGCGCCGGCCCAGCCCAAGAAAAAAGCCAGCAGGGCGGCCACTGTCTTATGGCGGAACGGTTCAGGGGCGGTAACCTTCACTGCAGAAGCTTGCATCTCTATTTCCGGATTCTTATACGTTATGTGGCCCACACTATATCCCGCTGAAGTCCATCCATAGCCCCAGCCGCGGAAAGTACAGTGCGGCGCGTGCGGGGCTGGCGGTTGCCGCCGACACCGCGGCGCAGTAACCACGCAACTGGCTGGCATACGAGCGGCGCATGCGTGCCTCGAAGGCAGGCGCCGTCTCGTTGGGATGGGCCACGCCGGTTTTGTAGTCCACCACCAGCCAGCCGTCCTCGGTTTCGAAGGCCAGGTCCACGACCAGTTGCCTGCCGTTGGCATCGAGCAGCCGCCATTCGCGTTGCGCCGGCTGGGCCAGCAGCCAACGGCCCCTGTCATCATTCAGGGTGGCGCTCAGGGTTTCCATAACAATGGAATGACCGGTGTCTCGGTCTTCTTGCTGCAGGCCCATGCGACTCAGTTGGGTGCGGATCTGGCCGCTGCTGGCAGTCAGGCGGCTGGTGTCCCAGGCATCCGGTCCCTCTAGTGCGATATGTTCCAGCCAGGCGTGTGCCACCTCGCCCGTTACGCGTTCCAGCCTGTGTCCGGCCTGCACCAGTACTTGCTGGGCAGAGGCGTTGCCGTAGTCTGCCGTGGGGGGCTCGTCGCCCAGGAAAGGGATATCCCCGATTGGGTCGCGCAGGGCGCCGACGGGCAGGCGTTTGAGTGTCAGCCCACCGTCGGCCGAGGGTTGGGCGTCAGCCGGCGCCGGGTCGGATGGCGGCGTGGGGAGCGTGGCGGGCAGCATGTCGCCCAGCACATTCCACAATCGGCCCAGCAGGCTTGAGCTTGCCGGCGTCTTGATGCCGCCGGTCTTGGCGTCGATGCGCAGTTCACCCACCAGGTGCAGGCGGTGCTTGGCCCGGGTGGCTGCCACGTATAGCAGCCTATCGAGCTCGAATGCGGCGCGGCGCGCGTCGCGCCTGCCCAGGAACTTGGAGATGGGGTCGGCGTCCGCCTCGGCCTGGGGCTTGATGGGGCCCGCCAGCAAACGGCCGCGGCTTTGCTCAAAGCGCAGCAAGGGTGCGGTGTCGGCGCGCCCGCGTACGTGCAAGCCGGGAAGAATCACGGTGTCGAACTGCAGGCCCTTGGCTTTGTGCATGGTCATGATCTGCACATTGCGGCCTTCGGGCGCCGGGTCGGCGCCCGCATACAGACGGCCCAGTGCCTCGGATAGCTTGGCGGGATCGGGCGGGCCATAGGGCGACAGGTCTTCGAGCAGGCAGAAAAAACTTTCCGCATCGGCGGCGTCGCGCTTGCCCGGGTAGGCCTGGGCGCCGCCCAGGCGTTGCCAGACGGTCTGGACCCAAGCCGCGAAGGGCAAGGCGCCGGAGTCGTTGGCGCTGTCCAGCAAAATGGGCAATACGTGGGCCAGGCGCAGGCTGTCTTCAGGGTGGTCCAGCAATGGCGCGCGTTGGCGCAGCAACGCCGGCACGGGGGTGTCGTGGTCTGCGCCCACGAGGGTGGTCAGCGCGGCCAGTGTCAGGCCGCACCAGGGCGCGCGCAGCACGCATAGCCAGGCCAGGCGATCCGCCGGGTGCGCCAGCGCGCGAGCAAGCTGGACGAGGTCCGCTACGACGGGGCGTTGCGCGAGGCCTGTAAGTTCTACGGCCCGGTGTGCGATGCCGGCCTGGGCCAGCCGGCGCGTGATGGCACGCGCATGGCTGCGCGCGCGCACCAGGATGGCGACGTTGCGATCGTTTTCAGCACCCTGGTTGCCGGCAATGGCTTCGCGCACGAGCTGCACCACGACGTCGTGCTCGGCTTGGCCGGGCGCCGCAATGGCTGCGGCAGGTGGTTCCATGTCCGCGGCGTCATCCGCCAGCGTTGGGGCAGCCTCGTGCTGCCAGACCGGATGAAACGACACTGCCTGTCCGTCCAGGGCCGGCTTGAATGCATGCGAGTGCGCATAGGCGATGGCGCTTTGGTCGGGATCGCTTTTCGGGGGAAACAGCGCCGAGAAGCGCTGGTTCACCCACTCCACGATGCCGGCCTGCGAGCGGAAATTGTCGGTCAGGGCCAGTGGGATTAGCTGGGTCTCGCCCATGCCGTATTGGGCCACTTGCAGGAACAGGCCCACCTCGGCCTTGCGAAAGCGGTAGATCGACTGCATCGGGTCGCCCACCAGGAAAAGAGTGCGCCCGTCGTCGTGCAGCCAGCCCGCGGTCAGGCGCTCGAGCAAGTCAATCTGGGGCTGGCTGGTGTCCTGGAATTCGTCGATCAGCAAGTGGCGGATGCGGGCGTCCATGCGCAAAAGCAGGTCGCTCGGGTCGTCTGAACTACCCAGCGCACGCAGGGCGCGCTGGGTGATTTCGGTGAAGTCGACCTCACCCACCTGGGCAAATATCAGCTGTAATTGGGCCGCAGCCAGCCTCAGGCTGGAGAACAGGGCGGTCAAGGCAGCCCATTGCGCGTCGGTATATTGGCCGTCCGGCAGTTCCGCCACCTGCGCCAGTTTTTCGGCCCAGCCGGATTCTTGCGCGGCGGCTTGCAGCCAGGCTTGCATGGGCGATTTGTGCGTGCTGCCTGGGGGAAAGCCTATGTTCTTGTTCAGGCTTTTGCGCGGCCCGCCTTCCTTGGTCAGCAGCAGGGTGGCCAGCGCCCGCCATTGCGGCAGGGCGTCAGGGTCGGCCGGCAAGGCTTGGCCGTCTTCCCAGTCGGCCAGCGCTTGCAGGGTGTCATTGCCCAGTTCGGCCAGAGCCTGGTTTGCCGCCCGGGCCAGCGCCGGGACTTCATGGCGCCACCCCAGGGGCATGGCGTCCAGGATGTCCTGCATCTCGCTGCAAATGGCCTCGTACAGATCATGTTCCAGCGTTTCGCGATCACCTCCGCGCTGCAGAAAAGGCAACCACTGGTCACGGCTGCCCAGCATGGCGGCCAGCAGGCTGGCGGCGATGCCGGGGTTGACGTCCAAATGGGCCAGCAAGGCGCGCACCGGCAAGCCGTAGTCCGGGTCGCCGGCCAGTTCCAGGGTGGCGCGGGCCGCTTGCGCATAGAGCTCGGCAGGGTCGCTGGCCACTCGCGGCGCACCGCCCAGGTGCGATAGGTAAGGCATGCGTCGCGTCAGGCCGGCGCAAAAGGCATCGATGGTCTGGATCGCCAGGCGCGCCGGAAACTGCAGCAACTGCCAGCCCTGCTCGCGGTCGTGCTCCAGCGCGCGGCGCGCGAGCTCCCAACTGCTGCGGGCGTGGGCCTGCTCGGGCGCAGGCAGTTGCGCGGCGGCCAGTTTTTCCATCACGCGGGCATGCATTTCCGCCGCGGCCTTGCGGGTGAAGGTGATGGCCACGATCTCTTCGGGGCGTTGCACCGTGGGCAGCAAGGCCAGGATGCGGTCGGTCAGCAGTTCTGTCTTGCCCGAACCGGCGGGCGCCTGCACCAGCAGCGAACTGCCCGGGTCCAGGGCGGCTGCGCGCGCCAGGTGGTCGTGCGCAAGGTCGCTCATGGCGTGGCCTCGTCTGTATCGGCTTCAAGGTCGTGCCGCAAAAAAGGCAGCACATCGCAATACTGCAGGTCGGCGGGGTGCAGCGCGATATTGTCGGCGCGTCCGGCGATGAACTCGTCGGCCAGCCTGGCAATGCTTTGCTGCCAGTGCGCAAGCCAATCGTCCCATCCCATCTGCGTGAAGGGCTGTGGCTTGCGGCTGCGGCTGGGCTCGGGGTCGCTGCCAAGATCCTGCACGCCAGGCAGTCCTATGGGCTCGCCGCCTACGCCCAGGGCGCCGACTTCCCGGGCGTTCAGGCGTGCCAGCACCAGGGCGCCTATCGTGGCAGGGCCGTTTTCCTGCACGTCGGCCAGCACGGCCGCGTAGAACGGCAATTGCAACGAGACCGGCCTTTGCCGCATCCAGCCCTTGATGTCCAGCTGGGTGCCGCTTTTATAGTCCAGGATGACCAGTGCGCCGCTGTGCAGCCGATCGACCCGATCCAGGCGCAGGGTCAGGCGCAGCGGGCCGCGTTGCCATTGCTGCTTGCCCTCGATGTGGGCGATCTCGAATGGCTGGCGCAGCGCTTCCAGTTCCAGCCATCGCGACAGCACCTGGCTGGCGCGCACGCATTCGAGCTCGCGCAGTACGGGCGACAGCGTTTGCAGTTCACGCAGGGCGGCCATCTCGATGGCATGTTCGAGCAAGGGCGCCAGGGTGTTGGCGACACTGGCCTCGGCCAGCGCGCGCGAGGCGCGTAGCGCTTCCCACAGGGTTTGCATGGCGTGGTGCAGGAAGTTTCCGCGCAGCGCGGACGTCGCGAGCTGGCGTGCATGAGCCGGCAGGGTTCGCGCACCCAGGCGATAGCGCACGAATGCCCACAAGGGATTGCGTGACTGCGCTTCCAGGATGGCGGTGCCGCCGGACAAAGGCAGATTGGGCGCAAGCGGCGGACCGGGGTCATGATGCAAGGCTTGCAGGGCCACGCGCGGCAAGGGCGCCGTCGCATCGTCTGGCTCAGGGGCTTGCAGCAGGGGCAGCAAGGCCACCATGGGCGAGGGCCGCAGTTCGCGCTCGCCGTCCAGCACGGCGTGGCTCACGATCACGTTCGGCGCGCAATGCAGCAGCGCCCCGAACAGGTCATGGGCGTAGGCCAGTTCGCGCGCCGCAGTGGCCCGCGGCGCGTTGGCCTCGGCCAGGGCGCTGGCTGGCAGCAAGGGATTGGGCGAAGGCGGTGCGGGCAGTACATCGTCGGTCATCCCCAGGATCCAGACGCCGTCCCAGCGCTCGCCCTCGGCTTCGAGCAGGCCCAGGATGTCCAGCCGGGCGTTGGCCGCGCGTTCTGGCTGGAAAGGGGTCTCGCGCGCCAGCCTGGCCAGCAACAGGACGGCTTCCGTGGCAGATAGATCGGGGGCGGCGGGGGTGAGCGCCGCAAAGCGTTGCAGTAGTTGCTGGAAGGCCTCGAACACCTGGTAGGCCGTGCTGTCCAGCGCGGCATCGCCGGGAAAACCCAGTTGGGCCAGGCCGTGCCGCATGCGTTGGGCCCAGTCCGCCGCCGAATTGACCCGCGTTCGCGAGGCGTGGCGATCGAACGCGGCGACGGCGGCCGGCCATGCCTCGCGCAGTTTGGGGCAGGCCTGCAGCGCGCTTTGCCAGTCGTTCGGGCCAAGCCACAGGTCTTGCTGGAAGCGCCACACCGCATCCAGCCGGGTGCGGGCCGTCGCTTCACTGTGCTGCCCGGCGCAATGCCCGGCGAGCAGGGCGCGGGCAAGATCGGCCGGCGCATAGGGCCCTGACTGGGCCAGCAGGTCCAGCCAGGCCAGGGCCGCCGCCACCAGCGGCCATTCGTTCAGGGCGCGCGCCACGCTCAAGTTGAAGGGTTGGCCATCCAGCCCGCGATGCAGCACCCGGCGGGCAAATGGTGCCTTGTCCTGCAGGTTGGCGGCAACAATGGCGTAGCGGCCTTCGCCGGCGGCCAGTTGGCGTGCAGCCCAGGCAACCGCGGCGCGCCATTCCCCGCCCGGGTCCGTGGCGGCGAATCGGCGCGCGTCGCCTGCGGGCATCGCCTCTTCCTGCAGCGTACGGATCTCGCAGCCGCGCTCTTCAAGCGCCGCCAGCATTGCCTGCTGGCGTGGCGACACTTCGCGCATGCCTGCGAGCACGATCTGCTCGGGGATGCGCAGCATACCGACGCGCAACTGCGCCAGCAGCAGGTTCATCCGGGTATCGGCATCGTCCGCGTCGCAGGCACCCAGCAGCACCCGGTACTGTTTGCGCCAGCGCATGAACTGCACATATTCTTCGTGTGCGTCGTCGGCGGGGGCCACGTGCCATTCCTGGACGAGGTGCTCGGCCTCGGCGGCCAGGCGCGCCGCTTCATGGGCATCGAGCAGCCTGGTGTCGCTGTGGTGCAATATGGCGTCGCGCCAGAGCAGGCGGGCGGCGAAATCATCCAGCCGGTAGGCGGGCAGCCCGGCGTCGGCATCGAACGCCGCCTGTTCGGCCAGGCTGTCGATCCAGGCGGAAACCGGCATGACGGCGGGGGCCGCGGCGGCGCTGATGCCGGCATCGCGCAAGCGCTTGCCAAGCTCGCCCACCAGGCGCCGTGCCAGCCGGTTATTGACGGTGAGTATCACCGTTTGCACGGCGCCATTTGCCGCAAGCTGGGCGAGGGATACGGATGGCAGGCTGGAAGAAAGCATGGATAAGCACAATAACTCGCGGCAAATGCCAGCATGACGGCGATAATAGCAGCCGGTATACTGGCAAGCCGCGTAAAAGCTTGCTTTACCGGATGTTCGCAAGCTATACTTTCTGGCTTTGTCTTAATTCCAATCTCTTAGGGGATTACCTATGCTGGTGATTCGTTTGTCTCGTGGCGGCTCGAAAAAGCGCCCTTTTTACAACATCGTAGCCACGGATTCGCGCAATCGTCGTGATGGCCGTTTCGTTGAGCGTGTAGGCTTTTATAACCCCGTCGCCAGCGAAGGCGAAGAGGGTCTGCGTATCGCACTTGACCGCCTCGAACACTGGACCAGCAATGGCGCCCAGGTTTCGCCCGCGGTTGCTCGTCTGGTGAAGAGCTACGCCAAGAACTCGGCTGTTGCAGCCTGAATTCGGGTTTCGCGTGTCTGAATCCATAGTATCTGGCACGCCGCCTGCCGATCTGGTCGAATTGGGCCGGATTGCGGGTGCCTATGGGGTGCAGGGTTGGGTCAAGGTAGAGCCGTACACAGCGCAGTCGCAGGTTCTCCTGCGTGTGCGTGAGTGGTGGCTGCGGCGCGATACGCCGGCCGATGCCCAAACCAGTGCGATCAAAGTTGTCAAATCCCGTACACAGGGCTCCACCATCGTGGCGCAACTGACGGGTATTGACGACCGCGACCAGGCTGGTGCCTTGCGTGGTGCTCGGGTGTGGGTGCCGCGCGCGGCGTTTCCCGCGGCCGATGCCGATGAATATTACTGGGTCGATCTTATCGGTTGCCTGCTGTATGGGCATCAGGACGATCATCCCGCTTTGCTGGGTCGTGTCAGCGATGTCTCCGACAACGGTGCGCATGCTGTGCTTCACGTAACCCGTCTTACCGACGAGCCAGAGCCCAGGCCTTTGCTCGACCCCAAGGGGCGAGAGCAGGAAACCCTGGTTCCCTTTGTCTCGGCGCATGTGCACGCAGTCGATCTTGCTGCGCGCCGTATCGATTCCGACTGGCCCGTCGATCTCTGATGACGCTGCGTTTTGATGTCGTGACTTTGTTCCCGGCTATCTTCGACTCCGTGTCGCAGCATGGCGTTACCGGCCGCGCGCATGCGCGCGGCTTGTGGCAGCTGCATGCATGGAATCCGCGTGACGTCACCACCGATGTCCATCGTACGGTCGACGATCGGCCTTATGGCGGCGGCCCCGGCATGGTGATGCTGCCTGATCCTCTGGTGCGTTCGGTGAATGCGGCCAAGCAGGATCGGGCTGCAGGCGATGTGCCGGTGGTCCTGCTGTCGCCAACCGGCCGCCGCTTCGATCAGGCGATGGCTGCCGACCTGGCTCAGGGCCAGGGGGCGATCATCGTGTGCGGGCGCTATGAAGGCGTTGACCAGCGTTTCATCGATGCCTGCGTGACCGATGAGTGGTCGCTGGGCGATTTCGTGCTGTCCGGCGGGGAAATCGCCGCCTTGGCCATGATGGATGCGGCCGTGCGCCTGTTGCCGGGCGCGCTCAATCACGGTTTGTCGGCGGTGCAGGATTCCTTTGGTCCTTCGCAGTCGGGCTTGCTTGATTGTCCGCACTACACCCGGCCCGAGATCTACGAGGGTAGAAGCGTGCCCGCCGAGCTGTTGTCCGGGCACCATGCGCACATCGCGCGCTGGCGTCGCGAGCAATCGCTGCGCATCACGGCGCAACGTCGTCCCGACCTGATACTGGCGGCCCGCAAGGCCGGCAGCCTGAGCCGGGATGACGAGAAGTTTTTGGCCGGTCTGGTGCAAGTGCAGGCCGGCACGCTATAATTGAATGTTGTCCAGTTTTTTTAGCAGGCTCTTGGTTTTCAAGAGTCTTTTGAACCCCATCCTCTGGGGGCGGCACCAACGCAGGCTAGCCTAGGCTTTGCCTCTTTTAACAAGCTGCTCTCCATGATGGTTATCGGAGCCCCCCATGAATCTCATCCAGATTCTCGAGCAAGAAGAAATCGTCCGTCTCACGGAAAACCGGACCCTGCCCAAGTTTTCTCCGGGCGACACGGTCATTGTCAACGTGAACGTGGTTGAAGGTAGCCGCAAGCGCGTACAGGCTTATGAAGGCGTTGTTATCGCCATTCGTAACCGTGGCCTGAACTCGGCCTTCATCGTGCGCAAGATTTCGTCGGGTGAAGCCGTCGAACGTACTTTCCAACTGTACTCGCCGCAAATCGCTTCGATCGAAGTCAAGCGTCGTGGCGACGTGCGTCGTGCCAAGCTGTACTACCTGCGCGATCGCTCGGGCAAGTCGGCTCGCATCAAGGAAAAGCTGGTTCGCAAGGCCCCCAAGGTGGCTCAAGCCTAATACGGCTTGTAGTCTGGGCGGGATACAGTCATGTCTCCCGCTTCATGCTTGTGCTAAAAGGTACTCCTCGTGGGTACCTTTTTTAATGGTATGTCTGATCCTGCATCCGTAAAAGTATCGTCACCTTCCATCTTCGATCCGGCTAACCAGCCCTGGGTGGTCGAAGCCGCCGGATTGCCGGCGCTTTCCAATGCACAGCTTACGCCCAGTGCGCTGCGCGTGCGCTTCCAAGCGCCGCCGGTGTGGGCGCCCGAGGTGGCCGACGAAAATCGTCGGGTGTTTCGTGGCCGCGAAAACCTGGTGTCGGCAGCGGTGCTGGTGCCGCTGGTGATGCGGCCCCAGGGCCTGCAAGTGCTGCTCACGCAGCGTACCGCGCATCTGCACGATCATGCCGGCCAGATTGCCTTCCCGGGTGGGCGCGCCGAAGCTGGAGACGCCGACATTGTGGCCACCGCCTTGCGCGAGACCGAGGAAGAAACCGGTGTGGCGCGCGAGCATGTCGATGTGCTGGGGGCCTTGCCTGAATACCTGACTGCCACCGGCTTTCGGGTGACGCCGGTCGTGGGCTTGGCTGTGCCCGAATTTACCCTGGCGCATGACCCCTTCGAGGTCGCCGAGGTATTCGAGGTGCCGCTCGAGTTCCTGATGAACCCGGCCAATCACCGCCTGCACAGTGCCACGATGGTCGATGGCGTGCCGCGCCGCTATTATTCGATACCGTTCCAGAATCGTTTCATCTGGGGCGCCACCGCGGGCATGCTAAGAAATCTTTATCACATGCTGCGCGCGTGAGTGATCAGCCCTTGCCGCCCTGGCTCAAGCCGGCCGGCGGCGGCTGGCTGCTGGCCCTGCATGTGCAGCCCGGCGCCAGGCAGACCGAAGTGCAGGGCGTGCATGGCGAGGCGCTGAAGATCCGGCTTGCCGCGCCGCCCGTCGATGGCAAGGCGAATACCGAGTTGCTGCGCTTCGTTGCGGCAAAGCTGCGTATTGCCCGTAGCGCGGCCGAGCTGGTGGCGGGGCCGGCTTCCCGTCAGAAGAGGGTGCGAGTTCAGGGCGACCTGGGCGTCGCCGCCATCGTGTCAGCCCTGTGGGATGATAACCGGCTCGGCCCGCTGGGCTGAGAACTCGGGTACGGCCCCAGGCCCCGCCTGTACGGCAAACGCGTCCTCGCGAATGCGTTGTACTGTGCGTATCATTTGCCTTAGCTGATGCGTCAGGTGGGCCGTCTCAAACGCGGTGTCGTTGGGGTCGTCGTTAAGCGCCTGGCATTGCGCGGCAAGAGGCTCCAGTGCCCGTGAAATGGCGTGCAGGGCGTCGGTGCTGATGGCCGGCGTTGCGATATCTGGCATGGCTTCGGCGGGCTGCGGGCCCGCAGCCGGCGTAAGCAGTCGCGTCTCGGCGTCTGCCAGGGCCAGATCCAATGCATCCAGGGTGTCTTTCAGCTCTGCGGGCTGCCGCTCGGGGCTGCCCACGACCACCATCAGCGGTGCCGTCGACGAGATCTGCGCGGCCAGCATATGGTTCTGCACCAGCAAGTCGTTCAGGTGCGACGTTGCAATGCGCTTGGACTTGGGTTCGAGCATCATGCGATAGAAGGCGTCGGCAAAGTTGCCGAACGCAGCATGCACATTGCGTCGGGCCAGGCGCCAGGTAAGGTCGTTGCGGGTTTCAGGCAAGCCCGGGCTGCTTGCCGCCACGGGTTGGCGGCACACCTGCAGGAAGCGCCGGTTGGCGGCCACGGCGGCCTTGGCCAGCGGCAGGATCGATCGATTTTCCCAGTAAGGCAGGAAGTAGCTGCAGGCCCATACCAGCAGCGACGCTATCACCGCGTCGATGGCGCGCTCGCCCACCATGATCAGCGAGCCCGGCGAAAGAAAGTGAAATGCCAGCAGCACCTGCACAGTGTTGAAGGTCGAGCTTGCCATATAGTTCAGCTGCAAGAGGCTGTTGCTCAGTATCGTTGCAAGCAGCATCACGCACAGCAGCGCAATCGTATTTTGCGTAAAGTTCATGACCAGCAGCGTCAGGACGCAGCCGATCAGGGTGCCGGCCAGGCGCCAGCGGTTGCGCTGCCACGACAGCGCAAACCCCGGTTTCATGATGACCAGTATGGTCAGGATCACCCAGTCGCTGCGCCCGCCGGTCTGGATGCCCAGCCAGTCGGCGCCCAGTTCCAGTCCCCAGGCGCACAAAAGCCCCGCACCCACCGCGACCGACAGGCGCAGGGCATAGCGCATATGGGGCGATTTGAGAGTGAAGTTGGTGGTCAGGCGCTTGAGGCTGACTTCATCGCGCGACATGAACTGCACCAGGGTGCTGTCGGCGCGCATCAACTGCTCGGGCGCCATGTTTTCGGTGCGGGTATGCATTTGCATGCGCACCACCAGGCGGGCCGCATTGCGCAGCCGCCGCACGATCTGCACCACCACGATCCAGGCCTCCGGTTCGGTCTGTGGGAAATCGCGCTTTTTGAGCAGAACCGTTTCGTACTCCATGGCGCGCAGTTCGGCCTTGATGGTGGTTGAGCGCTGCAGTGGCCGGTTGCGTGCCACGGCCATGCCGACATTGTCGATTTCGTGCGCAAGTTTGATCAGGGCGTCGCGGGCAAACAGCAGCAGGTCGGAGTCGGGTAGCGCATGGCGCAGGACATCGTAATCGGTATAGGTGGCAAGCATGGTCTCTTGCAGATCGACCATGTCGATGAAAATATTGCTCAGCAGTACGCGGCGCTTGTCGGTGCGTTCGGCTGCGTTGCGCGGCACGATACGCAGCACGAGGTCGCGCGCTGCCTGCTGTTTTTCGGCCAATGCCGCCTGTTTTGGCACCAGCGCGCGATAGGCGCTTTGCAGGTCCAGGTTGATATCGTAGAAGTGCGCCTTGGCTTCTATGTATTCGGCGGTGGCGAAAAGCCCCACCGCCAGCGCCTGGCGTTCCTGCTTGAGGCCTGCCAGGCGGCTTGTTACGACACTGAAGGCGGTATACCAGAGCCCGCCGCACAGGGTGGCCAGCGCATGCCACATCGCCACCTGGGGCGTCACGGCGGTATGCATGGTCAGAGTCATCAGCAACAGGCAGGCAAACCCCACCATGCCGCCTTTGCGTCCAAACGCCGAGAACAGGCCAAAGAAAAAGGTCTGCGCAAGCACCGCCACCAGCAGCACGGCCGGCCATGACGTGGCCATGCCTGTGATCAGGGCGGCCAGGGTGCCCAGCACCGCGCACCCCAGCATGCCGTTGAGCCGGTGCTGGTGGGGGCCAGGCTGGTCCATGGTGGATACGCACAGCGCCCCGAAGGCCGCCGCCATCCCGATTACCGGCTGCTCGAAGACGCCGATCAGCAGGAAGGGGGGCAGGGTCACGCCGATGGATTGGCGTACCCCGTTATACAAATAATGGCTGTAGACGAACTTCTTGACGCTGGCGCGGGTGGTATCCATACAGGCGGGCAGGAGCGGGCCTTGCGGCCCGGGGCTAACAGTTTTGGTGCGTCAGGCGTGGACGTCGAGCATGATCTTGCCGATATGCCGCGAGGATTCCATGAGTTCGTGCGCGGCGACGACCTCGCCCAGGGGGAAGGTCTGGTAGATGCAGGGCTTGAGCTTGCCAGTGGCAAACAGGGGCCAGACGTTGTCGCGCAGCGCCTTGGCGATGTCTGCCTTGTCTGCGTCGCTGCGTGGGCGCAGGGTGGAGCCGGTAAAGGTCAGGCGGCGGCGCATGAGGGCGTTGGCATCGAAGTCCGGCGCCTTGCTGCCGTTCAGGAAGGCAATGCTGACCAGGCGGCCGTCCATGGCCAGCGAGCGCAGGTTCTTCATGATGTAGTCGCCGCCGACCATATCCAGGATCACATCCACGCCGCGCTTGTCGGTATCGGCCCAGATTTCGGCAGCCCAGTCCTGGTCGCGGTAGTTGTAGACGACATCGGCGCCCATCTTGCGGCAGTAGTCAGCTTTCTCGGCGCTGCCTACAGTCGTGGAGACCGTGGCGCCAAAGGCCTTGGCCAGCTGGATGGCCGTCAGGCCGATGCCGCTCGATCCGCCATGGATCAGGATGTGTTCGCCGGCCTTGAGGCGAGCGCGCTCGAAGACGTTGGTCCAGACCGTGAAGTAGTTTTCCGGCAGCGAAGCGGCTTCCAGCAGGCTCAGGCCCTGGGGCAGGGGCAGGCAGTGTGCTGCCGGCGTGGCGCAGTACTCGGCGTAGCCGCCGCCCGGGGTCAGCGCGCAGACTTCGTCGCCTTCCTTCCAGTTTGTTACATCGGGTGCCACCGCAACAATGCGCCCGGCGACCTCGAGCCCCAACAGCGGGGAGGCACCGGGAGGAGGGGGGTAGCTGCCGGCGCGCTGGGCAACATCAGGCCGGTTCACCCCGGCGTAGGCCACGGCAATCAGGACTTCGCCGGCGCGCAATTCGGGGCGCTCGGTTTCGGCCAGTTTCATGACGTCGGCTTTGCCGCAGGGCTGATGGTCTATATATCGCATGGGAAGATGGTGTTCATATTGAGTAAGCCGTAACTATACTGCGGGGTGTCGGTGAACGGCTTGCCCGGTGTTTTCCATTGGTCGGAGCCAGACGGCGACCGGGGCGCCGTCTGGCTGCTATTCCTTGCGCCAAGCATGAATAACTTGATTAAGCATCTGATTTCGCATAGAATTATGGGCTTGGCAGTGATTTAACAGAATTTCGGTGCGCATTTAAGGTTAACGCCCGGCAACAGAGCTAGGGTTGCCCCGCTACAAATGCAGCATGAAATTTGCTGGTTTGAAAAAACCGGGGTGGTTTTCCCGGTGCGCATTTTCTGGCCGCTTGAATACCTGCAAGTCTTTACGCTGCGATGTTGCGCCGGTCCGAAGTCGGGTGTGGCGCAGGTAGCGTAGCAATCACGAGTGGTGGTTACCCGGCTTGTCTGGGTGTGCTGCCGACGGTTAATCGGGATGGGTTGGCGGCGCCGCCCATTTTTTTTTATATATATGGCAGATCTCTACGCGCTGGTTGAACAATCTGTGGTGGGTTTGGACGTCGAAGTCGTCGATGTCGAACGCGCTGCCCAAGGCTTGTTACGGGTAACCATCGACCGCGAAGGCGGGGTGCGTATCGAAGATTGCGAAGCGGTGTCGCGCCAGCTTTCCCGGGTATTCGAGGTTGAAGGCCTTGACTATTCCCGCCTGGAAGTCGGCTCGCCAGGCACCGACAGGCCATTGCGTCGCGAAGCGGATTTCATCCGTTTCGCTGGCCAGCACGTGGAAGTCAAGCTGCGCGAGCCGCTGGCTGGGCGTAAAACATTTTCCGGCATTTTGCGAGCACCGCAGTCTGACGACGGCGAGCTGTCTTCGGGGCAGGCGCCCGAGGCTGCAGTAGCGTCGCAGGCAGGGGCAGCCGTATTCGGGCTGGAATTCGAAGCAACAAAAGGCGAAACCCAGGTTCTGAACTTCACGGTCGACGAAATCGATCGTGCCAAGCTCGATCCGGTTCTCGATTTCAAGGGCAAAAAGCGATGAGTCGCGAGATTCTATTATTGGTCGATGCGCTGGCGCGCGAAAAGAACGTGACGCGCGAGGTGGTGTTCGGCGCGCTGGAAAGCGCGCTGGCTTCCGCCATGAAGAAACGCTTCAAGGAAGACGTTGAAATCCGCGTCAATATCGATCGCGATACCGGTGAGCACGAGGCGTTTCGCCGCTGGCTGGTTGTACCCGACGAAGCCGGACTGCAGGAACCTGACAAGGAAACCCTGTTGTCGGATGCGCGCGACGAGGTAAGCGAAGTCGACGTAGGCGACTATGTCGAGGAAGCCCTTGAGCCTATCGAGTTCGGCCGTATCGGTGCCCAGGCTGCCAAGCAGGTCATCCTGCAACGCATCCGCGACGCCGAGCGCGAGCAACTGCTCAACGACTTTCTCGAGCGCGGTGAATCCATCGTCTCGGGTTCGATCAAGCGTCTGGACAAGGGCGACATCATCGTCGAGATCGGCAAAGTGGAAGCCCGCCTGCCGCGTTCCGAGATGATCCCTCGCGAGAACCTTCGCGTGGGCGACCGGGTTCGGGCATATGTTTTGCGTATAGATCGCGCCGCGCGTGGCCAGCAGGTAATACTGTCGCGCTCGGCGCCGGATTTCATCCGCCAGTTGTTCGAGAATGAAGTGCCCGAGATCGAACAGGGCCTGCTCGAGCTCAAGGGCGCTGCCCGCGACCCTGGCGTGCGTGCAAAGATTGCTGTTGTGGCGCACGATCGCCGCATCGACCCCATCGGTACTTGCGTCGGTATGCGCGGTTCGCGTGTACAGGCCGTGCGTAACGAATTGGGTGGCGAGCAGGTCGATATCGTGCTGTGGTCGGAAGACCCGGCGCAGTTTGTGATCGGCGCGCTGGCTCCGGCCAATGTGCAATCCATTGTCGTGGACGAAGACCGCCACGCCATGGATGTGGTGGTCGACGAAGACAACCTGGCGATTGCAATCGGGCGCAGCGGCCAGAACGTGCGTCTGGCATCCGAGCTTACCGGCTGGCAGATCAACATCATGACGCCGCAGGAAAGCCAGGTTCGCCAGGATGAAGAGCGCGGTAACCTGCGTGAAGTATTCATGAGCAAACTGGATGTCGACGAGGAAGTCGCCGACATCCTCATTGGCGAAGGTTTCAGCGGGCTTGAAGAAATCGCCTACGTGC
The DNA here is from genome assembly GCA_040392445.1 of Verticiella sediminum. Lineage (GTDB taxonomy): Bacteria > Pseudomonadota > Gammaproteobacteria > Burkholderiales > Burkholderiaceae_B > Verticiella > Verticiella sediminum_A. Next base: position 33,125 of record JBEBVZ010000011.1, read on the forward strand.
CGATTCAGGAGCTTCTTGAAATCGAAGCGTTCGACGAAGACACTATCAATGAATTGCGTACGCGGGCACGAAATGCCCTGCTTACCGACGCAATTGCCCAGGAAGAGCGGGTGGATGCGGCCCAGGATTTGCTCAGCATCGAGGGCGTAAGCCCCGAGCTGGCGGCAAAGCTGGCCGAAGCCAAGGTTCTGACCCGGGATGATCTGGCTGACCTGGCCGTCGACGAACTGGTGGAAATCACCGGGATGTCCGACGACGAGGCCAAAGAGCTCATTGTCAAGGCTCGAGCGCATTGGTTCGAAGAAGGGTCTGAAGACTGACGCGCTATGTAGCTTCGTGTTGTTCGCCCTGACCGGTTGGCGTAGAACCGGTCTTGCACCAGGCGCTGTCTGGGTGCCGAAGTTATCGGGAAAGAGGAAACGCATGTCGAGTAATACCGTTACCGAGTTTGCCAATGAATTGAAGATGGCTCCTGCCGCGCTGCTAGAGCAGCTGCGTGGTGCCGGCGTTCAAGTGAACTCGGTAAACGACGCCATCACCGAGAGCAATAAAGCTCAGTTGCTGGAATCGCTGCGCCGCGCCCATGGCGCCACCGAAGGCAAGAAAATTACGCTCACACGCAAGCAGACGTCGGAGATCCGTCAGTCTGATGCCACTGGCCGCGCTCGCACCATCCAGGTCGAGGTGCGAAAGAAGCGCGTGTTCGTCAAGCGCGATGTAGTCGATGGAGAAGCCGCTGCGGCTTCGGCCGCAGAATTGGCGGCAACGCAAATCGAGGCGCCCGAAGCCGTTGCGCAGGTGGAAGTGCCGGCGGCGGCAGTGCAGGCGCCGGAAGTCGCGCAGGCAACGCCCGAGGCGTCCGAGCCCGTCGTGGCCGCTGTGGCGCCTGCCGCAGCACCCGAACCCGTTCCCGCGCCGGAACCCGAACCTGAACCGCAGCCCGAAAAGGTGGCGGAACCGGCTCCTCAACCCGAGCCCCAGCCCGTTCCCGAGCCGGTGGCCGTTGCCCCCGTTGCCGCAACACCCGCACCTGTGCAAAAAGAACCAGAACCGGTGGTGGCTGCAGAGCCCGAAAAATCCCAACCCGAAAATCAGGCTCCGCAGGTCGAGTCTGTTGCCGCTCAACCTCAATCCCCGTCCGTCGAAGTGCAGAAAGCAGAAATAGCCGTGTCTCAAACCGCCGAAGCCGCTGGCGTAAAAGCGCCAGCCAAGGCAGCCGTGCCGACGACCGCCGGACGTTCCGTTCCCGGTGTCAAGCGCCGTGCGCCAGCGAATACCGACCCGGCTGCAGAAGAAGCGCGCCGCAAAGCCCGCATGAAGGCAGAAGCGGAAGCCGCCGCCCTGCGCGAGATGCTCAGCCGTCCGCGCAAGGTGCTGCATGCCGCGCCGGTCGTCAAGCCCGCGCCGCCTCCCGCCGCACCTGCGGCAGCCCCGGGCGCCGCGCCCGCCAAGCCTATCAGCGGTACCTTGCGCAAGCCTGCCGAGAAGCCGGCAGATGCCAAGAAAGACGCGAAAGCTCCAGGCGGCAAGAAAGTTATCAAGTCGGCCGAGGTGGCATCCACCTGGTCGGACGACAACCGCAACAAGAAGCCGGCGGCCAAGGGCCGTACGGCGGGCACCGGCCGCACCGACGGTTGGCGCGCAGGCGGTGGCCGTGGTGGCCGTGGTGGCCGCCAGCAGCAACAGCAGCAGGCGCCGCAGGCAGAATTCATCGCTCGTGAAGTACACGTTCCGGAAACCATCACGGTGTCCGAACTGGCTCACAAGATGGCGGTGAAGGCTGCTGAAGCCATCAAGGTGCTGATGAAACTTGGCCAGATGGTCACCATCAACCAGGTGCTGGATCAGGAAACCGCGATGATCGTGGTCGAAGAGCTGGGTCACAAAGCGATTGCCGCCAAGCTCGACGATCCGGAAGCCTTCCTGGTCGACGAGGAAACCGAAGACGGCGAACACCTCGAAGTGGCTCGCGCCCCGGTGGTTACCGTCATGGGTCACGTTGACCACGGCAAAACCTCGCTGCTGGACTACATCCGCCGTACCAAGGTTGCTACTGGCGAAGCCGGCGGCATTACCCAGCATATCGGCGCTTACCACGTCAAGACCGAACGTGGCATGGTGACCTTCCTCGATACCCCGGGCCACGAGGCGTTTACCGCCATGCGTGCCCGCGGTGCCCAGGCTACCGATATCGTCATCCTGGTGGTGGCCTCGGACGACGGCGTCATGCCGCAAACCCGTGAAGCCATTCACCATGCCAAGGCGGCCGGCGTGCCCATCGTGGTTGCGATCACCAAGATCGACAAGCCCGACGGCAATCCCGAGCGCGTCAAGCAGGAATTGGTTGCCGAAGCCGTGGTGCCGGAAGAATACGGCGGCGATTCGCCGTTCGTAGGGGTATCGGCCAAGACCGGCCAGGGCATCGAAGACCTGCTCGAAAACGTATTGCTCCAGGCCGAAATCCTGGAACTCAAGGCAACTATCGATACCCCGGCCAAGGGCCTGGTGATCGAAGCGCGCCTGGACAAGGGTCGGGGCCCGGTAGCCAGCATCCTGGTGCAGAGCGGTACGCTGCGCCGCGGCGACGTCGTGCTGGCCGGCGCAAGCTTTGGCCGCGTTCGTGCCATGCTCGACGAAAACGGCAAGCCCACCAACGAAGCAGGTCCGTCGATTCCGGTCGAAATCCAGGGCCTCACCGAGGTGCCGGCTGCCGGCGACGAGATGATGGTGCTGACCGACGAGCGCAAGGCGCGTGAGATCGCACTCTTTCGCCAGGGCAAGTTCCGCGACGTCAAGCTGGCCCGCCAACAGGCAGCCAAGCTCGAGTCCATGTTCGACAACCTCGGCGAGGGTACGCAAACCCTGCAGCTCATCGTCAAGACCGATGTCCAGGGTTCGCAAGAAGCGCTGGTCAACTCGCTGGTCAAGCTGTCCACCGACGAAGTCCGCGTACAGGTCGTACACGCGGCAGTGGGTGGCATCTCGGAAAGCGATATCAACCTGGCGATTGCCTCGGGTGCGGTGGTCATCGGCTTTAACGTGCGTGCTGATCAAAGCGCCAAGAAGCTGGCCGAGTCCAATGACGTCGATGTACGCTACTACAACATCATTTACGATGCGGTAGACGAAGTGAAGGCTGCCATGTCGGGCATGCTGGCACCCGAGAAGCGTGAAGAAGTCATCGGCGGCGTCGAGATCCGCGAGGTGTATAGTGTTTCCCGTATCGGCAACATTGCCGGTTGTATGGTGGTCGACGGTGTGGTTCGCCGCGATTCGCAAGTACGCCTGTTGCGCAACAACGTGGTGAACTGGACGGGCAGCATCGAATCGCTGCGTCGCTTCAAGGACGATGTCAAGGAAGTCAAGCAGGGCTTCGATTGCGGTATTACCCTGCGCGGCAACAACGACATCCAGGTTGGCGACCATCTGGAAATCTTCGAAGTGCGTGAAATTGCACGGACGCTGTAAATGAGTCGTCATCAAACCAAATCCATCCCGGGCCGCAACCTGCGGCTGGCCGACCAGATCCAGCAGGATCTGGCCGGTATCATCCAGCGCGAGATCCCGGTCTCGCGTGCGGGATTGATTACGCTTAGCGGTGTCGAGCTGACCGCCGACTACGCCCATGCCAAGGTGTATTTCACCGTGCTGGGCGCCGAACCAGAGGCCGCCCAGGCGGTTCTCACCGAGAAGGCCGGCTGGCTGCACTCGCAGCTTTTCAAGCTGCTGCATATACACACGGTTCCCACGCTGCATTTTCTGCACGACCAGCAGATGGCGCGGGGTTTCGAAATGAGCGAGTTGATCGACCGCGCCAATCGCCCAGGTTCCTGGGCCGAGCGCGACGCGGCTATCGAACCCGACGAACCAGACGAGACGCGCGGCTGACGCCGGCGTGTCCTTTTTTTCACATGTGGTGAATGAATGGCATCGCGGCGAGGCCTTGCGATCGACGGCGTGTTGCTGCTCGACAAGCCTCCCGGCTTATCGAGCAATCACGCTCTACAACGTGCGCGGCGTATTCTGAACGCCCGCAAAGCGGGCCATACCGGCACGCTGGACCCGTTCGCCACTGGCTTGATGGTGCTTTGCTTTGGCGAAGCCACCAAGTTTTCCAGTGGTATGTTCGAGGCCGACAAGACTTACCTGGCAACGCTGCAGTTCGGCGTGGAAACAGACAGTGGCGACTGTACCGGTAACCCGGTCGGCGGTACCCCCGCCGATGTTTACCCCTGGCTTGAAAAGCCTGAACTGCTGCGCGCAATATTGTCACGATTTACCGGCACCATCAGCCAGGTTCCGCCGATGTATTCGGCACTGAAGCGGGATGGCAAGCCGCTTTACGAGTATGCCAGGCAAGGCATAGAACTCGAGCGCGAGCCGCGCACTATCCATGTGTACGGCATCGAACTGCTTGGGTGCGATGTGCCTAGTGGCCAGGCCAGCATCGAGGTTTCATGCAGCAAAGGTACTTACATCCGTACGCTCGCCCAAGATATCGGGCGCGTTTCAGGCACTGGCGCCCACCTGACCGCGTTGCGTCGCACGCGCACGGCAGGGTTTGACATCACGCAGGCACTGACGCTCGAGCAGCTCGAGGCCATGAGCGATCCGGCACAGGCATTGCGTGCGCCGGACAGCTTGCTGGCAGATCTGCCAGCGCACGAGCTCGACGCCGAACTGGCGCGTCGTTTCGCGCTGGGACAGACGGTGGCGGCGGTCGATGTCAGCGTACCTGAAGGACGCGTGCGTTTATATGCACCTGACAAGCAATTTCTGGGAACCGCTCGCCTTGAACGCGGCTGGCTGAAACCCGACAGACTAATGGCATTCAACAAGGAATCTTCAACATGACACGAGCGTTGCGCAACATCGCCATCATTGCTCACGTCGATCACGGCAAAACCACGCTGGTCGACCAACTTCTTCGCCAATCCGGTACTTTCCGCGAGAGCCAGCACATGGCCGAACGCGTGATGGATTCGGGCGATATCGAGAAAGAACGCGGCATCACCATTCTGGCCAAGAACTGCGCGGTCGAGTACGAAGGTACCCACATCAACATCATCGACACCCCGGGACACGCGGACTTCGGTGGTGAAGTCGAGCGCGTCCTGTCGATGGTCGACGGTGTACTGCTGCTGGTGGATGCCGTCGAAGGCCCCATGCCGCAAACCCGTTTCGTCACCCGCAAGGCGCTGGCCCTGGGCCTCAAGCCCATCGTGGTGGTCAACAAGGTCGACCGTCCGGGCGCGCGTCCGGACTTCGTGGTCAATGCCACGTTCGATCTGTTCGACAAGCTGGGTGCAACCGAAGAGCAGCTCGACTTCCCGATCATCTACGCATCCGGCCTGAACGGTTTTGCCGGCCTGACCGATGACGTGCGTTCGGGCACCATGCGTCCCTTGTTCGAAGCCGTGCTGCAGTATGTGCCTGTGCGTAACGACGATGCCGATGGTCCGATGCAGCTGCAGATCATCTCGCTGGACTACAGCACCTACGTTGGCAAGATCGGCGTTGGCCGTGTCAACCGCGGTCGTATCCGCACCGGACAAGATGTTGTCGTCAAGTTCGGTCCCGAGGGCCAGCCCATCAAGGGTCGCATCAACCAGGTCATGCAGTTCCATGGCCTGGACCGCGTTCTGGTCGATGAGGCGCAGGCGGGCGACATCGTTCTGATCAACGGTATCGATGAAATCGGTATCGGCTGCACGGTGACGGATCCGGCCCAGCCCGAAGCGCTGCCGATGCTGCGTATCGACGAGCCGACCCTGACCATGAACTTCATGGTGAACACGTCGCCCCTGGCCGGTCGTGAAGGCAAGTTCGTCACGAGCCGCCAGCTGCGCGAACGCCTGGATCGCGAATTGAAATCCAACGTGGCGCTGCGTGTGCGCGACACCGGTGACGATACCGTGTTCGAAGTATCCGGTCGTGGCGAATTGCACTTGACCATTCTGCTGGAAAACATGCGCCGTGAAGGCTACGAGCTGGCCGTATCGCGCCCGCGCGTGGTGTTCAAGGAAATCGACGGCGTGCGCTGCGAGCCGTACGAACTGTTGACGGTGGACGTCGAAGACGGTCATCAGGGCGCGGTCATGGAAGAGCTGGGCCGCCGCAAGGGCGATCTGCAGGACATGCAACCCGACGGTCGTGGCCGTACCCGCCTGGAATACCGTATTCCGGCACGTGGCCTGATCGGCTTCCAGGGCGAATTCATGACCCTGACACGCGGCACCGGCCTGATCAGCCACGTGTTCGACGAGTACGCTCCGGTGCGCGAAGGCGGTCTGGGTGAGCGCCGCAACGGCGTGCTCATCAGCCAGGACGATGGCGCTGCGGTGGCCTATGCCCTGTGGAAGCTGCAGGATCGCGGCCGCATGTTCGTGAGCCCCGGCGAAGCGCTGTACGAAGGCATGGTCATTGGTATCCATAGCCGCGACAACGATCTGGTGGTCAACCCCATCAAGGGCAAGCAACTGACCAACGTGCGGGCCTCGGGCACCGACGAAGCCGTGCGCCTGGTTCCGCCCATCCAGATTTCTCTGGAATACGCGGTTGAGTTCATCGACGATGATGAGCTGGTCGAAGTCACGCCCAAGTCCATCCGTATCCGCAAGCGTCATCTGCTGGAAAACGAGCGTCGCCGCGCTGCGCGCGAAGCTTCGGCATAAGTTTTTGCCGGCTGGATAGAGCGGGGCAGGGTGCAAACCCTGCCCCGCTTTTTTTGTGATTTGCACTGCGCGAAAGCCGTAGTCGGCACACCTTTAAGGGGTGTGGGATAATGGCCGGGTTTGCCCGGGGCGTGGCTCAAGAGGTTGTTCGCACGGGCGCGCGAGGGGCCTTTATTCCTGTGGCCCGCTTCCTTTTTCTGCGATATTTCTTCAGTAACCACGATGCCCGTATACCGTTCCAAAACCTCCACCGCCGGCCGCAACATGGCAGGGGCCCGCTCTCTGTGGCGCGCCACCGGCATGAAAGACGAAGATTTTTCCAAGCCTATCGTTGCGGTGGTCAACTCGTTCACCCAGTTCGTGCCGGGACACGTGCACCTGAAGGACCTGGGCCAGCTGGTCGCGCGCGAGATCGAGGCCGCGGGTGGCGTGGCCAAGGAATTCAACACCATCGCGGTCGATGACGGCATCGCCATGGGCCACGATGGCATGCTGTATTCGCTGCCCAGCCGCGACATCATCGCGGACTCGGTGGAGTACATGGTCAACGCGCACTGCGCCGATGCCATGGTGTGCATCTCCAATTGCGACAAGATCACGCCGGGCATGCTCATGGCTGCCATGCGGCTCAACATCCCGGTGATCTTCGTCTCCGGCGGCCCCATGGAAGCCGGCAAGACGCGCCTGTTCAATCCCACCACCAAGACCATCGAGTTCAAGAAACTCGATCTGGTGGACGCCATGGTGATCGCGGCCGACAAGGCCTATTCCGACGCCGACGTGGCCGAAGTAGAGCGCTCAGCCTGCCCTACCTGTGGTTCGTGTTCGGGCATGTTCACGGCCAATTCCATGAACTGCCTCACCGAAGCGCTGGGCCTGTCGCTGCCCGGCAACGGCACGGTGGTGGCCACGCACGCAGATCGCGAGCAGCTCTTCAAGCGCGCCGGCCGCCGCGTCGTGGAACTGGCCCGTGAGTACTACGAGCAGGACAACGAGTCCATCCTGCCGCGCTCGGTGGGCTTCAAGGCATTCGAGAACGCGATGACACTGGACATCGCCATGGGTGGCTCGACCAACACCATCCTGCACCTGCTGGCGATCGCGAGCGAGGCGGGCATCGACTTCAGCATGGCCGATATCGACCGCCTCTCGCGCGTCGTGCCGCAGCTGTGCAAGGTAGCGCCCAACACCGATAAGTACCACATCGAGGACGTGCACCGCGCGGGCGGCATCATGGCCATCCTGGGCGAGCTGGACCGTGCAGGCAAGCTGCACACCGACGTGCCCACCGTGCACGCCGCCACGCTTAAGGATGCGCTGGAGCAGTGGGACATCACCCGCACGCAGGATGAGGCCGTCAAGACTTTCTACATGGCGGGCCCGGGTGGCGTTCCCACGCAGGTGGCGTTCAGCCAGAACACGCGCTGGCCCAGCCTGGACCTGGACCGCGCCGAGGGCTGCATCCGCTCCCATGAGCACGCCTTCTCCAAGGAAGGCGGCTTGGGGGTGCTGACGGGCAACATCGCGCTCGATGGCTGCGTGGTGAAGACCGCCGGGGTGGACGAGAGCATCCTCGTGTTCGAAGGCACGGCCCACGTCACCGAATCGCAGGACGAGGCGGTCGAGAACATCCTCAACGACAAGGTCAAGGCCGGCGACGTGGTGATCGTGCGCTACGAAGGCCCCAAGGGCGGCCCTGGCATGCAGGAAATGCTCTACCCCACGAGCTACATCAAGTCCCAGGGCCTGGGCAAGGCTTGTGCGCTGCTGACTGACGGCCGCTTCTCGGGCGGCACGTCGGGCCTGTCCATCGGCCACTGTTCGCCCGAGGCGGCGGCTGGCGGCGCCATCGGCCTCGTGCGCGATGGCGACAGGATCCGCATCGACATCCCCAACCGCTCGATCAACGTGCTGCTGTCCGACGAGGAACTGGCGCGCCGCCGCGAAGAGCAGAACGCCAAGGGCTGGAAGCCGGCCAAGCCGCGTCCGCGCAAGGTGTCGGCTGCCCTCAAGGCCTACGCCATGCTGGTCACGTCGGCCGACAAGGGCGCGGTGCGCGATCTTTCGCTGCTGGACGATTGACCGCCGCGGCGGGCTGTGTGCCCGTCCGCTCCCAAGCCGCTCTCCGGAGCGGTTTTTTTGTGCTCAATGACAGGGCGTTTTGCTGCCCTCATGACCATCCAGTGCATGAAGGGCAGGGTCAGGGCCGTGGCTTTGCCGCTAGTCAAAGCGGATGCGGTTGATCAGCTTTGCCAAGTGCTGCGACGTTTTTGTCATTGACCCGCGGCCGGTCAGAACCTAGGCTAGGCTGGTGCCCCGCACACCAAGAGGCGGAGCCAGAGGAGACCATAGTGAGTTCGTATCTTACGCAGGGCCTGCATCGCGCCCTGCAGCAAAAACCCGATCATGTCGCAACGAGGTTTGGCACCCGGCATGTCAGCTTTCGCCTGCTGGGCGAGCGTGTCGCCCGCCTGGCAGGGGGGCTCAGGGCGCAGGGTGTGAAGCCAGGCGATCGGGTGGCCATGCTGGCGCAGAATTCGGATCGTTACCTGGAATATCTGCTGGCGGTATGGTGGCTGGGCGCAGTGGCCAATCCCGTGAATACGCGCTGGAGTACGCCCGAGATCGCGTATTCGCTCAACGACTGCGCCAGCTGCGCCTTGATCGTGGACGACGCATTCGTGGGCCAGGCTCTCGAGCTGCAAGGGCTTGCCAGTTGCGTGACGGCGCTCATTCATATTGGTGACGGCCCGGCTCCGGCTGGACTGCTGTCATGGGACACGCTGGCCGCCAACCACGAACCGATAGCCGATACGCGCACGGGAGGCACGGCGCTGGCGGCGATCCTGTATACCGGTGGCACCACCGGACATCCCAAGGGGGTGATGGTCTCGCACGACAATCTCTGGGCCGCAGCCATTGCGCGCCTGGCGCAGTCGGTGGTACCGCCCGACGAGGTGGCGCTGCTGCTGACGCCTTTCTTTCATGTGGCGGGCCTGGGCCGGCTGGTCATGCAGGTGGTGGCGGGCGCCACCAGCGTCATCCTGCCCCGGTTCGAGCCCGAACTGGTGCTGCGCACGATTCAGGATGAGGCGGTCGACGAGGCAGGCATGGTGCCAAGCATGCTGCAGATGGTGCTGGATCACCCTGCGTTCGGGAAGTATCGACTGCATACCCTCAAGCGTATCGGGTATGGGGCCTCGCCCATGACGCTGGCTTTGCTCGAGCGCGCCATGGCCGCCTTGCCGGGTATCGAGTTCTCGCAGTCCTACGGCATGACGGAAACCGCGGCGGTCGTGTCGCTGAGCGGCCCCGAGAACCACACGGCCTGGGGCCGGGAAAAGGGTCTTATGCGCTCCGCCGGTCGGGCAGGCTACGCGAGCGAAGTGCGTATCCTGGATAGCGAGGGCCGGGAAGTGCCGCCCGGTGTCGTCGGCGAAATTGTGATCCGGGGCCCATCCGTCATGCAGGGCTATTGGAACAAGCCAGTGGAAACCCGCCTGGCTTTGCGTGAGGGCTGGCTGCATACCGGAGACGGCGCCTATATGGATGAGCAAGGCCATATTTTCATCGTCGACCGGATCAAGGACATGATCATCACCGGCGGCGAGAATGTGTACTCGGCCGAGGTGGAATCCGTCATTGCCCGGCATCCTGCCGTCCGGGAATGCGCCGTGATCGGTGTCCCCAGCGCTCAGTGGGGCGAGGCCGTGCATGCCGTGGTCGTGGCGCATTCCGGCCAGGCCCTGGATACGCAGATGGTGCGTGAGCATTGCCGGGCGTCCCTGGCTGGCTACAAGTGCCCCAAAACAGTGGAAATACGCGATAGCCTGCCCTTGTCCGCCGCGGGCAAGGTGCTCAAGCAAGTGCTGCGCCAGGAACACGGCGAGGGCCGCGCTGCGGGCTGATCCGTTGCGTGGTGGCGTGCCATCGGACTGCATCAGCAGCCTTGGTGGCACGCCGGCTTTGGGCTATCGTGGTCCATCCTTCGTGCACGATTTCCGTCAAGGTTGCCATGTCCAACGAGATCCGCCGCAGCACTCATCACTGGCTTGCACAGCAGCGTGTCCATACCAATGCCGATGTGGTTGCGGCCTTGTCCGAAGAGCTGGCGCTTGCGGGGGCGCAACGCGTGTTCCTGTTGTCCACGCGTTCGCTGCGCCATACCGCCTTGCTCGCATCCGTACATGGCGTGATCGGCGACAGATTGTGCGGCGTCTTCGATACGATGCGTGCGCATACGCCAGCCCAGGACGTCGTCCACGCCGCCGTGCAAGTGCTCGAGAGCGGCGCCGATTTGGTGCTTGCGGTGGGTGGCGGGTCGGTGATCGATGGCGGCAAGGCCATCTGCTTTGCCGCCTGGAACCGTCTGACCACAGTGGGCGCGCTACTGGATGGCGTGCCGCACGGCGTGGTGAAAAGTCGCTGGGATGGCGCGCCGCCGACGCCGCGCATGATAGCCATACCCACTACGCTGTCAGCCGCCGAATTTACCGGGCAGGCCGGCATCACCGATACCGAGCGCGGTCGCAAGGTCAGCCTGCTCAGCCCTTTTACCGTGCCCAAGGCCGTCATACTCGATCCTGCCGCGACCCTGCATACGCCGGCCGAGTTGCTGCTGTCCACGGCGATACGTTCGCTGGACCACGCCGTCGAGCGTTGGTGCTCGCCGCAGCCCATGCCCTTCGCAGACGCCGTCTGCCTGCAAGCCATGCGGATGCTGGCCCAGGCCTTGCCCGCCATCCGGCAACAGCCCGACGAGCTGCAGGCGCGCGCCGCGGCCCAGTATGCCGCCTGGTTGTCCATCATGGGGGAATGGGCCGGTGTGCCGGTAGGCGCCAGCCATGGTATCGGCTACATCCTGGGCGCATACAAGGGCGTGCCGCATGGCAAGACGTCTTGTGTGATGCTGCATGCGGTATTGCGCTGGAACGAACCTGTCACCCGCCAGCGGCAGCTCACGATTGCCGAGGTATTCGGCGCCGACAGCGCCAGCGAAGGCGTGCGGCGGTTCGTGGCGGGCCTGGGTCTGCCAACCCGCTTGTCCCAGGTGGGCATTACGGCGGATCAGTTTGCCGACATCGCCGCGCAATACGATGGCCGCCCGCCCATCTCGACCAACCCGCGTGCGGTAAGCGGTCCTGCCGACCTGATCGAGATCCTGACGTTGGCGGCTTGATGCGTCATGTAGGGCGTGGCTAGCCCGCGCATCTGTGCCAGGCCCGGCGTCGCTTTAGCGGCTGTCGCTTGCCGTGTCCACATGGGTCACGACCGACATGCCTGGGCGCAGGCGCTGGGCCAGCGGCTGGCCTGGATCTATCGTGATGCGTACCGGCAAGCGCTGCACCACTTTGGTGAAGTTGCCTGTGGCGTTGTCCGCGCGCAGTACGCTGAATTCCGAGCCCGTGGCCGGTGAAATTTCCTGTACGGTTGCGCTCAGGACCGCGTCGTCCAGCGCATCCACCGAAAAGCTGGCCGACTGGCCAATACGTATCCGGCTGGTCTGGGTTTCCTTGTAGTTCGCGATAACCCACAAGGTGTCGGGAACCAGAAACAGCAGTTGCGAGCCGGCGCCTACATATTGGCCCAGACGCACCGAAATCTCGCCCAAGGTGCCATTGCGGGGTGCCCGGATAACGGTGTTGTCCAGGTCTATCTGTGCCAGCGCGAGCTGGGCCTGCGCGATACTGACTGCGGCCTCGAGCCCGGCTCGCGACACCTGGGTCGCCTTGGTGGTTTGCTCGGCAATCTCGATCTGGGCTTTGGCCTTCAACACATTGGCCGCCGCCAGGCGGGCCGTGGCTCGCGCCTGGTCGCGGTCACGCGCCGAGACTGCCCCGGATGCGGCCAGCTGGCTGGTGCGATGTTCGTCGGCGCTGGCACGCCCATCTTCGGCTTGGGCGGCTGCAAGGTCGGCGCGCCGCGCACCCGTGGCGGCCTGGTTCTGCGCCAAAGTCTGGTCGGCATTGGCAAGCTGGGCGCGGGCGCTGTCAAGTTGCGCCTGGGCCTGGCGCACCCGTTCTCGGTAGATGCGATCGTCGATCTGGAGCAGGGGCTGGCCAGCTTGCACCTGCTCGAAATCGCGCACCTTCACTTCGGCAATGTAGCCGTTCACCTGAGGCGCCATCACGGTAATCTGGCCGCGAACATAGCTATCGTCGGTGGTGACGATGGCATTGCTGAATGGCCATAAGTGCCAGGCCCACAGGACCAGCAGGATGCCGCCCAGCGCGACCCCCATCATCATGAACACCGTGCGTCGTCGCGGCTTGATGATCTTGGGTGGCCCGTTGTCGGTCAAGGCTTCGTTGGCGTTGCCCGCGGCATCGGTGGCAAGGGCATTGCCGGATTCACTTGCCTCGCCGGGTGGCTTGGCGGATACATTGGGATTTTCTTGGGTCATGATAGGTGTGGCAGGCTGCACTACGGCCCAGGCGCGCTGGCGCCCCTGGCCACGATCGCCGTTCGTATCAGGTAACAGAGCGACCAGGCCAGCAGGGCCGCGGCCAGCAATGCGGTCAGGGCGAAAACGTCGTCGAAGGCGCGCACGCTGGCTTCGCGCGACGAGGTCTTGGCCAACTGGGCCATGCCTTGGGCTATGCGCAGGCCCGGGTCGGCAACCGTTGCCGCGAACACCTGTTCCTGGGTATGCAGCCGCTGCGCGACGACGCCGTCGGCTGGGTTGATGTGAACATTGATGCTGGTGGAATATTCGTGCTGCCGGAACAGCTGGAAGCTGCCCAGCAGAGAGGGGCCGGCCAGGCCGGCAAAGCTTTGCGTAATGGAAAACACCACCACGAAAGTGACAATATGGCTGGGGCTGTGCGCCATGGCCCGCATAAAGCCCAGCAGCATCAGCGGCCCCAGGAACATGCCCGAGGCAAATGCCAGCAGGAACTGGCTCACGAACATGTCGTGCGGTCGTGTCTGGCTGCTTGAATGGTAGTCCAGCAGGCTGCCCACCAGTATCAGCGCTGCCGACAGCGTCAGCTGCACCAACAGCGCCCGCGGACCAAAGGTGAGGGCGCTGCAGACTATGCCGGCTACCAGCCCCAGCAGAATGATGGCGTATAGGGGTTGTAGCTGGTCCGGGCCCATGCCCAGTGTTTTCAGCAATCCGATGGCGCCGTAGGTTTGCTCGGAAAGCAGAAAGCGCAGCGCCACCGCGCCGATCACAAAGCGTATGGTTTCCGATTTGCGCAGCCACCGCGTATGGATCAGGGGATTGGCCCGGTAGTGCTCGAGGCACAGGCCTGCGCTCAGGAGCACGATCGCGCCTATCAGGGCGTACGCCAGCGCGGGGCTCTGGAACCACCAGAGGTTGTATCCCTGGATCAGCACCACTGCCAGCAGGGCAACGCCGGGCGCAAGCAAGGCGAAAGTCAGGAAGTCGAGTTTCTCGAACGACTTGATGCGCATGCCTGGCGGCAGCTTGAGCACCACGACCGCGGCCAGGGCGCACAGTGCCAGCCCGGCTTCGAAACGGTACAGGGAATACCAGTCGCCCAGATCGATGAGGGCCGGCGACAACAACCAGGCTAGCGGTGCGGCCAGTTGCGAAATGCCGATGCCAAGAATCAATGACTGCGCTACGTATTCCTTTGGGAACGCCTGCATCATGTAGAAAACGGCCAGTGTGCTGACGGTGGCTCCGGCCAGGCCGCTGGCGGCACGCACCATTACCGCCGTTGCCAAGCTATCCGAGAACAGGTGCAGGATGGCAAAGCAGGCGTAGGTGGCCAGGCCGATTTCAGCAAAGAGGCGCATGCCATATTGCTGGCGAAACTTGTATACCAGCAGGTTGGCCGTTACGTTCACCATCATGTAGGCCCCGGGCAGCCAGGCGCCTTCGGTGGGCGTCAGCCCCAGTGCGCCTTGCAAGTAGGGCAGGTTGGCTGATACCAGCGCTGTGCCCAACCCGCCGGTGATGCCGATGAGCAGCGCTACGCAGGCATAGGCAATCCGGATGGGCAGGCTATGCGCAGGGCGCGAGGGCGAGCCCGGCATGAAGGGCTTTTCCTCTTCGCGCCAATTGGGTAGTGGTTCCAGGTACTCTGCCATGTTAGGTCAGGTCTGGTCTTGTGCCGCGGGTTTCAGGCCGGCGATCAGCAGTTCGAGCGCCCGGTTCCCCAGTGCCTGGCGCTGGGCTCCCGTTTTGCCACGCAGGCAAGCACCCAGCATGCCCAGGATCAGGGAAATATCGGCTGCGCTCAGATCGGCACGGCACAGTCCGGCGCGGATGGCGCGCGCCAGTGCTGGCGCATAAATCTCGGTAAGTCGCTGGCGGGCTGAATGGACGAGACTGCCTTCGCGCTCCACTGTGCGCCAGTAGTCGACCATCGATGCGTGATCGGCAATATAGGCAGCGGAGTGCTCGAACAGGAGGAAGAGGGCGTCGTCCCGGTCTTCAAGGGCCGCGGCGCGTTGTGCGGTGTGCTCTAGCGAGCGCTGCAGTAGCCCCTCGATGAGGGCGCTACGGTCGGGAAAGTTGCGGTAAAGCGTGGCGCGCCCAAGGCCGGAGTGCCGCACAACCAATTCGAGCGGGGCGGTAACGCCGTGCTCGGAAAAAATGATGTCTGCGGAATCAAGTAATTGTTCACGCCGCGCGGCTGCATCAACGCGGGGAGCTTGCATGGTTCACATGATCGGACAAAATTGTCCGGTTGTCAATGCGGCAAGGCTGCCATGCTTTCCTGAGCAGGGTGTCCACCTGCCGGCTTTGGCATGCCAGCCAGCAAGGCGCATGCGCCGCTAGCGTGTGTCCAGCTGCTGGTGCAGCCAGTCGCGCGCCTGTTCCAGTATGCGGTCAGACAGTTCCGGGTCGTGGACGCTGCGTGACAGCAGCAGGGCGCCGACCAGGGTCGAGAGCGCCGCCACGCTGGCCTGTGCGCCATCCTCGCGGTCGAGCTGGCTTTCCATCATCGCCAGGCGGTCCCGCACCACGGCGTCGGTCCAGGGGCTGGGGGTGCCATGCTGGCCCAGTTCGGCCGACATGGTTGGCAATGGGCAGCCATGTTCCGGGGCGGCGCGGTGGGCCGGCGATAAATACTGGTCGATGAACTGCGGCAGGGCCTGGTCGCCGACGGCCATGTCGTTGCAAGTGGTTTTCAGCCGGGTGGCGGTGGCTTCCAGGGCCTTTTGCACCAGCTCGTCCTTGGAACTGAAGTGGGCGTAGAAACCCCCATGGGTCAGTCCCAGCGTTTTCATTAAAGCTTGCAGGCCGGTGGCGTCGATGCCATCGCGGCGAAAGCGGCGCGAGGCTTCGTCAATGATGCGTTTACGGGTGGCTGCTTTGTGGTCATCGGAGTAGCGCACAAGGGGATTCCTGTATTGTGTTCAGCCGGGCATGGCCAGGATCAGGCAGGTGGTGGAGCCGACGGCGTAAAGACGATCCTCGACATCGTAGATGCGCCCTTCGGCCAGCGCCGTGGAGCGCCCCAGGTGAACCACGTGTCCTTCGGCGCGCACCGGGCCGATGTCTTTTCGTAGTGCGCGCACATAACTGATGCGCAGATCGGTGGTGGTGTAGCCCTGGCCTGGCTTGAGCTGGGTATGAATGGCGCAGCCCATGCAGGAATCGAGCAGGGTGGCCGCGTAGCCGCCGTGTACGCTGCCCAGGGGGTTGTAATGGCGGGCGTCTGGCGTGCCCTGGAATACAAAACGTCCGGGAGACCATTCCAGGGGAATGAAATCCATCAGATCTCCGATGGGCGGGCTGGGCAGTTCGCCATTGCCAATGCGATTGAAGAACTCTTGCGGCTCAAGCTTGCTGACCTGCTCAAGGGTCATGATGCCGGGCGCGGCGAGCCCGGCGCGCCGCGTTTGTTCCGCTGCCACCCAAGTGGCCAACTTTTCTTCACGTGACAAGTTCTGCATGGTATGACTGCCCTTTGATGAATAGTCCCTGTGATGACGGTGTTCCGTACATGATTATATTATGACCATCATGTGATGCGAGGGTTTTTCAGTAGTGCAGTCTTATATAATTGGATGTAAGCATTTTTTACTTACGTCACCGGAGATTATTTAGTGAGCCGAACTACCCGCTTGTTCAGCAAGACCGCCTTGACTCCCGATTTTTCCTTGCGTCGTGCAACCATGCTGGCCGTGGCTGTGGGCGTATTCAACCTGGCGAGCATGCCTGTCGCTCTGGCCGGCGCCTATCCCGACCGGGCCATTCGCTTGGTCGTCCCGTTCCCGCCTGGCGGCCCGACCGATATCGCAGCGCGCATCATCGGTCAAAAAGTCAGTGAAAAAGTTGGCCAGCCGGTGGTAGTGGAAAACCGTCCTGGTGCTTCCGGCGTGATCGCCGCCAAGTCGGTCATCAAGAGCGATCCCGATGGCTACACCATCATGGTGCTTGCCAACCCGACGATATTGGCGCCGCACCTGTATGGCGACCAGGGCTTTGACCTCTTTGCCGATTTCACCACGATAGCCGGTGTCTACGAGGTGCCCATCGTCATGGTGGTCAACCCCACGGCACTGCCAGGTGTCACCAGCCTTCAGGAATTGGTCGCCAAGGCCAAGGCCAATCCCAACCTGAACTACACCAGCGCGGGCAATGGCAGCTTCGGCCATCTGTCGGTGGAACTGATGAAGACCCTGGGCGGCTTTCAGCTGCAGCACGTGCCCTACAAGGGCAGCGCGCCTGCGATGGCCGATGTGCTGGGCGGACAGGTTCCCATCATGTTCTCGGACATGATCGCGGCTCTGCCCCATATCCAGGCGGGCAAGCTGCTGCCCATCGCCGTGGGTTCGCGCGAGCGCGTGGTTTTCACGCCTGACGTCAAGACGGTTGCCGAGCAGGGTTTCCCCGGGTTTGAAGCAGTATCCTGGGGTGGTTGGGTTGCTCCGGCCAATACGCCCAAAGAGGTTGTCGACGTCATGAACACCACCCTCAAAGAGGTGTTGGCAGACCCCGAAGTGCAAGAGAAGCTGAAATCAGCCGGCACGACGGCTGCCTACGCGCCCGCCGACGCCATGGCTCAGCGCGTGCGCGTGGAATACGACAAATGGGGCAAGGTCATTCGCGACAACGGCATCAGCAATAACTGATACCGCTGCCTGACCCGTTCTTGACCCCCCGGAACCGCACTTTGCGGTGGTTTCGGGGGGCCGGCAGCTTGCCTGCCGGCTTCAGATCACCTTGGCATCGCGAAGGTGTTGCATTTCTTCTGCGCTCAGGCCCAGCACTTCCTGCAGTACCGAGTCCGTGTGCTGGCCTATCATGGGCGGCGCCACATATTCGGTAATCGGGGTCTTGGAAAGCCGGATGGGGTTGGTGCCCAGCTTGATCGTGCCCGCTACCGGGTGCGGCACTTCCACCATATTGGCGCGCGCCTTGACCTGCGGGTCGTCGAATACCTGGTCAAAGGCATAGACCGGTCCGGCCGGCACGCCGACTTCTTCCAGCCCTTCGTAAAGATCCTGCATTTTGCGGGCGGCGAAGAGTTCGTCAAGGATAGGCATGAGCACGAGGCGATTCTGCGCGCGCAGACGGTTGGTCACGAATCGCTCGTCAGTCGCCAGGTCCGGGCGTCCAAGCACGCCGCAAAGCCGCTGGTACTGCTGGTCGTTGCCCGCCACCACCATCAGGTCGCCATCGGCGCAGTGAAACAGTTGTGAAGGCACGCCACCACCGCCCGTGGTGCCCAGGCGCTGGGGAAGTTCGCCGGTGCCCAGGTAGACCGCCGCGTGGTGCGACATGGCCGCAATGACCGAATCCAGTAAGGCGATATCGATGTGCTGGCCTTCGTTGCTGACCTGGTCGCGGTGGTACAGCGCGGTCATGATCGCCGAGTAGGCATACATGCCCGTCAGGATGTCGCCTATCGAGACGCCGACCTTCATGGGGCCTGCGCCAGGCATGCCCTGGCCGATGCCCGTCGTGCTCATCATGCCGCCCATAGCCTGGAAAATGCCGTCATACCCGGGGCGAAAGCGGTAAGGTCCGGTTTGCCCGAATCCCGTGACCGAGCAGTAGATCAGGCGCGGGTTGATTTCCTTGAGGCTGTCGTAGTCCAGGCCATAGCGTTTCAGATCGCCTACCTTGTAGTTCTCCAGGAGAATGTCGGATTCGGCGGCCAGTTTCCTGATCAGTTCCTGGCCTTCGGGCTTGGACAGATCGACCGTGATCGACTTCTTGTTCCGGTTGGCGCTTATATACATGGGGCTAAGCGTGGAATCGTCGTTGCCCTCGGTATCCTTGACGAAAGGCGGGCCAAAGTTACGCGAGTCGTCTCCCTTGCCGGGGCGCTCGACCTTGATGACCTCGGCGCCGAAGTCGCCAAGCATCTGGCTGGCCCAGGGTGCAGCCAGGATGCGACTCAGGTCGAGAACACGAATGCCGGAGAGAGGTTGTTGTGTCATTCTATGCAGAGTGTTGATGTAGGGAAGCCGCTAGTATATTGCGAGGTTTCCAATCCGGTGCTGCCGCGATATGGCGGCAGGCCTACCAAGACCGTGGCTGCAGCCGCTCGCTCAGCCCGGGAGGACACGTATGTTGACGCAGCTTGTTGCCGACTATGGTTATCTGGGGGTGCTGGTCGGCTCGGTGCTCGAAGGCGAAACCGTCCTGGTGCTGGCCGGGTTTGCCGCGCATCAAGGCTATTTGTCCTTCCTGTGGGTGGTGGTCATCGCCTGGTGTGGCGGTGTCCTGGGCGACCAGGCGCTGTTTTTCCTTGGCCGGCGTTATGGCGCCCAGTTGCTCCGGCGCTTTCCACATCTGAACCCTGGCGTACAACGCGTCAACGGCCTATTGCAACGCCAGAACGCGAAGGCGATCATCGGCGTGCGCTTCATGTATGGGCTGCGCACGGTCGGGCTCATCGCCATCGGCATGAGCGATGTCCCCGTCTGGCGGTTTGTCGTGCTGAATTTGATCGGGGCGGCGCTATGGGCGCCCCTGTTTGGCGGCCTGGGCTATCTGTTTGGCAACACCCTGGAGTGGTTGTTTGCCGACATCAAGCGCTACGAGGATGCCGTGCTGGCGTTGATAGTAGGCGCAGCGCTTGTCCTGGGCTTGGCCCGCCGCCTGCGCCGGCGGGCCGTCTCGCGGGGCGTATGAAAACAGCCGCGTATTTCACCTCACTGGAGCTAGCCGATGTACCTGCCATCCCATTTTCGTGAAGACCGCATCGAGGTGCAGCACGAGTTGATACGTTCGCATCCTTTGGGCACCCTCGTCACGGCCGGGCCGGACGGGTTGGCCGCCAATCTGCTGCCATTTTTGGTTTACCCGCAGGAAGGCGAACTGGGCACCTTGCGTGCGCACTTCGCGCGGGCCAATCCGCAAGGCGCGCAACTGGCCCAAGTCAAGGATTGCCTGGTCGTGTTCAATGGGCCGCAAGGCTACATCACGCCGTCATGGTATCCGGGCAAGCAGGAGACCGGCAAGGTGGTGCCAACCTGGAACTTCGTGACCGTGCATGCCTGGGGCGCGCCGCGCCTGATCGAGGATCCTGTCTGGTTGCGCCGCCAGCTCGAGGACCTGACCGACGCCCAGGAAGAGGGGCACACCCAGCCCTGGAAGGTGTCTGACGCGCCGCAAGGCTATATCGACGCCCAGGTGCGGGGCATCGTCGGCTTGGAGATTCCCATCCGTCGTATCGAGGGAAAATGGAAGCTAAGCCAGAACCGTTCGCCAGCCGAGCGTACGGGCGTGATCCAGGGGCTGTCCGCCCAGGGGCCGGGCGATCAGGCGCTGGCCGAACTCGTGGCGCAGCGCTCGCCGGCCGACTGAGCTGTGCATCACCATCATTCACGCGCGTTTGCCTGCGCCTCAGTACGAAGCAAGGAAGCTTTTGCGGTCATTGCGCTGATTGATCGTATTGTCGGGCGGCGGCTTCGAGCGCATCGATGTCCAGCGCTGTGATGAAGCGCTTAAGGCCGTCAAATTTGTCGCGGTCCCAACCATAGATATCGAGCGCGAGTAGGCGTTGCACAACATCGTCGGGAAATCGCTTGCGCAGCGGCTTGGCCGGATTGCCGGCAACGACAGCGTAGGGTGATACATCCTTGGTCACGATGGCGCCTGCCGCGACCACTGCGCCCTCACCGATGGTGACTCCCGGCATGATCATGGCGCGCATGCCGATCCAGGCGCCGTCTCCAATCACGGTATCGCCTTTGCCGACGTAGGCCTCTTGAACGGTCTCTGGAAAGGGGTAGAGGCTGAACCAGTCGATTCTATGGGTGTGATTGCCGCCCATCAAAATGACAGCCTCCGCACCGATACAAACGTAGTCGCCGATACGGAGCTGATCGATCGGCCACAGGGGCGTCCAGGCTTTCAGGCTGTAGTCATCTCCGTAGTGATAACGGACAACGCTTTCCTCGAATGTGCCGGTCCAGGCGGCGCTGTAATAGCTATGTGTCCCGCGCACGTGGATATTCGGGTTCTTTACGGTCTGGTGCAGGAGTTCGACCATAGACCAATGCGTGCACCTAGATGTCATAAAAGCTTCCCGTGTCCGACACCGATTTCCCAATAAAACGGAACAATTTCTGTCAAAAATGGAAGATCTATCTGGCGTTTGCCAAATGATCCGTATTCGTTAACTTTGGTTGCAAGCCTGCAAATAATCCATTACGCTTTTTTCCAAACCGTTGAAATCAATAATATCAGGCTAGGCGAAAAGACGCGGTGCAATGCCTTGGCATTCATCGCTGGCTCTGGACGTCACCCACGGAGACCGCTGTGAAAAAAAAACTTCCAACACTATTCGCAGCGAGCGCTGCCGTACTTGCCCTAGCGTCTTGTGGTGGCGATAACGACGTCGCGTCAAACGATGATCCGTCTCTACCGTCCAACATCCTCTTTGTCATCATGGATGATGTCGGCATCGACCAGATGAAGTCTTTCGGCTATGGCGGCGCCACGCCACCGAGCATGCCGAATATGGACGTTGTGGCGAGTGCTGGCGTGCGTTTTCGCAATACCTGGTCCATGCCGGAATGTTCGCCGGGCCGTGCCGCTTTCTTTGTGGGCCAGTACCCGTTTCGCACGAACATCAACCAGGCTATCGGGCCTCTCGACCTTGCCAACTCGCAGGTGTCTCCCTACGACATGACTGCGCCGAAGTTGCTCAAGCAGGCCGGTTATGAAAGTGCAATGTTCGGCAAGTTCCACCTGGCCGGACCGGAAAACAACGAGGCGGAAAACGCCACCCCAAGCGTTCTGGGCTGGGATTACTTCCATGGCTGGGTGGGCGGGCTTCCCGGTTCCGTCGATACGACTGCCGGTGGCGTCGCGCCGGAAAACACCTATTCCTGCGGTTTTGTGCCCGGCAAGGCCGCCGCTGGCGGCGCTGACACCGGGGCGTGCTATCAGGCCAACAATACCTGCGCGGTAATCAAGCAGATCGCGCCGTCTCAAGATTCCGCCGGCATGCAATGCCTGACTTCGGGCGGGATTTTCGTTCCGAACGAGACATGCGGCGTCGCGCCGGCCAGGCTGGATTTCACCCGTCTCAACGGCTACTACGTCTCGCCCCTGGTGATCATCGATGGGGGCGATGTGCAGCAAGTGCCGCTTACAGACCCGCGGGCCAGAGAATATCGAACCCAGATCGAAACCAATGCGGCAATCGACTGGATCAAATCCCGCCCCAGCAATAAGCCCTGGATGGCAACGGTAAGCTACACCGCCGCTCACACGCCCTGGCAGCAGCCTCCGGGCGGCCTGCTTCATGCGGGGGGCCCCACGCTGGATGGCCTGAACTGCAAAGCCACAGAGGCGGGCCGGCTGATACAAGACAAGATGATCGAAGCGATGGACACCGAGTTCGGCCGGCTTCTGGTCGAGACCGGGCTTGCCAAGCGCGCAGTCGACGGCAGCCTGGTCTATGACCCCAAGGCCTCGAACACCACCATTGTGATCGTTGGCGACAATGGCACGCTGGGTACGGCAGTCAAGCTGCCGTTCGTGCCCTCGCAGGCAAAAGGAACGGCCTACCAGACTGGTGTCTGGGATCCGCTGATCATCGCCGGACCGCAGGTCGTCCAGCCCGACCGTGAAGTCGAGCACATGGTCAATGCGGTGGATCTGTTCCAGTTCTTTGGCGAGGTCGCGGGTCTGGACGTTCACAAAGTGGTGCCGCGAACCATCGATTCGGCGGGTGTGCTGCCATACCTGACCAATCCAGAGCAAGCCAGCCTGCGCACGATCAATTTCACGATGGGCGGTATCAATCAGCAGGCCAATGGTGGCAGGAACGGGCCATGCGTGATCAGCGCCACCTGCACCCAGATTCCAACCTCCAAGAGCGTATGCGAAGACAACCAGGGCATCTGGTGGGGGGAGAATTACACCGATTCCTCGGTTATACCCAATAATGGCGCAGGGTATAAGATTTGTGCCGATGTGAACCAGGCGCTCTACAACGCGGGCCGGGATATGCTCGGCATATTGCCCGAGACCTCGATGGCGGTTCGTAACGACGAATTCAAGCTGGTTCGCAATATCACCCGCAACTACACGCCTGCCACCAACGACTTCCAGACCGACACTGTCGACGAACTGTATCAAGTCAACCAGGCCGCGCCCAAGCCCTTGCTCGATACTGCCGATCGCAATCTGCTGGCCGGTAAGCCGACTGTACAAACGCAGGCGGTCTACGATGACCTGGTAGCGACGCTGGACAAGATCCTCGCTTCCGAGCCCGACTGCCCCGGCGACGGCAACAAAGACGGAGTGGTCAATGCCGAAGACCTGGCCAACTGGCGCAAGGTCTCTCGCGAATGGGGGCTCTCCAGCGTCTATGACTTTGTGGTTGGCGGTGTTCGCGACGGGTTGACGAACAACCTGGACGAAGCGGTTATCCAGAGCAACCTGAACAAGACCTGCGAGCGCACGTATGGGGTTTACTAAACCGCTGCGCCGCAAGCTGTTGCTGGGGGCGGGCGGGATTGCTGGGTTAGTGGCGGCAGGGGCGGCGCTGGGGTGGCTGGCCTGGCCGCAACAGCCGCCCGCAACGCCGACCATCATCATCGGCGATGGCGTTGCAACGCCCAAGGACATGGCCTGGGTGCCCCCGGGCGTATTTCTCATGGGCAGCGACAGCAAGCTTGCTCAGCCCAACGAACGGCCCGCGCACTCGGTCAGCGTTCGCGGCTTCTGGATGGATCTTACCCACGTCACCAACGATCAGTTCGCTGAATTCGTGCAGGCAACCGGGTATGTCACGACGGTCGAGAAAAAGCCCGATTGGGAAACGGTGCGCGTGCAACTGCCGCCCGGCACGCCAAAACCGCCAGACCATGTGCTGGTACCTGGCGGGATGGTCTTCGTCGGTACGCAGGCGCCGGTCAACCTGCAAAACTACACGCAGTGGTGGCGCTATGTGCCGGGCGCCAACTGGAGACATCCGCAGGGGCCGGGCAGCTCGATAGAAGGCAAGGGCGATCATCCCGTCGTGCAGGTCAGCTATGTCGATGCTCTGGCCTATGCGCAATGGGTCGGCAAGCGCCTGCCCACAGAGGCCGAATGGGAATTCGCGGCGCGTGGCGGCCTCGAACAGGCCACCTATGTGTGGGGCGACGAACTGATGCCCGACGGCAAGTTGCAGGCCAATTACTGGGATACCCGCGAACGCAGCTTCCCGGTCGTCAGCCCCAAAGCCGGTGGCGCCACCGGCACGATGCCGGCTGGCACGTTTCCGGCCAACGGCTACGGGCTGTATGACATGACGGGGAATGCCTGGCAGTGGGTTGCCGACTGGTACCGTTCGGACGCTTTCGTCATCGACGCGCGCGCCGCTGCAAAGGCAACGCTCGACAACCCGCAAGGCCCCACGCAATCCTACGATCCTTCAGAACCCGGGGTGCCGGTCAATGCGCCCAAGCGGGTGATACGTGGTGGATCGTTTCTGTGCAACGAGAGTTATTGCCTGTCGTACCGGCCCAGCGCACGGCGCAGCGCCGACCCATACAGCCCGATGTCCCATGTCGGTTTCCGGCTGGTCAAGGACGCGCCGCAGCCATTGCTCGCAGCCAGCACGCGATGACGCGCGCGCCTTGCATCCGCTGAATGATGTGAATACTTGGCATCATTGCCGTCACCGCATGTCCCTTCGTGCTATCCCGCCTATACTGGGCGCAATGCCACGGGAATTGCCCTATTCAGGCAGGAGGAAATCATGAGTAAAGGTCAGGACAGCAAGAAAACGGAAAAGAAGGAGCCCACCCGAACTCCCAAGGAAAAGAAAGAAGCCAAGCGCCTGAAGAAAGAGGCCAAGCGCTAATCGCGAACCCGAGGTGCCCGCCGCTAGCGGTGAATGCGCACCTTCTGCCGCAAGGCATCCAGCATCGCTCGCGTGCTGGATGCCGTTGGCGTATTGCTTATCCCGTCTACCCCGTATTGCGCGGGCAGGCAACGTGAGTTAGCCTGCTTCAAGACAAGCTCGCATCCGGGAAGAACGCACATGAGTCTATACGCAGCAAACAACGACGCATCATTGTTGGCCCATTTGGAAGGTAAGCAACCACCGCGTCCCGCGTGGTTTTCCCAAGCCCTGGCGCAAGAGCCGGAACGTGAATGGGTCGATGTGGACGGCGCCGGCGTCGAAATGCTCACCTGGGGCGAGCGCGGCAAACCCGGCTTGCTGTTCCTGCATGGCAACGCGGCGCATGCCGACTGGTGGAGCTTCATTGCCCCGTATTTTGCCAAGGACTATCGCGTAGCGGCGCTGTCCTGGTCCGGCATGGGCCAGTCCGATTGGCGCGACAGCTATTCCATCGAAGGCTATGCCGGCGAAATCGAGGCCGTGGCCAATGCCGCCGGTCTATTCGACTCCAGCCGCAAGCCCATCGTGGTTGCCCATTCCTTTGGCTCGTATCCCGCCTTGCTGTATGCCGCAACCCAAGGCAAGAAGCTGGGCGGCCTGGTGTCGATGGATTCCCCCGTACTGAGCCCCGAGCAGCGTGCGGCGCGTGGCCAGCGTGGGCGCAACGCAGACGATCTGCAGCCCCATCGGGTCTTTCCCGCCATGGACGCCTTGCTGACGCGTTTTCGCTTTTCTCCTATCCAGCAATGCGAAAACCTGTACGTCGTCGACTATATCGCCCGCAAGTCGCTGACCTTGATCATGCCCGGCGAAGGCCAGGGCATGGGATATTCCTGGAGTTTCGACCCCTTCCTGTGGCGCACGCTGGAAGTTGGCGACCCCACCGTGAATCTGCCTGCCGTGCAGTGTCCCCTGGCTTGCATCAGGGGTGCGAACTCGGCGCTCATGGATGACGAAGTCCGTGAAACCTTGTTGCGCCTGGCTCCGGCCGGCACGCCCATGATAGAAATTCCCGAAGCCCAGCACCACCTGATGGCAGACCAGCCGCTGGCGCTGGTGGGCGCCTTGCGCGGGCTCTTCGCAGCCTGGCCGGCTTAAGTTTCAAAGAGGCGCAAAGCGCTGGGCGTGCCCGGCGCTTTGCCTGGCAGGAAGCCGGATTCATTCCCTTGCCGGATATTTCGGCCAAACCGCTGCGCTATCCCTGAAGCCAGTTTTCAGCCGACGATTCTTTCTATGATCGTCAGCATGGCCTGCCTGTATTGCGTCGCATCCGCTCCCGCGTCGATGGCGAGAGCCGCGCGATCAAAGCTTGCCGAGAGCAGGGTCGCAAGCGCGGCCACCGGCATGGCGGCTGTGCCGGACTCGGTCAGCGCCGCCAGTAGCCCTTCCTGCAGGGTGCGTGCGGCGTGGGCCTCGTCCATTGCCTGCATTTCCCCGCTGCCCAATACCGCTGGCCCCTCGATCAGCAGAAGCCGGGTCCTGCCCGGCGTCGTCATGGCCTGCAGATAGGCCAGGCTGCCGCTTTGCAAAGCCTGGCGAGCAGAAAGGCTCGCGGGGGCGCCCGATACGATGTGCTGGGCCACGGCATCCGCCTCTTGTTCCAGGACGGCGCGAAAAAGATCGCGCTTATCTGCGAAGTGGTGATACAGGGCGCCGCGCGTAATGCCGGCAGCACTGGCGATCTCGGGGGTGGACGTGTCCGCATAGCCTTTACTGACAAAGAGTGCGCGCGCCGCCTGAATCAGGGCGTGGCGGGTGGATTCGGTACGTTCCCGATTTGAGCGTGACTGCGTTTTTCTTTGCATACATACAGCCTGTATGTTAATTTATAAAAACATGCAGACTGTATGTTAATCCAGGCGCATGTAATCAAACAGGAGAACCGCGATGAAGATCACCAGCTATTACCCCGTCATCATGACGCGCGACGTAGAAGCCACTGCAGCCTTCTACAAAACCCATTTCGGTTTTGGCGCGCTGTACAGCAGCGATTGGTATGTGCATCTGCAGTCTGGCGACGACAGCTCAGTCAATCTTGCCATCTTGGATGGCTGGCACGACACGATTCCCGAAGCGTCCCGTGGCCAGGTGTCGGGCATGTTGCTGAATTTCGAGGTCGAGGATCCCGACGAGGTCTATCTCAGAATCCAGGCGGCCGGGCTCCCTGTACTGACGCCGCTGCGCGACGAACCATTTGGCCAACGTCACTTCATCACGGCGGATCCTAACGGTGTCCTGATCGACGTGATCAAGCCTATCGCTCCGAGCGCTGAATTCGCGGCCAATTTCCACGACAGCACACAGCCTTCCCAGGCCTGAGGGACTATCATATCCGCCTGCCAGGAAGACCTGGCTTGTCGATGAGCAACCACGCGAGGACGCCATTTCACTGCGAACCGTTACCGTCAACCGATATGTGACCCCATTGCGTGAAGGGGGCTCCCTGCCGGCCGTGGTCGAGGGCGACGACCTAGGCATGTATGTGCTCAAGTTCCGCGGTGCGGGGCAGGGTGGCAAGGCCTTGGTCGCCGAGCTGGTCGCCGGCGAAATCGCGCGGGCGGTGGGGCTGCCGATGCCGGAAATCGTGCTGGCCGAGCTCGATACCGAACTGGCCCGCACCGAGCCGGATCCGGAGATCCAGGAGTTGATACGCGCCAGCGGCGGGCTCAACCTGGCCTTGGACTATCTGCCCGGAGCGGTAAATTTCGATCCCATCGCCGACCCGGTATCAAGCGACTTCGCCTCCAGGCTGGTCTGGTTCGATGCCTTTGTCAGCAATGTGGACCGGACCGCTCGCAATACCAATCTGATGATCTGGCATCGCCGCCCGTGGCTGATAGACCATGGCGCAGCGCTGTATTTTCATCATTCCTGGGACGGCTCCACCGAGCCGGCGGGCAAGCCTTTTCCCATGATCAAGGAGCATGTGCTGTTGCCGCAGGCCGACGCCATCACCCAGGTCGATGCCGACATGGCCGCGGGTTTGACGCGTGAGGTGCTGCAGGACATCCTGGCACAGGTCCCGGACGCCTGGCTCCAGGGCGGTGGGTCAGACCCTGGCGATCCGGCAGCTTGCCGCCGCGCCTATCTCGAGTATTTCCTGCAGCGGCTCGAGCTGCGTAATCGTTTTGTTGCAGAGGCCGTTCGTGCTCGTGGCTGATATCTATAACTACGCGGTGATCCGCGTGGTTCCTCGTGTTGAGCGTGGCGAGTTCATCAACGCGGGCATTATTCTGTCGTGTCCGGCGGCAAAGTTCCTGCAGGCCAACATCGAGCTCGACGAGGCGCGCCTGCTTGCGCTTGATCCGGGCGTGGACCTGGATATCGTGCGCCGGCACCTGGCCAGTTTTCCCGCTATCTGTTGCGCTCAATCGCACGCGGGCCCGATAGGCCAGTTGCCCCAACGCGCGCGTTTTCACTGGATGACGGCACGACGCAGTTCCATCATCCAGACCTCGCCCGTGCATTCTGGCCGCTGCGTCGACGCCGCGTCGGCCATCGAGCATTTGATGGTAAGGATGGTGCGGCCCCTAGCGTAAGGCCCGCCGCAGCCGCCAGCCCAGGGTGGCCCGAGACCCGGCTGCCTATTTGATGCGCAGCCGGGCGTCGGCGATGGGCTTTCTCTAGATGGGTTTGGGCTTATTGATATAGGCATGGATGCGCTGCTGTAGTCCAGGCCGGGCAGCCGAGGCCACCAGATTGGCCAGGTCGGCGTGGCGATGATCCATGCGTGTTGCCGCGCGGATTTGCTGTGCGGTGTCGCGCTCCAGCAGATCGGCACCGGCCAGTTCCTGCAGCCAGGCATCCAGTTGTTCGGGCGCGACTGTGCTGTCTACCAGACCGCTGGCCAGCGCTTCATCGGCGCTGGCCTCGTGTCCGCTTGCGATCCAGTGCCTGGCGCGGTCTGCGCCGATGCGTTCGGCCAGGCGACGGGTTCCCAGCACCAGGCCGAACTGCGCGCCTGGAAAGCGAAACGAGGCCTTGGGAGCCATGCCGCGCCTTTCGCAGGCGGCGACCAGGTCGGCGCCCGCGCCCCAGGTGCGGCCCTGAGCCAGGACGGCGGTGCGCACCGGCGCGTGCCACAGCGCGGCCAGCAGCATTTCGATGCGCACAAACCGCCAGAGCAAATCGCCATCGCTTTGCGTATGCAGGTCGGAAAGATCGAAACCGGTGCACAAATGCTTGCCCGCGCCCCGCAGCAAGATGGTGTGGATAGCGGGATTGGCGCAAGCCGAGGTCACGCCCGCCAGCAGGGCTTCGACCAGACCCGCCGAGAGCGCATTACCAGTCTGCGGACGATTCAGCGTCAGCGTAAGCAGGCCCGTGCACTCGTGTGCCAGCAGGTCGGGAGATGATGCCGGCTGGCTCATGCCGTGGCCCTGACGGCATGCGCGCGATCCCACAGATTGGGCACATCGCTGCGGGAATAGCCCGAGACAAAGGGCTTGGCGGCGCCCGTGGCGGCGTCGAAAACATGGCGCCGTACCGCGCCGATGTTGGCGCCATACACGTGGATGCTGATCGATACCTGATCGGCCAGGGAATTTTCGACAACGTGGATGTCCCCCGTGGCGGGCGACACGAAATCGAGCTGGCCTGGATTCAGGACTTCGTAATCGCCCTGGGTGATCAGCTTGTGGCTGGTATCAAAGCCATAGCGTTGCGCGCGCTCGGAGCCACGCAGCATGCCTATCCATCCCCAGACCCCATGATCGTGGATAGGCGTGCGCTGCCCCGGACCCCAGACGAAACTGACGACGGAAAAGCGTTCCAGGGGGTCGCAGTGCAAGAGGTACTGCTGATAGAAGTCAGGATGGGGCTGGGCGCAGTCCTCGGGTAGCCAGTCGTCGCGCGCGATCAGTTCGGCCAGCAAGGGGCGCACGCGCTGCGCCTGGTCGGCGTCGGTCAACGTATCGGCGATGCGGGTGACAGCGACCACGAATTCGCGCAGCGGGGCAATGGTATCCAGGGGAGTGGTCATGCTTGGGCTCCTTCAAAGCCATGTGCGACATCGCTTTCCCCCAGCGCCGGGGGCCGCGTCACAACGGGTACGGGTGCGCCATCCAGCCATACCGGGCAGGTCAGGGTTTCGCTGATGACGCCGTTGGGCAGCGTGACGGCTTGCTTCAGGGCCAGATGGTCGGCCTGAGGATCGGCCAGAGCCTGGGCATAGCCATTGATGGGGGCGTTGGGAACGCCGGCGGCCGTAAAGCGTTGCAGCCAGGTGTCCACGGTCTGGCCCAGGAAGTCCGGCTGCAGCAGGTCGCGCAGTGCCACTTGGTTGGCCGCGCGCAGCGTGGGCGTGGCAAAGCGCTCTTCATTCAGTAGATGGGGGGTATCCAGGACTTCGCATACGGCCTGCCACAGGCGATTGTTGCCGGCGGCGATGACGAACCAGCCGTCCTGTGCCTGGTAGGCCTGGTAGGGGGCGTTCCGGGGATGGGCCGAGCCCAGCTTGCGGGGGTTCTGCCTGGTGCCGAAGTATTCGCTGGTTTGCAGGGCGCCGACGGCCAGCGTGGTGGCGAACATGGGCACATCGATGTGCCCGCCCAGGCCACCCGCGCGTACCCGCGCGATGATTGAGGCGATCGAGAAGGCAGCATACAAACCCGCCGTGAAATCGGCTATGGGAACACCGCATTTGACCGGCGCGCCGTCGGGCTCGCCAGTGACGCTCATGACCCCGGCCGCGGCCTGGATGGTGAGATCGAATCCGCCTTCGCTGGCGCGCGGACCGCTCTGGCCGAAAGCCGATATCGAGCAATAGACCAGTTGCGGCTTGCGGCTCGAGAAGTAATCCCAGCCCAGGCCCAGCCTTTGCATGACACCCGGGCGATTGTTCTCGACCAGCACATCGGCTTCAAGCACCAGACGGCGTGCCTGCTCGAGCTGGTCCGCCTGCTTGAGATCCAGTACGACCGAGCGCTTGCCGCGATTGAGCGACGCGAAGTTTTCGCTGAACCGGGATTCCTGCGGCCCGCTCAGCGGTGGCCATTGCCGCAAGGCATCGCCTTCCGGCGGTTCGATCTTGATGACGTCGGCGCCATAGTCGGCCAGCAGCATGCCGGCGAAGGGGCCAGCGGCGACCTGGCAGATCTCGACGACCTTGACACCGGCAAGGGGAAGATTGGAAGCGTCCATGGGAACCCTGCGTGGCATGCTTGTCTCCTCGTTTGGTCTGAATGTTTGTTGTTTTAACTATTTGAACAGCGTTCTGGCTAATCATCTATCCATATTGGATGGGGGCGATGTGCTCTACCTGGACAAGATCGACAGTCTGCAGCCGGAACGAGCCTACTCCCGCTTTCGGGAGCGCGGGCCCCCGAAAGCCTTGCGCGGCTTTGCGCCGCATGTGCTGGAAAGCGCGCGAACGTTGTCGCACGAGCTGGGCTACGCCGGCGCCATGGAATAAGGCGGGCTGTATTCAGTCGCGATGAAAGACCAGGCTCAGGTTGTTGGCGGGCATGGCGATCACCTCGTCCAGGCGCAGGCCTCGCGCGGCCGCTTCGGCCTGCACGGCTTCCAGGTCGCGCACGCCGAATCGCGGATCGCGGCGCTTTAGCCAGGCGTCGAATTCCTCGTTGCTGGGGGCGGTGTGTTGTCCGCCTTGCCGGTACGGGCCATAGCAATACAACACGCCGCCCGGGGCTAGCAGGCGTGCCGCGCCGTCCAGCAAGGCCAGCGTCGTGTCCCATGGCGAATAATGGATCACGTTGATGCATATCAGCGCCTGGGCCTGCGCCAATGGCCACTGCGCGGCCGTGACATCCAGCACCTGCGGCGGCCGGACGTTGTCGACCCCGGCATGTGCGATCCAGGCCTGGATCGACGGCAAGGCCGCGGCGTCCAGCTCGCTGGGCTGCCAGGTCAGGCCAGGCAGCTGGGCTGCAAAGTACACCGCGTGCTCGCCGGTGCCGCTGCCGATTTCCAGCACGGTGCCGCTGGACGGCAGTATGCGCTGCAATATGGGCAGGATGAACTGGCGGTTGCGTTCGGTGGCGGGGGCGAAGAGGCGCAGGTCGAGGTTCATGTATTGATGCCCTTGGATGCGAGATAAAGGGGGGCAAGCTGGCGCGCGGGTGGATGTTCAGGCCCGCCAGGATAAGGCCAGAGTGTAGCGCCCAGGGGCCTGGAGGCGGTGTGTGCGAGCTTAGGGGGCGCTGCTGAAAATCTCATGGATCTGCCGGTAGTGCGCGTCCGAGACCGGCGCAAAACCGGCCACTTCGAACTCGTCGAACATGGCTTGCAATGCACGGGTGTCGCTGAAGAATACGCTGTCGATTTTTGCCTTCAGTGCGGGACAAAGGCGCTTGCGGTGCACGAAGGGATCATAGGGAATTGGGGGCGAGCGCCAGAGGATGCGGATCTCGTCGGGATGAAGGCGATTCTGGCGTATGGCCTCGCGCACCCTGCTGCTGGATACGAAGACGGCGTCCACCTGTCCCTTGCGCAGCATCTCGATGGCCCGATCATGGGATCCGCTGAATGAGACTCGCTGGAAGTGGTTTTCCAACAGTGTCCCTGTCAGCTTTTGCATTGCATACCGAGGCAATATGGCCCCAGAGGTGCTGGCGGGATCGGTCAGGCTCAGGGTGGCGCCGCGCAACTGCTCGATGGTGTCGAGCTTGGCTGCGCGGCGGGTGAGCAGCAGCGAACGGTACGAACCCGCTTCATTTGTCGGGTTCGCAGCTTGGCGAAATGCCGCGAAAGCGAGGATATCGGCGCCGCGGTTGATGGCCATGACGTACGACGCGGGGCCAAGTTCAGCAAGGTCTATGCTGTCGGCCAGCAGGCCTTCAATCACGGCGGCATAAGAGCTCGAGGACACGAGCTCCACTTTTCGCTCAAGCCTGGCTTCCAGCTGCTCTATCAGTGGACGGTACTGCTCGAACTGTGTTTGGACCTTGTTTTTCGGGATGAGGGCGATGCGCAACGGCCGCGGGTCGTCGCACACCGTCTTGCCGGCATGGACCGGCAGCGCGCCAAAGAAAAGGGCGGCGCCAAGAGCATAGCGGACGATGCTTGTTTTCATGAGGGAGTGGCCGGCGCCAGGATGGCTCGTTCCAATAGCTCGCGACTGGCGTCGTGGGGCACGGGGCGGCTGAAGAAATAGCCTTGAGCCTCGTCGCAGCCAGCGGTTTTCAGATGGATCAATTGCTCGAAGGTTTCCACGCCTTCGGCAATCACGCGCATGTTCAGGTTATGGGCCAACGAAATGATGGAGGAGACGATGACGGCGTCATGCGGGCTGTTGCGGATGTCGTTGATGAACGCACGGTCGATCTTGATGCTATGGATGGGCAAGGTGCGCACATACCCCAGGCTGGAGAAGCCACTGCCGAAATCATCCAGGGCAATGCGCAGGCCAAGTTTCTCGAGCTTTTCCAGCACCTGGCCTGCCACCTCGATCGACTCGACCAGCAAGCTCTCGGTAATTTCCATCTCCAGGTACTGTGGCGCTACCCCGTGGGCTTTCAGGTAGGCTTCGATGCGTTCGGGCAGCCCCTGGTCCTTCAAGTGCCGGGCTGAAACGTTGAATGCGATCGGAACGGGGGTAAGCCCGGCGGCTATCCAGCTTGCCAGTTGTTGGCAGCAGGCTTGCGCCACCCAGTCGTCCAGTTCAATGATCAGGTCGGAACGCTCGGCCAGGGACACGAAGTCGTTTGGGTAGATCAGGCCGAACTCCGGGTGTTGCCAGCGAACCAGGGCCTCGAATCCGACTATGCGATAGTCGGAGAGGCGGATCTTGGGCTGGTAGTGCAAGACCAGTTCGTTTTCCGCGATGGCTTTGGGCAGGCGCTGCTCCAGATTGAAGCGGCGTGCCCCAGGCGGATTCAGCACCGAGTCGTAGAAAGTATATTTGCCGCGCCCCGTTCGCTTGGACTGGTACATGGCCGCATCGGCATTGCGGCAAAGCGTATCGATGTCGACGCCATCCCTGGGAAACAGGGCAATCCCTATGCTGGGGCTCACCGCAATGTCATGGCCATCCATAGTGTTGAACGGCAGGCTGATCTGTTCGACGATTTTGGCGGCGACGCCAGCCGTGTCGTCCACGCTGTCCAATCCGGTCAGCAGTACGGCAAACTCGTCGCCGCCCAGGCGAGCGATGATGTCCGACTCGCGTAGCGTCAATCGCAGCCGAGCCGAGACGTTCTGCAAAAGCAGATCCCCAACATGATGACCCAGTGTGTCGTTGATGGTCTTGAAGTAATCCAGGTCCAGGTACATCAGGGCATAGTGCTTGCGGCTGCGTTTGGCCTGGGCCAGATGGCTGAGCATCAGTTCATTGAACATGCGCCGGTTGGGCAGGCCAGTCAGATGATCGTGGGCGGCCAGGATGAAGGCGCGATGCTTTTCTTCTTCCAGCCGTTCGATGAGGGTGTGATTTTCCTGGTGGGCAGCCGTCAGGTCCGCAAAGAGCTGTCCCTGGCGCCTGATGCTTTGGGCGATCCAGAGAATGGCGGCGGCGATGATGGCCGTCAGCAGCGTCAGGGTCGTCAGAAAGCGCGAGCGCGTGGCCGTATGCGCGGCCAGGATGTCCTGGGTATCACGGCTGACAACCAGAATGAAAGGAAAGCTATCTGCCTGTCGGAAGCTGGAAAGATAGCTGCGGCCATCGTTGAAAAAATCGCCGACCAGCGAATGTGTCTGGCGGCCGGCCCGGGAAAATTGACGGTAGCTGCGTGGTTGCGTATTCAGCACCAGGCCTTCCTGGCGTGCCTCGGCGATTTCCTCGCCGCCGACTGTCAGGATTTGGATAACACCCGAGCGGCCAAAGTCCAGGCTCTGGTACACGCCGAGCAGATAGCCCAGGTCGAGCGCGACAAGCAGGATGCCTTGCGGGATGGCATTGTTGCTGGCAACGGGAAAGAGCAGGGGGATGTGCCATGCCTGTTCGTGGCGAGAGGATCGATGCGCCAGGGCGATGCGGCTGGGGCTGCCGGCCGAGAACTGCGCCAGCGCGGCGTGCAGGGTGTCTTGCAAGCCACTGCTGTCCGTATCCGGCGACGAGGCGTAAACCCGTTGCAACTGGTGGTCATACAGCGCGATGCGAAGAAATGCCCGGTCGGCTGTGCGCATCGCGGCCAGGCGATTCGTTGCATCCACGCGGTGGCCATCGAACCATTCCTCTGACGCAATCGCCATCAACCGGCCTCGGTCAAGAACCTGGTCAAGGTTGTGCGACATGATGGTGGCAAGGTTTTCCTGCTGGGTTCTAGCGTTGTCCTCAAGCAGTATTCTTTCGGCGTCCAGGCGCTGCCATGTAATGCCCCAGGCCAGCACCAGCAGCAATAGCGAGAGCCCCAGGCTGCAGGCTAGCAGCAGGCGCCAGTCACTTCTTCTCAGAAGGGGGTGAACGGGGGGGGGTTGCCGAAAGAAGGGGTTAGGCACGCAGACGGCATTTCGAAATGAGCAGCGGTCGATTATTTCATTACATTATGTAATTTATGTTGCTGACCGTGAGTGTTCAAGCCGGGATTTACCCTTCGGATAGGGTTGGCGGCGGGTGTGCAATGCCGGCAGGCATTGCCTAGCTCGTCCGAGGTATGGGCGCACCTTATAATCGCGCATGGCACTATTCATCTCTCCTGCAGTATTCCTGCACGCGGTACCGTCCACGCAGTCCCTGGACGCCATCGTCGCGCTTTCCCTACATCCCCGATTCCCGTGCTTCGCGCCGCGACAGGCGGCGGCATGAAGGCGCCCAAGCGGCTGCTGCCGCTGATTGAAGAGGGGCTCATCGACGAGGTGCTGGGCCAGTTGATGAGTGGCAAGGAGGCGACGGTGTATGTCGTGCGCAGCGGCGACGCCAAGCGTTGCGCCAAGGTCTACAAGGACGTCAAGCAGCGCAGCTTTCGGCAGGCCGCGTCATACCGCGAGGGCCGCAAGGTTCAGAACAGCCGCCAGGCGCGGGCGATGGAAAAAGGCACGCGCTACGGCCGTGAAATGCAGGAACAATTGTGGCAGAGCGCCGAGGTCGATGCCTTGTTCCGGCTTGCCAATGCCGGTGTGCGCGTACCGCAACCCTATATCTGCACCGATGGCGTATTGCTGATGGAACTGGTGGCCGACGCCATGGGCAATGCCGCGCCGCGCCTGAACGATGTCGAAATGACGGAAGAGCAGGCCCTGGAATTGCATGCGCTGCTGCTCAAGCAGGTGGTCCGCATGCTGTGCGCGGGCGTGGTGCATGGCGATCTTTCCGAATACAACATCCTGCTGGCGGCCGATGGCCCCGTCATCATCGATTTGCCCCAGGCCGTCGATGCCGCCGGCAACACCGAAGCGGCGGCCATGCTCGAGCGCGACGTAGACAACCTGGCGACCTACTTCGGCCAGTTTGCGCCGCAACTGCTGGACGCGAGTTATGGCAAGGAAATCTGGGCCTTGTTCGAGGCCGGCGGACTGCATATCGATGTCGAACTGACAGGCCGTGTCGAAGCCGATACCACGCCGGTCGACATGGACAGCCTGATGCAGGACATAGAAGATAGCCGGCTCGAGGAAGAAGAGCGGCTGCGCCGCGCGTGGCAAGCGCAGGGCGAGGCCTAGCCGCGCTATTTGGCGGCCAGGATATCGACGAGCGCCTGGTCCGCTGACAAGTTGGCATGACTGAGTACCCGCGCCTGCACTTCGTGCAGGTGCTGCAGCATCGCGTCTATCGCACTATGGATGTCCCCGCGCGTCAGGGCATCGGCAATCTTGTGATGTTCCTCGGGCGCGCAATGCGAATCCGAGTGCGGCTCGTACAGGGCCACGAACAACTGGCTGCGTGAAATCAGTTGTTGCAGGACAGGGCGCAGTTCGGCATTGCCCGTCATCTCGAGCAGCCGCAGGTGAAACTCCCCGGCCAATCGTACAGATTCTTCCCGTGAGTTCGAGCGCCAGGCGGCTTGTTCTGCCGCTACGTGCGCGTTCAGCTGCTTGACCTGCTGCGCGTCAAGGCTGCGCCCCAGCAGCGCAATGATGCCGGCTTCTATCGCACTTCGGGCTTCATACACCATTTTGATGTCTTGCACGCAAGGCTGGGGCACGAACGCACCCCGGTTCTGCAGCAGCTCGAGTTTTCCCTCCTGGCCCAAGCGCCCAAGCACCTTGCGTATGGCGCCCCGGGTGCAGTCGAACATTTCAGCCAGGGCGCGTTCGCGTAGCGCCGTCCCTGGGCGTAGCTTTCCCTGGAGCAAGGCACGCGAAATCGAATCGTAGACACGTTGTTCGACATCGACGCCGGGGGCGTGGCCGGCTCCGGTATCGGTGGGCGAAGAGGTCATGGGCTGCAGCAAGTCATTGGGCGCACGAGGGCCGGGGCCAGATTGTTCTTGCAAAGCCGGCGACTGTCAAACAGAATGTCGACCATATTTGGTTAAATTGTTAACCAAAATAAATTGTATTGTGCACGATTATGGGCATGACGCACTGTTTTGATACGCGGCCATGCCCATCGGTAATGCTCTTTTCCCTAAAAACGGAGCCCCTTAACCATGCCCGAAGTTCAATTCGACCTGCTTTTCAAGAATGCCACGATACTGACCGGTGACGCCGCCCAGCCCGAGATCCGCAACGGTGTGCTGGGCATCAAGGGCCAGTGCATAAGCTGGGTCGGGCCTGCCTTGCCCGAGGGCGCACAGGCGATGCGCACGATAGACGCCACCGGCAAAGTACTCATCCCCGGTATGGTCAACGTGCATACCCATTCCATACTTTCCATGGTTCGCGGCGTTGCCGCCGATGCGGGCTTTGCGCCCTCGTATACCCCGGGCATTCCCAAGGGCACACAGGTCAATCCTGAACAGGCCTACGCCCTGGCGCAGTTGGGCGCGCTCGAGGCATTGTTGTTCGGGTCTACCTTGATTGGCGACAATTTCGTGCACGCGGATGTCACCACCGAAGCGATGGCCGAGCTTGGCTTGCGGCTCACGCCAAGCTGGCGCATCCACGATGTGGACTTTGCGCGGGTCGCCGAAGGCCAATGGCACTATGACGCGGCCATAGGCGGCGCGACCCTGGCAGCGGGCATGGAGCTTGCCTCGCGGTGGGCCGGACATGATCGGGTACGGGTGCAGCTTGCGACCCACGCGGTCGATACCTGTTCGGATGGCTTCCTGAAGGAAATCGCGGGCATCTCGGCGCGCTCGGGCATGATCGTCAATACCCACCTGGGCCAAAGCCAGGTCGAGGTGGAGCGCGTGGCGGCACGCACGGGCCGCACCTCCACGGAAGTGCTGGACGAGGTCGGCCTGCTGAACGATCGCCTGATGGGCGGCCACTGCATCTACCTGACCCCCAGCGACATGCAGCGCATGGCGCGCGCGGGGGCGCACGCGGTCCACATCCCCAAGTGCAATGCGACATCGGGCCGCATGGCGCCCACGCCAGCCCTCAAGCGGGCCGGCATCAACATTGCCCTGGCAACCGATACGCAGCACGCCGACATGATCGAGCTGATGCGCTGGGCATTGGTCACGGCCCGTGTGCAAGAGGGCTGCGTCAACGACGAATGGCAACCGCATCATGTGTTCGACATGGCCACCATGGGCGGGGCGCGCGCCGTTGGCCAGCAAGACCGGATCGGTAGCCTCGAGGCAGGCAAGCAGGCCGATATCGTCATGCTGGATTTCCGCCGCCCGCATCTGGTTCCGCATGTGAATCCGCTGGGGAACCTGGTTCACACGGGGCAGGGCCGGGATGTCGAGATGGTCGTGGTCGATGGCGAAATCCTGGTGGAAGACGGCCAGCCTACCCGGGTGGATGCCGACCGGATCTGCGCGGCGGCGGAGTCGGCCTGCCGTGATCTGTGGGGCTCGGTGGGGCGTGAGTACTGGCGCGCCAACGACTGAAATGGATATGACCAGTGCGAGTTGGCATGGACCTTGCATTGGATAAGACGTGTTGCTGCAAATTCTCAGGGATTTATATGAAACGTCGTTCTACTCTCGTGGCTTGCGCCATGCTTGCCCTGGCTCCTTGGCTTGACGCTGGTCTTGCACAGGCCGCGGATAGCGAATATCCGAACCGACCGGTTCGCGTCCTGGTGCCGTTTCCGCCCGGCGGCGCGGCCGATGTCTTTGCCCGCATCATGGGCGAAAAGCTCGGCGTGGCCATGCGCCAGACCTTCATCGTCGAGAACCGTCCCGGAGCGGGTGGCATCCTTGCAACGGAAACGGCAGCAAGGGCCGCCCCGGATGGCCATACCTTGCTGCTGGTGACCGTGGGCCATGCGGTCAACCCCAGTCTCTACAAAACCCTGGGCTACGACACGCTTCGTGACTTCGCGCCGGTGGCGATGGTCGCGACCATGCCCAGTGTGCTGAGCGTCAATCCGAAAGTGCCTGTCACCTCGCTGGCCGAATTGATCGCACAGGCCAAGGCCCAGCCCGAATCCATTACCTATGGCACCGCCGGCAACGCGACGACCAGCCATATGGCTGTTGCGCAGCTCTCGAGCATGGCCGGCGTCAACCTGCTGCATATTCCATACAAGGGGGCGGCGGCGGCCTTGACCGACGTCGTGGGTGGCCATGTCCAGATGATCGCGGATCCGGTCGTGTCCTCGGCCCCCTTCATCAAAAGCGGCGAACTGCGTCCCTTGGCGGTGACGACCGCCCAGCGCTCCCCGCTATTGCCCGATGTCCCGACCATGGCCGAAGCCGGCTTGCCGGGCTATGAGTTCTCGGCCTGGTTCATGGTGCTTGCGCCCACGGGAACGCCCGCGGCGGTCATCGACAAGCTCAATGCCGAGATTGCCAGCATCCAGGACACGCCTGACGTCAGGCAGCGTTATGCGACGCTGGGGGCCGAGCCCGCGAAAGCCTCGCCACAGGAAATCGGCGAATTCCTGCGCGGCGAGGTCGCTCGCTACGAGGCCGTGGTGCGCGACAACAACATCACGGTCCAATGACGCCGGCCTCCTACCTAGCCATATACACCTTTCCCAGGAGCCAAGCATGCGCTTACTCGTGATCAACCCCAACATCAGCACCAGCGTGTCGGAGCTCATCGGCGCCGAGGCGCGCCGAGCCGCGTGCGCCCAGACCCGGATCGATGTGGTGACTGCCGCCTTCGGCATGGCGTATATCGAAACCCGGCTGGAGGCCACGATAGGCGGCTACGCGGTGGCCTGTGCCGCCGCCGAGAACTTCGCTGCGCATGATGGCGTCATCGTGGCCGCCTTTGGCGATCCGGGCCTGGCCGGGCTGCGCGAGTTGCTGGACGTGCCGGTGACGGGCATGACCGAAGCCGCCCTGATGAGTGCCTGCATGCTGGGGCAGCGCTTTTCCATCATCGCCATCAGCCGGCGCATCACGGCCTGGTACCGGGAATGCGTGGATGCCAACGGACTGGGCGGTCGCCTGGCCAGCATTCGCTCGCTGGACCAGCCGCTGGCCAATATCGCCACCGTGCAGACCGATCATACGGCGCGCCTGAAAGAGCTCTGCGGCAAAGCCGTGCAAGAGGACGGTGCCGATGTCCTGATCCTGGCCGGAGCCCCGCTCGCGGGGCTGGCCCGTGCGCTGGAAGGCGAACTGCCGGTGCCCGTGGTGGATGGCGTCTCGAGCGCGGTCCGGCATCTTGAAAGCCTGGTTGCCTTGCGTCCCGGCGTGGCTCGCCAGGGCTCCTTCACCCGGCCACCGATCAAGCCCAATCAAGGCCTGCCCCCGTCCTTGGCGGCCCTGCTGGCCCGAGGCGATCAGGCTCATGGAAACTGAGACCATGGCGACATCAAACGCCGGCCTGCTGGCAGGCAGATCAAGCAGCTTGACGGATGCCAGCGTCACCGAGCTTTCCGCTTTGCTGGCGGCAGGCAGTGTCTCGGCCGTTGAAGTGTTCCAGGCGCATGCCGCACGCATAGAAAAAATCAATCCCATATTGAATGCCGTGATCCGGTTCGATCCCGAACTGGGCCTGGCCCAGGCCAGGACGGCGGATGCCCGGCGCGCGCGGGGCGATCGCCATCCACTGCTCGGCATCCCCTACACCCTCAAGGACAATATCTGGTTCGAAGGGCAGGTCTGCTCGCAAGGCTCGGCGCTGTTCGAGCATTTCCTGGCGCCCAGCGATGCCTATGCCAGCCAGCGGCTACGGCAGGCGGGAGCGGTCTTTATCGGGTTCACCAACTGTTCGGAATTCGCTTGCAAGGGCATTACCTCCAACCCCTTGTTCGGCGCGACACGCAATCCCTGGAACCCAGCATTGACGCCGGGCGGCTCTTCCGGCGGCGCCGCCAGCGCGGTGGCCGCCGGGCTGTGCCCGCTGGCGCTAGCCACCGATGCCGGCGGCTCGACGAGACGGCCCGCAGCGCATACCGGGGTGGTGGGCATGAAGCCCACAGCCGGCCTGATTCCACACCCCGTCGGATTTGCCGAGCCGGCGTTCGGCAATTCCGTGATCGGCCAGATGGTGCGCAGGGTGGCCGATCTGTATCCCGTGCTGAGCGAGCTGAGCGTGCCTTGCGGCGCCGATCCGCTCAGCTTGCCGCAACTGCCGGCGCTGCGCTTCGATGCGCCGGGTTTGCCCATGCCACGTTTGCGCATAGGCTATAGCGCCGATCTGGGGCTCGGCTTTGCCGTGGATGCCAGCGTAGCCCGCAGTGTCGAGGCCGCGCTGGAGCGCCTGCAGGCCAGGGGGCATGAGGTTGTCGCCGTTGACCCGGTCTGGCCACAAGGCGCCAGTGAAGACGCGCTGATGCCCTTGCAGTGGGCAGGGCTTGCGGCCTTGCATGGCGAGGCCTGGCGCCGGCGCGAGTGGGATGTCGACCCCGCCATTGCCGAGCAGATAGAAAAGGGGCTGGCCCTGGGCGGCGCGGACGTGGCGCGCGCCCTGTATCTGCGAGATGAGCTGTATCGCGCGATGGCGGCGTTTTTTTCACAGGTCGATCTGATGCTTACGCCCACTACGCCCGTGACCGCCTGGCCGCTGCATGACATGGGCCCGGCCACTATCGCCGGGCGCGCCGCCTCGCCGCGTGCGCATGCGGTCTTCACGCCGATTTTCAACCACACCGGCATGCCTGCGATCTCGGTTCCTTGTGGCCTGGATGATGCGGACCTGCCCATAGGCCTGCAGATCGTGGGGCCGCGTTTTTCCGACGCCACGCTGCTGGGCCTGGCCCAGGAAGTCGAGGCCGACGAGGGCGCCTGGCTGCCCGCCAAGCGGGTGCGGGCCTAGCCGTGTTGGCGATCCTGGTGTGATCGGTGCCTGGAATTCAATGATGATTTTTATGTTGGCAGCATCTGAAGTGCTCGCATGCAACATAGCTGTGACGGAGTGCGTTTGATGAGTGGATATCCCTTTGACCTGGTGATCAGGCGAGCCCGCGTGGCGACTTCCAGCGACCTGTTCGACGCCGATATTGGCATCCGGGATGGTCGCATCATGCAGTTGGGTATCGATCTGCCGGCCGGCGCCCGTGAGATCGACGCCGCGGGCCGTGTGGTCACCCCCGGCGGCGTGGACGCGCATTGCCACCTGGACCAGCCCATGCAGCCCCCGGTGCGCATGGCCGACGACTTTGACAGCGGCACCCGTGCCGCCGCCTGCGGGGGCACGACGACGGTGATTCCCTTCGCCGCCCAGGTCAAGGGCGAGTCGCTGGGCGCGGCTCTCGCCGACTACCATCGCCGCGCGCAAGGCCGTGCCCATATCGATTATGCGTTTCACCTGATTGTCAGCGATCCGACGCCAACCGTCCTTAACGAGGAATTACCGGCCCTGATTGCCCAGGGGTATACCTCGTTCAAGGTATACATGACCTATGACGACCTCAAGCTTGATGACGGCCAGATTCTGGATGTGCTGGAAGTGGCGCGCCGTCACGGGGCGATGGCCATGCTGCATGCCGAGAACGCCGACTGCATCGAATGGCTGACCAAGCGCCTGGAAGCGGCCGGGCGCACCGCGCCGCGCTTTCATGCTCATTCCCGCCCCATGCTGGTCGAGCGCGAAGCAACCCATCGGGCCATCGCGCTGGCCGAACTGGTGGATGTTCCCATCTTGATCGTCCACGTTTCGGGCCGCGAAGCGGTAGAGCAGATCCGTTGGGCGCGCGGGCATGGGCTGCAGGTGTTTGCCGAAACCTGCCCGCAGTACCTGTTCCTGACCGCCGAGGACCTGGGTACGGACGACAGCTATCACGGCGCCCGCTGTGTCTGCAGCCCGCCGCCGCGGGACAAAGCCAACCAGGAAGTCATTTGGAACGGCCTGAACGATGGTCTTTTCACGGTTTTTTCCTCGGACCACGCGCCCTTTACGCTGGAAGGCGAACAAGGCAAGAAACCGGGGGGCGACGAAGTCGAGTTTCGCCATATTCCCAATGGCATCCCCGGCATCGAGACCCGGATGCCCTTGCTGTATTCCGAAGGGGTGCTGGCCGGGCGAATTACCCTGGCCAAGTTCGTGGAATTGACCGCCACCGGGCCGGCCAAGGCGTATGGACTGCACCCGCGCAAGGGCACGATAGCCATAGGCTCGGACGCCGACCTGGTGATCTGGGACGAGCGTGAGCTGGTGTTGTCAAATGCCATGTTGCATCACGCGGTGGACTACACCCCGTATGAAGGCATGCGGCTGCGTGCCTGGCCGGGGGTCACGATTGCACGCGGCGAAGTCGTATGGGATGGCTCGAGCTTTCATCCGCGTCCAGGAAGCGGGCGCTTCCTGGCTTGCGGTGCGCCGTCTTTGCTGCCCCGCCGCGAATAGCGTGGGCTTTTCCCCGGCGCGGTCGCCCGCGCCGGGGAAAGTCAGGCTTGCCGCTTTACCACGACCTGTCGCTGCGCGCCCAGGCCGGCGATGGCCGGCTCGACGACATCGCCTTCCTGCAGCCAGACCGGGCTGGGTTTGATCCCCATGCCCACGCCGGCCGGCGTGCCGGTGGCGATGATGTCGCCGGGCAGCAAAGTCATGTATTGGCTGCAATAGGCGATGAGTTTGCTGACGCCAAAAATCATCATCCCCGAATTCCCGTCCTGCATACGCTTGCCGTTCAGGTCCAGACGCATGCCGAGGCTCTGCGGATCCGGGATTTCGTCCGTGGTGACCAGCCACGGCCCGATAGGGCCAAAGGTATCGCAGCCTTTGCCTTTGTCCCATTGCGAGGACTGCATCTGGAACGCGCGTTCCGAGATATCGTTGACGATGCAATAGCCCGCGACATGGTCCAAGGCTGCAGCTTCCGACACATATTGCGCCTTGGTGCCGATGACGACGCCCAGCTCGACCTCCCAGTCCAGCCGGCTTGAATGCGGGGGCTGGACGATAGGATCGTAGGGGCCGCTGATGCTGCTGGGCGCCTTCATGAACACGATGGGCTCCGCGGGAATCGCCAGTCCGGATTCCTGGGCGTGATCGCGGTAGTTCAAGCCTATGCCTATGAATTTCGAGACCAGGGCGACGGGAGCCGCGATGCGAGGCTGGCCCGTCACCGGAGGCAAGCGCGCGGGGTCCAGGCCGGCCAGCCTGGCCAGGACGGCCGGCGCAAGTTGTTCCGGCCCGATGTCCGGCACATGCGCGGACAGATCCCGCAACTGCCCATCAGGCCCCACCAGTGCGGGTTTTTCCGCGCCAAGCTCACCATAGCGACACAACTTCATAAGCCCCCCGTCAGTAATGCGTTATGCATGGGCCAATATACCTTTCGCATCTGGCTGAAAGCCAGCCATGGCCAAGGTTTTCCTGGTGTCGCGTATCGATCCCCGTGGCAAGGAACGGCTGCAGGCTCACGAGGCGTGCTGGAACAGACTGCCCCATCCCCGAACCTGCCTGGTGTCAAAGCCCGCCAGGCACAGCGACTTCCAGACCACGGTGGCAACGGTGTCGTAGATAGGGATGCCGGTTTGCGCTTCCAGCTCGGGTACCAGCTGG
This sequence comes from Verticiella sediminum, assembly GCA_040392445.1. Classification (GTDB taxonomy): domain Bacteria; phylum Pseudomonadota; class Gammaproteobacteria; order Burkholderiales; family Burkholderiaceae_B; genus Verticiella; species Verticiella sediminum_A. The sequence goes on from JBEBVZ010000011.1 coordinate 77,946, forward strand.
GCGGCCCGCAGGTTGGTGCAGAAGGTCGTGATGGCCTTGGGGCGCGTGGCGGCAACGTCGCGGATCATCTCGCGCAGCAGGTCTTCGCCAACCTCGGCGAAGGTAAAGTTCACGTGCAGGTCCAGATGGCGTTCGGCCGTGCATGGCATGCCCGCGCGCGCGTAATTGGCCATGATCCGCTTTTGTACGTCATCCAGGTAGGGCGTGACCAGGCCGATGTCGTCGGCTCCGGTCTGGCGCAGGATCTCGTTGAGCGCCAGCACCGAGGTGGTGGCGGCAATGCCGGTCGCCTCGGTGATACGGCGGCAGAGCCGTTCGTCGGTATCGAAACCCAGCCAGCCCGACGACGTGCCGCTCCAGCCGATCACATCGACCCGGGCATCGGCCAGCAGTCTGACCGCCTCGAGGATCTTGCTGTCGTCGAACTGGCCCAGGGCCTGCTCGCGCATGGAAATTTCGGTGACGGTGAAGCGCGCAAAGTGGGCGGAAACGCCTGGTAGTTGCGCCACCATGGCGCTGGTCAGGGGTTCCAGGGCCGTGTTCGACGAGGGCGTAAGGATGCCCAGGCGGATGTGCTCTTTCATGATGTCTCGCTCTTTGAGGGCAGGGAGGGGCGGCGGCAGGGATAGCGCCACCGAAGAGGGGCGAGGGCGTCAGGCCGCCATCCAGCCGCCGTCCACCATGAGCTGGGTGCCGGTAATGAAGCTGGCCTGGCTGCTGGCCAGAAACAGGACGGCCTGGGCCACATCCTGGGGCCGGCCCAACCGAGGCCATGGTGTACGCTCGACGGCGCGGGCCATGACGCCGGGGTCCAGGGCGCGTCCACCTTGGCCGGTCTGGATCTTTCCGGGCGCAACGCTATTGCACACGATGCCCCGGCTGGCATAGTCGACGGCAATCTGCCGGGTGAGGTAGGCGACCGCGGCCTTGCTCACGCCATAGGCAAGATCGCAGGGCGCGGCGATCATGCCGTGTTGTGACGAGAGATTGATGATGCGTCCGCGCACCTCGTCTTGTGCTGTTTGTTCGGCCATTTGGCGCACGGCCGCCCGGCAGCAGCGGTAGACCCCGCTCAGGTTGACGTCGAGGACGCGCTGCCAGTCCGCTTCATCGAGTTCGAGCAGGGGGCGCGCATGGCGGATGCAGGCATTGTTGACGAGAACGTCCAGGCGGCCGTGGTCGGCCACCGTGTCGCGTACCAGGGCCTCTACCTGACCGGAGTCGGACACGTCAACCTGCCGGAATTCGGCATGGTGGCCTTGGGCGGTGATCATCTGCGCCGTGGGGACGCCGCCCTCGATGACCGTGGTGGTGACGTCGGCGATGATCACCCTGGCCCCCTCTCGGGCCAGCAGGGCGGCAATGGCGCGGCCTATGCCGGACGCCGCGCCCGTCACGATGCATACCTTGGCGGCCATGCTGCGCGTATCCGTGGGCGCCCTTGCGCTTACCATGTCAGGCATGATGTTCCTTTCGACTCGATGTTGCGGGGGCGTCGTGTCGCAGCGCCCACGCGTGGTAATCCGCTGCGGCGGCGGCGAGGTCAAAGCGCGGCGCGAAACCGGTGTCCCGTTGCAGGCTCTCGATGCACAGCGAAGCCCGGTCATAGGGGGCGTAGTACTGGATGCTGGCCTCTTGCGGTGTCGCCGCCAGCCGCCACGCAAAGCCGGGGTGCCGCAGGGACACTTGCCGGCACCAGTCGGCAATTGTCCATTCAAAGCCGGCGGCCAGGTTGTATACCCGACTGGGCAGCTGGGGCTGCTCCAGCAGTCGCGCCATGGCCGCAGCCGCGTCGCGCACATATAGCCAATCGCGCAGGCCGACCCGAGGCAGCCTTGCCATGACCTGCTGACGCGCACATTGCAGCACTTGCAAGGGAGCGCTCAAGGTGTCGCGCGCCCCGGTGGCGGCCTCCCATGGGCCAAAGCAGGTGCCAAGGCGGCCCACGACCAGATCCAGGCCATGCAACTGGGCCAGGCGCAGGGCTGCGGCTTCGGCGGCCTGCTTGGATATGCCGTACAGGCCCTCGGGCCGCAAGGCAGTCCGTGCTTCGTGCAGCCTGGCGCCGGTGTTGCCGCTGGCGCCGTATACCGAGCCGGAACTGACATGAAGGATACGGGTAACCCCGCATTCGGCGGCTGCGTCCAGCGCGGTAATCACGCCATTGACGTTGACCTCGAAGATGCTGGACGGGGCGCTGCGCTCGCGCTGGCTATCGGCGGTAATTGCCGCCAGGGTAACGAGCCGCCGGGGCGCATAGTGGCGCATCGCCTGCAAGAGGCTGGCCGAGTCGCGGACGTCGCCCGCGACCATGTCGTAGCGGCCCGGCAAGGCCGAGTAGGCCTGCAGGGCGGCGGCCGGCGGCGGCGACAGATCGTAGCCCACCACGTGGTCTCCAGCGCTCAGCAAGTGCTCGGTCAGCGCAATGCCCACGAAGCCGCTGGCGCCTGTGATCAAGGTAGTCATTTCAGGCTCCTTCCCGCAGCGCCGCGGCCTCAGGCCGCAAGAGCGAGAGAATATGCCGCTTGTAGTCGTTGAACTGCGGGCTGGTCGGGTCGCGGGGCCGTGGCAGCTCGATGCTCAACAGTTCGCGGATGCGGCCGGGACGTGCCGACATGACCGCCACATGCGTGCCCAGCGCCAGCGATTCATCGATGCCGTGGGTCACGAACACAATGGTGCTTTGGCTTTCGCGCCAGATCCGAACCAGTTCGGCGTGCATATCCATCTTGGTTTGTTCGTCCAGCGCGCCAAAGGGCTCGTCCATCAGGATGACCTCCGGGTTCATGAGCAGGGCGCGGGCGATGCCCACGCGCTGGTTCATGCCCCCGGAGAGTTCGCTGGGATAATGATTCTCGAAGCCCTTGAGGCCAACCATCTCGATAAAACGCTGGGCTTTTTCGCGGCGCTCGCGCTTGCCGGCGTCGCGCATCGTCAGGTGAAAGGCAACGTTTTCCCAGACGGTCAGCCAGGGCATGAGATTGGCCTGCTGGAACACCACGCCCCGGTCTGCGCCGGGCGCCTCGACGATGGCGCCACCCACCGTCACGGTGCCGCTGGTGGGGTGATCGAAACCCGCGATCATGTTCAGCAGGGTGGATTTGCCGCAACCGCTGGGCCCCAGCAGGCACAGGAATTCATTGCGCCCAACGGTGATGCTGACGTCATCCAGCGCCTTGACTGTGGTGTTGCGTTTGGGGTCTTGGAACAGCCGCGAGACGCGGTCTACAGTAATGAGTGTCATCGTCTCAGTCTTTCTGAAGAGTGGAGCCGCGCTGCCAGCGCAATACCCGGGCCGAGATCAGCTTGATTGCCGCATCGCTCAGGAAGCCCAGCAAACCGATGCTGATCATGCCGGCGATGACCAGGTCGTAGCGCAGGAAGTAATAGGAATCCCACAGCACGTAGCCGACCCCGCTCTTGACCGCCACCATCTCGGCTGTCACGGAGAGCATCCAGGCCGAGCCGATGGCGATGCGCAGGCCCGAGAAAATGCTGGGCAGGGCCGCCGGGAAAACGATATGTCGCACCAGCTTGCCCGGGGTGCCGCCCACCATGGCGCCCGCGCGCAGCAGGTTGCGGTCGCAGGTCTTCACGCCATGTATCGTGCTGACCAGGATGGGAAAGAACGAGCCCAGGAACACCAGGAAGATGGCGGGCTTGTCGGCGATCCCGAACCAGATGATGGCCAGGGGAATCCACGACACCGGCGGAATCGGGCGCAGCATCTGCAGCACCGGTTCGATCAGCCGCTCGCATGTGCTTGACCAGCCGATCGCCACGCCCAGGGATACCCCCAGCAGGATGGCTATCGAGAACCCGGCGAACACGCGTATGGCGCTGGCCGCGGCGTCAAAGAGCCAGGTCCCGCTATAGCTCTGGGCATTGCCGTCGGTGGCGAATATCCAGTCGCCCCAGGCGACCAGCACCTGGGACGGCGCCGGCAGCAGGGCCGGCGGCAAAATGCCGGAGCGCGAGAAGATTTCCCATCCGACCAGGAGCAAGGCCGGGACGATCACGCGTTCGATGCGCCGATACAGGGACATCAATGCGGCAGGCATTTGCATGGTTGACATCAGTAGCCCAGTTCCGATTTGGGTTGGCCGGTTACCGCTTCCAGAAAGCGATAGTCAAGGTTTGCCTCGACGGCTGGCGTGACGTCGGTATTGACGTACTTCAGCTCGCGCATCATGTCGGCGATGGCCATCGCCGATTCGCGGTGCATGCGGTGATCGGGGTAGAGGTTTTCAGCCGCTCCCGTTGCGATGCTGCGATCCAGGCCGGTGACCTTCTGGATGGTGTCGATGAAGAGGTCCTGCTTGTCCACCATCAGCTGATTGACTTTGATGATGGCGCGCACGGTTTCCTCCAGCGCCTTGGGCTTGGCCCGCACCACATCCGATCGGGTCACGATCAGGTTGGTCAGTTTGCCGGCTGCCTGGTCGTAGGGGTAGGCAAAGAACCTGGCGGCATTGAGCTGGTGGATCTGCGTGGCGAAGGGGTCGACCGAGGAAATCATCTCGACTTCACCGCGGCGCAGGGCCTGGACATGGTCCGAGGGGTTGGGGATGTTGATGAACTGCACATCCTTGTTGACGTCGATGCCATGCGTGGCGAAGGCGCCGCGCATATGGATGTCCTGCGCATTGCCGCGCGAAGCGGCGACCCGGAATGGTTTCTTGGCCGCCTTGTATTGCGCGATGACAGTCTTGAGTCCTGCCCAGTCGTTCTCCGCTATCGGCAGGTCGTTGCTGATCAGCAGCTTGGAGCCGCCGTTGATCTGCCCCGAGATGGCGACGACGTCAAAGCCCTTGTCCAGGGCCGTGGCGTAATGCAGATAGGTGACTTGCGCGACATCTATGCTTTTGGACAGCAGGGCGGTGAGCACATCGTTGCCGGTATTGAAGCCGATGGCATCGAGCTTGATCCCGGTGGCGTATTCGGGGGTCAGGGCAAGCGGGGTGCAGTGGGCGCATTTTGCATAGCCCATCTTGATCGTTGTGTCGTCCTGGGCCTGGCTTGCCAGCGGCAAGGCGGCTGCTGTGGCCAAAGCCAGTGTCATAACAAATTTCAGCATGGAGGCTTCCTAGATTTGAAGTGCGGGGGCCACCGTTGCGGCGGGCTTGCCCTCGGTGCTCGTCGCGAAAACGTTCGAGCCTTCAAACCTTTGCAATCATCGTGCCAAAAAATTGTGTGCAATCAGATTATTTTTTGTTTTCAATCCAAAGAGACGATATGCCGACGTCGATACCTTGCAGACGCAACCCCGGCGGCGCCGGGTGGGCGAGTACGTGGTGAAAATCGCATGTAATAGTGCCGGGCAGCAGGGCTGGCGAGGCGGGGCCCGCTAGTCTTGTGGGGCGCCGTGCACCACGATGTGGCGCGCCATGCACGCGATCGTGCGGGCGGCCCAATAGATATGGGTGCGCTGCCGGCCGGGCTAACCGCCCAGCAGCACCTGGGCCAGGTCCAGTTCCGGCGCGATCGGGGCATCCAGATGCAATGCATCTTCGATGTGATGCAGATGCTCGATCATCATGGCGCTGGCGCGCGCGGTGTCGCCGGCTTCGATGGCGTCGATCAGCAATGAGTGCTCGTCGTTGGGGCAGGCACTGGCGGTCGGCGTATCGAACGCCAGGATGGCCAGGCAGGTGAGGGGTGTCAGCTCGCGCATCATGCGATGCAGGATGCTGCTGCCGGTAAGCTCGGCCAGCAAGACATGGAATTCGCCCGAGAGACGTATGGCGGTATGCCGCTCGCCGTTGGCATGGGCGCGCTGCTCTTGCTTGACCAGGGCGCGCAGCTGCTGCACCGCGCGCTTGCCCTTGCCGCTTGCAATCCGTTCTATCAGCCGCGCCACGCAGGCGGGTTCCAGCGTGCGGCGTACTTCCAGTACGTCGTGGGCTTCCTCGGCGTTGGGTGTGGCCACGAAAGCGCCGCGGTTGGGCACCAGCGTCACCAACTGCTCGATGGCCAGTTGTTGCAGCACGCCGCGCACTTGGGTGCGGCTGACGGTGAACAGTTCCGCGATGCGCTCTTCCGTCAGCTTGGTTCCCGGCTGCAGGCGATGCTCGACGATGGCGTTGTAGATGCGCTCGTGAATGTCGGCCTTGGATGACGCTTTGAGCATGGGTGTGCTGGCGGAAGGTGTCGTAGCCATGAGTAGGGTTCAAGTCGCCGCGATAGGCAGGACAATGAGGCGCCAGGATGCGCCTCATTGATTGGATTCAAACGAGATCCGGATCGTATGTGATTTTAGTCGTCGTTTGCCCGTTGAGGGTCAAACCGAAATCATCTGCCTGACGCCATCCTGTGGCATGGTCCGGCCTTCGCCCGTGGCCACGACTTCCCCCCGGTTCATCACGGCATACGCGTCGGCCAGCTTTTCGGCGAACTCGTAGTACTGCTCTACCAGCAGCACCGTCATGCCGAATTCGTCGACCAGCCGGCGCAGCGTGCGGCCGATTTCCGAGATGATGGACGGCTGGATGCCCTCGGTGGGTTCGTCCAGGATCAATAGCGAGGGCTCGCTCATCAGTGCGCGCCCTATGGCCAGCTGCTGTTGCTGTCCGCCCGAAAGGTCGCCGCCACGTCGTGCGCGCATGTCGCGCAGCACCGGAAACAGCGCGTAGATGTGATCCGGTATGCCACGCGGCGCCTTGCGGCTGGCCGCGCCAACGAGCAGGTTTTCCTCGACGCTCAGGCGCGGGAAGATGTCGCGGCCTTGCGGGACATAGCCCAGTCCCGCCGCCACGCGCGCATGAGGCTTGAGCGGGTTCAGAACCCTGCCGCGCCAACGTATTTCGCCCGAACGAATGGGCACGGCGCCCATCAGGCATTTGAGCAGGGTCGTCTTGCCCACACCATTGCGCCCGAGCAGCACCGTCAGCTTGCCGTCGGGGATGGCCAGCTGCACGTTGCGCAGGATGTGGCTGCCGCTGTAGTACTGATTCAGCTTGTCGATTTCCAGCATGTCAGCGTCCCAGGTACGATTCAATCACGCGTTCGTCGTTTTGCACCGCAGCCAGCGTGCCTTCGGCCAATACGCTGCCTTCGGCCAGCACGGTGACAATACCGGTGGTGCCGGCCAGGGCGGCGACAAAATCCATGTCGTGCTCGACCACCATCATCGAGCAGGTGCCACGTAGGCTGTTGAGCAGCTCGGCGAGCTGCATGGTTTCATCGTCGCTGATGCCAGCGGCGGGTTCGTCCAGCAGCAGCAACCGGGGTTTTTGCATCAGCAGCATGCCAATTTCCAGCCTTTGCTTCTGGCCATGGGAAAGCTCGCCCGCCAAGCGGTAGGCCACGTCGGCCAGCGCCGTGCGCTCCAGCGTGGCTTGGATGGCGCGCACGGCGGCTGCATCGGTGCGGGCGGTCAGGGCGCGGAACCAGCGCTTGTCGGTGGCACGGGCCAGGTCCAGGTTCTGCCATACGGTATGGTTCTCGAATACCGTGGGTTTCTGGAACTTGCGCCCGATGCCGGCATTGGCGATGGCGGCTTCGTCCATTTTGGCCAGGTCCAGGGTCTGGCCCAGGAATACGGTGCCGTGGCTGGGGCGGGTCTTGCCGGTGATGACATCCATCATGGTGGTCTTGCCAGCGCCATTGGGCCCGATGATGCAGCGCAGTTCCTGGTCGGCCATCATCAGCGACAGACCCTTGAGGGCGCGAAAACCGTCGAAGCTGACCTGCACATCTTCCAGGTACAGGATCTGGCCGTGGCTAAGGTCGATTTCGCCCGGCCGCTTGAAGTGGGCAAGGCCCGAATCGCCTTGTACGTCAAGACTGCTCATGCGCGCCTCCGGCGAAAGAGTCCCACGATGCCGTGGGGCAGCAACAGGGGAGCGAGCACGAAGATGCCGCCCAGGAAAAACAGCCAGTACTCGGCGAACCAGGTGGTGAACAGGGTCTTGGCGCCGTTGACGCCAATGGCGCCGATGATGGGCCCGATCAGGGTGCCACGGCCGCCGACCGCCACCCAGATCGCCATTTCTATCGAGTTGACGGGGGCCATTTCCCCCGGGTTGATGATGCCCACCTGCGGTACGTAGAGCGCGCCCGCCAGCCCGCACAGCATGGCCGACAGCACCCAGGCAAAGAGCTTGTAGCCCAGCGGCCGATACCCCACGAACATGGTGCGCGTCTCGGCATCGCGTATTGCCGTCAGCACCTGGCCGTAGCGCGAATTCACAATGTAGCGGCACGCAAGGAATGCGCCGACCAGCAAAAGAAAGCTGGACAGCAGCAACGCCACCCGGGTGCCGCTGGCGGCTATCGGATAACCCAGTATGGTCGTGAAACCCGTAAAACCGTTGTTGCCGCCAAAGCCGGTTTCATTGCGAAAGAACAGCAGCATCGCGGCGAAGGTGAGAGCCTGGGTGATGATCGAGAGGTACACCCCTTTTACGCGCGAACGGAAAGTGAAGTAGCCAAAGATCAGCGCCACCAGACCGGGCACCAGGGCGGCCATCAGCAGGGCCCAGGCAAAGCTGCTCGACCCCCACCAGTACCATGGCAGTTCAGTGTGGTTCAGGAAGGTCATGAAGGGCGGCAGCGCGTCGCCCGCGCTCTGGCGCATCAGGTACATGCCAAAGGCATAGCCGCCCAATGCAAAGAACAGCGCATGGCCCAGGCTCAGGATCCCGCTATAGCCCCAGACCAGGCCCAGGGCAAGGGCGGCTACGCCATAGCACAGTATCTTGCCGACCAGGGTCAGGGCGTAGTCCGACAGGTGCAGTGCATGGCCCGCAGGCACCACCAGCGCGCACACCGGAACCAGGATCAACACGGCCAGCGTGATCGCGAGCAGGGCGAAGGCGGGAATCCGCGGCAAGCGTGCGAACACCGGGCTTGTCTTGGGTATGCCGGCCTTGGCGCCGGTCATGGGTATTGCCGTCATGATGCCTCCACGCTACGGCCCTTGAGGGCGAACAAGCCTTGCGGGCGTTTTTGTATGAACAATACGATCAGCAGCAGCACCAGGATCTTGGCCAGCACGGCGCCCCAGAAGGGTTCGATGGCTTTGCTTAGAAGGCCCAGGCCGAACGCGCCGACGATGGTGCCGGCCAGTTGGCCCACACCGCCCAGCACCACCACCATGAAGGAGTCGATGATGTAGGCTTGGCCCAGGTCGGGGCCGACGTTGCCGATTTGGGCCAGGGCGCAGCCGCCCAGGCCGGCGATGCCGGCGCCAAAGGCGAATGCCTGGGTGTCGACGCGGCTGGTGGGCACGCCGGCGCAAGCCGCCATGCCGCGGTTCTGGGTAACGGCGCGCACGAAGAGGCCTAGCCGGGTGTGGTTCAACACCAGCCAGGCCACCGCCACCACGCCCAGCGCGAAGGCGATGATGGCGATGCGGTTCCAGGGCAGCAGCAGGCTGGGCATGACAGCCAGGCCGCCGCTCATCCACGATGGGTTCGTGACTTCGACATTCTGGGCGCCGAACAGCATGCGCACGCTTTGCATCAGCAGCAGGCTGACGCCGAAGGTGGTCAAGAGGGTTTCCAGTGGCCGCCCATACAGGTGCCGCAGCACCAGGCGTTCGAGCACCACGCCGACCAGGGCGGCGGCAAGAAAGGCTGCCGGCACGGCCGCCAGCGGATACCAGTCAAAAGCCGTGGGGGCGTATTGCCGGAACAGGTTCTGCACAAGATAGGTGGCATACGCGCCTATCATCAGGAACTCGCCATGCGCCATATTGATGACGCCGATCAGGCCGTAGGTAATAGCCAGCCCCAGTGCGGCCAGCAGCAGCACGCTGCCCAGGCTGATGCCGGCAAACACGGTGCCAAGCTGGCGCGCACGGCGCTCGGCCTTGTCCAGTTGGGCAATCGCACGCGTGGCGGCCTGGCGCAGGTCCGCATCGGGTTCGATCCAGGTGCCGTCGCCCTGGCGGTCGAGCAAGGGCAGCAGGCGGGTGCGGTATTGCGGGTCGCCGGTGCTGGCGATCTGCTCCACCGCGGCTGCGCGACGCGCGGAATCCGTCGAGTCCAGCGCCATGAGCGCCGACAGCAACTGCAGCCGGGTTTGCAGCGTGCCGTCCTGTTCGCGCGCGATGGCGGCTTCGACCATGGGGATCAGGGCCGGCGGCGGCGTGGACTGCAGCAGCGTGGCGGTGGCTGACGCCCGCGCCGTGATGTCCGTGGACTCCAGCGCCAGGGCTGCCGAGGCCGTGGCAATGCGGGCGCGCAACTGATTGTTGAGCCTGGCCGTGGGCACTTCATTGGCTGACAAGGACAGCAGCAGCGCTCGGGCTTGCTCGTCGCCGCTTGCAACAGCTTGGATCAACTGCGTGACCGCGGCCGATTTTGCGGCAAAATCGCGGCCGGCCAGCGCAGCGGAAATATTATCGTCGAGCGCCATGGCAGGCGCCATCGCGCACGCCAGTACGACCAGCATGAAAACGCGCCGACATAGCTGCCGCGCATGGCTGAGGCGGTTTTTCACTCGGGACTCCGGGGGAGGGAAGACTCGGGGCCGAGCCCAGCCCGGTGGGGCGGGGCGGGCAGCGGCCACGAAGGATGCCGGTGCCTGGCGTCAGACGACGTCGGGCTTGGTTTCGTTGCCCGCGATGAACGGGCTCCAGGGCTGGGCTCGCACCGGCCCCGGGGTATTCCAGACCACCTCGAACTGGCCGTCGTCCTGGATCTCGCCGATCATCACGGGCTTGTGCAGGTGGTGATTGCCGTCCATGGTGAGCTTGAAGCCCGAGGGCGCATCCACGCTTTGGCCAACGATGGCCTGGCGCACCGCATCGACCTGGGCGCTGCGGGCTTTCTCGACCGCCTGCTTCCAGAGCTGCAACCCCACCCAGGTCGCTTCCATGGGGTCGTTGGTGACGCGGCTGGCGCCGCCGGGAAGGTTGGCCGACTTGACGTAGTCCGCCCAGGATTTAGTGAATGTCAGGTTGGTGGGATTGTCCAGCGACATGAAGTAGTTCCAGGCGGCCAGGTGGCCGGCCAGCGGCTTGGTGTCGATGCCGCGCAGCTCTTCTTCTCCCACCGAAAAAGCCACTACCGGCACATCGTCGGCGCGCAGGCCCTGGTTGCCCAGCTCTTTGTAGAAGGGCACGTTGGAATCGCCATTGATGGTGGACACCACCGCCGTCTTGCCGCCCTGGGCGAACTGCTTGATGTCGGCCACGATGGTCTGGTAATCGCCATGGCCGAAAGGCGTATAGACCTCTTTGATGTCCGCATCCTTGAAGCCCTTGGAGTGCAGGAACGCGCGCAGGATCTTGTTCGTGGTGCGGGGATAGACGTAATCTGTGCCCAGCAGGAATATGCGCTTGGCGCCGCCGCCTTCGTCGGACAGCAGGTATTCGACGGCCGGAATGGCCTGCTGGTTGGGCGCCGCGCCGGTATAGAACACATTACGCGACATCTCCTCACCTTCGTATTGCACCGGGTAGAAGAGCAGGCCATTGAGTTCTTCGAATACCGGCAGCACCGATTTGCGCGATACCGAGGTCCAGCAGCCGAAGACCGCGGCAACCTTGTCCTGGGTTAGCAGTTGGCGCGCGCGCTCGGCAAACAGCGGCCAGTTCGATGCGGGGTCCACCACTACCGCCTCCAGCTTGCGCCCCAGCACGCCGCCCTGGGCATTGATCTGGTCTATGGTCATCAACGCGACATCCTTGAGCGACGTCTCCGAGATGGCCATGGTGCCGGACAGCGAATGCAGAATACCAACCTTGATGGGCGTCTTGTCCTGTGCAAAGGCAAGCGGAATTCGGCCGGCGAGGGTGGTGGCGCCGGCCAGCGTCGCCAGCTTGAGCAAGGTGCGTCGTTGCATGATCGATCCTCTGGAAGAGCACGCATGCGAATGCAAGCGCGTGTATCGATCAATGCAAGGAGCGTGCCATTTTTGTGTGCGTGGCCTGCCATGGCGTGAGTTTCGTTGCTGGCAGCCCCAGGCTGGGGGCATCCTGCACTTGCTGCGGGTCACTTGGGTGCACCTGGCTGGTGCGCCCAAGTGACCCCCCGAGGCGCGATAGGCGCCGGGGCAGTGCAGCGGCATCGCTACCGCACTGTTATGGGGCCAGTCGCACGATTGCTGGCCTGCCTTGCCTGACGGGTGTAGCGGTGCTGCGCCTTACTGGATGCCGCCCAGGCACACGTACTTCATTTCCAGGAAGTCATCCATGCCGTATACCGAGCCCTCGCGGCCCAGGCCGGATTGCTTTACCCCGCCAAAGGGCGCGACTTCGTTGGATATCAGCCCGGTGTTGACCCCCACCATGCCGTACTCCAGCGCTTCGGCCACGCGAAAGATGCGGCCGATGTTCTGGCTGTAGAAGTACGACGCCAGCCCGAACTCGGTGTCGTTGGCCAGCTTGATGACTTCGGCTTCGTCGGTGAATTTCACCACAGGAGCGAGTGGCCCGAAGGTCTCCTCGCGCACGCAAAGCATGCCTTCATTTGCATTGGACAGCACCGTGGCCTCGAAGTAGCGCCCGCCCAGGGCGTGGCGCTTGCCGCCGGTTTCCAGCCGCGCACCCTTTTCCAGGGCGTCACGCACATGGGCTTCGACCTTGGCGACGGCTGCCTCGTCGATCAGGGGGCCTTGGGTGGTGCCCTCGGCAAAGCCATCGCCCACCTGCAGCTCGCGGGTCTTGGCCGTCAGCTTGGCCACGAAGGTGTCGTAGACGGCGGCATGCACATAGAAGCGGTTCGAGCACACGCAGGTCTGGCCGGCATTGCGGTATTTCGACACCAGGGCGCCTTCCACGGCGGCATCCAGGTCGGCGTCGTCAAACACAATGAAGGGCGCCTGGCCACCGAGTTCCAGCGACAGCTTCTTGACCGTAGGCGCGCTTTGCTGCATCAGTATGCGGCCTACCGGCGTGGATCCTGTGAAGGTCAGCTTGCGCACGACCGGGCTGGCGCACAGCGCCTGGCCGATGGCAATCGAGCGCTCGCTATCGGCGGTGATGATATTGAGCACACCCGCCGGGATGCCCGCGCGGCGGGCCAGTTCGGCCAGCGCCAACGCCGATAGGGGCGTTTGCTCGGCGGGCTTGAGCACGATGGTGCAGCCCGCGGCAATGGCGGGCGCCACCTTGCGTGTAATCATGGCCAGGGGGAAGTTCCAGGGCGTGATGGCGGCGCACACACCGATAGGCTGGCGCAAGACCAGCATGCGGTTGGAGGCCACCGGCGACGCCATGGTGTCGCCCGCAACGCGCTTGGCCTGCTCGGCGAACCACTCGATGAACGATGCGGCATACACGACTTCTCCGCGCGCCTCGGCCAGGGGTTTGCCTTGCTCCAGGGTCATCAGCCGAGCAAGGTCCTCGGTGTTCTCCAGCATCAGGTTGAACCACTGGCGCAGCAGGTTGGCGCGTTCCTTAGCGGTCTTGGCCGCCCACGGTCCGAACGCACGCTGGGCCGCATCGATCGCGGCCTGGGCCTGTGCGGCGTCCAGGTTGGCGACCTGGGCGATAGGCTTGCCGTTAGCCGGATTGTCGACGGCAAAGCTGGTGTTGTCGCTGGCGTTTACCCATTTGCCATCAATATAGGACTGGGTTTGCAGCAGGGCTGGGTCTTGCAGCTCCAGCGGGAAGGCGGGGCGATCCATAATGCGTCTCCTTGGTTCCGGGCGCTTGGGTTAGCCTGGATGTCTATGAATTGATTCTAACGCCAGGGGGCCAGGCAAGTTGCCAGGGCTGGCCTGGCCCGACTCGGCCAAGGTGTGCTGGCCCGTGCCTGCCGCAAAGGCCAGGAATAGCCCCCAAATACCCCTATGCTTGACCGTGTCGCTTGGCCCGGGATTTCCGATAATGGCGTCGTCAGACTGTCGAAGCCATCGCCAGCTACTACATACGGGGTTGTCAGTATGCGTTTTCCTGCGTGGCCCAAGAGCCTGGTGATTGCCGTGGTGGCGGCGATGCTTTCGGCCTGCGGTACCTCGGGCAACAATTTCAGTGCGGGTTCACTGGCCGATTTCGTGCCGGGAGAAACCACCCTGGCCCAGGCCAGCGCGCTGCTTGGCTCATATCCCGAGCAAACCTACGCGACTACCGAGGGCGCGGTCACAGCCTTGTGGTCCTTTCAGGTAACGGGGCTAGACCATCTGCTGTATCGGAAATCCGCCCTGGTCCAGTTCGGCCCGGACGGGACGTTTCGCCGCATCGTCGATACCACCGGCGTCACGGGCGGCGGCGCGGGCAAGACCCACCAGCGCGAGACGGCAGGCTTTCCTTGCGGATCGGAGCAGAGCGCTTGCCCCTAGTTGCCCCGGTTGCCGGGTCCCTCCATATGCGTGCCGGAACATTTCCTGGCACCTAGCGTGGCCTGCCCAACTAAAAGTTGACATAAAACCAAATGCCAGTCATAATGCCTGCACTTGATGTTCAAGCGATTGATTTTTTGCTCAGTTGAGAGTCCCTGACAACGGTTCTATATTGTTCTTCTGTCTTCTCTTGATATCACGTACCTCGGGCGAATATTGCCCACTATCAACAGGAGTACAGTATGGAAACAGGTATCGTTAAGTGGTTCAATTCGGAAAAGGGTTTCGGTTTCATCATGCCGGAATCGGGTGGCAAAGATTTGTTTGCCCATTTCTCCGAAATCCAAGGCGACGGCTACAAATCGCTTGAAGAAAACCAGCGCGTGAGCTTCGTCTCCGGCATGGGCCCCAAGGGTCCCCAGGCTACGAAGATCCAAGTGATCTAAAGCTCTGCTGCGGTAACAAAAAAGCCCCGAATAGGGGCTTTTTTGCATTGTGTCCGCCTGGTTGCTACATGCTGATGGGTTTTATGGGTATGCCATTGAATTTGAACGACTGGTCGCTGTGCGTGGCCCCGATGCTGGATTGGAC
>JBEBVZ010000012.1:0-91474 GCA_040392445.1 Verticiella sediminum
CCAATCATTGACCGGAGTATTTTGAAATGACCCTGTAAGCCTTCTTGAAAGATTCGCTGCGTTTGCTTGCACTGCTTATGCGTAGACGCGTGGCTCGACTCATATTCGAAGAGCTTATATGGTTGATTTCAAAGAAAACTCTGGTGCCGTGCTGCTTGCCGGTTCTTGCGGCGACGCTGCCGACATGGCGCCAAACGCCACCGGCCTGTCGGTTTCGCTGCGCCATCTCACTATCTTGCTGCCCGACGGGCGCGCCTTGTTCAGTGACCTGAACGAAACCTTTCATGCCGAACGCGTGGGTTTGGTGGGGCGCAATGGCGCGGGGAAAAGCGTGCTGGCCAGGACGATGGTGGGTTTGGTCACGCCGGATACCGGCCGGGTGGTGCGCCGTGGCACCATTCTGTATGTTCCGCAGACTATCGTGCCAGCCGCGCAGTCTACGGTTGCCCAGCTTGCCGGCCTGGGGCCGGTGTTCGATGCGCTTGCCAGGGTGGAAGCGGGCGACGTCGGCGAGGGTCTGCTGGACCTGCTGGAAGGACAATGGGATGCCCCCGTGAAGCTGCAGCAAGCCCTGGATGACAGCGGCTTGGCGCATCTGCGCCCGCGTCACCTGGCAGCGGCGCTAAGTGGTGGCGAGCTGACGCGCGTGGCCTTGATCGGCGCCTTCCTGTCGGGTGCCGACGGCTTGGTGCTGGATGAACCGACCAACCACCTGGATCGCGCGGCCCGCCTGTGGCTGCATGCCAGGCTGGCCCAATGGCAGGGCGGCGCCGTGGTGATCAGCCACGATCGCGAACTGCTGGACGGCATGGATCGTATGGTCGAACTCAATGCCACGGGCTTGCACAGCTACGGCGGCAACTACACGCTATACCGAACCCAGCGCGATGCGCAGGCGGTGGCTGCGCAGATGGCGCTGCAGCACGCCCGGGCCGAAAGGAACACGGCCTTGCGCGCTTTGCGCCGACAGCACGACGCCGTGCAGCAGCGCGCCGCTCGCAACAACAAGGCCGCGAAGCAAGCCAATTTGCCGGGTATCTACAAGAGCCGCTTGAAGGACGGCGCACAAGCCTATTGCGGGCGAGAGCAGATGCGCCAGCAGGCAAGCAAATCGGCGTTGCAGGATGCCGTGCGGCAAGCCGCGGAACGGACAGAAGATGCGCCCGCGCTGGCCCTGATGCTGCCCGCCACGGCAGTGGCGCCCGGCAAGCGCGTTGTAACGCTGCAAGATGCGGTGCCACCGTTTCCTGTGGATACGCCGCCGCTGTCCCTGACCCTGGCAGGGCCCGCGCGGCTGGCGATCAAGGGCCCCAATGGCAGTGGCAAGACGAGCTTGCTGAAGATGCTGGCGGGCAGGCTGGCGCCGGTCTCGGGGGCCTGTCAGGTGGGCGTGGAATGTGCCTGGCTGGACCAGCATTCTTCCCGGCTGCTGCCGGCTGGCCTGTCTGTGCTCGAACGCCTGGGCGAGTTACGCACGCCGCTGCCAGAGGGCCAGTTGCGCAGCCATCTGTCGTGTCTGGGCTTGGGCGCGGCGCAAGTGCATAGGAAGTCGGGCGCGCTAAGCGGGGGCGAGCGCCTGAAGGCGGCCTTGGCCTGCGCCTTGTGGGGCGAGCGTGCGGCGCAGCTTTTGTTGCTGGATGAACCCACCAATCACTTGGATCTGGATTCGATAGCCGCGCTCGAGCAAGCCTTGTCCGGGTATCCGGGCGCGCTGATCGTGGTGTCGCACGACGAGCGCTTTCTGGATGCGCTGGATTTGACCCACACGCTGGAACACACAAGCCAAGGGTGGCGGCTGGAGTCGGTGTAATGACAGGTATAGCTGGCCGATCCAGCGGCCTGGCCGGCGGATGAAACGAGCCGAAATCGTCCAGATCGACGAGGCATTGCGGGCATAAGGCTGGCCATAATGGAAATCATCAAATTCCCAGGGAGACAGGCAATGACGCAAGCAGCATTGGTGCATACACAGCGCGAGGGCGGGGTGCTGGTCATAACCATGCAGCGCGAGCACAAGCGCAATGCGGTGAATCGCGAGTTGGCTGATGCCCTGGATGCGGCCTTCAACCTGCTGGAAGACGACGCCGAACTGTTCGCCGGCGTGCTTACCGGTGGCAACCGTGTGTTCTGCGCCGGTAGCGATCTGTCTTCGCGCGGCGACTACGTGACCGAGCGTGGCGGCGAATACGGCATCATCCGCCGCCGCCGCCGCAAGCCGCTGATTGCCGCGGTCGAAGGGCTGGCGCTGGGTGGTGGCATGGAGATCGTGCTGGCCTGCGATATGGTGGTTGCCGCCAGCAACGCCAGTTTTGGCTTGCCCGAAGTGGTGCGTGGCGTGTTGCCCACTTGCGGCGCCTTGTTCCGCAGCTTGCAGAGCCTGCCGCCCAACATCGCTCGCGAATTGGTGTTGACCGGCCAGCCTATCAGCGCCCAGCGGGCTTACGAATTCGGGCTGGTCAATAGTGTGGCGCAGCCCGGTGAAGTGCTGGCCCAGGCGCTGGCGCTGGCGCGCCGCATCGGAGAAAACGCACCCTTGTCGGTGCAGGCTTCGCTGGGGGCGATGAATGGGCTGCTGGCCGCGTCCGACGCTGCCGGCTGGGAAGCGACTGCCGCCGCCCTGGCGGTGATTTCCAGCAGCGAAGACTTCAGCGAAGGTGTGCGCGCCTTCCTGGAAAAACGCACGCCAGTGTGGAAAGGGCGCTGAAGCGGGCGGGCCGGGGGGCGTCTGTGCGCCAGCCTCGGCTTTTGCGACAAGGCGTGAATCGTAAGGTCGCCGTTATGTGCGCCTCTGCTGCCACGCTGTCGCTAGGCGCGAAAGGCCCGCAGAAAGGCGTCGATTCCGTATTGGCAGGTGGCGACATCCTCGTCCGAGGGCCCGTCGGGATATCCGCCGGCCAGCCTTACGTCATGGCTGACGCCCTGGATCAGGGTGCCGAGCATCCGCGCGGCGCGTGCCGGTTCGTCAATCGACAGTTCGCCTCGTTCGCAGGCTTGGCGAAGACAGCACTCCAAAGGGTCGTATAGCTGGCTTGCCAGCTGCCGGCCCAGATATTCTGTGATCCGCTCGACTCTAGGGGCTTCGGCCAGCAACAGGCGATAGAGGTCGACCGAGCGAGGCAAGCCGGAATAAGCCAGCAATTCGTATGCGATGGCGTACAGCGCCTGGTCGATGGGCAGTTCGTACAGCGTCGCAGGAAACACCCGAGTCTGCATGCGCTCGAATTCGCGCTGAAGAACCGCGATCAGCAGGCCTTCCTTGTTGCCGAACATCTGGTACAGGGTCGCAACCGAGCCGCCGGCCTCGCCGACGATCATTTGCGTCGAGGTGCCGGCATAGCCGCGGCTCAGGAATGCGTCGGCGGCGGCATCTAGCAGCCGCTCGCGGCGCGCTTCTCCCTTGGCGGTGGGCGCATGGCGTATCGGATCCGGTAATTGACGTGTCATGGCGAATTCTTTGGGCGGGCACCGAGTTTACCGGGAACCGCACGTAAGCCGCTGGCGCAGGGTTACGCCTCATGGCAAGTAGCGGGTGCGCTGATCCCCCGTTTGACGAAGGCGGCGCCTGAACGGGGTTGGCCAGGGCAATCATTGGGACTGGACTGCCTTATTATTTTGTAATGTACACTACATTACATTATGGATGCCGGCTTGATGAGCACAAACCTCATGGATACACAGAATAAAAAGACACGCATCGTCGTGGTTGGCGGCGGGGTCGCCGGGCTGGAAATCGCGACTGTGCTTGGTCGAGGGCGGGGGCGAGGTGGCTATTCCGTTGCCCTGGTCGACCGCGACTCGGCCCATGTCTGGAAGCCCATGTTGCATACGATTGCGGCGGGTACGCGCGACATCGGGCAGCAGCAGACCACCTACATCGCTCAGGCACGCGACGCCGGTTTTGTTTTTCAGCCGGGAGAACTCTGTGGCCTGGATCGGTCCCGGAACGAGGTGCTGCTGGCGCCCATCCATGCGGCGGATGGACGCCTTCTGGTGCCAGAGCGCCGCCTGCCGTACGACGCATTGGTGATGGCCATGGGAAGCACGGCCAACGACTTCGGCACACCGGGTGTGGCGTCACACTGCTACATGATCGACTCGCGTGTGCAGGCTGCCGCCTTCAACGCCGAAGTGCGCATTCGTATGCTGGAAAGCCTGGGACAGGGCCTGGATCTTTCGATTGCGATTGTCGGTGGCGGTGCGACCGGCGTCGAACTCGCTGCCGAGCTTGTGCAGTTGACCGAGGATGCGGTCGCTTATGGGGCGGAGGGGCTTGCATCCCGGGTGCGAATCACACTGGTCGAGAGCAATGAGCGCCTGTTGACCGCATTTCCCGAGCGCGTATCGTTGGCTGCCCGCAAGCGCCTGGAGTCCCTGGGTATCACGGTGCGCACGGCCACGCGTGTTCAGGCGGCGCATGCCCAGGGCCTGGAACTGGCCAACGGTGACTTCATTCCCGCGTCGCTGTCCGTCTGGGCGGCCGGGGTCAAGGCGCCGGACGTCCTGAAGGACCTCGATGGCTTGGAAACCACGCGCACCAACGCCCTGGTGGTCGGCCCCACGCTGCAGACATCGCGGGATCCTGCCATCTACGCAGTGGGGGATTGCGCCAGCCTGCGCCTGCCCGGCCGAGAGCAGGCGTTGCCGCCTACGGCCCAGGTTGCGCATCAGCAGGCCCTGCATCTTATTCGCCACCTGCCGGGCGCCCTGGCTGGCAAGACAGTTCCATCCTTTAGCTATCGCGATCTTGGCGCGCTGGTGTCTCTAGGCCGCTATGACGCCTACGGCTCGCTGGGCAAGTTCGGCTTCCTCAAAGAGGGAGGCTTCATCAGGGGGCGGGTGGCACAGCTTAGCCACGCCATGCTGTATCGCGCTCACCAGGCGCGCGTGCATGGGTTCTGGCGCGGCGGCCTGCTGTGGCTGGTGGACAGCATCAACACCCGGCTACGCCCGTCCATCCGCCTGGACTGAACCAAGGCTGCCAGAGCCGTGTTTTTTATTTTTTGAGGACGTGGGAAGTTGATGTGCTTGAGACATTTTTCGGGGCTGGCGCTGGCAAGCCTGCTGTTGATGCCTGCTGCTGGGGCGAGCATGGAATTGTCTGCCGCCCTGGGTGCCACAGGGCAGGGTGGCGCCACGTACCGGATCGGCGCTGTGCATCGCTGGAATACCATCTGGCTTGCGAGCGACGTGGGGCGTCTTACCGGTTACTGGGATGCCGGCTACACGTACTGGGAGGGAGGTAAAGCGGCTTCCGGAACCCATTCCTTGTCCTTTGCCCCGGTATTCGTGTACGAATTCAGCGGACAGAAATTCCAGCCCTTCATCGAGTTCGGGATTGGCGTGGCGGCGTTCTCGGGATCGCGGGTGGGCGACAGGACATTGGGTTCGGCTTTCAGCTTCGAGGATCGCCTGGGCGTGGGCGTGCGCTTCAACAAACACCACACGCTGGGATTGCGCGCGATCCACTATTCAAATGCGGGTTTGAAAAACCCGAACGATGGGGTGGAGTCGTATTCGATTTATTACACCCGGTCTTTTTGATGGGCTGCGCCTGATCGGTTTGTGGCACTGGGGCGGGCAAGCGTATCGTGTTTGACCACGGCGGAAGAAAAATGCTGACCCTACAATGGTCGCAGGCATCAAGCCGCAGGGGATTTCTTCATGTTCTTGCCGATATCGAAGCGGTTGGCTGCGGCCAGCCGGCGCTGGAGCCGTATTGCCGCTGGCGTGGCGCTGGCGTCAAGCCTGGGCGCGATGGTCTTACCCGCAGTTTCCCATGCCAAGGAGGCCTTGATGACAGCCGAAGCATCCGATCCCGGCAAGCTGGGATGGATGGTGGGTTCACCCCCGCCCGACGACAAGCTCATCCGTCTGGCCGATGGCGATTATTTCGATTTTCCCAAGCTGCGTTGGACGGTGTGTCATTTCCGCGAATTGATGCCCACGGTAGGCGTCAGCCGGGGACTGGGCGCCCCGGTGGATTTCAAGCGCAAGACCGACGATGCCATCGATGCCTTGACCTTTATGCCGCTGGGCGGCGAACAGGCCATGACCTGGGCGGCTTCGCTGGCCGCCAACTATACCGACGGCATTGTCATCCTGCATGACGGCGTCATTGTGTATGAACGCTATGCTGGCTGCCTGGATCAGGCCGGCAAGCATGCTGCGATGTCGGTGACCAAGTCGCTGACCGGCCTGCTGGGCGAGATGCTGGTGGCCGAAGGCGCCATCAACGAGAACGCGCGGGTGGCGGCCATCGTGCCCGAACTGGCCCAGAGCGCCTTTGGCGACGCGACAGTCAGGCAGGTGCTGGACATGACCACCGGGCTGAAATACAGCGAAGACTACGCCGACCCGAACTCCGAAGTGTGGGCATACTCGGCCGCGGGCAGCGCCTTGCCCAAGCCGCCAGGCTACCAGGGCCCGCGCGGCTATTTCGAATACCTGGAAACTGTGCAGAAGGAAGGCGAGCACGGTGCGGCCTTTGGTTATAAAACGATCAATACGGATGCCCTGGGCTGGATCATCGCGCGTGCCACGGGCAAGTCGGTGGCCGAACTCTTGGCGCAACGCATCTGGAGCAAAATGGGCGCCGAGCAAGAGGCCTATTACACGGTAGACGCCATGGGTACGCCCTTTGCCGGCGGGGGGCTAAGCGCAGGCTTGCGCGACCTGGCCAGGGTGGGGCAACTGGTGCTGGATGATGGCGTGATCCATGGCCAGCGCCTGGTGCCCAGCGCGGCCATCCAAAGCATTCGAAAGGGCGGCGACAAGGCCGCGTTTGCCAAGGCCGGGTATGCCAACCTGAAGGGCTGGAGCTATCGCGGCATGTGGTGGGTGTCCCATAACGAGCATGGCGCGCTGATGGCGCGCGGCGTGCATGGCCAATCCATCTATGTCGATCCGGCCGCCCGCATGGTGATAGCGCGATTCGCCTCGCACCCTGTTGCCGGCAATACCGCCAATGACCCGACGACACTGCCGGCATTCCAGGCGGTGGCGAAGCACTTGATGCAAGGCCGATAGGCGGTGTGCAAGGTGGTTCCGCCGGCTTGATCCCGGGCGATCTGCAGGTCTTGCAGTCGCTTTCTTGCAAATCAATGTGCGCTGGGATGATTCTTGCTTGGGGTCTGTCTGCCCATACGGGCCATGGCCCCCAAATCATTCAGCGGAGCATCACCATGAAAATCGCACTCATCGGCGCCAGCGGTTTTGTCGGCTCGGCACTGCTCAAGGAAGCGTTGGCGCGCAAGCACCAGGTAAGCGCGCTCGTCTCCAATCCGGCCAAGATCAGTCCGCAGGCGAACCTGACCGTGGTGCCCACCGACGTGCAGGACGAGGCCAGGCTTGCGGGCCAGTTGCAGGGCTATGACGCGGTCATCAGCGCTTTCAGCGGCCATGCGCAAAGCGATGTCTACGATTACTACATGAAGGGCATCCGCGCCATCATCGCGGCAACGAAGGCCGCCGGCGTGCCCCGCCTGCTGGTCGTGGGCGGCGCCGGCGGCCTGGAGGTCAAGCCTGGCTTGCTGGTCATGGATGCGCCGTCATTTCCCGCCCAATGGCAGGCGACTGCGCAAGGTGCTCGCGACGCCCTGGGCCTGCTCAAGCAGGAAGCGGATCTGGATTGGACCGTGTTGAGTCCGTCGGCATTGCTCGATCCCGGCCAGCGCACGGGGGTGTTCCGCCTGGGTACCGACCAGCTTATCGTGGATGCCCACGGCGACAGCAAAATCTCGCTGGAAGATTATGCGGTGGCCATGATCGATGAGCTGGAGCAGCCCGCGCATTCGCGCCGGCGCTTCACGGTGGGGTATTGATGTCGTCGGGGATCAGCCGCCGCGCCAGGGTCACGACATCGTCCTGCGTATAGCCCAGCTTGCGATAGAACTCGATGACCTGGGCGTTGGACGAACGCACCATCAAGTTTAGTTTTGGGCATCCGCGTTCGATCAGCAGGCGTTCGGCTTCCGCCATCAGGGCGCGGCCTATCGACAGGCCCTGATGGTTGGGCGCCACCGCCAGGTAATACACCCAGCCGCGATGGCCATCGAAACCGACCATCGCGGTGCCGACCAGCGATTGGCTATCCGTTGCCACCAGGAACAGCTCGGGCTGCTCGCTGAGTTTGCGGGCGATGTCGCGATGCGGGTCGTTCGATGGGTGTGTCAGGCCGCATTCGTGCCAGAGCGCAACAACGGCTTCTTCGTCGGATAGCTGGTATGGGCGTATCTGCATGAGTCGATCTATACCTGGGTTTTGATGGGTTTGGTGCCTACCAGCACCGGTTGGAAGAAGACGCCGTCCAGGCGCCTGACCTTTTCAAAGCCGGCTGCGCGCATCAGCTCGCAAAGTCGCATGGTGGAGACGGCGTGGTACTTCGAACGCAGCACGCGTGTTTTCACCGCTAGGGTGCGAAGGTCTTCCTCGACGAAGTAAAAGCCCAGGTCGTAGTGATCACCCACGAAATCCCAGACCTGGAACAGCACATAGCGCTTGTCGTTTTCGATGCGCGCGCCATAGTGCTTGACCAGATTGGCGCCGCGCTCTTCCTGTTCGTAGTCCCTGACACTGATCAGGCAACCGCCTCCGGGGCGCAGGCAGGCGTGCATTTGCCGAAAGGCCACGAGCAGGTCGTCGTCGGTCATCAGGTGCGGCACGGAGTTGTCGCAGGACAGGACCAGCTCGAATCCGCTGCCGTGGGCCGTATGGGCCTGGCGCATATCGCAAACCGAAAAGGTAATATGCGCGCCCCGAAGGCTGGCTTCGTGTCGCGCGCGCTCTATTTCCCTGGCCGACAGATCGGAGCCCACGACCGCATACCCGCGTTCTGCGAGCGCAAAGGATTGCGTGCCGATGCCACAGGACACGTCCAGCACCTTGCGGTGCCCTGGCCATTCGGATTCGATGATCCGCGCCAGGCTCTGGCCCTGCTGCCGGATGCTGCCATTCCAGTCCGGATAGATCAGATGGTAAAGGGGGGCAAGCTCGTCGTAGAAATCCATGGCCACTCGATTGCGTCGTTGGGCAGTGCGCTTGCCATGTCGCTAATCTACCGCGGCCTTGCATGGGCCCACAAGCCTACGGGTAGTGCGGGCGGGAATCTCCGCGCCCCGGCTTCGGGGGCGCGCCGCAGGCGTGGGCAGCGGGTGAAGATTTTTTGATTTTGGGTCTTGAATATCCGCAAGCGGTCCTTAATTACCGTCGTGTGGGATGCCGAAACCGGGTCCCCGCTTATGAAACTTGCTGACTATTCAGGAGATTCCAATCATGAACGCCTCTTTTTCCCTCGCACCCTTGTTCCGTCATTCCGTCGGGTTCGATCGCTTCAACGATCTGTTCGAATTCGCGCTGCGCAATGAGTCGGGCAGCACCTATCCTCCGTATAACGTCGAGAAGCACGGTGATGACGACTATCGCATCGTGATTGCCGCAGCCGGCCTGCAAGACGAAGATCTTGAACTGGAAGTCGAGCGCGGGGTGCTGACGGTGGTCGGTGGGCGGCGCGAAAAAAGCGACGACACCGTGACCTTCCTGCACCAGGGTATTGCGCAGCGCGCCTTCAAGCTGTCCTTCCGCCTGGCCGATCATATCGAAGTGCGGGGCGCCAACCTGAAAAACGGCTTGCTCAGTATCGATCTGGTACGCCGCGTGCCGGAAGAGGCCAAGCCCCGGCGCATTCCCATCGGTGGCCAGGCCAGCGGCCAGTTCGCTGCGCAAAGCCAGCCGGTGCTGGAAAGCGTTGCCGCCTGATGAAGTAGTAGCAGGGTAAGGGCGGGGGGCGCCGGCATGCGTCCCCGCCCGCAACGTTAGCCTGGCGCCTTGTGCGCCGGTGCAAATCAGGGCGGGTGCTGGTGCCCGCCAAAGGGCAGCATGGGCTGCCCTTTATTGCATGCGCGGCGCGAACTGCTTCCAGTAGTCGGGGCGGTCGGCTTGCTCGCCATAGGTTTGCAGGCGGTCGGCGGCCAGGCCCACGAGGTCGGCCGCATGCTGGTCGCGCTGCACCAGATAGGCTTCGAGTTCGGCCAGGCTTTCGCTGATGACCTGGTAGCCGCGGGTGAAGATCGCCGACGTCATTTCCACCGCGCTGGCGCCGGCCAAGAGAAAGCGCGCCACGTCCAGGCCAGTACGCGCACCGTTGGTGGCGATCAGGGGGTAGTCGGCGCCCAGTCGTTTGCGCGTCAGAGCCAGCCAGCGTGCCGTCAGCGGCAGCGCCCACGAGCCACCCCAGGCCGCCGAGGTATTCAGCACCGGCGCCTGGGTGTCCAGGTCTGGCATGAAGCCCATGAAGCGCCCCATCATGATGACGGCATCCGCGCCGCCGCGTCGAGCCGCGTCGGCCATGGCGGCGACATCTTCGCTTTGCCCTGTCAGCTTGATCCACAAGGGCAGGGACGTGGCCGCCCGCACGCGCCGGGTAATGAGTTCGATGCGATCGGTATTGCGTTCGAGTTGGATCGCGCCGCGCGCCGCCTCTTCGCCGTGCGGCGCGCCGATATTGACTTCCAGCACCCTGAATCCCAGCGTCTGGACGCTCGCGGCATACTGCGCGCATTGATCAAGATCGCTCAGTATCAAGCTGGGGATGACATAGCTGCCGCAGGCGGCGGCTTGCTCGTCCAGCGGTTTCAATTCCTGCATCCATGCATCAAAGCCTTGCTGGTTCAGGCCGGAGCGGCACAACAGGCTGCTGTCGGGCTGGGCTGCGCCCCAGGCCTGGACTTGTCCCTGGCTGTCGAGCAGGGTGTAGTCGGTCTTGTCCAGTTGGGCTCGGGCGGCTGCAGACTCATTGACGGATTTGGCCACCACGGCGCCAGCGCCGGCCGCCAGGGCTGCGCGGATACCGGCGGCGCTCATGGTCTGTTCGCCTGATCCGCAAATGAGGGGGTTCTTCAGTTCCAGTGTTCCGACCCTGGTGCGTAATCGATTCATCGTATTTGCTCGTATGTCGTTCCATTCAGGCGGCTGCTAAGCGCCGCCGCTACATCCTGCACTTCGGCCAGCAGGTTCGGGGGCGGATTTTCCGGCACCTGGCGGCTGGGGCCGATGATGCCAATCACGCCGGCCAGTTTGTCGCCCTGGTCGCCGCCGCTGAAGACGGGCGCGGCCAGGACATTGACGCCTTCGATCGATTCGCCATCGGCCACTTCGTACAGGCGTTCCCGGATCAGGTCCAGGCGCTCGATGATGAGCTGGGGATCGGTCAGCGAACGTTCGGTGTAGGCTTCGAGCTTGCGGCGCAGCAGTCGCTTGCGCGTGGTCTCGTCGCTATAAGCCAATACGATGCGCCCTTGGGCCGATGCGTGCGCCGAGACCCGGTTGCCGGGTTTGACCGTGATGCACACGTTGCTGTTGGATTCCACGGCCGCCACCACCAGCGCGGTGCCGTTGGTGGCCACCGAGAGCAGGGCGGTTTGCCCGGTCTGGTCGCGCAACTGAGTCAGGTAGGGGTCGGCGATGCTGCGCAGATCGAACTGCTCGCTGGCGGCGCTGCCGTAGGACACCAGCTTGGAGCCCAGCCGATACTTGTCGCTGACCGGGTCCTGTTCCACCACCCTGATTTGCCGCATCGATGCCAGATGGCGATAGATGCGCGGCTTGGGTTCGTCCATCAGCAATGCCAGTTCGGTGACGCCCAGCGGGCGGCGCGCGGCGGCCAGATGATCCAGTATCGAGAACACCAGGCCGACCGACTCCAGCATGGCTGGGCCAGTTCCGGCACCGCTCGCCGCCTTGCGTTTGTCTTGATCGTCCACCCTGCCTCCGTTGAAACCGCCAGATTGCCAAAATACCTAGATACCCATCAGCGCCGCAGCGTTGCCCGAGGTCATTTTACGGACTGCGTCATCGTCATAGCCCAGTTCGAGGCAGGTTGCGATGACATGCCGGAAACCGTCGACAATACGCGGATTGCCCTGTTGTCCAAGATCGGAGCCCAGTATCGTGCGATCGACGGTGCCCGCTTCGATGATTTGCCGCAGGAAGTCCGGATCATAGAACTTGAACTTCGAGCCCGGCACCCACATGCACATGGAATGTTCCATATATACGCCATCCCGCGCCAGTTGCTTCATGTCGTCAAGGCTGGCGTCGATGACATAGGTGGGGTGATTCACCAGCAGGCGCTGCACGCCCTGCTTGCGCGCCTGTTCGAACAGCGGCCAGATTTCCGAAATATGCAGGTGCCCGGCGGACAATACCGCATCGGCTTCGGCGATCAGGTCCAGGATGGGCAGCACCTCGTCCTTGAGGCGGCCCTGCTCATCGAGCACCGTCAAGGGGATGGGCTCGATCATCTTCTTCTTGGTTTGCGGGAATTTGTCTTTGAAGTGCTCGTCTTGCTGATGGTGATGGATATGGTTGGCCGACGAGAAGGTGGGCATCCAGACCAGGCGCGCGCCCAGCTTGAGCCCATGTTCGACCGCATGCACGTTGAGCCCGCCCACGGCGTTGTTCAGGGGCACGCCCGACAGCATCAGTACGCCCAGGTGGCTGTAGTGCTTGTTCAGCAAGTGCGTGACCGGCGTTGCCGAGTAGTAGTGATCCTTGAGCAGGACAGCCTTCAAGCCGGCTTCCGAGGCTTCCTGCATGGCTTCGATATGATCCAGGTAGCGTGCCATGACCGACGGCCCGCTATGGCAGTGCAGGTCGATCGCGCCGGCGACCAGGCGATCCACCCGCTGCGGATCGATGTTGTTCGTTTCTTGTGAAGTTGCCACAGACTCTGTATTCATAGTCACACCTGTATCCGTTGATGATTAGATTGCGTCGGGGCGCGTGCCGCATGCCGCCACGCAGGCGCTGGCTTGCCGGGCAAGCCCGGCTTTCAGCGCGCTTTGGTCCGAGCCCAGAAGAAAAAGACTGGCGCCCTGGCTGGCATATGCCGCTACCGGCCCGGCATCGCCCAGGAAAATGCCGGTAGCGATACCCGCCGCGCGTCCTGCGGCGAGTACGCGGGCAACCGCGGCCTGCACGAGGGGGTGCTCAAGATCGGCGACGCCGTACGACACCGCCAGGTCGGCGCGGCCGATGAAGAGGCAATCGATGCCGGGTACGGCGGCAATGGCTTCGATGTTGTCGACGCCCTCGCGGTCTTCGATCTGGCACAGCACGCTGACCGCGTTATCCCAGTTGTCCAGGTGCGTGGCCATCGCCATGGCGCCAAAGCCGCCGGCGCGTGGCGAGTTGCTGAAGCCGCGCGTACCACCCTGGTAGTGCGCGCTGGCGAC
Source organism: Verticiella sediminum (assembly GCA_040392445.1). GTDB lineage: Bacteria > Pseudomonadota > Gammaproteobacteria > Burkholderiales > Burkholderiaceae_B > Verticiella > Verticiella sediminum_A. The sequence goes on from JBEBVZ010000012.1 coordinate 13,230, forward strand.
GACCGCCCTGGCCGTAGCCGCATCGGTAACGTGGGGCGCCAGGATGCCGGCGGCACCCAGGTCCAGGGCCTGCAAGGTGCTGGGGCCTGTGCGCTGGGGCACGCGCACGATGGCCGCAACACCGCTGGCGCGTGCGCCCAACAGACAGGTATCCAGTTCGCGAGGGCCGAAGGGCGCGTGCTCGGCATCGAGTACGACGAAGTCCATGCCGGCGCTGGCCGCGATTTCCACCACCTGGTAATGCGGCGTCTTGATGAAGGTGCCGCACAAGGCCTGGCCCGCGCGAAGGCGCTGGCGAAACGAGTTGGCGCCATCCAGCAATGCGTTCATTTCGCAAACTCGTCTTTCTGGTAATCCACCATGTGCAGATAGTCTTCGCGTATCGGTGCGAACACATCCAGGTTCATGACGACTTCGTCGCCCTCGGGCTCGGCGTAGTGCATGACATCAGGCGGAATCCGGATCATGCTGCCTGGCCCGCCTTCGACGACCTCGTCGCCCACATGAAAACGCACCCGGCCCTGGATGATGATGACCAGTTGCTCGAAGGGGTGCTTGTGCGGGAACACATCCATGCCCGGGGTAAGCCAGTTCATGACACAGATCGCCTGGTCACCACGAAAGCCCACACGCTCTACGCCCTTGCGCACGACTTCCCGGGGCAGGTCGTTCCAGTTGTAGAGGCGGGCCAGCTCGGAATTCTTGTCGCTCATACCGATCTCCTTGGTTCTTGAGGCCGTCCTGGTACGTCGTCCAGGCCGTCTTTCGTTTAGGTTTCGTTCTTTTTAAAAGAATATCGTACTTTTCAACGAAACACAAAAATCGATTCAAAACGATTTTTCTGGCTTGTGAGAAACTTTACAAAGCCATTTTTATGCCCTAGCATGTTGCGTACAAAGAAACGTAGTTCTTTTTGAAAGAACAGAAAATCACAAGTAAGCGGTAGGCGATGCGACGATCACAGGCGACCCGGCCCGCTTCCATAACGGAGAAACCAGCACCATGAAGAAGTTCTTTTTGTCTGGCGTGGCGATGGCGCTCGGCGCCTTGGCCTGTGCAAGTTCCTGGGCCGCCGGCCCGGCAGAGGGCTACCCGACCAAGCCGGTCACACTGGTCGTGCCGTTCGCGCCGGGTGGGGCGGTCGATATCATCGGCCGACTGATGGCGCAGTCTCTTAGCGAGACACTGGGAAAACCCGTTGTGGTCGAGAACAAGCCCGGCGCGGGCGGCCTGATTGCCATGAACTATGTCGCCAACGCGGCGGCCGATGGCTATACCTTGGGCGTCGGGGCCGCCGGCCCCTTGACCGTCAGCCCGTCGCTGTACGCCACGCCGGCGATCGACCCCCTGACAGCGTTCGAGCCTGTCATCTGGTATGCCAGCACCCCCGGCATCCTGGTCGTCAACCCTGCGCTCAAAGCCCAGACCCTACCCGAATTGCTGGCGCTATCGCGTGCCGCCAGCAGCCCGCTGACGATGGGCTCGGCAGGCAGCGGCAGCATCAATCACCTGATGGGCGAGTATTTCCAGAAAGTGGCGAGTGTCGAATGGCTGCATATCCCGTATCGAGGCAGTTCGCCGGCACTCACCGATCTGGTGGCGGGCAACATCCAGGTCATGATGGATATCGTGCCCACGGCGGCACCCTTCATCGAAGGTGGCAAGCTGCGCGCGCTGGCCGTCACGACGCCGCAGCGCTCGGCCATGCTGCCCGATGTGCCGACCATGCAGGAGCTGGGCTACGCGGGCTTTGACGTGAGTTCATGGATTTCCTTGATTGCCCCCAAGGGGACAGCGCCGGAAATCGTTGCCAAGCTGAACCAGGCGCTCAATCAGGGCCTGCAGAACGCCGGTACCCGCGATCGTCTGGTCCGGATCGGCGCCCAGCCCGAAGGGGGAAGCCCACAGCGCATTACCGACCGCTTGAACGTGGACGTGCCGCGCTGGAAGGACATGATCGAGTCAGCAGGGATTACGGTTCAGTAGGCGGGCCGCTGCAAGAGCCAGGATGGCGGTTGGCGTATGGCACGCGAACCGCCATGTGTCATTTCTGGCCATGCGGGCGGGATGGCCCTGCTTGGCGCGGTTTGCGCCGCGCCCGGCTTCGCTTACATACCCGCGTAGTTCGGGCCGCCGCCGCCCTCGGGCACTACCCACACGATGTTCTGCGTAGGGTCCTTGATGTCGCAGGTTTTGCAGTGTACGCAGTTCTGCGCATTGATCTGCAGGCGCTCGTTGTCGTCTTCATCACGGACAAACTCGTAGACACCCGCCGGGCAATAGCGGCTTTCGGGTCCGGCATAGCGGGCCAGGTTGATCTGCACCGGTACGCTGTCATCCTTTAGCGTCAGGTGGGCGGGTTGGTTCTCTTCATGGTTGGTGCTGCTGATGAAGACCGACGAGAGGCGATCGAACGTCAGTTTGCCATCGGGCTTGGGGTACTCGATCTTCTGGCTTTGGTCGGCCGGCTGCAGGTACAGGTGATCGGGCTTGCTGGAATGCAAGGTCCATGGCGGACGCTTGACGCCCAGCTTGGGTAGCAGCCATTGCTCGATCCCGGCCATCAGCGAACCGATGCTTGAGCCTTTCTTGAACCAAAGCTTGAAGTTGCGCGTTTCATCCAGCTCTTGATGCAGCCAGCTTTTTTCGAACGCAGCGGGGTAGGCGCTCAGTTCATCGGCCGAGCGCCCGGCGGCAACCGCCTCGAATGCCGCTTCGGCGCACAGCATGCCCGATTTGATCGCGGCATGGCTGCCCTTGATGCGCGCGGCGTTCAGATAGCCCGCGTCGCAACCGACCAGCGCTCCACCGGGGAACACCGTCTTGGGCAGGGCCTGCAGCGTGCCATTGTTGATGGCGCGCGCGCCATAGCTGATGCGTTTGCCGCCTTCGAGGTGGGCGCGAATCGCGGGGTGCGTCTTCCAGCGCTGCATTTCTTCGAAGGGGCTCAGGTAGGGGTTCTTGTAATCCAGCCCCGTGATGAAGCCCAGCGTGACCTTGTTGCCTTCCAGGTGGTACAGGAAGCCGCCGCCGAAGGTGGATTTGTCCATCGGCCAGCCGGCGGTATGTACCACCAGGCCCGGCTGGGCTTTGGCCGGGTCGATTTCCCAGAGTTCCTTGACGCCGATGGCAAAGCTTTGAGGGTCCTTGCCTGCATCGAGATGGTATTTTGCGATCACCTGCTTGCCCAGGTGCCCACGCGCACCTTCGGCAAAGACGGTGTACTTGCCCAGCAGCTCCATCCCCAGCTGGAAAGCGTCGGTGGGCTCGCCGTTCTTGCCGATACCCATATTGCCCGTGGCGACACCCCGCACCGCGCCGTTATCGTCGTATAGCACTTCGGCGGCAGCAAAGCCGGGGAAGAACTCCACCCCCAGGGCCTCTGCCTGTTCGGCCAGCCACTTGACCACGTTGCCCAGTGCGACGATATAGTTGCCGTCGTTGTGGAAATTGCGCGGCACCAGCCAGTCCGGTGTGCGCCAGGCGCCGGTCTCGGACAGCATCAGGACGTCGTCACGCGTTACGGGCTGGTTCAGCGGCGCGCCAAGTTCCTGCCAATTCGGGAAGAGTTCGGTGATGGCCTTGGGATCCATGACCGCGCCCGAGAGAATATGCGCGCCGGGCTCGGAGCCTTTTTCGAGCACAACCACAGAAATTTCCTGGTTGGCTTTCGCGGCCAATTGCTTCAAGCGGATGGCACAGGACAAGCCTGCCGGACCTCCACCAACAACCACGACATCGAACTCCATGGAGTCGCGCGGTCCGAACTGCTCAAGGTTAGCCTGTGCAACCATTGTCTTGACCTCTTGTATTCAGTGCTTTTGTTTGATCGGAAGTTTGGCCCGATGTTCGGACCTGGCCGCTTAGCTGCGGCGCGAGAGCAGCAGCGCCGCGCCGGCGCCAGCCAGCAAGGCGGCGCAGCCACGGTTGAAAATGAGCTTGCCGCGCGGCTTGTCGAACCAGCGCCGCATACGCAAGCCCATGTAGGAATAGAGTGAAATCGCGATGACTTCGAGCGCCAGGAAAATGGCCCCCAGCATGGCGAATTGTGGCGCCACCGCTTGTGTGGGATCAACGAACTGCGGCAGGAAGGCGGTAAAGATCAGGATGGCCTTGGGGTTACCCGCGGCAACCAGGAACTCTTGTCGAGCCAGGGCATGTACGCCCACGGCGGGCCACGATGCCTGAGCCGCCGTACCCGGGTTGGCGCGCCACAATTGCACGGCCATGTAGAACAGATAGAGGGCTCCCGCGATTTTGATGGCCTGGAACAGCAGTTCCGACGTATACAGAACCGCAGCCAGCCCGGCCGCGGCCAGGGCGATCATCAGCAGGAACGCCAGCAGGCGGCCTAGGCCCGCAGCGCAAGACTGGCGATAGCCGTAGCGTGTGGCGTTGCTCATGGAAAGCAGGTTGTTCGGCCCGGGCGCCATATTCAGGGCGAAACAGGCGGGAACGAAAAGTGTCAGGGTAGAGATATCCATTGCTGGCATGCAGGTAAGTATCAGAATGGCCGTAACTATAAACGCTGGAGGCAATACGCCAGGCCGCGCGCGATTGCCATCCTGTGCCAGCAATGGTTGCTCGTCTTGTTTGATGCGCGCGGCCTGGTGCTTTTCTATCCCTTGGGCAACTCGTTGAACGGCAGGTCCTTGTCCACGCGCACGTCGGCGGGCAAGCTCAGGACTCGTTCGGCGATGATGTTGCGCAGGATCTCGTCGGTGCCGCCGGCAATGCGGGAACCGGGGGCATAGAGCAGGGCCTGCTGGAACCAGGCTTGCATGGGCGCAAGTTCCGGATCCATGACGGCGCCGGACATGCCCAGCATGTCGATGCCATAGGATGCGATATCCTGCAGCTTGGCCGCGCTGACGATTTTGTTGATCGAGGCTTCCGGGCCGGGCGCCTGGCCGCGCGAGAGCGCCGTCATGGTGCGAAAGCGCGTGTACTTCAGGCCTTCGGTCTGCACGAACCAGTCGGCGAGCTTGTCGCGCACGGCGGGATTGCGGATGGCGGGTTCGCCGTCGATCTCGAGCTGGCTGGCGAACCGCAGGATGTCTTCGCTATCGGGCCCGGGGGCGTCGCCAACCGCCAGGCGCTCGTTCATCAGCGTGGTCAGTGACACTTTCCAGCCGCCACCGACAGGCCCCAGCCGCTGCGCGTCGGGAATCCGGACATCGGTGAAAAATACCTCGTTGAAGTTGGAACTACCCGCGATCTGCTTGATGCGGCGCACCTCGACGCCGGGCGTGCGCATGTCCAGAAAGAACATGGTCAGCCCCGAGTGCTTGGTGACCGAGGGGTCTGTACGCGTGACGAGGATGCCGAAGTCGGCATAGTGGGCGCCCGAGGTCCAGATTTTCTGGCCGTTGATGATCCAGTCGGAACCGTCGCGCTCGGCGCGGGTACGCAGCCCGGCCAGGTCGGAACCCGCGGAAGGCTCGGAGAACAGCTGGCACCAGATTTCTTCGCCGCGCATGGCCGGGCGCACATAGCGTTCCAGCTGTTCGGGGCTCGCGTAGGCCATCATCGTGGGAATGCACATGCCCAGGCCGATCTCGAAGAAGCCCCTGGGCAGGTTGTATCGGGATTCTTCCTGGTTGTAGATCACCTGCTGGATGGGGGAGCCGCCCCGGCCGCCCCACCTGGGGTCCCAGGTGATGCCTACATAGCCGGCATCGGCTTTTTTTGCCTGCCAGGCCTTGCCTTGCTTGAGTGCATCGGGGCCTTCCAGGTAGCGGGTTCTTTGCGTGGCGTCGCCGGGCTTTCTGCGGCTGGCCTGGCTATCCAGGAAGCTGCGGACTTCGGCGCGGAATGCGGCTTCTTCTGGGGTGTCGTTGAAATCCATGATCACGTGTTCCGAATGGGTTGATATGCGTTGCGGTTCAGGCGGCGGCCTGCAGCTGCTGCTCGGCCTGCAACTCCAGCTGGCTGATCAGGCGTTCCTTCCAGTGGGGCGGGCTGCCCAGGGCTGCGGAAAGCAGCTTGGAGCGGCGGTAGTACAGATGGCAGTCCATTTCCCAGGTGAAGCCCATGCCGCCATGGGTCTGGATGTTTTCTTTCGAAGCCAGGTGATAGGCCGTGCTGGCCGAGATGCGGGCAGCGGCGGCGGCGCGGGGCAGTTCCGGCGCATTTGTGTTCAGCGCCCAAGCGCCGTAGTAGGCGTTGGAACGGGCCAGTTCGTTGGCGATGAAGACATCGGCCAGCTTGTGCTTGATGGCCTGGAACGAGCCTATCGGGCGTCCGAAGGCGTGGCGCTGCTTGGCATAGGTGGTGGCGGTTTCCAGGCAGACGCTGGCGCCGCCCAATTGCTCGAAGGCCATCAGCACGGCGGCCCGGTCCAGCAGGTGTTCGATATCGCTCCAGGCAAAGGGGCCGGTACCCAGGCGCTCGACGACCACGTTATCGAAATCCATGCGCGATTGCTGGCGGGATGGATCCAGGGTCTGCAGGGCGCTGAGCTTGACACCCGCCGCTTGCAGGTCAACATGAAAGAGCGCCACGCCGCCCGATTCGTCGCGGGCTGCGACCAGGGCGAAGTCGGCGGCGCTGCCGTCCGGTACCGGCCACTTGCAGCCGTTCAGGCGGCCGCCTTTGACGCTTGCCTGGATGCCCCGCAAGCGGGGGTTGCCGATACCCTCGGCCAGCGCGAAGGTGCCGATGGCCTCGCCGCTGGCCAAACGCGGCAGCAGGCTGGCTTTTTGTGCGGCGCTGCCATGCAGCACGATTGCCTCGGTGGCCAGGTAGACCGATGAGGCGAAGGGCAGCGGCGCCAGCGCGCGGCCCAGCTCTTCAGCCAGCACGCACAGGCCTTCGTGGCCAAGGCCAACCCCGCCCAACTCTTCAGGGATCGCTGCCGCCTGCCATCCCATCTTGGCGATGTCCTGCCACAGTTGTTGGTCGTAGTCGCGTTCGCTCTCGAACACGTCCCTGACGGTGCGGGTCGAGCAGCGGTCGGTAAGGAATCGCCGCGCTTGTTCGCGAAGCAGATTCAGGTCCTCGGAAAAATCGAAGTTCATGGCAGTCTCGGTTCCGGGTTGAAGGTGATAGTGCAGACGCGGCGGTGGCCGCTCAGGAATTCCAGTAGGGCTTGCGCAGTTCGTTCTTGCGCAGCTTGCCGGTGGGCAGGCGGGGCAGTTGGTCGATGAAGTCCACCGAGCGCGGGATCATGTGCCGGCCGATCTTGCCGCGCAGAAAGTCGATCAGGGCCAGGGCCAGCGATTCCGAGGGCTGCACCCCCGGCGCGACTTCGACCACGGCCTTGACCTCTTCGCCCATCTCGGCATTGGGTACGCCGATCACGGCCACGTCGAGCACATCGGGGTGCAGGGTAAGGGCATCTTCGATGGCTTGCGGGTAGATGTTGACGCCGCCGGAAATGATCATGAAGGACTGCCTGTCGGTCAGGTACAGGTAGCCGTCCTCGTCCAGGCGGCCGATATCGCCCAGGGTCGTCCAGGTGGGGTGCAGGGGGTGCTGGGCCTGGCGCGTTTTTTCCGGATCGTTGTGATAGTGAAAGGGAGCCTCGTCGCGTTCGAAGTAGATCAGGCCTGCCTGGCCGGCGGGCAGTTCATGTCCTTCCTCGTCGCAGATATGCAGCACGCCCAGCTTGGTGCGCCCTACCGATCCGGGATGGGCCAGCCAGTCTGCGCTGTCGATCGAGGTAACACCGTTGCCTTCGCTGGCGCCGTAGTATTCGTAGAGTATCGGCCCCCACCAGGCGATCATCTGCTTCTTGACTTCGACCGGGCAGGGCGCGGCGGCATGGATGGCGACCCGCAGGCTGGAGATGTCGTGCGCCCGGCGCTCGGCGTCGGCCAGCTTGAGCATGCGCACGAACATCGTTGGCACCCACTGGCTGTGGGTGATGCGATATTGCTCGATCATTTGCAGCGCCTGGGCTGCATCGAACTTGTCCATGATGACGACGGTACCGCCCAAATACTGCGTGTACAGGCAATATCCCAGGGGTGCCGCGTGATACAGGGGCGCGGGTGACAGGTAGACCGTGTCGCTGGCAAATTTATAGGACAACATCGGCTCGCGGCGTGCCGGGCCGTCGGTGACCTTGCCGACGGCTTGGGCGCGCACGACGCCCTTGGGCCGGCCGGTAGTGCCCGAGCTGTACAGCATGGTGGCGCCCAGCCATTCCTCGGCCAGCCGCTCTGGCGCATGGGCGGCGACGGCCTGCTCGTAGCTTTGCCAGCCGTCGATCGTGCCGTCGACCATCAGGTGCGCAAGGCGCGGGGTCTCATCTATGGCCAGCAATGCGGCTGCGGTGTCGCGCAGGGCGTAGGAACTGATGAGCACCTTCGCATCGCTGTCCTGGACGATATAGGCCACTTCCTGCGGCGTCAGGAAACGATTGACCGGCACCGCGGTCAGGCCTGATCTTAGCGCTGCCCAGCAGATCTCCAGGTAGCGCATATTGTTTTCCATCAGCAGCGCGAACCGGTCGCCGGGGCGCAGGCCCAGCGCATACAGGTATTGCGCCAAGCGGTTCGAGCGTTCGTCCATTTCGCGATAGCTGATGGCCGCGCCCGTGGGCCCGTGGATCAGGGCCGGCTTGTCGGGCGTGACGCGCGCGTGATCGCCAAGGTACAGGGGTTCACTCAAAGGTAAGTCTCCTCGACTGCGGTGCGCCGCCGGGTGGCGGCTATTCGTATGCGTGTGCGGGGCCGGTTGCCCGGCCCCGGTGGCATTGGACTGCGGTGGCGCCTAGTCCCGGTTGAGCGGAATTTCGCCGGAGGTGATCGCGTTAGGCGCGGCCTTGCGCACGAGGTTGGGAATGACGCTGCCCAATGCCGTGGCGTCCCAGCGCCCCGGCTGTTCGATGTGCGGGCCGGCATGCCAGCCTTCGGCAACGGTGATGCGGCCCCCGCGCACGCCAAAGACCCGGCCGGTGATGCCTTCCGATTCCAGGCTGCCCAGCCAGGCGATCAGCGGGGCGACGTTGGCCGCATCCAGCGGATCGAAGTCGCCGGGGGCGGGGGTGGCCACTTTGCCGGCGAAGATGTCCTCGGTCATGCGGCTCATGGCCGTTGGGTAGATGGCGTTGACCGTGACCCCATAGCGTTCCAGTTCGCGCGATGCAATGACGCTGAAGGATGCGATGCCGGCTTTCGCGGCGCCGTAGTTGCTTTGCCCGGGGTTGTTGTACAGGCCGGACGATGAGCTGGTGTTGATCAGCCGGGCGCTGCGCCCGCGGCCCGCCTTGAATTCGTCGCGCCAATAGGCGGCGGCGTGGCGCGACGGCGCGAAGGTGCCGCGCAAGTGCACCTGGATCACCGCATCCCAGTCGTCTATCGTCATGTTGGCCAGGGTCTTGTCGCGCAGGATGCCGGCGTTGTTGATCAGTACATCCAGGCCGCCGAAGTGCTCGATGGCCATGTCCACCATGCGCTTTGCACCGTCCCAGTCCGACACGTCTTCGGTATTGGCGATGGCCTGGCCGCCCAACGCGCGAATTTCCTCGACGACATCATGGGCAGGGCCGCCGCTATCGGTGCCCTTGCCGTCACGCTGCCGGCCCAGGTCGTTGACCACGACTTTGGCTCCCTGCCGGGCGTACTCGAGCGCGTATTGGCGGCCTAGTCCACGGCCGGCACCGGTGATGATGACTACGCGGTCCTTGCAAAGCTTGCTCATTGCTGTCGTCCTCCTGGGGTTGATGATGTTGTGCTTGAAGCCATCGGCGGCACGGCCGCCTCTTTCCTACTGAACGAGCGCGCGGTAGCGCGCGGTTTCCGCTGCGATGTGATCGGCGAGCTTTTGCCCGGTGCCGGCCACGGTTTCCGCGCCTGCCTGTTGCGAGTTGAAGGCCTCGAACTCGGGCATGCGCATGACCTTGATCAGGTTGTCTTCGATATTCTTGGCGATGGGGTCGGCAGTCTTGCCATGCACGCCGAATCCCGTCCAGACGTAGAGGTCGTAGTCGGGAAAGCCGCTTTCCGCGACCGTGGGGACGTCGGGCAGGAAAGGATGGCGTTCCCTGCCCGTGACGGCCAGGGCGCGCAGCTTGCCGGACTGGATCAGGGGCATGGCCCCGCCGATGTCGGTGATGTGGGCGTCGATGACCCCGCCGATGACGTCATTGTTGGCCTGCGCGGCGCCCTTGTAGTTGATGTGATTGAAGACGACACCGGCGTTTTTTTCCAGCGACAGCGCGCCCAGGCGATAGTGATGGCCATAGTTGGCCATGGATACCGAGCCGGGTTTTTCACGGGCGGCGGTGATCACGTCATCGAAGGTCTTGAAGCGCGAATCGGGGGCGGTCACCATCACGGCAAAGCCACGGCCTGTCCAGGCCACGGGCCGGATATCGCCCTGTGCGTCGTAGGGCAGGTCCTTGCGCAGGACAGGATTGATGACGACCGAGGAGGGCGTCAGCATCAGGATGGTATGGCCGTCGGCGGGGGCGTTAATCAAGCTTTGAACGGCGATGACCATGTCGCCGCCAGGACGGTTTTCGGTAATCGTGGGCTGGCCCGAGACTGCGCTATAGCGTTCGGCGATAAAGCGCGTGACGGAATCGGCGCCGCTGCCGGGCCCCAGCGGCACGACGAAGACCACCGGTTTGCCGTTACCCGGGGCGGACTGCGCCATCGCCGCAGGCATGGCGATAAGGGTTGCCGCCAGTGCGGATACAAGCTTGGTGAGCCAACGTTGCTGCATGACGAGTCTCCTGGATTTTTATTATGTAATACATACATATTATTTAAGGATGGGCGACTGCACAATGACCAAAGTGTCGAAAGCGCACTAGCGATTGCCCAAACGCGCGGTTTCCCCTAGGCTATAAAAAATAAATTATTAAAAATAACGTGCTGGAGGAGACCATGCGGCTGGCATCAGCGCGCGGCCGGGCAAGGATTAGCCTTGCCTGGGCCGGCCTGGGCAAATGCATCTCCACTGGCGGGGCAAGGGCAGAAGTTTCCACGACAGACGCAGGAGTGCAACCATGAAAGTGCTGTGCGAAGGGCTGGGCTTTCCCGAAGGACCGGTAGCCATGGAGGACGGCTCCGTCGTGCTCGTCGATATCCATGGCGGCACCTTGCTGCGCGTCTCGCCGCAGGGCGAGCGCTCGGTCATCGCCAAGCTGGGCGGTGGTCCCAACGGCGCGGCTATCGGGCCGGATGGCGCCTGCTATGTCTGCAACAACGGCGGCTTCGAATGGCACCGGGACGATGATGGCCAGATCCGGCCGGGCTTGCAGCCTGAAAACTATAGCGGCGGGCGCATCGAGCGCGTGGACCTGGCCACGGGCGAGGTCACCGTGCTGTATACCGAGACCGAGCATGGCCGTCTGCGCGGGCCCAACGACCTGGTCTTCGATAAGCATGGCGGCTTCTGGTTCACCGACCATGGCAAGCGGCGTCCACGCGAAATGGACCACGGCGGGGTCTATTACGCGCGCATCGACGGCAGCCTGGTGCGCCAGGTCGTCTATCCCTTGCTAAGCCCCAATGGCATCGGCCTGTCGCCCTCGGGCGATACCTTGTATGTTGCCGAAACCACGCCCGGGCGCCTCTGGAGCTTTGATATCACGGCCCCTGGCGAAGTGGCCCTCAAGCCCTTTCCCTCGCGCAACGGCGGCACCCTGGTGGCGGGCTTGCCCGGCGAGCAATACCTGGATTCGCTGGCCGTCGAAGCCAACGGCAACATCTGCGTGGCAACGCTATTCAACGGCGGAATCACCGTGATTTCGCCCGACGGCAGTTCCATCGAACACATACCGCTGCCGGATCGCTACACCACCAATATCTGCTTTGGCGGCAAGGATGGCCGGCGCGCGTTCGTCACCCTGTCGGCCACCGGCAGGCTGGTTGAACTGGAATGGCCGCGCCCCGGCTTGCGCCTGAACTGGAGCTGATTGCAGCGGATTGCGGCTGAAGGAAATAGCCGCCAAATGTGAGGTGAGTGGCCATGCTGGCGCTTGGCGCCTGCATGGCCGTATAACGATAAAAACCTAGAGATGCGCTATGACATTGCTTGCCCGCCTGCTGTTTTCCAGTATTGCGATTGCCTTGGCCTGTGGTCCGGTGTCGGCAAAGAAATATGGTCCTGGCGTTACCGACGATGAAATCGTCATTGGCCAGACGCAAGCGTATAGCGGGCCGTTGTCAGCGTTTGGCACCCTGGGCAAGGTTCAGCAGGCCTACTTCCAGAGGATCAATGACGAGGGCGGAGTCAATGGGCGCAAGATCCGGCTGATTTCACTGGACGATGGCTATAGTCCGCCCAAGACTCTCGAGATGACCCGCAAGCTGGTAGAGCAAGACGGAGTTGCCTTGATCTTCAGCACGATGGGTACTCCCACCAACACGGTGATCCATCGCTATCTGAATTCCCGGCAGGTGCCGCATCTGCTGATCAGTTCGGGCGCCAGCAAATGGAACGATCCCAAGAATTTCCCCTGGTCGGTCGGCTTCAACCCGAATTTCCATACCGAAGGCAGCATCTACGCCAGGCACATCCTGGAAACCCGTCCGGGCGCGCGTATCGGGGTGCTGTCCCCGAACGATGACTTTGGCCGGGACTATGTGAACGGACTGAAAGAGGGCTTGGGCGACAAGGTGTCCATGATCGTGTCCGAGTTGACCTACAACACAACGGATCCGACCATAGACTCGCAGATGGTGGGCCTCAAGGCCTCGGGTGCGGATGTGTTCGTCAATATCGGCACGCCCAAGTTCGCGGCCCTGGCCATACGCAAGGCGGCTGAAATCGGCTGGCAGCCGCTGCAGTACCTGAACAACGCTTCGTCTTCCATCGGGGCCGTGCTGACCCCGGCTGGCCTGGAGCATGCGGTCGACATCATTACTGTGCAATACATGAAGGATGCGACCAGCAAGCGCTGGGAAAACGATGCGGCCGTGCAGGATTTCGTCGCATTCATGAAGAAATACTATCCCGACGGCGACCTCAAGGACTATATCAACCCCATGGGCGTCGCGCATGCGCAAACCCTGGTGCGGATACTGCAGCAGGCGGGCGACGACCTGACCCGCGAGAACATCCTGAAGCAGGCCGCCAGCCTGAAGGATTTCGAATTGCCACTGCTGCTGCCGGGCATCCTGATCAACACGAGCCCCTCGGACTATGCGCCGATAGAATCGGTGCAGATGGTGAAATTCGATGGCCAGGAATGGCAGCCTTTCGGCCCCGTCATGGGAAAGTAGGCGGGCTTAGCCCAGGCTGCGTGCAAGGCCGCTGGCGCGCCTGCCGCTCAGGCGGGCGGCAAGCCAGAACGACGTGGCCAGCACCATAGCGGCCACGATGATGGCCACAATCACCCCCTGGTACGAGGCGGTGAACGACCACAGGGCGGCCCCGGCCAAGGGCGCGGCCGCCCGCGCCAACGTCGACGGTGCGGTCAAGAGGCCGTTCAGGGCGCCATAGGCATGCCTGCTAAGCATCTCGGGTACCGCCATGCCGCGCACAATGGTGAAAATGCCGTTGGCCGAGCCGAATACGATGCAGAACACGGCGGTCAGCACAAAGCTGTCGCCCGCGATGGCAAGGCAGGCAAAAGCCAACGGAAACAACAGGACGATGGCCGAGCCCACCGCGCGCATCGAGGCGCGGCCCGCGAACATGCTGATCAGCACGCGGCCGACCACCTGGATGGGCCCGATGATGGCGATCAGTTGCACAACCTGCGTGCCATCCAGGCCGGCGCCCAGCATCATGGGGTACATGTGAAAGCTGAACGCGGAAAACATGATGGCGTACGCTGTCATGGCGACCGCAAGCAGCCAGAACACGGGATTGCGCAAGGCCGCATGAACCACTTGGTGATTCTCCGGCGCCGTAGACTGGGCCAAGGCTTGGGCATGGGCATCGCGCTCGGGGCGGATGAAAGCGTAGTAGGCGCCCGCGCACACCAGGGCATTGATCAGCGCCAGTATCAGCAGCGTGGTGCGCCAGCCCCAGTGCTCTATGCAGCCATGCACCAGGGGAATGAAGACGGTGCTGGCAAAGCCGCCCCATAGCGTCACGGCGGTAATCCCGCGCCGGGCGTGGGCGGGGCCGACACGGCGCGCGATGACTGCGAACGCGGGCTCATACAGCGTGGCTGCCTGCAAGGCGCCGATACCGGCCACCAACAGGTAGAAGGTGCCCAGGGATTGCACTTGCGACCACAAGGCCAGCAGCAGGGCGGCCAGCAGCGAAGCGGCGCTCATGACCTTGCGGCCATGGCCCCGGTCTATCGCCATGCCTACCGGGTAGGTCAGCAACGCAGCCAGGATCAGCCCCACACTGGCGGCGCCGTAAAGCTGGGGCTTGGACCAGCCCAGCTCCAGGCCCATGGCTTCGGCGATCAGGGGGAAGCTGTAGTAAAGCGAGCCCCAGGAGCATATCTGCCCTATGCCCAGCGCGGTGATCAGGCCACGGGCGCGGGGGACGGGTAGTTCGTTGGTATGGGCTGCCGACATTGCTAGCCTTGCCGCGCAAGAAGGGGGGGCTGCGCAGTAGGCCGCGGGCGGCGAGTGGGGCGTTTGCCGGTTGTGGCATGTGGCATGGGGTACCCAGGGCCGCTAGGATTCCGAGGTTTTCAGTGTAGCAGCGGGCCGTATTACTTGACGCGTTGCTTGCCCAGTTTGCGTGCCAGCGTGCGTCTATGCATGCCCAGTCGCCGCGCGGCCTCTGAAATATTGAAATCGGTGGCGGCCAGGGTTTCGTGGATATGTTCCCATTCCAGGGTCTTGATCGAGGTCGGCCTCTCGGTCAGCTCGACTTCGACGTTGCCTGCGGCACGCTCGAACGCGGCCTCGATGTCGTCGGTGTTCGACGGCTTGGCCAGATAGTGGCAGGCGCCCAGTTTGATGGCTTCCACCGCGGTGGCGATGCTGGCAAAGCCGGTAAGCACCACGATCAGCATGGCGGGGTCGTGCAGATGCATCGCCTGTACGCAGGCCAGGCCCGACGCCTCGCCCTTGAGCTTGAGATCGACCACGGCATAGCCGGGCGAATGCTGCTGCAAGACTTCGGCCACGGTATCCAGGCTGGTGGCGTGCAGCACGGTATAGCCGCGCCGCTCGAACGAGCGCACGAGGGTACGGGCGAATGCCGCGTCATCCTCGACGATCAGCAGCAGGCGCGGGTCTGCCGCAAGGTCAGGTGCTTGGGCTGGCATCGGTTTCGTCCTCGTCGGTTTCCAGCATCAGTGCCGCCAGCGGCAGCTTCAGCGTGACGACGGCGCCGCCTTCGGGGCGGTTATACGCGGCCACGCTGCCGCCCAGCGTTCGGGCCACGTTCACCACCAGAAAGAGTCCCAGGCCGCCGCCCGGGCGACCCTTGCTGGATTGATACGGCTTGCCCAGGTGGGCCAGCATCTCGGGGGCGAAGCCGGGGCCGGTGTCGGTGATGGTAAGCGTCAGCGTGTCGGCTTCACGCGTGGCGTCCAGGCCGATCCAGTAAGGCGAGGCCTCCAGGGCATTATCAAGCACATTGCAGATCATCTGCTTGAGGGCCGAGTCCGACACGATGGACAGATCCTGGCCGAAGCGGTTTTGGTAGGCCAGCGCGACCATGGGGCGGGTGGCGCGCCAGTCGGCGACCAGATCATCCAGGAAGCGGCGCACCGTGGTTTGCACCGGTGACTCGCCGCGCGCCTCGCCCGCCGAGAGCAGGATGCCGCTGACGATGGATTTGCAGCGTTCGACCTGCGTCTGCATCTCGGTGATGTCGTGCAGCAGATCGGGATTGGTGTTGAACGTGGCCATATGCCGCCAGTCGCCCAGGATCACGGCCAGGGTGGACAGCGGTGTGCCCAGTTCGTGCGCGGCGCCCGAGGCCAGCAGGCCCATGCGCACGATGTGTTCTTCTTCGGCGGCGCGCTGGCGCAAGTCCGCCAGGCGTGCGTCGCGTGCGCGCAGGTTGCGGCTGATGCGGGTAATGAAGACCACCAGCAAGGCCGCGCTGAGCGCAAAGCACAGCAGCAGGCCCTGGATGTTGGGCCCCAGCAGGTCGTGGGCATGGCCGGGCGGCAAGGCCAGCGGCTCGCCAACCAGCCCCAGGCTGGCAAAACAGATCGCGGTGACGCCGACCATGACCCAGGTGGACCAGGTCTCGAGCAGGATCGCGCCCAGGGCTACCTGCAGCAGGTATAGAAAGATGAAGGGGTTGGTGACGCCGCCGCTGAGATAAAGCTGCACCGTCAGCATGCCCACGTCCACCAGCAATGCGAGGAACAATTCGCTGTTGGTGACTTCGCGCGGCATGCGCAGGCGCACCAGGCTGGCGATATTGAAAGCGATCAGGCCGCAGAGTGCCGCCACCATATAGTTCAGCGGCAGGCGGATATCCAGGCCGAAGTGCACGACCGCGATGGTGATGATCTGGCCCAGGACAGCGATCCAGCGCAGCTGGACCAACTGGTGCATATTCCTGCGGCCGGTGGAGTCGTCTACAGCTGCACTGCCGGCCAGCAACGAGCGTGGGCGTAGCGCAAGGGCGGTTTCAGTCAGGGATGGCATCTTCGCGTTCTCCGTTGGAGCGAAGTTTATGCCTACTCCCGCGCCGCCGCAGGCGGCTTTCCTCACGGCCCACGTAATAGGCGGCGCCGGCCACCATCAGGGCCAGGCCATACCAGGTGACGGCATAGACGAGATGGCTGTTGTGAAAGCTGATGACCGTCAGGCCCGCTACGGGCCAGGTGGGGCGTGCCGATCCACCAGTGGCGTCGTCCGCGTCCACGAAAAAGGGCGCGACTGCCGCCAACCCTTGCGCGGCGGCAATCGCCTGCACGTCGCGCGAATACCAGCGTTTGCCTGCGGGGTCGTTGCTGCGTAAAAAGCCGCCACCGGGTTCGCTCATGCGCAGCAGCCCGGTCACGGTGATTGGGCCGGCAGGCTCGTTCTCCTGGCGTGTTGCGCGCTCGCGCCGCTCCGGCGGCACAAAGCCGCGGTTGATCAGCACCACGGCGCCGTCCGCCATGCGCAGCGGCGTCAATACCCAGAAGCCGCTGCCCAGCCCGGTGCTGGCCTGCACCAGGGTTTCATGGTCATGCAGGAAGGTGCCGGTGGCGTGCACGCGCCGGTATTCGTCGGCGGCGGCGCTGATCCGTGGCCAGAGTTCGGGCGTGGGTAGGGCTGTGGCGGGCGCGTGCGCGCGTTCTTCGACGCGGGCAATGAGATCGAGCTTCCAGGCGCGGCGCTCGATCTGCCAGGTGCCCAGGGCGAAGAAGCCCGTGAAGAGCAGGGCGGCGAGCACGGCCAGCGTTGCCAGGACGGCAAGAGCGCGCGGGCCCTGCGCTGGCGGTAATGCGGCGGCGGGCCGGGAACCCTGGCCCGCCTGGGGGTCTTTATGCTGCTTGGCGCTCAAGGCATGTTCTGCATGTCGTGCATCATGGTTGGCATCATATTGTGGTTGAGGTGGAACATCACCCACAGCGAACCACTCAGCGTAATGACAACCAGCACGATGGTGAAGATCAGCGCCAGCATGGTCCAGCCGCCTTCCGATCGGGTGTTCATATGCAGGAAGTAGATCATGTGCACGACGATCTGCACGGCTGCAAAGCCCAGGATAACCAATGCGGTGGTGCTGGACTGCTCGAACACCTTGCCCATCACCAGCCAGAACGGGATGGCGGTCAGGATCACCGACAGCACGAAGCCCGTCAGGTAGCCCTTGAGGCTGCCGTGGCTCGCGCCGTCGTCATGGCCGTGGTGGCCGTGTTCGTGATCGGTGCCGGCCAGGGTATCGGTATGCGCGCTCATGGCAGCACTCCCATCAGGTAGACAAAGGTGAAGACGCCGATCCAGACCACGTCCAGGAAGTGCCAGAACATGGACAGGCACTGCAGCCGCCGCTTGTTATCGGTGACGAGCCCGTGCCGCGAGACCTGCGCCATCAGCGTGACCAGCCAGATCAGGCCGAAGGTAACGTGCAGCCCGTGCGTGCCGACCAGCGTAAAGAAGGACGACAGGAAAGCGCTGCGTTGCGGCACGGCGCCTTCGTGGATGAGGTGCGCGAACTCGTAGAGTTCCAGTCCGATGAAGGCGGCCCCCAGCAGGCCGGTGATGCCCAGCCAGATCATGGTCTGGCGCACGCGGGCCTTTTGCATCTCCAGCATGGCAAAGCCATAGGTGATGGACGACAGCAGCAGCATCGAGGTGTTCAGGGCCACCAGCGGCAGATCGAAAAGGTCTGCCCCGGAAGGGCCGGCCGCATAGCTGCGACCGACCACGGCATGCACGGCGAAGAGGCAAGCGAAAATGAGGCAGTCGCTCATCAGGTACAGCCAGAAGCCCAGCGGCGTGCTGCTTTCGGGATGGTGCTCGTGGGCTACGTAGAAGCGCAGCTCGCTGGGCGAGGCGAGCTCGCCGGAAGGAGGAAGTGCCATGGTGTCAGACATGATGGGCAAGCAGACGTGCGCGATCTGCCTCGATGCGTACGACCTCATCCGCGGGGATGTAATAGTCGCGCTTGTAGTTGAAACTGTGGCCTATGGTCACAGCCAGGAGGGCGATGAACGAGGCCACGACCAGCGGCCACATATGCCAGATCATCGCGAAACCGAAGACCGTGCTGAGCAGGGCCAGTATGATCCCCGCGCCGGTGTTCTTCGGCATGTGGATAGGCAGGAAGCCCGTTTGCGGATGCTGGTAGTTGTGCTGCTTCATCTGCCACCAGGCGTCGCCGTCATGGATTTGCGGCGTAAAGGCAAAGTTGTAGGCGGGCGGCGGCGACGAGGTCGACCATTCCAGCGTGCGGCCATGCCAGGGGTCGCCAGTGGTGTCGCGCAGCGACTCGCGCCGGCGGTAGCTGACCACGAGCTGGATCAGGAAGCTGGCGATGCCCAGCGCGATCAGGAAGGCGCCGAACGCCGCGACCTGGAACCAGATCTGCAGTGAAGGGTCTTCGAAATGGCTCAGGCGGCGGGTAACGCCCATCAGGCCCAGCACATACAGCGGCATGAACGCCAGGTAGAAGCCGACCAGCCAGAACCAGAACGAGCACTTGCCCCAGAACGGATCAAGCTTGTAGCCAAAAGCCTTGGGGAACCAGTAGGTGATACCGGCCATGATGCCGAACAGCACGCCGCCGATGATCACGTTGTGGAAGTGGGCAATCAGGAACAGGCTGTTGTGCAGCACGAAGTCGGCGGGCGGCACGGCCAGCAGCACGCCGGTCATGCCACCGATGACGAAGGTGACCATAAAGCCCATGGTCCACAGCATCGGCACCTCGAAGCGGATGCGCCCGCGATACATGGTGAACAGCCAGTTGAAGATCTTCGCGCCCGTCGGGATCGAGATAATCATGGTCGTGATGCCGAAGAAGGAGTTGACGCTGGCTCCCGAACCCATGGTGAAGAAGTGATGCAGCCAGACGAGGTAGGACAGCACCGTGATCACGACCGTGGCATACACCATCGAAGCATAGCCAAACAGGCGCTTGCCGCTGAAGGTGGAAACCACTTCCGAGAAAATACCGAAGGCCGGCAGGATCAGGATGTAGACCTCGGGGTGCCCCCAGATCCAGATCAGGTTGATGTACATCATGGCGTTGCCGCCGAAATCATTGGTGAAGAAATTGGTGCCCACGTAGCGATCCAGCGTCAGCAGCGCGAGCACGGCGGTCAGCACCGGGAAGGCCGCGACGATTAGCACGTTGGTGCACAGCGAGGTCCAGGTAAAGACCGGCATCTTCATCATGCTCATGCCGGGCGCGCGCATCTTCACGATGGTCGCCAGCAGGTTGATCCCCGATAGCAGCGTTCCTATCCCCGCGATCTGCAATGACCAGATGTAGTAATCCACCCCCACGTCCGGACTGTGCAAAATGCCCGAAAGCGGTGGGTAGGCCAGCCAGCCCGTGCGCGCGAACTCGCCCACGAACAGCGACATCATCACCAGTACGGCGCCGCTGGTGGTCATCCAGAAGCTGAAGTTGTTCAGGAAAGGGAAGGCCACGTCGCGCGCGCCGATCTGCAGCGGCACAACGTAGTTCATCAGCCCGGTGACCAGGGGCATGGCCACGAAAAAGATCATGATCACGCCATGGGCGGTGAAGATCTGGTCGTAGTGGTGTGGGGGCAGGTAGCCGGTGGCGTCGCCAAAGGCAATGGCCTGTTGCAGGCGCATCATGATCGCGTCGGCAAAGCCGCGCAGCAGCATCACCAGGCCCAGGATGATGTACATGATGCCGATCTTCTTGTGATCGATGCTGGTGAACCACTCGCGCCACAGGTAGCTCCAGGCACGGTAGTAGGTCAGGGCGCCAACCAGAGCCAGTCCCCCGAGAACAACGGCGGCGAAGGTCGCCAGCAGTATCGGTTCGTGCAGCGGGATCGCCTCCCAGGTGAGGCGTCCGAAAAGTAGCGTAGTGAGGTCGAGGCGATCAAACATCTTGGATACCGGGCCCGCAGGCGGGTGAAGAAAGGTATGTCGGGCAGTCTGTTACTGCGGCTGGCCGGACATCGCATAAAGTGCATTGGCGGGATCGCTGGCGGTGCACATGGCGCCGACATAGGTGCGGATGGGGCCGTCGGCGAGCCCCAGGCGGGTTCGCGCCGCGGGATCCAGGGACTCCACGTTGGACGCGCCCGGCCTGCCCATGCCGCCCTGGGCGTCGATGTTCATGATGTCGTTCATGCACATCCGGTTGGCTTCCACGCAGCGATTCAGAATGGCCGTATACAGGCCGGGCGCTACGCTGGCATAGCGCCGCACGGGTTCACGCTCGCTGGGCTGCTCCAGCCGCAGGTAGGCGTCGCGCGTCAGGGTGGCGCCGCTGGCTTTGGCTTGCTGCACCCAGCTGTCGAAGTCGCTGTTGCTCAGGCCGTGGAACTTGAAATGCATGCCGGAAAAACCCGCGCCGCTATAGTTGGCCGAAAAGCCGTCGTAGACGCCGGGCTTGTTGATCACCGCATGCAGTTTGGTCTGCATGCCGGCCATGGCGTAGACCTGGCCCGCCAGCGCCGGCACGAAGAAGGAATTCATCACCGATGAAGCGGTGATCTTGAACTGGATGGGCCGGTCCACCGGCGCGGCCAGCTCGTTTACCGTGGCGATACCCTGCTCGGGATACAGGAACAGCCATTTCCAGTCCAGGGCCACCACTTCCACTGTCAGCGGCACGGTTTCTGCTGGAAGGTCGCGTTGCGCGTCCAAGCGTTCCAGCGAGCGATACGGATCCAGCATGTGGGTGCTGACCCAGGTCAGGGCGCCCAGGGCGATGATGATGAGCAGCGGGGCGGCCCAGATCAACAGCTCAAGTATGGTCGAGTGATGCCACTCGGGATCGTAGGCGGCTTCGGTGTTCGAGGCGCGGTAGCGCCAGGCGAACAACAGCGTGGCCGCGATCACCGGCACGATGATCAACAGCATCAGCACCGTGGACACGATGATCAGGTTACGCTGCTGAACGGCCACGTCGCCGGAAGGGGACAGCAGTACCGCGTTGCAGCCCGCCAATACGGTGATGGCGGGGAGCAGGACGAATCCGCGAAGAAACTTGAGGAGAGGCATTGCCGGACGAATGGAGAGAAGTAGCCGTCGAGAGGGTGCAAAATTTACGCCTATCCGCCAGTGCGGGGAATTGGACATTTTGTCCTATGGCGGCGCGGGCCAACTGGTGCGATGCTTCGGGGTTCGCGTAATCCATCTCCCGAAATTCAGGCAAGCATGATGTCCAGCACGACTCAGGAACACCACGAGCCTTCTTCGCGCAATACACCGCGCGATGCCAGGCGCATCACCGCAGACCACTCCACGGTCGCCCCGGGGGAAATCGCAGTCGGTGTGGTCATCGGCCGCACCTCGGAATATTTCGATTTCTTCGTCTATGGCATCGCTTCGGTGCTGGTGTTTCCGGCGTTGTTCTTTCCCTTTCTGGAACGCCTGGAAGGCACGCTGTATGCCTTCGCGATTTTCTCGTTCGCCTTTATCGCCCGGCCGTTCGGCACCGCCATGTTCATGGCCATCCAGCGCCGCTGGGGGCGCGGCGTCAAGCTTACCGTTGCCTTGTTCCTGCTGGGCACCGCCACCGCCGGCATCGCCTTCTTGCCGGGCTATGCCAGCCTGGGCGGCGCATCCATCGTGTTCCTGTCGGCGTTCCGCATCTTGCAGGGCATCGCGCTGGGCGGTTCGTGGGACGGCCTGCCTTCGCTGCTGGCGCTGAACGCGCCGGCGCACAAACGGGGCTGGTATTCGATGCTGGGCCAGTTGGGCGCACCCAGCGGTTTCATGCTGGCCAGTGCGTTGTTCCTGTACCTGCATGTGAATTTGTCGCCCGCCGACTTCCTGGATTGGGGCTGGCGCTACCCCTTCTATGTGGCATTCGCGATCAACGTGGTGGCGCTGTTCGCCCGCCTGCGGCTGGTGGTAACCCATGAATACACCAAGCTGCTGGAAGAGGGCGAGCTCAACCCCATCGGCAGTGTCGAGATGTTTCGCGCCCAGGGCTACAACATCTTCATCGGCGCCTTTGCGGCGCTGGCAAGCTACGCGCTGTTTCACCTGGTGACCGTATTCCCGCTGTCATGGATTGCGTTGCAGTCCACGCAGCCTATCAACGACGTGCTCCTGGTGCAGATCGTCGGCGCCGCCATAGGCCTGCTGGGCGTCGTGGCCTCGGGTTGGCTGGCGGATCATATAGGGCGGCGCACCACGCTGGGCCTGCTGGCCTGCCTGATCGGCGTATTCAGCCTGTTCGCACCCATGCTGTTGAACGGCGGCCCGGTTGGCCAGAACACCTTCATTCTGGTGGGCTTCGCCTTGCTGGGTATTTCGTACGGCCAGGCCGCCGGCACCGTCACCTCGAATTTTTCCGCCCGTTTCCGCTACACCGGTGCTGCCCTGACCTCGGACTTCGCTTGGCTCGTGGGCGCCGCTTTCGCGCCGTTGGTGGCCCTGGGCCTGTCGGCCCATTTCGGGCTGGCCGCCGTTAGCATCTATCTGCTTTCGGGCGCTGCGTGCACCCTGGTGGCGCTGCGAGTCAACCGCAGGCTGGAAACCCGTGATTGAGATTGCTGATTTCCTGGCCCGCGTAGACGGCCATGACACCGTGCGTGCCGTCAGGAACATTCGCTGCGGCCGCGACATGGCCAGAGTTGACCCGCTACCCGCCCGCTTTGCTTTCGTTCAACAAAAACATGGTCTGGCGTGCCCTATGGAGGAACCGCGCCTTCCGACGATCAGGAGATAGGCATGGAATTGGAATTTGGATCTACCGCGTTTGTACTGGCCCTGCTGCAGATCATCTGGGTCAACATCCTGCTGTCGGGCGACAACGCCGTCGTCATCGCATTGGCGGCGCGCGCACTGCCCCCGGAACAACAAAAGAAAGCCATCGTCATCGGGTCGGCCGCGGCCATCATCATGCGTATCGTGCTGACATTGGTGGCGGCGCAACTATTGATGCTGCCCTGGCTCAAGCTGATCGGCGCGATCCTGCTGGTCTATATCGGCGTCACGTTGCTATTGCCGGAAAATGACGACGATGATGGCAAAGTGGTCAAAAGCACCATGCTGACCGCCATTCGCACCATCCTGATCGCTGACCTGGTCATGAGCATCGACAACGTCGTCGCGGTTGCCGCCGCCGCCATGGGCAACAACGTGTTGTTGATCCTGGGCCTGGCGATCAGCATTCCGCTGGTGATTTTCGGCAGCACCTTGCTGCTCAAGGTCATCGAGCGCTTTCCCGTCATCGTGTGGGTGGGGGCGGCCTTGCTGGGCTGGATTGCGGGCGAATTGCTGGTGAATGACCCGGCGGTGCATCTGGAAGCGATCGAAGCCTCCATGGGCATGACCCATCACGCGGCGGAAATTGTCAGCGGCATTGCCGGCGCCTTGATCGTGCTGGTGATAGGCAAGGTGCTGCTGTCGCGTCGGGTAGGGGTAGGGCAGGCGGCCTAGTTGCCCCGGCGGGCACGACCTTACCGGCAAAAAATCCCGACCGATAGCGGTCGGGATTTGGAGATGGGCCATCCCCTTTGGCTTAATCCGAAGATCGCTGCCAGTCGCAAGGCAAAGTTATTTCAGGTGAATGAGGACTGATCCCTCGGATACCGCGGGCGGGGCCATGCCTGTATTTCCGGCGTTTTGCGCGATCCAGTCCTTCGCCTTTTGCATGCTTTCATCAATGCCTGCCTTGTCTTGGCAAACGGTCACCGAGAATCCGCCATCGCTGCTGCGTGCCAGGGTGTAGCCGACAAAGCCTTTGACCGAACGCAGCAGTTTTTCGACGTCAGCTTTTCGTTGCTCCAGAAGATCGAACAACTCCTTTGCTCCCTTTCCGGAGTATGTCCTAATAACAGTTTGCATGATCGGATCCTCCTGTTGGTGATACAACGAGACGAGCACGCCATACATCAGATACCAGCGACCCTTGCTTGATTAGTGTAGTAACTGTGTCGTCGCAAGTAAACCTGGGCCTTCGGATGAAGCTTGTCCCCTGTATTTTTTGAAAAGAGCCTCGTGAGGGGCCCGTAAGCGCTATGAAGCTGTTTGATCGCTATAACGCGGAAGCGATTTTTTAAACGTCCAGCTTTTTCATCCACAACATTTTGCTGGTTTTGACCGGTGCGCAGAGAAGCCATGAGCCACGAACTGATCCTCCACCATTACGCGACGTCGCCGTTCTCCGAGAAAGTTCGCCTGATCCTGGGATTCAAGGGCCTTGCATGGCGCTCGGTCACGGTGCCGGCGATCATGCCCAAGCCCGATGTGATCGCGCTGACCGGCGGCTACCGCAAGACGCCATTCCTGCAGATCGGAGCCGACATCTATTGCGATACCGCGCTGATGGCACGCGTGCTCGACGAGCGGCATCCCGAGCCGACGCTATACCCGGCGAGCATCGCCGGCATGGCGCAGATGCTCGCGCAGTGGGCCGACGCGACGCTATTCTGGACCGTGATTCCCTACACGATGCAGCCGGCTGGCGCGGCCGTGTTGTTCGCAAACGCCCCGCCCGAGGTGCAGAAGGCCTTCGCCGCCGATCGCGCACCGTTCACGTCGAGCATGGTGCGCCAGACCCCGGCCGATGCCACCGCGGCGCTGCATACCTACCTGGGTTGGCTGGAGACGCACATGGCGGACGGCCGTGACTTTCTTATGAGCGGGCAGGCCAGCATCGCGGACTTCTCGGTCGCCCAGTGTTTGTGGTACGTGCACCGCGCGCCGGAATTGGCGAAGATATTCGAGGGCTACCCCAAGCTCAGTGCCTGGTTCCATCGCATGCGCGCCTTCGGCCACGGCGAATCGACGCCGATGACGAGCGCCGAATCGATAGACATCGCCGCGAAGGCCAGGGAGCACGCGCCGGTCGAAGTGCAGCCCGGCCTGGGTTTCGCGGCCGGGGACGCCATCACGGTGATGTCCACCGACTACGGGCGGGACCCGGTTCCCGGCACGCTGGTCGGCCTGACGCGTACCGAGGTGGTCATCGAGCGCCGCGACGAGCGCGCCGGCACGGTGCATGTGCACTTCCCGCGCCTGGGGTTTCAGATCAAGAAGCACGAACCGGCAGCGTGAAGGGCTACAAGGGCCGCATCATCTACGAATCACACACCATGGGCCGCGCCGCGTCCACCGACCATTCCAGCAAGGAATTGTCATATAGCCTGATGTCTTGCCAGCCCAGCCGGTGCAGGGCAAAGAGCACGGTGCTTGCGGCGATGCCGCCGCCACAGTAGGTAATCAGGGGCGCGTTTTTATCCTGCGGGATGCCGGCCTGGGCTATCAGTGTCAGCAAAGCGTCGTCGGTCAGCATCAGTTGGGTGGATGCATCGGTCAGGAACCTGGCGGGCAGGTTCACACTGTTGGGGATGCGGCCCGGGCGGCCGTAGTGCGTGGCGCTTGGCGAGCCGGCATGCTGATCCGGCCCCAGGCTGTTGATCAGTGTGGCGCTGGATTGTTCCATCGCCTGCTGCACGTCGTTTGCACTGGCGACGCGATCATGGGTTCCGCCATCCAGCACGTACTGCGTCGCGGGATAATGTTGCTGCTGCGATGAGACCGGCAAGCCTTGCGACAGCCAGTATTCCCAGCCGCCGTCCAGGATGGACACCTTTTGATGGCCCAGGGTGCGCAGCACCCACCATGCGCGGGCGACCATGCCCAAATACTTGGCGCCATACAGCACGATATGGTCGTCGGCCTGGATTCCCAGGCGGGACAGGAGCGCACTGACCTGGGTGGCGCACGCCAGGGTGAAGGGAAACTTGCCCTGAGGGTCGGACAGGTCGTCGACTATGTCGATGTGCTGGGAGCCCGGGATATGGCTGGCTTCCCAGTCGGGGCGTCCACTTGAGATCAGGGAAGAGCCCACCGGCCTGGGCGTCATGTAGGTTGTGCAATCCAGAACGCGCAGGCCAGGTTGGCCCAGGTGTTCACTCAACCATTGAGCACTGACCAATGGATCCTGCCCCGGCATATTCGACATGGTTTTTCTCCGCCTTGCGTTGTTCAGGTAGGCATCAGTTTAGGCTGATGCCTGCTTCCTTGAAGACTTTCTCCCATTTTGGCAGGTCGGCCGCGAGCCGGGAGCGAACCATAGCCAGCCATGGCTCTATTTCTTGTGGTTATACGAGGCGCGGTCGCCTTCAGTTTCGCGAGTGTTTGGCCAGCAGTTTGTCCAGCTGATTGGCAAATGCCTTGCGATCGGCCTGGCTGAAGGCCTTGGGGCCGCCCGTGTTGACGCCGCTGTCGCGCAGCTCTTCGAGCATGTCGCGCATGGCCAGCCTTTCCCGTATGGTGTCGGCGCAATACAGCTCGCCACGTGGGTTCAAGGCCAGGGCTTTCTTTGCCAGCACTTCGGCGGC
Organism: Verticiella sediminum; assembly: GCA_040392445.1. Taxonomy (GTDB): domain Bacteria; phylum Pseudomonadota; class Gammaproteobacteria; order Burkholderiales; family Burkholderiaceae_B; genus Verticiella; species Verticiella sediminum_A. The sequence continues at coordinate 40,012 of JBEBVZ010000012.1, forward strand.
CAGAGGAATATCGGCGGTAATGACCAGATCCCCCTTGCCAGCCTGTTCCACGATGTAGGCGTCGGCTACGTCAAAGCCGCGCGGCACCTGGCGCGCCTTGATGAAGCGCGAGGGTGGTGTGCCGAGCATCTGGTTGGCGACCAGCGTGACAGGTATTTCCCAGCGCTCGGCCGCCCGGTACAGAATGTCCTTGATGACTGCCGGGCAGGCGTCGGCATCAACCCAGATTTGCATCGGCATCGGCGTTCTTCAGCGCCTGCTCAAGCAGCTCGCCAATGATGTCGTTGGTACCCAGGTTCTGGGCGATGGCGCGCTTGCGGATTTCGTCGACCAGGGTCTGTTTGATCTTGACGGGAAACGAGACCAGACCTTGAGCCTGGTCCAGCTTGCGTTGTTCCCGGCGATCAATGACGGGGGCGCTTGCGTCGGAGGGGAAGCGGTTGGCAACACCACCTTGTTTCATCCTGCCAACCAGCTTGAGTGCCTTGGTCTTTTCAATATCGGTTTTTTTCATGGGTATCGCCTGGTTGTATGGTGGTTGAGGTACGTTGAAGTCGCTTTGGCGAATACCGCGCAGGCGGATGATAAGCGATAAACCCGGACGGGCCGCGGCCTGCGGCGCAGGCCGCGCGGGGTCGGCGTAAGCCGGTTTACGGCTGCCGTGGCTGCACGCCATGGCGTCGAAAGCAATCCGGCGTGTGGTCGTTGACCACGCCGACGGCCTGCAGCCAGGCGTAGACGATGACTGGCCCAACGAACTTGAAGCCACGTTTCTTCAATTCTGCGGAAATGTTTTCGGATAGGGGTGTTTTCGTGGGCAGCGGCCCGCTGTTCTGTATGACCTTGCCGCCGGCCATGCCCCACACCCAGGTGGAAAAGTCCTCGCCTTTTTCCTGCATGGCCAGGTAGGCCCTGGCATTGCCGATGGTGGCTTCTATCTTGGTGCGGGCGCGCACGATGCCCGCGTCCTGCATCAGGCGCTCGACATCGGCTGCGGTGAACCGCGCGACCTGCTCGGGATCGAAATCCGCGAAGGCCTGGCGAAAGGCTTCGCGTTTGCGCAAGATGGTGCGCCAGGACAGGCCCGCCTGAAAGCCGTCCAGCATCAGCTTTTCCCATAGGGCCCGGCTGTCGTGGATGGGCACGCCCCATTCTTCGTCGTGGTAGGCGCTCATCAGGGGGTCGCCCTCGGCCCAGGGGCAGCGAAGTACTGTGCTCATGTGTCTGTCGTCCCATTCGATTCGAGTTTTCTGGGGCAAGCATACGCCCGCCAGCGGGAAAGGGCAGGGTGCCGGCTGGCCGTGGGCATGTGCATACCTGATTTCAGATTGACGGCTATCAAATAAGAATTATTCTCATCTATAATGAGACGTCGCTTGGACGCAGGTGCATTTCACGCCGTTGACGCCGGCCGGGAAAGCCTCGATACATCGCCAGGGACACCGCGTTGGCTATCCATCGAAAGGGACGATTCAAGTTATGACGATTGCCCCACAGGATTTTGAACGTTTGGTCGATGAGCATCATCTCTTGATCGGCCAGTATGCCCGGGTGCAAAAGCACTGCAGCCAGTTGATCGCGGCGCAAGCTGCCGAGATCGAGAACTTGCAGGCGCAGGCCATGCGCTTGCGGGCCCGGGTGATCGTGCGCGATACGGCGCTGGCCTGGGCACGCGAAGACCGTGCGGCGCTGGAAGCCGCGACGCCCGGCTTGCCCAGGCGCGTCGCCTTGGCGCGTCATGTCAAGGCGCTGACGAGCCGCATCCAGGATCTTTTGCGAGAGCGCAGTGGCTGGCGACAGGGCAGCTTGCCGGATGATGGTGCGGTACATGATGCCCAGGCCGTCATCCCGCCTGCCGGCCTGCAGGCTACGTCGGTGTTGTGCGTGGGCCGGGATGCGGTCAGTGCCGGCGCCGCGCAACGGGTGGTTGAGATGGCTGGCGCCCGTTTCCTGCACCATGACGGGCTCGACGCGAAAGATAAGGCGCTGGAGGCCAGCTTGCTTGCGGCCGACCTGGTGATCTGCCAGGCCGGCTGCGTCAGCCACAAAGCCTATTGGCGGGTGCAGGATCACTGCCGGCGCACGGGCAAGCAGTGCGTGCTGGTCGATCAGCCGCAGGCCATGCATTTCGTGCGCAGCATGAATTTGGCGGCAACCACGGCTGGCGTTGCGCCGGTCGATGGCTGAGTGCGCCGGCGCGCTGGCCGCACGCGGATGGCGCGGGGCATGCGGGTATTCATTGCTGCCGCGCTCGTTCAAATTTCAGAGTGAAGAGGAGTTGGGATGTCTGATCTTGAAGCTGTGGTTTCCCAGGAGCAACGTGTAGCGCTCGAGCTTTTGCTGTCGCGCCAGTCGCCCTGGCCATTGGTGGCGCCCGCGCCCACGCAGCAGGAACTGGATCTGGTTCTGGATGCGGCTTTGCGTTCGCCCGACCATGGCAAGCTGCGGCCCTGGCGCCTGATTGTGATTCGCGACGAGGCGAGGATAGCCCTGGGCGAGGTTTTCGCGCAGGCCGCCCGGGCGCGTGATCCGGAATGCGATGCCGAGCGCTTCCGGGCCAAGGCGACGGCGGCGCCATTGTTGATTGCGCTGGGCGTGCATGTGCAAGCCCCTTGCAAGATTCCGGAAATCGAACAGGTTCTGGCGGTGGGCGCCGCTGCCATGAATATGCTCAATGCGCTGCACTTCCTGGGCTATGGCGGCTTCTGGGCCACGGGTATCAACGCCTATGACGACAGGGTCAAGGCCGCACTGGGCCTGGCCCAGCAAGACAAGCTGATCGGCTTTCTGTATGCGGGTACACCCAAGGATGCCGTGCGCCCGGCGCCGCGGCCCGCCCGCAACGACTATGTGCGGGAATGGCTCGGCCCGGCGTGACCCGATGCGGGCCAAGGACAGGGGCCTTGCCGCTCCTTGGCGGTTTGCCGCTGGGGTAGGCCCGCCGCGCTGCACGGCAGCGCCGTCGTGGGCCTCAAGCGGGCGGCAGCTCGGCCAGATGCTGTAGCAACTGCCTGGCATAAGGCGCGAGTGCGGCCTCTGAGCGAACGCAGATCATCAGGTTCCTGGCGGCCCAGGCGTCGGTCAGCGACAGGCGTTTGATGCCGGCCGAGCGCGCGTAGCGAACAGCGGCGGCGCGGGGCACGATGGCAATGCCTATGCCTTGGCCCACCATGCGGCAGACCGCTTCCAAGCTGCGCAGCCGGATGCGGTAGTTCAGCCGTTTGCCCAGGCGCCGTGCATGCTGGGTGATGTGATCCTGCAGTGCGCTGCCCTCGACCAGTCCGACGAAATCACAATCCGCGATCTCGGCCAGGCTCAGGCGTGGCCGCAGGGCAAGCACATGGCTTTTGGGAACGACCAGGGCCAGCGGATCGTGCCGAAAGAAGTAGCTTTCCAGGCCTTCCAGGTCGACCCCGTCCGAGACGACGCCCATATCGATCAGGCCTGTGCGCACCGCGTCGACGATTTCATAGCTGAGCCGCTCTTCAATATCGATCGAGATCTGCGGATGCCGCGCCAGGAATCGACTGAGGGATTCGGGCAGGTATTCGCTGAGCGCTGCGGTATTGCACAGCAGGCGCACATGGCCCTTCAGGCCCTGGCCGTACTGGCTGAGTTCGCCTCGCATGCGTTCCATCTGCTGCAGCACCAATCGCGCGTGATGCACCAGGGCGCGCCCGGCCTCTGTAAGCTGCACGCCGCGGCGTTCGCGCAGCAGCAGGGCGTTGCCCAATGCGTCTTCCATACCCCGGATGCGTTCACTGGCCGAGGCCAGTGTCATGTGCGAACGTTGCGCCGCGCCCGTGATGGTGCCCGCCTCGTGGACATTCAGGAATAGCTGCAGATCGGTCAGGTCAAAACGCATGCAAAAAATGGTAGCACGCAGGGCAAGGTTTTCACTCAGGTTCAGCCTGAGGCTGCCTTCGTAAAAGCCGGATTTTCAAAGCGTCCCTGACCACCCAGAATGGGGCATTCCTTAGCCATCGAGCATCGCCATGCCTGCTATCGCATCTGTCATCAGTTTGCCTGTTATGGCCTTGCCCAGGGGTAGTGGCGGCTGCCATGCAACTCGCTGAGCTTTTCCCCGATGTGCTGGCCGGCGGCGTGCTGGCCATCGCCGCCGTGTTCCTGTTGGCGGGCATCGTCAAGGGCGCCGTGGGCCTGGGCCTGCCCACGGTTTCCATGGCCCTGCTGGCGCTGATCATGGCGCCTGTGCAGGCCGCGGCCCTGTTGATCGTGCCATCCCTGGCAACCAACCTCTGGCAAACCCGGCCGTGGTCCACCTTGCTGGCTTTGCTCAAGCGCCTGGGAGGCATGCAGGTGGGGGCCTTTCTGGGCACCTTGGCAGGCGCCTGGTTCCTGGGCGCGCCCGCCGGCGCCTGGGCCATGGTGTCGTTGGGCCTGGCGCTGCTTACCTATGCGGCGTGGGGCTTGTTTGGCTCGCTGCCTACGATTGGCCCTCGAACGCAGACCTGGCTGGGCCCGGTGGTGGGCGCCATCACGGGCATCATCACGGCGGCTACCGGTGTCTTCGTGGTGCCGGCCGTGCCTTACCTGCAGTCGCTGGGCCTCGCGCGTGACGATCTGGTACAGGCCATGGGGATCTCGTTTTCGGTATCCACGGTTTCGCTGGCTCTTGGGCTGTGGCTCAACGGCGAATACTCGGTGGCTGCCGCCGGCGGCTCGCTGGCCATGCTGGTACCGGCCATCGCAGGTATGTACCTTGGCCAGTTGCTGCGCAAAGCGCTGTCGCCCCAGGCCTTTCGCAAGTGCTTTCTGGGCAGCTTGCTGCTGCTGGGTATCCACCTGATCTTGAAGGAATGGCTGGTTTGACAACCAGGCGCCACCGGCTGGGCCAGGTCGATGCGTGGCGTACCGGCTCAATGAGGTTCGAGCCATTCCAGCAAGGCTTGCGGCATGTGAGGGGTAGGCACAGCCGGGGGGGCGGCCGCGCGCAATTCCAGGTACAGCTGCAGCGAACAGGCCAAGGCGCGGCGCACGTCATCCGCATCGTAGCGGGCAATCGTTCGAGCCAGCGCAGCGCGTGCCGCCTCGTCGCCGTCGATGCGCCGCACGCCGCGTTGCGGCTGTCCCGCGCGCTGGCGCCACATGGGCCCCAGGACGTTTTCGCGAAAGTACCCCAGCATGCCTATGGCTTCGAACAGTTCGCCTCTATGCAGTTTGGTGGCGCCGTAATGCAGCCAGATCCAGGCCCTGTCCTCGAACCACTGCGCGGCCTGGTTGGGCCATTGAACCGCGGCGGCATCGATCTGCGCTTGCACCTCGCGCGGGGCCCGAGACCAGAGGAGCTGGGGGCGTTCCACGCATTGATCGAGGTCGTCCAGCACCACGAACTTCAGGTCGACGTGTATGAGCTCGGGGCCATACAGACAGATCAGTAGCCGAGGCTCACCCACGTGCTCGCCGGTAAAGGCGGCCAGCAAGCCGCCGATCCGGCCCGCCAGGGCAAGACGTTCGGACATGACTTGCCGATAGTCCTGGGGGCGAACGATCAGGACAAGATCAAGGTCGGAATCGTCGTCCATGCCGCCATGGATTATCGAGCCGCTGCCAAGCACGGCATCTATGCGCGCGTCTTTCTGCAGGGTCGCCAGAATGCGGGCCAGGGTCGCCGCATGCAGCCGGGGCAAGTTGTTGTGCAGCATCGTGTTCTCCGAAGGATTGCCGCGAGTTTATTCAGGGAGAGGGCTCATTATGCTTTTCGATGCCGACCTATAAAATACGCCGACAACAACGAGCACGCAGTGTGATTCAGAAACGGCTGGCTAGAGGAGCAAAACGTATGAACGAGATGAATAACCCGCTGTACCAGGGTTCCACGGTTGCCGAGCTATATCGTTCGGCATTCAAGGCCTTCCCGACACGTCAGGCGTTGGTGGGCGGTGGCGTGAGCATGACATACGGCGAGCTCGAGCGCCTGTGCCATCGCATGGTGCGGTATTTCGAATCCATAGGCCTGCGTCGCCAGGATGGCATCAGCATCCTGGCCGACAATCGCCCGGACGCCGTGGCGGCCATTATCGCGGCCCAGTTCATGGGCTTGCGCTCGACAGCGCTGCATCCCCTGGGCTCGCTCGAAGACCAGGCGTTCGTGATGCGCGATGCAGGCATCAGCGCCCTGGTCGTGGACGCCGGACGCTTTGCCGAGCGGGGCCGGGCCTTGGCCGGGCTGGGTATCGTTCAGAACGTGATGACGTTGGGCCCCTCGGACTTTGGGGTCGACCTGGAACCCGCGGCATCTGCCATGGATTCAAGCGATATCGTGATCCAGGTGCAGCCCGACGACATCTCGAAGATAGGCTATACCGGGGGCACCACTGGCCGACCCAAGGGCGTCATGCACCAGCAGCGCACCAGCGTGACGACGGTGCTGCAGTCCCTGGCATGCTGGGAATGGCCCAAGGAAACGCGCTTTCTGGCAGCCACGCCGATTTCACATGCGGCCGGCGCCATGGTGCTGCCCACCTTCATGCGCGGCGGCACGGTCTATTTCATGGACAAGTTCGATCCCGAGCGCCTGCTGCAAATGATCGAAGACCACCGGATCACCGGCACCTTCCTGGTCCCGACCCAGATCTACGGACTGCTGGATTCGCCGGCGCTCGATAAGTACGACGTCTCCAGCCTGGAACTGATCCTGTATGGCGCCGCGCCCATGGCGCCGTCGCGCCTGGCCGAGGGCCTGCAGAAGTTCGGCCAGGTATTCGGCCAGCTCTATGGCCAGGCCGAAGCGCCCATGACCATCAGCTACCTGCGCACCGACGAGCACGATCTGGCGCGCCCGCAGTTGCTGGGTTCCTGCGGGCGGTCCTTGCCCGGCAACCAGGTCAAGCTGCTTGACGCCGATCACCAGGAAGTGCCGGTAGGGGAAATCGGCGAGCTGTGCGTGCGCGGGCCCCTGGTCATGTCCGGTTATTTGAACCGGCCCGAGGAAACCGCCAAGACCTTCGCTGGTGAATGGCTGCACACTGGCGACATGGCCCGGCGCGACGCCGAGGGCTACCTGTACCTGGTGGATCGTGCCAAGGACATGATTATTTCCGGCGGCTTCAACGTCTATTCCAGTGAAGTCGAAAATTGCCTGGCCCTGCATCCGGCCGTGGCGGTGTCCGCCGTGATTGGCGTGCCCCATGCCAAATGGGGCGAAGCCGTGACCGCCGTGGTGGTGCTCAAGGAAGGCGCCAGTGTCAGTGCCGAAGAGTTGATTGCCTTCGTCACCGAGCACAAGGGCGTGGTCAACACGCCCAAGACCATAGAGTTCGTTGCCGAACTGCCGCTGACGGCGCTGGGCAAGCTCGATAAGAAAACCCTGCGCGCCAGATACTGGGAAGGGCAGGACCGGCAGGTAGGCTGAAGCTGGCCGGATGGCGCAAGAGCAGCATTTGTGCCGTCACGTTAATATCGTTTGCGATAGCGCCGTTGCCCTTGGTTTCGGTGGCTATTGCACGATTCGTTCACGCGGCCTCTGGCCGTCACACATGGTTGTTGCTTTCCAACGGAGTGCATATGTCGGATTTGGTGGTAGTAGGTTTTGAGAAAGCGGACACGGCGGACCAGGTGCTGCTCAAGCTTAGCCAGCTCAAGAAGGAATACCTGATCGATCTGGAAGACGCCGTGGTGGTGGTGCGCGATGCCAGCGGCAAGGTTCACTTGAAGCAAAGCATCAACCTCACCAAAGTGGGCGCAACCTCCGGTCTGGCTTCCGGCGGTTTCTTTGGCATGTTGGTGGGCTTGCTGTTCCTGAATCCGCTGGCGGGCTTCGCCATTGGCGGCGCCATCGGCGCAGGCTCGGGAGCGCTGTCCGGTGCGCTGTCCGACTACGGCATCGACGACGGTTTCATCAAGTCGCTGGGCGAAACGATTCCTGTGGATTCCTCGGCCCTGTTCGTGCTGGTGCGCAAAGTGCAACCGGAAAAAGTGCTGGCCGAGCTTGGCGACGTGCAAGGCAAGGTGCTTAGAACCTCGTTGTCGCCCGAGCAGGAAAAACGGCTGCAGGATGCGCTGTCCCACGCCAAGGCTGCCGACGCCTAAGAGGCTGGCTGCCGGCTCGGCAAAAAGCATTGTTTGCCGGGTCCATTCTGCTTGAACGCCGACCCCTTTGCCTGGGGCCGGCTTTCACTGGCTTGCGCTGCAAGCCACCCATCAAGCGGGTCCCCCGTTGCCTAGGGTCGCGGCTTATGGCCGCCGGAAATCATTGTCTATCCAGGCCGTGGCGCTTTGCAGGCTTAGCTTGAAGCCAGCCGACACGCGAACTTGCGCCAGTTGCTCGCCCAGTTCGTCGTAGGCGCTAAGCAAGGCATAGGGCTCATAGTCGTCCGGCGTGATGTCCAGCTTTACCAGCAACTGGCCCGTATCCAGGTTGACCTTGATGCTTTTGTGCAGCAGGGCGTGCAACTGCTGTTCATGTCGACGCAGAACCTCGGAAGCCGTCTTGACCAGGGTAATGAAGGCCGACGGGTCCAGGGGCTTGGGGTTTTTCTTGTCGCGACCCATGGTCCAGGGGCCGACCAAGGCCGGCTCGGCCTCGCCATCCTTGATCATTTCCACGGCCCAGCCGTCATCGTCCTCATTCTTGATGACGCGCGCGGTCCAGCCATCGTCGCGCCACAGTCGCGGCTCTTGCGTCTTGATGTCGTCTTCGATTGCGTCGTCGGGTGCTTCCGAGCCAGGGAAAGGCGTGTCGTTCACTACTGTATTGCTCCGCATGGATTCATCCGCCGGCCGTCCGGCAGGCCGTATGCTGGCACGTTTGGCGCAAATGCGCGAGCTGTGGCTGTAACAAAGGGGGTTTCGCGGCAATTTGCCGGGTGATATAGGCCGATGAGGGGTCTTTCGGGGCCTGGGTCGTCAGCGGTGGTCTGGTTGCGGCCAGGAAAATGAGGCCTGGCCCGGTGTAGACCGCCACTTTCGCGGACGACCTTCTGGCATATATTAGACATTCCGGGCAAACCTCCTTTCATCCCGTGGGCACTTGAAAGATGACGAACATTTTCGATACCGACATGCCACGCAGCGAGGCCAACCACGCCGCGCTTTCACCTCTGTCGTTCATGGCGCGGGCCGCCGAGGTCTACCCGCAGCGTCTGGCGGTGGTGCATGGCCCGCTGCGGCGCAGCTGGAGCGAGCTGTACAGCCGCTGCCGCCAACTGGCCAGTGCCCTGACCCAACAGGGCATACGCAAGGGCGATACCGTGGCCGTGATGCTGCCCAACACCCCAGCCATGGTGGAAGCGCATTTTGGCATCCCCATGGCGGGCGCGGTGCTCAATGCGCTGAACACCCGCCTGGACGCCGCAACCCTGGCGTTCATGCTGGACCACGGCGAAGCCAGGGTCGTCATCGTGGACCCGGAGTTTTCGGGGCTCATGGAGCAGGCCTTGCCGCTCTGCAAGAGCGGGCGCAGCCTGCTGGTGATCGATGTGCACGACGATTTGTACACCGGGCCTGGCCTGCCCATAGGCAGTACGGACTACGAGACCTTTATCGCGGCGGGCGACCCCGCCTTCGACTGGCAACTGCCCGGCGACGAGTGGGACGCGATTGCCCTGAACTACACCAGCGGCACCACGGGCAACCCCAAGGGAGTGGTCTATCACCATCGCGGCGCCACGCTCAATGCCTTGTCCAATATCCTGGAATGGGACATGCCCAAGCATCCGGTCTATCTCTGGACCTTGCCCATGTTTCATTGCAACGGCTGGTGCTTTCCCTGGACGGTGGCGGCCCGCGCGGGCGTGAACGTTTGCCTGCGCCGGGTGCAGGCGGACGCCATTTTCGATGCCATCCGCGAACATGGCGTCACACACTATTGCGGTGCGCCGATCGTGCACAACCTGCTGGTTGCCGCGCCCGATGCGATGAAGGCAGGCATACCCAACGGCGTCAAGGCCATGGTGGCCGGCGCTGCGCCGCCGGCGGCGATGATAGAAGGCATGGAGCGCATGGGTTTCGATCTGACCCACGTATATGGGCTGACCGAAGTCTATGGACCTGCCACCGTATGCGCCAAGGACGAATCCTGGAGCCAGCTGGATGTGAAAGAGCGAGCCCGGCGCAATGCCCGCCAGGGCGTGCGCTACCACCTTGAACGTGATGTGCGGGTGCTCGATCCGGTCACGATGCAGGCCGTGCCCGCCGATGGCAGCACCATCGGCGAGATCATGTTCCGGGGCAACATCGCCATGAAAGGCTATCTGAAGAACCCCCAGGCAACCCGGGAAGCCCTGGCTGGCGGCTGGTTTCACAGCGGCGACTTGGCGGTGATGTACCCCGACGGCTATATCCAGATCAAGGATCGCAGCAAGGACATCATTATTTCCGGTGGCGAGAACATTTCCTCGATCGAAGTCGAGGACGTGCTGTATAGCCATCCGGACGTGCAGAATGCCGCGGTGGTGGCCATGCCCGATGCGCGATGGGGCGAAACGCCTTGCGCCTTCGTCGAGCTCAAACCTGGGGCGCAGGTCTCGTCCGAGCAGATGCTGGCGTATTGCCGGCAGCATCTGGCGGGGTTCAAGGCGCCGCGTGCCATCGTCTTCGGAGAACTGCCCAAGACTTCCACGGGCAAGATCCAGAAGTTCGAGCTGCGCAAGAAGGCGCAAGAGGCCAGCGGGCAGGCCGGCGCCGGCGGCCAGGCGCCGCCGCAAGGCAAGGCTTAGGGCAACGCGGGCCAAGTGGCCCGCTAGCAGCTCAATACGATTTGGGCAGGCCCAGCACTTTTTCCGCGATGAAGCACTGGATCATTTGCGGACTGATGGGCGCAATACGCGGAATCAGCGACTCGCGCAAATAGCGCTCGACATGGTATTCCTTGGCATAGCCAAACCCGCCGTGCGTCATTACGGCTGTCAGGCAGGCTTGGTAGCCGGCCTCGGCGGCCAGGAACTTGGCGGTGTTGGCTTGCGCACCGCACTCCTGCCCGCGGTCGTAGAGTTCGGCTGCGCGCTGCACCATCAGGTCGGCGGCCTCGAGTGCCATCCAGCGTTCGGCCAAGGGGTGTTGGATAGCCTGGTTCATGCCGATCTGGCGATTGAACACGACTCTTTCCTTGGCGTATTGCACGGCCTTGCCCAGCGCGGCGCGGCCCAGCCCCACGGCTTCGGCGGCGATCAGGATGCGTTCCGGGTTCATGCCATGCAGGATGTATTCGAATCCACGGCCTTCTTCGCCGATGCGGTCTTCCACGGGAATGCGCAGGCCGTCGATGAAGAGTTCGTTGGAATCGACGGCGGCGCGCCCCATCTTGCTGATTTCCGTGACCTGCACGCGGCTGCGGTCCAGCGTGGTGTAGAAGAGCGACAGGCCGTGCTGGGGCCGGGCGCATTCCTCTATCGGCTTGGTGCGGGCCAGCAACAGCATTTTTTCCGCGACCTGGGCGGTCGAGATCCAGACCTTCTGGCCGTGCACCACGTAGTGGTCGCCGTCGCGCACCGCGCGGGTTTTCAGGCGCGTGGTATCCAGGCCCACGCTGGGCTCGGTGACTGCAAAGCAGGCGCGTTCCTTGCCCGCGATCAGGGGCGGCAGCATGCGTTCCTGCTGTTCGCGGCTACCGAAGACCACCACGGGCTGCAAGCCGAAAACGTTCATGTGTATGGCCGACGCACCCGACATGCCGGCACCCGAAGCCGCGATGGTCTGCACCAGCGTGGCTGCGTGGCGCATGCCCAGGCCCGCGCCGCCCAGGTCCGGGGGCATGCAAATGCCCAGCCAGCCGGCTTTCGCGATGGCATTGTAGAAGTCGGTTGGGAATCCGCCTTGCGTATCTTTTTCGAGCCAGTAGGCATCGTCGAACTGCTGGCATAGGGCGGCTACCGCCGAGCGGATTTCTTCAATGTCGGTTTCTTGCGCCGAAGCTGTCGATGGGGCATTCATGGTGTGCTTGTTTAACCTTGTGTCTCTATTGTGCGCCGCCTGCAAGCAGCCAGACGCCATGGGCGCGGGCCGGCGGACGGCGATGCAAGGGAAAAAGTCCCGGCGTCCGTTTTTACCGGATGCAGAACATCTCCGGGACAAATCATAAGTCGTGCATCAAATCGGTGTTTGCACTGTGTCCGGGAAAGTGTTCGATAATCGAACAAATGAAGAGTACACCCTTGACCACGCCACCCAGCCCAGGCGAAACGCTCGCTGGGGACGGCTCCTGGGAGCTATCGCGCTTTCGCGGCGACGCGGATTTCATGTTGACGCTGGCGCGCGGCCTGCAGGTTATCGCCGCCTTCGAGCGCCGGCAGCGCGCCCACACGGCGGCAGACCTCAGCCGCCGTACCGGCTTGCCGCGCGCGGTAGTCGGGCGCTGTCTATATACCTTGATGCAGTTGGGATATGTCCAGGCGGTGGGCCGAACCTATGTCCTGCTGCCCAAAGTCCTGCAACTGGGGCATGCCTATTTCTCGTCGACGCCGATGATCTCGGTGGCGCAAGCCGTGCTCGAACAGCTCAGCGTCGAGCTGGGCGCCACCTGCGGCCTGGCCATCTTCGAGCGCCACGAGATCGTATATCTGGCCAGGTCTGGGGTGCAGCGGCTCTTGAGCACCACGCCCGGCCTGGGTAGCCGGCTGCCGGCCTACTGCACGACCATAGGCCGCCTGCTGCTGGCCGAGCTGGATGCGGCGGCGCTCGATGCCTATTTTGCCGAGGTCGAGCTGCAACCCTATACGCAGGCCACGGTGGTGACGCCGGCCGAGCTGCGCGAACATATTGCCGCCATCAGCGAGGCGGGATATGCCATTGTCGACCAGGAGCTTGGCCCCGAGGTGCGGGCCATTGCCGTGCCGGTCAGAACGCCCAGCGGCAGCGTCTATGCCGGCTTGAATGTCAGTGTGCAGGCTTCGAGGGTGCCACTGGCTAGCTTGCATGATTTTCTGCCGGCCATGAGCCAGGCTGTTTTGCAGATCGAGGCCGTGCTGTGATGGCCGACCCGCCAGGCTGATACACGGGCGGGGCCAGGCGCCACCGCAGAAACTAGCGCAACACCACCACCGCCAGGCACAGCATCAGCATGATGATGATGCCCAGGCGCATGCGCTCGGCATCGACGTGCTTGAACAGGCGCTCGCCCACCACGATGCCCAGCGGCATGGCCAGCAAGCCTGCGCCCGACAGGCTCAGGGTGGTGGCGTTGACCTTGCCCGCGCCCGCCAGCATGGCCAGGCCGAGCCAGCCCTGGCCGCAAAAGACGGCGGCCAGCGTGGAGCGATACTGCAGCACCGATTTCTGGCTGGAGCGTATCAAGGCCACGAGGGGCGGGCCGTTGATGCCGGTGGAGGTGAGCAGGGTGCCGCTGCTGACGCCGGCCAGCGCCGAGTTGAAGCGCCCGCTTTTAAGGCTGACGCCGGTCATGACTATGAGCAGCGCGATAATCACCGCGCCCACCACTGTCCACTTGAGCGTCTCGGCCGACAGATAGTTCAACGCCAGCACGCCCAGGGGCAGGCCGGCCAGGGACCACAGCAAGAGCGTCAAGGCGCGGCGGCGATCGATGTGCTGGCGATCGCGCAGGGTCTGGAACGATGTCAGGACGGCGCCGAGCAGGGCGGTGGTGACCACGGCGTCGGCCGCGCCCACGCTGAGCATCAGCAAGGGCACGAGCACCATGGCAAAGCCAAAACCGGTAATAAGCTGAGAAATGACGGCAAGGAATACGGCGAACACGCCGATGGCAATCGAAAGCAGATCCATGGAAACCAGAGAGTGGCCCCTTCGGGCTAGGGGCGGGACAAGGCAATTTGCGCTTGTCGTACTGTAACGGCAATCACGTTGAAGATGTCGTCGGCGCTGCAACCACGCGACAGATCGTTGGCGGGTTTTTTCAAGCCTTGCAGGATGGGACCGATGGCGGTGGCGCCGCCGAGGCGCTCGGCCAGCTTATAGCCGATGTTGCCGGCTTGAAGGTCGGGAAAGATCAGCACGTTGGCGTTGCCGCCCACCCGCGAGTCCTTCACTTTGCGCTGGGCGATGGCGGGAATCAGGGCTGCGTCGAGCTGTACTTCCCCGTCTATGGCCAGGTCGGGGCGCTGGGCCCGCACCAGTTCAGTGGCATGGACCACCTTGCTGACGGCGGGATGGCTGGCGCTGCCGCTGGTGGAGAACGACAGCATGGCCACCCTCGGTGTTTCCATCAGCAGGCTTTGTGCGCTGTCGGCCGCGGCCATGGCAATTTCCGAGAGTTCGCGGCAATCGGGATCGACAACGAGCCCGCAATCGGAAAACACCAGTTCGCGTGGGCAGGCTTGCGCCGTGGCCTCGAGCAGCATCAGGAAAAAACTGGAAATCAGCTTGGCCGACGCGTGCAGGCCGACGATCTGCATGGCGGTGCGAACGACGTCCGCCGTGGTATGGGCTGCCCCGGAAACTGCCCCGTCGGCATGGTCCAGGCGCACCATCAGATGGGCCAGGCACAGCGGCGTGGCCACGGCTGCGATGGCCTGCTCGCTTGTCATTCCCTTGTGCCGCCGCAATGCCAGCAGTTCGCCGGCCATCTGTTCGCGGTGGGCGAAAAGAGCAGGGTCGACCAGCTCGATGCCGTCCAGGTCGGATTGGCAGCCGTGCGCCACTGCCTGGATCTGCGCGATGCCGCCCAGCAAGGTGATGCGGGCGATGCCTGCCTGGTGGGCGCGTACGGCAGCCTGCAGTACACGTGGATCCTCCCCTTCGGGCAGTACGATCCGTTTGGGGTCGCTGCGTGCCTGCCGGATAATGCGTTGGAGCGCTTGCATCGGGTATGTCCAGAAAACCGCGCCGCCGGCTCCAGGTCATGAGCCTGGAGCCGGCGACCAGGGGAGTGCGATCTGACTGCCGCGGCAGACCCTAGACGTAGTCCTTGTATTTGCTGAGCAGGCGTACCGGTTTGCTCAAGGCATCGCGGCGGAAAGGGTCGCCCAGCTCGCGGGTGCACATGATCTCGATGATGGTGGTCTTGCCTTCGTTCATCTGCATGTCTATGGCTTTCTTCAGCGCCGGGCCCACGTCTTCCAGCTTGTCCACGACGATGCCTTGCGCGCCCATGGCCCTGGCGATACCGGCGAAGCTCTGGTTGTCGAGCTCGCCCGCCACAAAGCGGCGGTTGTAGAAATCCACCTGGTTTTTCTTTTCGGCGCCCCACTGGCGGTTATGGAAGACCACCGCGGTTACCGGTATGCCTTCGCGCACGCAGGTCATGGTTTCCATCATGCTCATGCCCCAGGCGCCATCGCCGGCATACGAGACCGCAGGCCGATGCGGAGCGGCCGCTTTGGCGCCGATGATGGTGGGAAAGGCGTAGCCGCAGTTGCCCCAGCTCATGGCGGCAAAGAAACTGCGCGGCTTCTCGAAACGCAGGTAGCTGTTGGCCACCGAGTTGATATTGCCGATATCGGTGGACACCATCACGTCGTCGGGCATGGCTTTTTCCAGCTCGCGCAGCACCTGGCGGGGGTGCAGGTAATTGCCGGGCTCGTTTTTCTGCTCTTCTATCATGTCCAGGCTGTACGGATCGGTTTCGTGCGTCCACTCGTCCAGCTCGTCTTCCCAGGCGCTTTTTTCGGCCTTGATCATGGATGCCCGCTCGTCGCGCGTGGCGTCGCAGGCAAGCTGGCGGTCGGCGAGTCTCTCGAGCAGCGCAACCGACGCCGCCTTGGCATCGCCGCAGATGCCCACCGTGATTTTCTTCACCAGCCCCAGCATCTTGTGGTCGGCGTCGATCTGGATGACCTTGGCGTTTTTGGGCCAGTAGTCCATGCCGTGCTGGGGCAGGGTGCCAAAGGGCCCCAGGCGAGATCCCACAGCCAGGACGACGTCGGCCCGCGAGATCAGCTTCATGGCGGCCTTGGAGCCCTGGTATCCCAGTGGGCCGCACCACAAGGGGTGGCTGGCGGGAAAGGAGTCGTTGTGCAGATAGCTGTTCACCACCGGCGCGCCCAGGCGCTCGGCGAGGGCTTTGCATTCGTCGACGCCATCGGCCATGACGACGCCGCCGCCCGAGATGATCACGGGAAACTTTGCCTTGGCCAGCAATTCGGCCGCTTCATCCAGGCTATGTGCGCCACCGGGGCCGCGATCGAGGCGGCGCGGCTGCGGGATCTCGGCCTGGATCTCGCCGTAGAAATAGTCGCGCGGAATGTTGAGCTGGGTGGGGCCCATTTCGGCCATGGCGCGATCAAAGCAGCGCGCGGTGTACTCGGCCATGCGGGCCGGATGCGTGACGTGGCCCTGGTATTTGGTGAATTCCTGGAACATGGGCAGTTGGTTGGCTTCCTGAAAGCCGCCCAGGCCGATGCCGCCGGTACCGGCTTCCGGGGTGACGATGACGACCGGGCTGTGTGCCCAGTAGGCGGCTGCGATCGCCGTGACGCAGTTGCTGATGCCGGGGCCGTTCTGCCCGATGACCACGCCGTGTCGCCCGCTGACGCGCGCATAGCCATCGGCCATGTGGCCGGCGCCCTGTTCGTGGACGACCGGAACCAGTTCTATGCCGGCCGGCGCGAAGATGTCCATGGCATCCATGAATGCCGATCCCATGATGCCGAACATCTTGGTCACGCCGTTGGCAACCAGCGTTTCGACAAAGGCTTCCGAAGGCGTCATTTTCTGGACGCCAGTGACGGCATTGGTGCTGGACGGCTCATTCATGGTTGTCCCCATATCGATGTTTATAAGAATCGGAACTAAAAATTCCGAAAAGTGGAATTTATTCATGCGGACTCTATCGGTCGTCATGCGCCGTTGTCAACAGAAATCTCGAAAATCGGCATGATTTGTCTTTGATTCCGGGATTCACCTATACTGATTTTTTGTTTCAGCGCAGTCCTCGAAGCGACATGGAAATCACGAAAATAGATGGCGACACTCCCACCATCCGTCTCTTCGCATTGTTGGAAGCCATTGCATCCAAAGACCGTTTCTTTACCCTGCAAAGCCTGGTCGAAGAAACGGGTTTGCCCAAGCCCACCCTGCATCGCATGCTGCAGCAGCTCGAAGGCGCGGGCATACTCCAGCGCGATGGCGATGGACGCCAGTACGGCACGGGAATCCGTTTTCGGCGTCTGGCCGAAAGTGTCCTGTTGAACAACACCACGCATGGCGCGCGCCGTGCCGTGCTGCGCCAGTTGGTGCAAGAGGTGGGCGAAAGCTGCAACATCACGGCGCTATCGGGCAGCGAGGTGCTGTACCTGGACAGGGTCGAGACCGCGGCGCCGTTGCGGTTTTATCTGCAGCCGGGCTCACGGGTGCCGGTGCATAGCTCGGCCAGCGGCAAGGCCTTCCTGACCCAGCTTAGCCCCGCCCAGCGGCGGCGCTTGCTGGGCCATGTCCCGCTGCCGGGCTACACCCCGCAAACCATCACCACGCTCGAGGGCCTGGAGCGCGAGGTCGAGCAAATCCGGCAAGTGGGCTATGCCCTGGACCAGGAAGAGTTCCTGTCCGGCCTTTTGTGCATTGCAGTACTGGTGCCGTCCAACAGCGGGCGCTCGAACCTGGCTGTGGCGATCCAGGGGCCCATCGTTCGCTTGACGCTTGCCCGGGCCCAGGAGTGCCTGCCGGCCCTGCGCCGCGCCGCGCAGGCCCTGGCCGCCCTGGATGCGGATTGCTTGCGCGGCGACTGATCTCAAGCCGTCCAAGCCGCTTGTACGCCGGCTTTCCCGGCGCTTGTCTCCTGGTCCTAAAGGCAGTCGGAATCTGGATCTAAGGATTCCATTTTTTGCCACGTAAGATTGGTTCCATACGTTCCTCGATGAGCGTTGTACCAACAATAACGGTCCAAATCGAAGGAGACAAAAATGTACAAACTGAAAGCAGTCCTGGCGGGGGCGATCATGGCCTTGGCGGCATCCGGCGCCCTGGCGCAAGAGCCCAAGGCCGGCGGCACGCTGCATATCGGCAGCACCCAGCAGCCACGGCACCTGAACGGAGCCGTGCAGTCGGGCATCGCCACCGCCATGCCCAGCACCCAATTGTTTGCCAGCCTTCTGCGCTACGACGACAACTGGAATCCGCAACCCTATCTGGCCGAGACCTGGGAAATGGCCCCCGATGGCAAGGCCTTGACCTTGCATCTGCGCAAGAACGCGGTGTTTCATGACGGCAAGCCCATCACCTCGGAAGACGTGGCATTCTCGCTGATGACGGTCAAGGCGAATCACCCCTTCCAGACCATGCTGGACGTGGTCGAGGCCGTGGATACGCCCGATCCCCATACGGTCGTGATCCGCCTGAGCAAGCCGCATCCGGCCTTGCTGCTGGTCTTGTCACCCGCCTTGACGCCTATCCTGCCCAAGCATATCTATGGCGACGGGCAGGATGTGAAGTCGCATCCCCGCAATTCGGTGGATGTGGTCGGCTCGGGCCCGTTCAAGCTCAAGGAATACAAGCCTGGCCGCGAGCTGGTGCTGGAGCGCTTCGACCAGTATTTCCTGCCGGGCAAGCCCTATCTGGACAGGATCGTGCTGCAGTTCAACCCCGATGCCACCAACCTGCTGATTGGCCTGGAGCGCGGCGATATCCAGATGCTGCCCTACGTGGTGGACCCGACCATCTTGCGCCGCGTCAAGGACAACCCCGATATCGTCCGGTACAAGAAAGGGTACGAAGGCGTCGGCGCGCTGAGCTGGCTGGCCTTCAACACCGATCGCAAGCCCTTCAACGACGTTCGCGTGCGCCAGGCCATAGGCTATGCCATTGACCGCAATTTCATCATGAAGGCATTGCACGCCGGTTTCGCCACCGAAAGCACCGGCCCCATCATCCATTCAAGCCCGTTTGCCTCGCCCGACGTCAAAAAATACACGCTGGACCTGAAAAAAGCGGAAAGCCTGCTTGACGAAGCCGGCCTGAAACGCGGGGATAAGGGCGAACGCTTCAAGATGACTATCGACTACCTGCCGGCCGGCACGGTGGATCACAAGAACACCGCGGAATACCTGCGCACCCAGTTGAAGAAAATCGGCATCACGGTCGAGGTGCGAGCCTCGCCCGACTTTCCCAGCTGGGCGCGGCTGATCGCCAGCCACGATTTCGATATGACGACCGATGCGGTCTTCAACTGGGGCGATCCGGTCATCGGCGTGCACCGGACCTACCTGACATCGAATATCCGCCCCATCATCTGGGCGAACACCCAGTCCTATTCCAACCCCAGGGTGGATGAACTGCTCGATCAGGCCAGCGTGGAAATGGATGCTGCCAAGCGCCGTGCGATGTATGCGGAATTCCAGGGCCTCGTCACCGAGGATTCACCCATACTTTTCATGACCGAGACGCCGTATCACACGCTGGTTGCCAAGAATGTTGGCGGGGTGCCGACCACGATCTGGGGCCCGGTGTCGCCGCTGGACGAAGTCTATCTGAAGTAAGTACCGGGAGTTCACATGTTGCGCTACATCGTCAAACGATCCTTGTACGCTCTTGTGCTGCTGCTTGCCGTCATTACCCTGAATTTTTTGCTGATCCATCTGTCGCCCGGCGATCCGGTTGAAACCATAGCCGGCGCAATGGGCGGGATGAGCGAGGAATTGAGGGCACAACTGCGGCAGCAATACGGGCTGGATCAATCCTTCCTGACCCAGCTCGGGATCTATCTCGCACAGATCTTGCGGGGTGACCTGGGCTACTCGTATTACTTCAACCTGCCGGTATCCAGTCTGATCCTGGATCGCCTGCCGGCCACGCTGCTGCTGGTGATCACATCGGTGATCATGGCCTTCGTTGTCGGCACGGGGCTGGGAGTGCTGGCGGCGCGCAAGCCCAACGGGCTGCTCTCGCAGCTCGTCACCACGCTGTCCATCGTGGGTTATTCGGCGCCGGTCTTCTGGACCGGCATCATCCTGATCATCCTGTTTGCGTCGGTATTTCCGATTTTTCCGGTATCCGACATGTACCAGGCAGGCGGCGAGCGCGGCGGCGTCGGCGGCGCG
Source organism: Verticiella sediminum (assembly GCA_040392445.1). Lineage (GTDB taxonomy): Bacteria > Pseudomonadota > Gammaproteobacteria > Burkholderiales > Burkholderiaceae_B > Verticiella > Verticiella sediminum_A. The sequence goes on from JBEBVZ010000012.1 coordinate 59,916, forward strand.
CTCGATGTTCTGTATCACCTGGTGTTGCCGGGCTTTACGCTGGCCTTCGTCTACGTGGCGCAATACAGCCGCCTGGCGCGCGCCAGCATGCTGGAAACCTTGTCGGCCGACTACATCCGCACCGCCCGCGCCAAGGGGCTCTCGGAAACCGTCGTGCTCTACAAGCATGCGCTGCGCAACGCGGTGCTGCCGGTCGTCACCATGCTGGGCATGCAGTTTGGCCACGTGCTGGCCGGCGCGGTATTGGTGGAAACGGTCTTCAACTGGCCCGGGCTTGGCCGCCTGGCGTTCGACTCGGTGCTGCGACGGGATTACCCCACGCTGCTGGGCCTGCTGCTGTTCGCCTCGTTGCTGGTGGTCATCATGAACCAGCTCACCGACTTTGCCTATCGGCTGATCGATCCAAGGATAAAAGCATGAGTCAAGTCCGCTCTATCGCTTGCCCGGAGTCGGCGCCAGTCTTGCCTGCGCGACCGGTCGCGCAGGCAGTTCCGGCGGCCCCTGCCGTGGCTCCAATCGCCTTGGCACCCGCCACGACGGCGGCACCCAGGCCCGCCGGGCCGGGCGTGCAGGCCCTGCGCATATTCTTTCGCAGCCCGTCGGCGGTGATCGGCCTGATGCTGCTGCTGGCCATCGTCGGTGTGGCATTGTTTGGTCCGATGCTGATGGATGCCGATCCCTTCGACATCGTGGCCCCTCCGCTGGAGCCGCCCGGCTCGGAATTTGCCCTGCTGGGCAGCGACTATCTTGGCCGGGACATTCTGGCCGGACTGATCTTTGGCGGGCGCGCCACCCTGGCGGTGGGCTTCGTGGCCGCCTTGCTGGCGGTCTTCATCGGGGTCGTCATCGGGGCCTTGTCCGGCTACTACGGCGGCTGGGTGGACGAAGTCCTGATGCGCATCACCGAGTTCTTCCAGGTGCTGCCCACGCTGCTGTTCGTGATGGTGCTGGTAACGCTGCTGTCGCCAACCCTGACCACAATTTCGATTGCCATCGGCGTGGTCAGCTGGCCGGCTACGGCCAGGCTGGCCAGGGCCGAGTTCATGCGGCTCAAGCAGCGCGATTTCGTGCTGGCCGAGCGCATGATAGGAGCGGGTAACCGGCGCATCATCTGGAACGTGATACTGCCCAACGCGGTCGCGCCGCTGATCGTGTCCGCCACGCTGGCAATAGGCGTGGCCATCCTGTTCGAGGCCGGCCTGTCCTTCCTGGGGTTGGGCGACCCCAACATGATGAGCTGGGGGCTGATGATAGGCGGCAACCGGCCCTATATCCTCACCGCCTGGTGGGCGGTAACCCTGCCGGGGGTGGCGATCTTTCTGACAGTGCTGGCGGTAAGCCTGATCGGCGATGGATTGAACGATGCATTCAACCCTCAATTGCGGGAGCGCACATGAACCCGGCCACGTCCCAAACCGTCCTGAGCGTCGAGAACCTGAGCGTGCAGTTCGTCGGGCGCTCGGGCACCGCTTCGGTCCTGAACGACATCAGTTTCGAGGTCGCGGCCGGTGAAACCCTGTGCCTGGTGGGCGAATCGGGTTGCGGCAAAAGCATGACGGCGCTGGCCATCATGCGGCTGCTGCCCGATTCCGGCGCCATCAACGCGGGCGCGGTGCGCCTGCGCGGCCAGGACCTGGCCCAGTATCCGCCGGTACAGATGCGCAGCATCCGGGGCAACAAGATCTCGATGATCTTTCAGGAGCCCATGACCGCGCTGAATCCCACCTATACGGTGGGCAACCAGATTTGCGAGCCTTTGCGCTTGCACCAGGGGCTGGATTCGGCCGCTGCGAAAGAGCGCGCCATCCTGATCCTGAAGTCGGTGGGCATTCCCGCGGCCGAAAGACGGGTGGATGAGTACCCCCACCAACTGTCGGGCGGCATGCGCCAGCGCGTGATGATCGCCATGGCGCTGGCGTGCGACCCGGATGTGCTGCTTGCCGACGAGCCCACGACCGCGCTGGATGTGACGGTGCAGGCGCAGATATTCGATTTGCTGCGCGAGCAGCAACGGCGTCGTGGCACGGCGATCGTGCTGATTACGCACGATATGGGCGCGGTGTCGGAAATGGCCGATCGCGTGGTCGTGATGTATGGCGGGCGCGTGGTCGAAGTGGGCTTGACGCAGGAAGTCCTGGACAACCCTTGCCATCCCTATACCCGGGGCTTGATCGACTGCCTACCCGACCTGGATACGGCGCCCGGCGACGAGCGTCCCGACCTGCCGGAAATTCCGGGGGTCGTGCCGTCGGTATGGGCGCGTGGCAGCGGCTGTCCGTTTGCGGATCGCTGTGCCCACACCTTGCCCAAGTGCCGCGAGACTTTCCCGCCGGCCTTCAAGACCGGCGCTACCCAGCAGGTTGCCTGCTGGCTCTTCGAGAGGCCGACCAATGACTAGAGCACAATCTGCCGGGCCTTTGCTGTCGGTGCGCGACCTGAAGGTGCACTACAGCGTGGGGCGGGGGGGCTGGCGCAAGGCCCCGACCAAGGTGCATGCCGTGGACGGCGTGTCTTTCGACGTCGAGCGGGGCCGGACCATGGCCATTGTCGGCGAATCCGGATGCGGCAAGACGACGACCGCCATGGCGGTGATGCGGCTGATCGCGGCGACGCAGGGCAGCATCCATTTCAACGGCATCGACCTGACTTCGCTGGATGGAGAGGCCTTGCGCAAGCAGCGGCGACATATCCAGCTGATTTTCCAGGATCCCTACTCGTCGCTGAACCCGCGCCAGCGCGCGGGTGATCTGGTGCGCACGCCCCTGGACCTGATGGAAATCGGCACGCCGGCCGAGCGCAGCGAAAAAGTGGACGACCTGTTTCGCCTGGTGGGCTTGCGTGCCGAGCAGCAAGACCTTTTTCCACACCAGTTTTCGGGCGGCCAGCGCCAGCGCCTGAATATTGCCAGGGCCCTGGCGACCGATCCCGAGCTGATCGTTTGCGACGAGCCGGTGTCCGCCCTGGACATCGCCATCCGCGCCCAGATACTGAACCTCTTGCGCCGCATCCAGCGTGAACGCGGGCAGTCCTTTCTCTTCATCTCGCACGACATGGCGGTCGTGCGCCATATTTGTGACGATATCGCCGTGATGTATATGGGGCAGATCGTCGAGCAGGCAACGCGCAATGCCTTTTTTTCGCGACCTTTGCATCCGTATAGCGTGGCCCTGATGTCGGCGGTTCCCACGGTCAGCGGCGGGCGCGCACGCGCGGCCAACCGGATCAAGCTGGTGGGCGACCCACCCAGTCCGGTGAACCCGCCGCCAGGTTGCCGCTTTGCCGGCCGCTGTCCGGCCGCCCAGGCCCTTTGCAGCCAGCAGGCGCCAACCCTGCGGGAAATCACGGCGGGACATCGTGTAGCCTGCCACTATGTCGTGAGCGACGCGAGTGGCATCAGTGCGCCTCTTGACGCACAACAATTATTCGACCCAAAGGAGAAAGTGGCATGACAGAGCAGTCGCTTACGGTATTTCGCGCCCGGCGCATCCTGACGATGAATCCCGCACAGCCCGCCGCCACCCACGTTGCGGTCAGGCAGGGCCGGATACTGGCGGTCGGTACCGAGCAGGACGTCGCCGCCTGGGGCGACTGCACGCTGGACGAGCGCTACGCCGATAGCGTGCTGATGCCGGGGCTGGTCGAAGGGCATTGCCATTTGTACGAGGGTGTGGTCTGGAGCTACACCTATGTCGGCTACTACGACCGGCAAGGGCCGGATGGCCATGTCTGGCCCGGCCTGAAGAATTTCGATGCGGTCGTGCGTCGTCTTGACGAGGCCCAGCAAAAGCTCGGGCCCGACGAGATCCTGATCGGGTGGGGCTTCGATCCGATTTTCTTCGATGGCCAGCGCATGACGGTACGCGAACTCGATCGCGTATCCGGCACGCGCTCGGTCGTGGTCATGCATGCCAGCATGCACTTGATGAACGTGAATACGCCCATGCTCAAGCGGGCCGGGATCACCCGAGATACCGATACCGAAGGCATTGCGCGCTTTGACGATGGCGAGCCCACTGGCGAGCTGCAGGAGTTCGCCGCGATGTTCCCGGTGCGGCGCCAGCTGGGCAACGCCTTTCTGGCGATGTCCCAGAACCCCGCCTGCCTTGAAACCTTCGGCAAGGTCGCCCAGTTCGCCGGCGTGACCACCGCCACCGATCTGGTCAACGACTTGCGTGAAGAAGGCCTGCAAGCGCTATCCAGCGTCAGCGCGGGCGACGACTACCCGGTGCGCATCGTGCCGGCGGCGTCCGGCACGGCCTTCGGGCGCGACATGGATGCCGGCATACAAAGGCTGGAGGCGGTCAAGCACTTCAACCACGACAAGCTGCACCTGGGCATGGTCAAGCTGGTGATCGACGGCTCCATCCAGGGCTTTACCGCGCGGCTGCGCTGGCCCGGCTATCACAACGGTGCACCCAATGGCATCTGGGTCATAGCGCCTTCCGATGTGGTGCCCATGGTCGAGGCTTATCATCGGGCGGGCATCCAGCTGCATATCCATACCAATGGGGACGAGGCCACCGAAGTGGCCATCAACGCCATCGAGCTTGCATTGCAGAAGCATCCGCGCGCCGACCATCGGCACACCCTGCAGCATTGCCAGATGGCCGATGCCGCCCAGTACCGCAAGATGGCCAAGCTGGGTATTTGCGTGAATCTTTTTTCCAACCACATCTATTATTGGGGCGATGCCCATCACAGCCTGACGATGGGGCCCGATCGCGCGAACCGCATGAACTCATGCGGCACAGCCCAGCGCCTGGGCGTGCCTTTTGCCATCCATTCCGACGCGCCGATCACCCCCCTGGGGCCCTTGTTCACGGCGTGGTGCGCGGTGAACCGGCAGACATCCACAGGACGAGTGCTGGGCCAGAGCGAGTGCATCAGCGTGCCCGAGGCCTTGCGCGCCATCACCCTGGGCGCGGCCTACACCCTGCATATGGACAACCGGATCGGCTCTATCGAAGTGGGTAAGTATGCCGATTTTTGTGTGCTGGCCGAAGACCCCCTGGAGGTCGCACCGGAAAAACTGAAGGACATCCGCATCCTGGGCACGGTGCTGGGCGGGCGCCCCTTGGCCTTGCCGGGAGACTGATGTGCTGGCATCCGGCGGTATTCCCCTGACGGTGCTTGGCGGCTTTCTTGGCGCGGGCAAGACCACGCTGCTCAATCACCTGCTCAGCACCAGCGAGGGCCGTCGGGTGGCGGTCCTGGTCAATGATTTCGGCCCGCTGAACATCGATGCGGGGCTGGTGGCTCGTCACGACGGCGAAACGATCAGCCTGACCAATGGCTGCGTGTGCTGCTCGATGGGATCAGGGCTTGAAACAGCCCTGATCCAGGTCCTGGAGCACGAGCCCAGGCCCGACTGGATTGTGATCGAAGCCAGCGGGGTGTCGGATCCCGGGCGCATCGCCCAGGTCGGCATGTCGGATCCCATGCTGCAGTTGGAAGGCGTGGTGGTCATGGTTGATGCCGAGCATGTCCGGGAACAGGCAGCCGACCCCTTGCTGGCCGATACCGTGCAGCGGCAACTGGCGTCGGCCGACATCCTGATCCTCAATAAGACCGATCTGGTGCCGCCGGGCGAAGTGGCGCAAATCCGGCGCGAACTGTTGGCGGGCCTTGGCGAGCGGCCGGTGATCCAAACCGTGCATGGACGGGTTGCCATCGAGGCGATGTTGGGCCTGGGGCGGGTGCCGCAAGCGGTCGACCCCGGGGGGCATGTGCCCGACACAGCTGCCAGCCCCTGGCATGGCCAGGGTGAACCAGACCATCCCTTTCAGAGCGGCAGCCTGAGTGCCCCCGGTATCCTGGACGCCGACCTGCTGGTGGCGGGGTTAAAGCGCTTGCCCAGGTCGCTCGTGCGGCTCAAGGGTTGGGTGACCACCGATAGGCATGGTCCGGCCATCGTCCAATTTGCCGGGCGCAGGATACGCTTTGAATCCATAGCGTCCTGCCCAGGCGGCAAGGATAACCAGCTCGTCTATATCGGCATGCGCGGGGCGGCACTGCATGACGCGGTTGGGCAGGTGATGGCCGAGGCCATGGCGGCGCCTGAGCCGGTTACTTAAAGATCCAGTATCGGCAAGCGTTTGCGGCGCGCCTGGCTTGTAAGCCAGGCGCCGTTCGCGTTCGGTGTCATCAGGGGACCAAGCCGAAATAATTGGGGTCAGACCCCGGTTTCAATCAGGAAACCGTGGTCTGACCCCGGTTTTCAAGATCCCGGGCTGCACTGAAACGGCACTGCGGTATAGCGGGCCTTTTTTTATGGCTGCGTGAAATGGCGGTATGGCGGCAGAGCCTTGCCCTGAGGCGTGTTGGCGCCAGCCTGGCGTAATCGAAATGGCGGGTCTGGTTCTAGACCAGACCAGGGTCTTGCTGCTTAATGATCTGACATTAGCAGCACGCATTGCTGCATACCCCAAGGAGGATTTGCATGTCCCGATCTGCCAACGCCGAAATGCTTGCGGAGTTTGCCGCCGCCTGGAATCGCCACGATATCGAGGCGCTGATGTCGTTCATGACCGACGATTGCATATTCGAAACCGTGGCCGGCCCGCAGGCCTGCGGCACCCGCCATGTGGGCCGCGAGGCCGTACGGAAAGCTTTTTGCGCCGCGTGGGAAAACTTTCCCGACGCGCAGTGGCTGGATGGCAATCACTGGGTGGCAGGCGACCGAGGCGTCTCGGAATCCCTATTTACCGGCACGGCCGTCGACGGTTCCCGGGTCGAGGCCAATATGGTGGACCTCTTCGTTTTTCGCGACGGGAAGATCCATATCAAGAATGCGTTCCGCAAGGCTCGCCCACCCTTGTCCGTGAAGTAAACGCCGCCTCTTGCAAGCCTCGGAATTCACTGGTTCATCGCTATGCATATCCCTATCTCAGCAGCTTGCGCGGCGCTCGAGCCGACGCCGCCCGTGTCCAGCTACGACCCCATCTACGATCCGCTGGTGTCCCAGGTAGGCAGTGGGCAGGATTACGCGCCTACCTATTGGGTGGCCACGGCAGGGCCGCCGCCCGCCGACGACGGCCCCATCCGGCATGACGTTGACGCTGATGTGGTCATCATCGGGTCGGGCTTTACCGGCTTGTCCGCCGCCATGAGCCTGGCGCAGGACCACGGCGTCAAGGCCATGGTGCTGGAGGCCAACCGGACGGCCTGGGGCTGCACCAGCCGCAACGGCGGGCAGGGGCAGAATGCCTCGGGCCGCCTGTACCGTTCGCAGTGGATACAGCGCTGGGGCCTGGATACGGCCAAGCGCCTGGATACCGAAATCCGTTCCGGCTTTGAATACTGGAAGAGCCTGGTGGCAGACGTGGACTGCGATGCCCAGCCTGGCGGGCATCTGTATACCGCGCATCGCAGCAAGAAAATGGCCTTCCTGCAGAACGAGGGCAGGGTGATGCGCGATGTGTTCGGCTATGACACGCGCATGCTGAGCCGGGAAGAACTGCACGAACAATACACGGGCGACCAGGAAGCCGTAGGCGCTTTGCTCGAACCCGACGGCGTTGGCGTGCATCCCGTGAAACTGGCATATGGTTATTTGCGGCGTGCCCGCGCGCTGGGGGCAACGGTGCACCCGTCCAGCCCCGTGCTGGGCTGGGAGACCATCGACGGCGTGCACCACCTGCGCACACCCGGCGGCATCGTGCGGGCGCGTCGAGTGGCTGTCGCCACCGGCGGCTACAGCGTGCAGGGCCTGCATCCGCTGCTCTCGAACCGCATCATGCCGATACTGTCGAATTCGCTGGTGACGCGGCCGCTCACGCTTGCCGAAAGGGAGGAGGCCGGTCTGAAAAGCACGGTTTTCATCACCGACACGCGCACGCTGCGCTTCTATTACCGCATGCTGCCCGATGGCAGCGTGCAGATAGGCAGCAGAAGCTCGATCACAGGGGCCGATGCGCGCAATCCCCGCCATCTCGACCTTCTTAAACAGGGGCTGTGGCGCAAGTTCCCATCGCTGCGCAACGTACCCGTCGCGTATTCCTGGTGGGGCTGGGTGGATGTCAGCCACGATATGATGCCGCGCATCGTGCAGCCTGACAGCAAGCAGAAAATCTATTACGCATTCGGCTACGGCGGCAATGGCGTCTCGTTCTCCGCCCATGCGGGCAGACGCCTGGCCGAGCTGGTGGTGGGCAAGGACGGCCAGCATTGGGACCTGCCCATTTATAACTCGCCGCTGCCTGGCCATCTGTTTGCCCCGTTTCGCCGGCTGGGCCAGGCCATGCTCTACCGCTGGTACTACATGCGCGACGAGTTGCTTTGATCCTGGCTGGGCTAGGGTCTGTCAACGCTCGCGCCGCGAGCGAGCGTTAGCAGACCCTAGCGAGCCAGGCTGCGTGCAACCTGGCTCAGGCGTTCGATGCCGGAGCCGATCCGGGATGCCGGGATCGACGTATAGCCCATGCGGATGTAGTTGCCGGGCGCGCGGGTTTCGTCGGCAAAGAATACCTTGCCGGGTTCGATGACGACCCCCGCCTGCAGGGCATGCGCGGCGAGCTCTTCGGTGTCCAGCCATTCAGGCCCGCGCAGCCAGCACGACGATCCGCCGCTATGCGGCGTAAGCGTAAATTCGGGCATGTGACTGGCCAATGCCGCCTGCAGTACGCCAGAGCGTTCCTGATAGGCCTCGGATTGCTTGCGCAGCAAGGAATGGTGGTGGCCCAGCGAAATGAACAGGGCAAAGGCGCGCTGGATATAAGCCGAGGGATGGCGCAGCATCAACCTGCGCAAGGCGCGCAGTTCCAGCGTCAGCGCGGGCGGCGCCACCACATAGCCTATGCGCAGGCCGGGCGCGAACGATTTGGACAGGCTGCCGACATAGATGACCCGGCCATCCTGATCCAGGCTTTTCAAGGCCGGGATGGGCGCATCGGCATAGCGGTTGTCGATCTCGAAATCGTCCTCGATGATGATGCAGTCGGCTTGGATCGCCCGCTGGAGCAGTTCCTGGCGACGCGCCATGGTCATGGTCACGCCGGTGGGGCATTGGTGGCTGGGGGTCGTGAAAATATAGTCGCAGCCCGAAATCTCGGTGCCCAGGCACAAGCCGTCGCTGTCGACGGGCAGGGGCAGCACGTGACGGGTATGGTTGAGGAAAATATTGCGCGCGTCCGGATAACCGGGGTCTTCCACGCCGACCACGGTGCCGTGGTGCATCAGCAAGTCGGCCAGCAGATACAGCGCATGCTGGGCGCCCACGGTTACCACGATTTCGTCGGCGCTGGCCCAGACGCCGCGCCGGGGCAACACCTGGGTGCGGATTTCTTCTATCAGGGCGGGGTCGTCGTGCGTGATCAGGTCGGGCGCCCAGCTTCGGATGTCCAGAACGGATAGCGCCTTGGTGCAGCATTCGCGCCACTCCGCAGTGGGGAACAGTTCCGGGTCGAACTGGCCGTAGACGAAGGGGTAATCCATTTTCTGCCAGTTCGGCGGCTTGGTGATGTTGCGCTGGCGTGACGGGCGCAGCCGCATGCGGGCGTCCCACTGGGCCGTGGCAGTTTGCGAGGCCGCACGCTCGGGCTGGGTGTCCAGCCGGCCCTTCAGGACTTCGTCGCACACGAAGTGGCCGCTGCGCTCGCGCGACACCAGGTAGCCTTCGCTGACCAGTTGCTGATAGGCGAACACCACCGTGTTGCGGGCGATTTGCAGCTGGTCCGCCAGCAGGCGGCTGGAGGGGACGGGCGAGCCGGGTGGCAGATGGCCGCTGAGTATGGCCGATATCAGCATTTGCCGGACACGGCTTTGCAGGCTGACTGCGCTGGAGTTTTCCTGTTGAAAGAGCCTGTCCCAGAGAACTCCTTTGCTGGTTGCGATCGGGCTGGACATGGGTCGGCTCCTTGAACGGGGTGAATCCTCCGAGCCTGCAAGGCAGGTATGGGAGCACGAGTATAGAGTGTCCGCCGTGTCGTTTTTGCCCTGTTTTCTATAGGAAAACCCTGATGGCCTTAGCTTGTCGGCATCGCTGAATGTGCCGGTAGGACTTCGCCGCGGCACTGGCCAAAACCGATGCGGGCAAAGCCGGCCTGCTCGCACCAGGCCCGCAGGATCACGGCGTCGCCATCGGCCAGGAAAGAGCGTTCTTCGAACTGGCCATTGCCGCAGTCTATGCGCAAGGGTTCACGCCCCGCCTTGCTGAGTTCGGTGATGGCGGCTGCCTCGCCAGCGGTGGGCCCGGAAACAGTGCCGCTGCCGAACAGGTCGCCGGGCTGAAGATTGCAGCCGTTCATGGTGTGGTGCGTGAGCATCTGTGCCGCAGTCCAGTGCTGGTGGCGAAAGCTCGTGCCGGCAATGCGTACCGGCCCCATGGCCCGGGCGCGCCGGGCGGGGGTTTCGAGCAAGGTCTCGAGTTGTATGTCGATCGAACCCGTGGCCTGGTTCTGGGCGTTATCAAGATAGGGCAAGGGCTGCGGAAAGCGGCTTTCGCGTCGCCACTCGCCGCGAAACGGAGCGAGCGCATCCATGGTTACGATCCAGGGCGAGATGGTGGTGGCAAGGCTCTTGGACAGGAAAGGCCCCAGGGGTGCCATTTCCCAGAACTGGATGTCGCGCGCCGACCAATCGTTGAGCAGGCAGACGCCAAACAGGTGATTTTCAGCCTGTGCCAGCGGTACGCTGTCGCCGGGTTCGTTGCCAGGGCCCACGTAGAAGCCCAGCTCCATTTCGTAGTCGAGCCAGGCACAGGGCTCGACGCGCGGGGCATCGGCGCCTGCCGCATGGCTTTGGCCCCAGGGCCGCCGCACCCGCTGGCCACTGACGCCGATGCTGGATGCGCGGCCATGGTAGGCCAGCGGGATCCAGTGGAAGTTGGGCGACACCACCTCTTCGTGCGGCGGAACGTCGCGCATGATGCGGCCGAAATTGTCGGCATGATAGTAGGAGGTATAGAAATCGGTGTAGTCGCCGATGCGGGTAGGCACGGCGTGCTCGACATCGGCCTGCGGCACCAACGCGGCCTGGACGGCGGCGGCTTGTGCGGGGGAAGCGCCGCGCGCAAGAAGAGCGAAGAGGGCATGGCGCAAGGCGCGCCAGGCGGGCGGGCCCTGTGCCAGGAAGTCATTGAGCACCGGTTGCGCGCAGGCCTGGGCCGCTTGCCGCGCCAGCTCGGGGTGGCCATGCAGGGCCGACCCGGCAGCCAGCGTGGCCAAGTCGATTACCTGGTCGCCTATGGCGACGCCGCCGCGAAAGGCCGTAGCGCTGCCGCGGCGGCGAAATATGCCGAATGGCAGGTTCTGGATGGGGAAGTCGCTATTTTTATCCTGGGCCGAATCCAGCCAGCTGCATTTCTGTACATCGTGGGTATGATCAAGCGGCATCACGATTGTCCCCCCTAGGCTTGCAGCCGGTCGTCAAAGATCGCCACAGCGCGTGTCCAGCCCGCCGAGGCGCCACGGATCTTGTGCGGAAAGCACGAGATATAGAAACCATAGGCCGGCAGCACCTCGAGGTTGTGCAGCTTTTCGAGGTGGCAATAGCCGATGTCGCGACCGGCCTTGTGGCCTTCCCAGATCAGCGAGGCATCGTGTGATTCCTGGTATTTTTTTGCGGTGTGGACAAAGGGCGCGTCCCAGCTCCAACCGTCGGTGCCGGTCAGGCGCACACCACGTTCCAGCAGATACATGGTGGCGTCATAGCCCATGCCACAGCCCGAGGAGACATAGTCGTCATTGCCATAGCGCGAGCCGGCCCGGGTATTGATCACGACGATTTCCAGCGGCTGCAGTGTGTGGCCTATGCGCTTGAGTTCGGCCTCGACCTCGTCGGCGGTGACGACATGGCCGTCCGGCAGGTGACGAAAATCCAGTTTCACGCCAGGTTGGAAGCACCAGTCCAGCGGGACTTCATCGATGGTGCTGGAGCGCTCGGCCTGGCCCAGGGCTTTGTTCATGGTGCTGTGAAAGTGATAGGGCGCATCCAGGTGCGTGCCGTTATGGGTGGACAGGTTGATTTTTTCCACTGCCCAGCCCTCGCCATCGGGCAGCTCTTCCTTTTTGAGACCGGGAAAGAAAGGCTCGATCTGCGCAAAGCTGCTTTCGTGCGTGAAATACTCGATCCTGGGCGCCGCGCTGGGCGGATCGCTCATCACATCGTTTTCAAGATAGATCGACAAATCGACAAGGCGGCGGGTCATGGGGGTTCTCCGGGGTCAGGGGTGTTGCCAGGCGAGTAGCCTGCGTTCGGCCAGGGCCAGGATGGCATTGCTGAGAAAGCCTATGGCTCCCAGCAGCACGATGCCAGCGAACAGTTCGCTGGCGCGAAACGACCTTGCCGCCAGCAGGATGGCCTGGCCAAGGCCAGCTTGCGAGGCGATCATCTCGCCCACCACGGACACGATCAGCGCGACTGTCAATGACAGTCGCATGCCGCCCAGGATATCGGGCAGGGTATTGGGCAGGCCCATCTTCCAGATGAAGGCCGTGCGACTCAGTTCGAGATTGGCCGCGACTTCCTGCAGCCGTACATGGACCGAGGCGATGCCCTGGGCAGTTGCCAGCAGCACCGGCCACATGGCGCCCAGGGCGATCACTGCCAGGACCATATTGGACGACAGGCCGAAGATGGAGATCGCCAGCGGAATCAGCGCCGAGGCCGGCAGGGGACGGATGAACTCGAGAGTGGGCTGTATCCAGGCGCGTGCGATGGCCGAGCTGCCGATCAAGGCGCCCAGAACCACGCCCAGCAGCGAGGCCAGCAACCAGCCGCCCAGCATGCGCGCGACGGTGGCCTGCGTAAAGGCCGCAAGCTCGCCGCTGCCGCCGTTCCAGCCCAGGCCCGCGATCAGGCTATCTAGGGTGGCTTCGGGTGTGGGCAGGAATACTTTGCTGACCCACTGCAAATGGCTGGCCAGCCACCACAGGGCCAGGACGCCAGCCAGCATGGCCAAGGATGGCAAGAGGCCCTGCGGTCCCAGGCGTCTTAGCCAGCGAGCGTAGTCCAGGCGCGGGGCGTTCGAGGCCGCGGCGCTGGCGAGCACAGAGGATGACTCGTGCGTCATGCGGTGTCTCCCATGCGCCGTGCGACCCTGCGCTGCAGTCGTATCATGGCGGCATTGATGCCGTAGCCCAGCACGCCTACCCACATCAACCAGGCCAGGACCAGCGCTGGGTTGACGCTTTCCTGCGCGAGTGTCATGGCGTAGCCCACGCCGCGTGGATTGGCGGCGATCTCTACCGTCACCGCGACCACCAGGGCAATGGCGACCTCCAGGCGCAGGGCAACAAAGAGCCGGGGCACAATGGCGGGCAGAACGACCTTGATGGTGCGAGCTATTGGCGAGAGCCCCAGTGCGCGCGCGACTTCCAGCAACTGCGGTTCGACCTGGCGCACGGCCGCCTGGGTCAGGATCAGCATGGGCCAGAAGGTGGCGAACGCGATGACGGCTTGTTCCATACGCAGGCCAAAGCCAAACATCAACATGGCCAGAGGTATCAGTGCGACAGATGGCATCGGCCGCAATATCTCGACGGTAAGAAAGCTGGCGCGGGCCGCCCGCCAGGACAAGCCCAGTACGATGCCCAGCAGCAGCCCGAGCCCGCCGCCGATCAGCAGCCCGCTGGCTGCCGCAACGAGTGTGAAGCCGGTGGCATGCAAGAGCGAGCCGTCGGTGACTGCGGTCGCGAAGGCGAGCAGCGCGGCGCTGGGCGGTGCAAGCGCATCGCTGTGCGGCGCCACGATGCGTGCGTAGAGTTCGAGCGCCAGCAGCAGCACGGCGGGAAACACGACCGGCCGCAGCCGCAGCAGATAGGCCTTGGCCGTGGCCATCAGTGATGCCCCAGGTATTGGTACAGCTCACGGCGCAGGCGCAGGAATTCCGGGTGCTCCTTGGCGCCGAGCTGGTCGCGCGGATGCGGGATATTCACATCGATGATCGCGGCCACGCTGGGCTTGTCCAGTGTGGGGTTGGCGCGCATGGCGATGACCCGGTCGCCCAGGTAGATGGCTTCCTCCAGATCGTGTGTGACGAACATGACGGTAAGCCCTTGTTCGCGCACCAGGCGCGACAGTTCGTCTTGCAGGCCCTCGCGTGTCATGGCGTCAAGCGCGCCGAAGGGCTCATCCATCAGCAGCAGTTCGGGCTGCTGGGCCAGGCAGCGCGCGATTTGTACGCGCTGCTGCATGCCGCCCGACAACTGCGCAGGGAATTTCCTGGCATGCTCGGTGAGTCCCACGGTTTTCAGCACTTGCGCGATACGTTCTGGCCGTTGGGTCTTGGGCAGTTTTTCGGCCTCGAGAGCCAGGCTGACATTGGCCTGGACCGTGCGCCACGGCAGCAGGGCCCGGCCATAATCCTGGAAGACGAAGGCCACCTCGCGCGATGGCCGGGTCACCGCCTGGCCGTGGCGCCGCACCACGCCGCTGGTTGCGACGAAGCCGGCCGCAGCCCGCAGCAGTGTGGTCTTGCCGCAACCGGATGGCCCGATGACGCAGACGAACTCACCGCGCTCGACACCGAAAGTGCTGGGCGACACGATTTCGCGCCCGCCCAGGTGAACGCCGACGTGATCGAATTGCAGCAGCATGGGTGCCCCCGTTAGACGAGCAGTTGCTTGACGTCGAGGTTTTCCCTGAGCATCTGCTGGTCTTTCATGACATTGACCCAGAACTCAAGCGAAGTGGCGGGCAGCGCCGCCTTTTGCGCATTGACCGGAACCGTGGCCAGCATCTCGGGGGGCAGCTTGATATAGCGGCTGATGATGTCGCGCACGCGCTGGGCATTGGCCGGATCGGCAATGAAGTCGCCCGCTTCGGCCAGCCCGTCGCGAAAGGCCGCCACCTGCTGCGGGTTCTGCGTGGCCCAGTCGCGGCGCGCGGCGTACAGGGTGGTGGGCAGGCCCGCGGGCATGAAGTCGAGATAGAACGAGGCGACATAGCCCACGCCGGAATTGACGATACGGCTCAGTGCGGGCTCGCCGGTGACGACGGCATCCACGCCACCGCCGCGCAGTACGTCGGCATGCTGCGGGAAAGCGACTTCGACAAAGGTGACTTTGCGATAGTCGACGCCGTTTTCCTTGAGCCAGGCCCGCAAGGTGACATGCAGGAATGCCCCCAGGCCCGGCACACCGATTTTCTTGCCGACGCAGTCCTGGGCCGTGTGGATGCCACTATCCTTGCGCGCCACCAGGCCGGCATTGGTCGAGTTCTTTGTGGTGGCGCCTGCGCCGGCCACGGCCACCAGGTCCAGGCCGCCTTCGACCGCCTGCAGGAATACCGAAGGTGTCGGCCCGCCCAGCTGCAGCGAGCCGGCCTGCAGGGCGGCGGGTATCGTGGAGTTCAGCGGGATAAATTGCGGTTGCAGCGCCAGGCCACGCTTCTTGAACATGTCTTGCTCGACCGCGACAAAGGTCGAGGTGAAGTCGGTGGTGGCGGTAAAGGCGAGCACCACGGGGGAGCTGGTCTGCGCACGCAGGGGCAGGGCGGTGGCGGCGCCGATGGCACCCATGCCGGCAATAAAGTGGCGACGTTTCATTTGATGTGTCTCCTTGTTTTTATTCTGCGCAAGACCGGCTGGCGCTAGCGCGGTGGGGCTGGCGCCGGCAATGCGGCATGTATGCCGCCGGCGATGAAACAAATCAGCATCGGAGCGGCGGCGGGGTCGCCGGCCCGGTTTTCGCCATGCGACAGCCGGTGTATGCGCGCGCTGCCGAGATAGTTCATGAGCGATCCGTGCGAGAAGTGATAGCACCAGGCCACCTGTGCGCGCGAGGCGTGGGGCAGGGCCAGGTGCAGGGCATCGATGAAGGCGTGCGCCAGGGGATCGAACTGGTCGCGCAGCACGGCCTCGGATTCGGCGTGCCCCATTTGCAACTGTCGTCCGACCAGCAACGCATAGTGTTCTCCCTCGGGGGTGGCACATAGCCTGACTACGGGTTCGACGAAGGCCGTAATGATGCGGACCAGCGTTTGCCTGTCGCCAGGGATTATCTGAACTGCATGCAATCCTTGCAGGCGAGCCTCGAGCGTGCCGCGCCACTGCTCGTACACGGCGGCGAACAACTCGTGCTTCTGGCCGAAGTAGTAACCCACGAGGGCCAGTGGTACGCCGGCTTGCCTGGCAATGTTGCGTACCGACACTGCATGAAAACCATGTTCTGCAAACAACTGTTCGGCCGCCCGCAGGATGGCCTGCTTGCGATCCGGCCGGGGTTTGGACTTTGCTGCTGTACGGGCGCCGGCAGGTACGGGATGGGGCAGGTCTTTCTTGAGCATGCCTGGATTCTAGCGGTGTTTATACACTCGTACAAAAAAATTGAACAGTCGTATAACCCCGCTATTGACGCCTGCTGGAACTGTCGCTGGAGAGCCTGCCGTGAGGTCGGATATCATGGCTTGGTTCATTGGAAAATCTATGCTGAAGAAACTGATAGCGCTCATGGCCATGTTTGGCGCATCGCTGGCCCATGCCGAAAGGATCGGCGAAGTCTCGACTGTCTGGAAGCTGCTTGGCCCAGACCACAAGATCGTGGTCGAAGCCTATGACGATCCGCTGGTCGCGGGCGTTACCTGCTATGTGTCGCGCTCCAAGACCGGCGGCATCAGCGGGGCGGTGGGCCTGGCCGAAGATACCGCCGACGCTTCGATCGCCTGCCGGCAGGTAGGCCCCATCAGCTTTGCCAAGCCCTTGCCCGAGCAGCAAGAGGTTTTCAGCGAGCGGTTGTCCATCATTTTCAAGAAGCTGCAGGTGGTGCGCATGGTAGACGCCAAGCGTAATACGCTGGTGTACCTGACGTATTCCGACCGCTTGATCGAGGGTTCGCCTAAGAACGGGATCACGGCGGTGCCTGTCGACGTGTCAATGCCGATACCGCTCAAGCGTTAAACAGCACGGACGGGTCGTCCGGGCCCTATGCGATGCCCCCGGCATTGTTGATAGGGCGGTATCTGGCTACATTTATATACAACCAAATGGTTGAATATTGGCGCGCAAAAAAATAATATAACCATATGGTTGAACAACAAGCTCCCACTCTCGATTGTGTCTTTCACGCGCTGGCCGATCCCACGCGGCGAGCCATGCTGCGTAGCCTGGCAACGGGAGAGCACAATATCCGTGAACTGGCCGATCCGTTCGCCATGTCGTTCACGGCCGCATCCAAGCATGTGAAAGTTCTTGAAAGCGCCGGTCTGGTGCGGCGCCGCATTCAGGGCCGATCGCATATCTGCAGCATCGAACCCGCGCCGCTGCTCGCCGCCGGCCAGTGGCTGCGTTTCTACGAGCGTTTCTGGACAGATCGGCTGGATGCATTGGACGCATCGCTGAAGGTCGCTGATGTGGAACGCCCTTAACGTCGTTAAAACCGAGGTGCCATCATGACCGCAGCAGCAAAACCCGAATCCGGCAGCGCCGCCGTGTCGCAGGCCGACGCGACCGACCCGGCTCTGTATGGTGTATTGCTCGAACCCGATGCCGTCCGCTTCGAGCGCCTGTTGCCTGGCCCGATAGAGCGGGTCTGGGCCTGGTTGACCGAATCCGACAAACGAGCGCAGTGGCTGGCCGCTGGCGACATGCCCCAGCGCCCGGGCGCTGCATTCGAGCTGCAATTCAACAATGGCCAGTTGTCGGCGCCGGGCGAGGCCGTGCCCGAACGCTATCGCCAGTACGACCGTCCGATTGCTTCTGCGCATGAGCTTTTGCGCTACGAGCCACCGCATGTGCTGGCGATCAGTTGGGGCGGGGGCGACGAGGCTTTGTCCGAGGTCTTGTTCGAGTTGGCCAGCGAAGGCGACAAGGTTCGCCTGGTACTGACCCACCGGCGCCTGGCCGACCGCAAGACCATGCTGGATGTTTCCGGTGGGTGGCACACACACCTGGCGGTGCTGGCCGCCAAGCTGGCCGGCCGGCAGCCGCCCCGATTCTGGGCGTTGCTGGAACAGGCCGAGGCCGGGTATGCGGTGCGCTTGGGCGGCACGGCGCCGCAGCCGGCCAAGCCATAAGCGCCATGGTATGCGGGGGCCGCCGCCATGGAACGGGATCCCACCGAATCAGAGGCAGTAGCTTCGATAGGCTACGAGCCGCAAGCCAGGATGCTGGAAGTCGAGTTCACCAGCGGCGCCGTGTATCGTTATGACGGCGTGCCCGCGGATGTGTTCTTCCGGTTTCGTGACGCCGAGTCCAAGGGCAGGTTCTTTCAGGCGTACATCAGGCCGGCTTACCCGTACGAAAAAATGAGAGATGCAAATGATTGATCACACCGGCATCAATGTTGCGGATCTGGGGCGGAGCCGGGATTTCTACGAAAAGACGCTCGGCGCGCTGGGCTATGTGGTGAGCCTGGCTTTCGATGATGCCGTGGGTTTTGGCGTGGCCAGCCGGCAGCCGCTGGATGATCCGGGGGGCGACTTCTGGATTTGCGCAGGCACGCCGTATTCACCGCGCAGCCATATCGCCTTTCGTGCGGCCAGCGTGGCCGAGGTCAATGCATTTCACCGCGCCGCTCTGGCGGCGGGCGGGCGCGATAACGGCCCGCCGGGACCCAGGCCCCGCTACCACCCGGGCTACTACGCGGCGTTTGTGCTGGACCCCGACGGCTATAACATCGAGGCGGTTTTTCACGGCGCATGAATGAGCGTGCCGGATGCTTGCGCCGGTAGCTTGCCGGTTTGCAGCCAGGCCAGCGATATCGGCCATAGCGTTTCCTGGAAGCGGCTGTGAAAGAAGGCAAAGTGGCCTATGGCCGCCACCCCGATATCCTGGGGCCGGATGCGCAAATGCGTTTTTGCGCTGGCCTTGAAATAACGCAGCAGGCGCTCGGTGGCCGGGATGGTGGCGAAAGGGTCGTCGGTGGTGCTGATGGCCAGGATGGGCGCCGTGACGGTGTCGAAGGGCAGGCGGCGGGCCGCCGACCAGGTCTTCTTGCCGCTGGGGCGATCTTCCAGCCGGGGCGTCGACGTGCTCCAGTCGCGCACCACCCCCAGCGGCGTATCTTCCAGCCATTTCAGGCGTTTGCCAGGAAAGTAGCCATAGCCGCGCGTCAGCAGGGGCATGAACAGGTGCCACTTCGCCAGCATGCGCCAGCGTTGCGCTTGCGCGTAGTCGCGCCAATAGGCGAACTGCGCGCCCACCGTCACAATGCGTCGTATATGGTGCGAGGACGCCGCCAATCCTATCGCGCAGCCGCCGAAACTGTGGCCCACGACATCGATGGCCTGTTCGGGAAAGGCATGCGCGGCGTGAAGCAGGACAGCCTCGAAGTCGAGGGCGCCCCAGTCCGACCACGAGGCATGGAATCCGCGCAGCGAGGGCGGGCGCGACTCGCCGATACCCCGGTAGTCGTAGACGATGACGTCGAACCCGTTGGCGAACAGATAGTCGGCGTAGCGAAAGTAGTACTGGCAGCGCACCGAGGTGGCGGCGTTGATGATGACCACCGGCGGGCAGGCGCCGGGCGCACAGGCATGGCGCCACGCAAAGCCCTTGAGTGCGAAGCCGTCGGCCGTCCGGATGGACAAGGGCTCGGTGGGGCCCGGGCCTGGCGAGGGTCTGTTGGAATCGGAAGGGGGGGATTCGCTCTCGGTCGTCATGCTCATATGGGGGTGAATCCGTGTCGCAGCCTGGTCAACTCTAGACGAGATTCCACGGCTTTACCATCGGTGACGCAAGTCGCCTAGGGGTAATTCCGTATATCTCGACCGGATAGTTAGCCCTAGAGTTAGGGCTAACTGATTCATCGAGAGGCATTATGGCGGGAGCATTGGCAGGCGTGCGGGTGGTGGACATTACCAATGTCTTCATGGGGCCATCGGCCACCCAGATGTTGGGCGACCTGGGGGCCGACGTGATCAAGGTCGAGTCGCCGGATGGCGATGTGGTGCGCAGTATCGGGCCGCAAGGCAAGGACAAGATGGGGCCCTTGTTCCTGGGGCTGAATCGCAACAAGCGCAGTGTCGTTCTCGACCTGAAACATCCGGATGGCCGGGCCGCCTTGCTCAAGCTGGTGGAAACCGCCGACGTGCTGACCTACAACGTGCGTCCGGCCGCGATGCAGCGCTTGAATCTCAGCTATGAAGACCTCGCGGCCGTGAATCCGCGCCTGATCTACGTTGGCATGTTCGGGTTTTCGCAGCGGGGCCGCTATGCGCCCCAGGCGGCGTTCGATGACCTGATCCAGGCCGCTTGCGGCCTGCCCCAGGCTGTGGCCCTGGGTAGTGGGGATATTCCTCGCTACCTGCCGATCACGATCGCCGATCGCTCGGTGGGGTTGTACGCCTTTGGCGTCATCTGCGCGGCCCTGTATGCGCGCCAGGCCACCGGCCAGGGGCAGCGGGTGGACGTGCCCATGTTCGAGAGCATGATTCCCTACGTGATGGGCGACCACATGTACGGCCAGACCTTCGTGCCGCCACAGGGTGATTTCGGCTATCCGCGCCTGCTCTCGCCAGAGCGCCGCCCGTATCAGACAAAAGACGGCTATGTGTGCTGCCTGATCTATACCGATACCCACTGGAAGACGTTCCTGGAAGTCATCGGCAAGCCGCAGCTCTTTACCGAAGACCCGCGTTTTGCCACGATTACTTCGCGCACCGCGCATATCACCGAGCTGTATGGCATGGTGTCCGACGAGCTGAAGATGCGCACGACCGACGAGTGGCGCGAGGTGCTCAAGGCAGCCGACGTCCCGGTATTTCCCATGCACACCTTCGATAGCCTGATGACCGATCCGCACCTGGAAGACATCGGCTTTTTCTCGGAAACCGAACACCCGGCGGTGGGCACCATCCGCACCATGGCCGTGCCCAGCGAATGGCACGGCACGCCGCCCGACACCATGCGTCCGGCGCCGGTGCTGGGCGAGCAAAGCCGCGAGATCCTGGCCGAAGCGGGTTATAGCCAGGACCAGATCGACGCGCTGTTCGCCAGTGGCGCCAGCGCCCAGGCGCCGGCTTTCGGCACTGCACAACAGGCCGTCGCGGCCGAAACAGGGGTCTGAGTCATGAGCTACCAGTTCATCGAGCTTGACGTGTGCGACGGCGTGGCCACGCTGGCGTTCAACCAGCCGCAGCGGCGCAATGCATTGGGCATGGGCATGCGCACCGAGTTCGCGCATGCCATCGAAACCATACTGGCCGACGATGCGGTTCGCGCCATCGTGCTGACCGGACGCGGCGGCGCGTTTTGCGCCGGTGGCGACATCAGCCAGATGGATCCTGCCGCCATACCCGATGCGCAGGCGGGGCGCCGCCGCATGCGCAATACCCTGGTCAGCATCGAGCGCCTGGCGCGCTGCGACAAACCGGTGATCGCCGCGGTCGACGGCCCGGCCTATGGCGCCGGGTTTGGCATTGCCCTGCTGGCCGACATCGTCCTGGCGACGCCGGCGGCGCGCTTTTGCATGTCCTTCATCCGGATCGGCCTGGTGCCCGATTGCGGTGCCATGTATACCTTGCCGCGCGTGGTCGGCGTGCAGCGCGCCAAGGAACTGATGCTGACCGCGCGCGAGCTCGATGCGGCCAGCGCCAGGGACTACGGCATCGTGCTCGAAGTGGTCGATGCGGCGCAAATCCTGCCGCGCGCCCAGGCCATGGCGCGTGCGCTGGCGGGGGCGTCGGCCACGGCGGTGGCGCTGACCAAGACCGGGGTGAACCAGTCGCTTTCGCTGGATCTGGCGGGCATGCTGGAATACGAAGCCGCCGCGCAGGGTATCGCCTTCACCAGCCCGGGCCATCGCGATGCGGCCCAACGATTTCTTTCCCGCCAGCCGCCGCTGTTTCAGTGGCCGGCAGCAGCTCCATCCACCTCAGAGGAAAGCGCTACATGAGCAACGAACTCTTGATCGAACGCCGGGACAACGTCCTGTGGGCCATCATCAACCGGCCCGAGCGCCGCAACGCGATCAGCCCGGACGTCCTGCAAGGATTGACCCAGGCCATGGAGCAGGCCAACGCGGATCGCACCGTGCGGGCCCTGGTGATCACCGGTGCAGAGGACAAGGCCTTTTGCGCCGGCGCCGACCTGCAGACCGGCAAGTCCTTCGTTTTCGATTATTCCGTGCCGAATGCGGGTATCGCCAATCTGTTTCGCAAGGCCCGCCAAAGCACGGTGCCCTTGATTGCGCGCGTGAATGGCGCTTGCATGGCGGGTGGCATGGGCCTGCTGGCCATGTGCGACATGGCCGTCAGTGCCAGCCATGCCCGTTTCGGCTTGCCGGAAGTCAAGATCGGCCTCTTTCCCGCCCAGGTGCTGACGGTGCTGCAGCACCTGATCGGCCGGCGCAAGCTCAGCGAGCTTTGCATTACCGGCGAGCCCATCAGCGCCGCGCAGGCCCTGGAGATCGGCTTGGTCAACTACGTGTCCGATGATCTGGACCAGGCGCTGGATTCCCTGCTGGGCAAAATGCTGGACAAGTCGCCGGCAGCCATCCGGCGCGGCATGTATCTGATGAAGAACATCGAGACCATGGCGTTCGAAGAGTCGATGTCGTTCACGGAAAGCCAGATCGCGCTGTTCGCGTTGACCGAGGACGCGCGCGAGGGCCAACTGGCTTTCCGCGAAAAACGTCCGGCAGTCTGGACGGGGCGCTGACACCATGGACAAGAAAACGGTTCGTATCGGCGGCGCTTCGGGGTTCTGGGGCGACAGCAGCGTGGGCGCGCCGCAACTGGTGCGCCACGGCAAGCTCGATTACCTGGTGTTCGACTACCTGGCCGAGCTGACCATGTCTCTCCTGGCCGGCGCGCGGCGCAAGAATCCAGACCTGGGCTATGCCACGGATTTCGTCACGGTCGCCATGCGCAGCGTGCTGGCCGATGTGGTGGCAAACAATATCCGCGTCATCAGCAATGCGGGTGGCGTGAACCCGCGAGCCTGCGCGGCGGCCCTGCAGAAGATGGCCGACGAGGCCGGCATCAAGGTCAAGATCGCCGTGGTTGAAGGCGACGATGTCTTGCCGCTGCTGCCGGCCCTGCGCGAAGAAGGCGTGCGGGAAATGCAAAGCGGCAAGGCGCTGCCTGCCGAGGTGCTGACCGCCAACGCCTACCTGGGCGCGCTGCCCATCTGCCAGGCCTTGAACGACGGCGCGCAAATCGTCATTACCGGGCGCTGTGTGGATAGCGCGGTGACGCTGGGCGCGCTGATGCATGCCTTCGCGTGGTCTTTCGACGACTACGATAAGCTGGCGCAAGCCAGTCTGGCCGGGCATATCCTGGAATGCGGCTGCCAGGCGACCGGCGGCCTCTTTACCGACTGGCAAACCGTGCCGGACTGGGACAACATGGGGTATCCCATCGTCGAGTGCGGCGCCGACGGCAATTTCATTGTGACCAAGCCGGAAAACACCGGCGGGCTGGTCACGACCGCCACGGTGGCCGAACAGATCCTGTACGAAATCGGTGACCCCGCGCGCTACCTGCTGCCCGATGTGGTGTGCGACTTCACGCAGGTGCGCCTGCGCCAGGAAGGGCCGCATCGCGTGTCGGTGCAAGGGGCTATCGGCTTGCCGCCCACCAACACCTACAAGGTATCGGCCACCTATCTGGACGGTTTTCGCGTCAATGCCCGCATGACCATCATCGGCATGGAAGCGGGTGCCAAGGCCAAGCGTACGGGCGAGGCCATCCTGGCGCGGGTAGGCCGCCTGCTGCGCGAAGCAGGGCAGCCGGGCTTCACCGATACCCGCATCGATGTGCTGGGCACCGAGGCCTCGTTTGGCGAGCATGCCAGCACGATGCATGTGCGCGAGGCTGTGCTGCACCTGGCGGCGACTCACCCCAACAAGGCCGCACTGGATCTTCTGGCGCGCGAAGTGGCGCCTGCGGGAACATCATGGGCGCCGGGTACCACCGGCGTGGGCGGGCGGCCGGCGGTGGCGCCCTCGATTCGCCAGTACGCTTTCCTGCTGGATAAGAGCCGGCTGGCGCCCTCGGTGGTGATCGACGGCGTCGTCAAGCCGGTGGCCATTCCTACGGGCCTGGCGAGCGGTACGGCGCAGCCAGGAGTATCGGCGCAGGCCGACCCGACGATCAACGCTGCCCTGGCGAACGAGGCGTCGGATCTGGCCACGGTCGAGCTGATACGCGTGGCGCACGGGCGCAGCGGCGACAAGGGCGATATCTCGAATATCGGCATCATCGCCCGCAAGGCCGAATTGCTGCCATGGCTGCGGGCCCAGCTTACGCCCCAAGCGGTTGCCACCTATCTTGCGCACTTTGTGCAGGGGCCGGTGACCCGCTACGACCTGCCGGGCCTGGACGCGTTCAACCTGGTCTGCGAACAGGCCCTGGATGGCGGCGGCATGGCGTCCTTGCGCAACGACCCCCTGGGTAAGGGGATGGCGCAGATTCTGCTTTCCATGCCGGTGCGCGTGCCGGCCCGACTGCTTTGACCTTAGGACCTTTGCCCGCGGGCCCCAGCGGCATGTCGCGCTACGTGCAGCTGGCCAGCCTGCTGCGCCACCAGATCGAGACCGGCAGGTGGCCTACGGGCCACCGCCTGCCCACGGTGCAGCAGATGGCGATCGACACGGGACTGGCCCGCATCACCGTGCGCCAGGCATTCGCGATTCTTGCCCAGGAAAAGCTGATTACAACCCAGCGTGGCCGTGGCACCTATGTCTGCGCGCGTGAGGCAGGCACGAGCGCGGGCTTGCATGAGGCCATCAACGATCCGATCCAGCAACCGGACGGCCTGGAAATCCAGATCCTGGAAGTCAGGCGCGATATGGCGCTGCCCGCCGGGCTCTTGCCGGAAGATGGGGGCGTGGCCGGCGCACCCTTTGTGTTGGTGCGCAAGATCCACATCCACGATGGCCAGCCGTTTTGCCTGATCGACCTGTATCTGGACCAGCGCACGTTCGATCTCTTTCCCAAGGGGGCCGAACGAGATGCCAAGCTGGCCCGCCTGCTGATGGAGCATGGCGACAAGCCCTTGGGACAGTTGCACCAGACCATGACAGTGGCGCCGGCCGACCATGAGCAGGCCAGCGCCCTGGGTTACACCTTTGCCGCGCCGGTGGCGCGCGTGGTGCGCCGGCTTACCGACGGCGATGGCAGGATGGTGTACGCCGGCGTCTTCTGGTATCGGGGTGATCGTTTCGTGCTGGATATGGTGGTGCCAGCCGAGGTGATCTATCACTACCCCCTGATGCTGGTGCCGGGGTCGCATCCATAGTTTTTCAGCGATGTTCAAAAAAACAAAGAGGACGACATGAACTACGGGAGTTACATACGAGCGACGGCGCAAGCCGCGCTGGCCAGCGCCATACTGTTTGCCGGGATGGCGCACGCCGATACGGCCAGCTACCCAGACAGGCCTATCCGGGTGGTCGTGCCGTTTGCGGCTGGCAGCGGCACCGACAACGGCGTGCGCATGACCATGCAGCATGTGGGCAAGAAAACGGGCTGGACCATCATCGTCGACAACAAGCCTGGCGGCAACGGCATCATCGGCGTCCAGGATTTCCTGCGTGCCGAGCCCGATGGCTACACCATCATCTCCACCGGCAACACCACCCAGGTCGCCAACCCGGTGCTGTTCAAGGAACTGCCCTACGATCCCATCAACGATTTCGTACCCATCCATCGCAATCTGGTTGCCCCCCTGGCCTTGTTCGTTTCGCCCAAGCTCAATATCAAGAGCGTGGCCGAACTGCTCGCGTACATCCGCAGCAAGCCGCCGGAATCGGTAACCTACGCCGCGGGCAGCGCATCGCACCGCGCCACCGCCGAGATGTTCAACCAGGCGGCGAATGTGAAAACGGTGCATGTGCCGTACAAAAGCAGCCCGCAAGCCATGACCGATCTCATGGGTGGCCATGTCGACTTCATGTTCATCGATACGGCAGCCGTGATCGGGCAGATCCAGGGTGGCAAGCTTACGCCCCTGGCCATTACCGCGCCGCAAAGGGCAGATGTCTTGCCTAATGTGCCGACAATGATAGAGTCGGGCTTCAAGGACTTCGTCATCGGCGGCTGGAGCGTTTACTTTGCCCGCAAGGGGACACCGGCGGAAATCGTCGAGAAGCTGCGCGTCGAACTGGCCGATTATTCCAATTCGCCCGATGGCGTGAAGTTTCGCGATGATATCGGCGCCTACTACGAACCCATGACCTCGGCGCAGTTGCAGGAATGGATCAAGGGCGAACTGAAGATGTACCAGGACATCTACCGCAAGGCCGGCATCCAGCCGGAATAAGGCTAGACGAGCGCCATGCCCCGTCCGCCGACAGGCAGGGCATGGCGTGCGCCGGTGCTCCAGCCGCGGTGCAGCAAGTTCTTGACGCTGCTTTGTCATTCCCTCAATACTGGGCAGGATTCGTGTGCCGTTGCACGAAACCTGAGGAGGGTTTATGGATATCAAGAACAAGGTGGTCGTGGTCACTGGCGGCGCGTCCGGCATAGGCCGGGCCTTATGCGCCATGTTTGCCCAGCAGGGCGCGCGCGGGGTGGTCGTGGCCGATCGCCAGATCGAACAGGCACAGATCGTGGCGCGCGAAGTCGGTGGCTTTGCCGTCGAGGTGGACGTGTCTTGCGAGGCGGATATCCAGCGCCTGGTGCAGACGGCCACCGAGCACTTTGGCCAGATCGATGTGTTCTGCTCGAATGCCGGCATCATGATCCGCAAGGAACTGGATGCTTCCAGCGAAGAGTGGCGGCGGATCATGGATGTGAACCTGATGGCGCACGTCTATGCGGCCCGTGCGGTGGTGCCGCAGATGCTCGAACGCGGCGAAGGCTACCTGATCAACACCGCTTCGGCAGCCGGGTTGCTGACCCAGGTGGATTCCGCCCTGTATGCCGTCAGCAAGCACGCCGCCGTGGCGCTGGCCGAGTGGCTGTCAATTGCCTATGGGGACAAAGGCATCCGGGTCAGTTGCCTATGCCCGCAGGGGGTGCGCACTCCCATGCTGCTGGGCGAGACCGGCATGCGCCAAAGTTTCCTGACGGATGGCGCCCTGACTGCCGAAGAGGTTGCCCAAGCCGTGTTGCAAGGCATGCAGACCGAGCAGTTCCTGATCTTGCCGCACGCCGAAGTGCGGGACTTCATGGCACGCAAAGGATCGGACTACGACCGCTGGATCCGCGGAATGCGCCGCCTGCGCACGTCGGCGCTCGAGCGTAACTCGCAGGAGGCGGGCAAGACGTAGGGCGGTGTGGCTTCGAGCGGCAAACAAGCCAAGGCAGCAACGATTCGGGCACGCGGCCGTGCGTGCCGGGCCGGGGATGCAGGCCTTGCCCCTGCGCGGCAACTGCTAGCCCGGTAGCTCCGGGCTTGGTCCGTAGGCAAGGGGTTTATGCAAAACCGACGGGTGAGCCGATGCCCGCCAAGCTTAGCGCACGGTCGATTTTCATTCTTGTGGACTTGTCGATGGGCGTGAGCGGCAAGCGGAGTTCGTTTTTACAAAGCCCAAGGGTGGACATCGCGTACTTTAATCCCGTCGGATTCGGTTCGATAAAGAGAGCTACATGTAACGGCATGAGCGTGTTGTGGATTTCTCTTGCTGTGGCCAAATCGTTGGCTTTCACGGCGGCAATCATCCGAGAGCATAGCCGCGGGGCAATATTCGCACTGGTCGATATGCAGCCATCACCACCGTGAGCCAAGTACCCGAGGCTGGTGGCGTCGTCACCGGTCAAGAACGAGAAGTCTTTTTTTATCTCCAGCCGTTCAATCGAGACGCGGCTGACATTGCTTGTTGAATCTTTGACTCCTGACACATGGTCGAGTTTGGCGAGCTCGATGATCGTTTCGACCGTAAGCTCCTGGCCCGTTCTGCTCGGTATGTTGTAAACAATTATTGGTAAGGAAGTGGACCTGTCTATTTGCTTGAAATGCTCGATTACCTGCTTTTGCGTGGGGTTGTTGTAGTAGCCCGTGACATGCAGGACCGCGTTCGCGCCTACGTCCTCCGAGGATTTGGTCAGGAAGATGGCTTCCTCTGTACTGTTCGATCCGGCTCCGGCAATTATCGGTATGCGCCCATCGGCGATCTTGACTGAGTCTGAAATTATTCTTATATGTTCTTCATGGCTCAACGTTGGGGACTCTCCTGTTGTTCCACAGATGACCAAGCCCGATGAACCACTCTCAATTTGCCAATTGATCAATTTCTCCATGGTTTTATAGTGAAATTTTCCATCGACAAAGGGTGTGATTAAGGCGGGTATCGATCCAGAGAACATTTTTCACCTTCGGTCGAAAAATTAAGTCAGAGATGTCAGCAGAGCTTGGTGTCAGCAACTGCCAATGTGGTTTCCTTGAGAACTGTCGCACCGGTGTTTCCTGCACGCAATTGGCGTTTACACGGCCCAGGCCCGCCCTTCAGCGCTACCGCGAAGACGCATGGTTTTTCCTAGGCATGCAGATCGTCGTCATGTGCTGAACTACCCGCACCGCAGCACGCCGAGACGCCTGGTTCGATAGTGCCTTTCACGCAGTCCGCCCGATTGAAAAATATAAGAGGCCCCGCGGCATGCACCGCGAGGCCTCTTGGGGCTGGGAAGTGCTCTGACGTGCTCTATTTAGTGATGTCCACGTCCTTGGTCTCCTTCAGGAACAGTGTGCCGACCACGAAGGTGATCAGGGCGATCACGATCGGATACCACAGCCCGGAATAGATATTGCCGGTCAGTAGTACCAGGGCAAATGCGGTGGTGGGCAAGAAGCCGCCGAACCAGCCGTTGCCGATGTGATACGGCAGCGACATCGAGGTGTAGCGGATGCGGGTGGGGAACAGTTCCACCAGCCAGGCGGCGATGGGCCCATACACCATGGTCACATACAGCACCAGAATGACCAGCATCAGCAGCACCATGGGTTTGTTCATCAGGGCGTTATCCGCGCTCTTGGGGTAGCCCGCGGCATCTATGGCTGCCGTGAGCTCCGCCGTCAGCTTGGCGCGTGCCGCCTTTGCCGCATCAGGGGACAACCCGGTCATGTCTATGCTTTGTATGACCTTTTCGCCGATTTTCACACTGGCCAGGGTGCCGACGGGCGCCGCGGTATTGCTATAAGGCACGCTGCGGCTGTTCAGTACGTTCTTGACGACGTCGCAGGAACTGTTGAAGCTGACGTGGCCCTTGAGCTCGCCTGGCACGAATTGGAAGGCGCAGTCGCCGGGGGAAGCCACCACGACCGCCGGGGAAGTGGCTGCGGCACGTTCCAGGGCGGGGTTGGCGTAGTGCGTGAGCGCCTTGAAAATGGGGAAGTAGGTCAGGGCGGCCAGCAGGCAGCCTGTCATCACGATGGGCTTGCGGCCTATCTTGTCGGACAGCCAGCCAAAGAACACGAAACCGACGGTGGCAATGGCCAGCGCAGCCGCGATGAACAGATTGGCGGTGATGGCATCCACGCGCAGGGTCTGGGTCAGGAAGAACAGAGCATAGAACTGGCCTGCATACCAGACCACGGCCTGGCCGGCGGTGGCGCCCAGCAGGGCCAGCAATACGATCTTGCCGTTGCTCCAGGTGCCAAAGCTTTCCTTGAGCGGAGCCTTGGAGCGCGTGCCTTCGTCCTTCATCTTCTGGAACAGCGGGGATTCCCGCAGCTTCAGGCGTATCCACACCGATATTCCCAATAGCACGAAGGAAATCAGAAAGGGAATGCGCCAGCCCCACTCGGCAAAGGCATCCGAGCCCAGCAGCATGCGGCAGCCAAGGATGACCAGCAGCGACATGAAAAGGCCGATGGTGGCGGTAGTCTGGATAAAGCTGGTGTACAGACCGCGCCTTCCCGGCGGGGCGTGCTCGGCCACATAGGTGGCCGCGCCGCCGTACTCGCCGCCCAGGGCCAGGCCTTGCAGGCATCGCAACACCACCAGCAGTATCGGTGCGGCCATGCCTATCGTGGCGTAGGTGGGCAGCAGCCCGACCAGGAAGGTCGAGGCGCCCATGATCAGGATCGTGATCAGGAAGGTGTACTTGCGCCCGATGAGATCACCCAACCGGCCAAATACAATCGCGCCAAAGGGGCGTACGGCAAAGCCGGCGGCAAAGGTGAGCAGCGCCATGATGAAGGCGCTGCCCGGCGGCAGGGCCGAGAAAAAGTGCACGGCGATAATCGCGGCCAGCGAGCCGTACAGGTAGAAGTCATACCACTCGAATACGGTGCCCAGACTGGAGGCGAATATGACCTTTCGGTGCTCCTTGGTGATGCCAGATCCCGAGCTGGGAAGGTCGATGGGGATGGTGGACATTGCGGTGTCTCCTGGGCATTCTCAATCGGAAGGTGTAGCAACGGCATCCGTCCATGCACGAAAGGCGCAACATTCCCGTGTTCGCCATGCAGCAGGTACGGCCCGGAACCTAGACTGCGCGCATATTGCTTTCCAGCCCATTCGTCTTTAGTCTAATTTGGGCCTGTTTTCGACTATCGTCTAATGCCGTAGCGCTGTTGCGTGCCCCGGAAATGCGTCAGACTCGGTGCGTTGCCTGTTACACCGACGCAGCCGTGCCAGCCAGTTTCACCTTTGCCATGCCGACTTTCCTGATCGCCGACGATCACCCCCTGTTTCGCGAAGCCCTGCGGGGCGCGGTGCAGCGCACGCTGCCGGGGGCGCAGCTGTTCGAGGCCGATGGCGTCGATGCCTTATATGCGCTGACCGACGCGCATTCCGACGCCGATCTGCTGCTGATGGACCTGACCATGCCGGGTGCGCAGGGCTTTAGCGCGCTGGTGCATTTGCGGGCGCGGCATCCGCAACTGCCCATCGTGGTGGTGTCGGCCCGCGAGGAACCGGCCATCATGCGTCGCGCCATCGACCATGGCGCGCTGGGCTTCATTCCCAAGTCGGCGGATTCCGGCACCATAGGCGCGGCGATTGCGGCGGTACTGGATGGCGAGCGCTGGGTGCCGGCCGCCGCGCACGACGCCCCGGGGGTCGAGCGCGACGAACACGAAGTGGCGCTACGCATGCGCGAGCTGACTCCGCACCAGTTCCGGGTGTTGCAACTGCTGGGCAGCGGCCGCCTGAACAAGCAGATAGCCGCCGATCTGGCGGTATCCGAGGCCACGATCAAGGCCCACGTGACAGCCATTTTGCGCAAGCTGGGCGCAACCAACCGTACCCAGGCCGTTTTGATGGCGGGGCGCCTGGCAATAGACCCCGATGGCGTGGTGCCGCCGCCCGACGAACCCGACTAGCGGTGGTGTTTCACACGTGAAGGCATCATCGAAAAGCTCGATAGCGCAGGCATTGCCAATGCCCCCTTGAATACGCCACATGATGTCTGGAACCATCCACAGTTTG
Organism: Verticiella sediminum; assembly: GCA_040392445.1. Lineage (GTDB taxonomy): Bacteria > Pseudomonadota > Gammaproteobacteria > Burkholderiales > Burkholderiaceae_B > Verticiella > Verticiella sediminum_A. The sequence continues at coordinate 91,109 of JBEBVZ010000012.1, forward strand.
TGGCTCGCGAACGCTGGCGTGAAGTAAACACGCCAGAAGGCTCGATCCAGGCGCTGCCGCCTCCGGCAACTTTGTCTGGCGTCGAGCAGGCGATGGGGCCAGTGCGTTCTCTTGGCGGGCACACGGACGCAATTTTACGAGGACTGGACTGACGAACGGATTCGCTCATTGCGCAATGCGGGCGCGGTTTAGATGCCTGGATCCGTGTTCTTCGTTCAATTCAAGCGTCGCGGCGCTCGCTGACAACTTCGGTGCGCGTCAGCCCAACTAGCCGCATCGCACCGCCACCCGGCATTCAAAGTGATTCGCGCAGGGCCTGGGGCTTGTGGTGCGCGGCCAGGAATGCCCGCAGGGATGCGGGCCTGA
>JBEBVZ010000013.1:0-88162 GCA_040392445.1 Verticiella sediminum
CAGGAATACGCCGGCATCAATTTCAAGGATGCTCTTGGCTTGCGCCTTGAATCCGACGTCATCAAGCGCTACCCCATAGCGGGCGGTATCGAGTGCAATGGAAGCGTTCTCAGCTCCAGTGTCGCCGAGTTTCAGCCCGGCGACCGCGTTGCTGTCGGCGATCGCCGTTTTGGCATCGAACACGACGGTGGATTCAGCGAAATCGTTCGGGTTCCTGCTGGCTGGCTGCGCCGCATACCCGACGGCCTGGACTTCCTCGAATCGGCCGCGATCGGTGCCGCAGGTTATACCGCGGCATTGGCCATTCATCTTCTGGAAGAACAGGGCGGTTCTCCTGCGGACGGCGATATCCTGGTCAACGGCGCAACGGGTGGCGTTGCCAGCATGGCTATTGATATGTTGGCGACACGCGGATATCGGGTCGTGGCAATGAGCAGCAAACCTGACGCGGCCCCCTACCTGCATGCCATGGGAGCGGCCGAAGTGATTGCGCCCTTGGACGCCGCCGATCCCGCCAGACGGCTGCTGTCCGGACGCTGGGCAGGGGCGTTCGATTCGGTCGGCGGGCCTGCGCTCGATATGTTGCTGCGCTGCATGCAGCCCCGCGGAGTCGTGCTCGCCTTCGGCAATGCGGGCGGCAATCTGTTTTCCACCAACGTCATGCCATTCATCCTGCGCGGGGTACGGCTGGTTGGCGTCAACGTCGCAACGTATGCGCACTTGCGCGACATTGTGTGGCAACGAATCGATGCGGAATTACGCCCCAGGCATCTGGAGCAAGGTACACACGTACTGCCGTTTTCTTCGCTGCCGGCAGCACTCGACGATTTGCTATGCCGGCGTGCCATAGGACGAACGGTTATCAGCTACCGGCAATAATTTTTCTGGCTGCCCCGGTGCAGGACGATTTTCAAGAGGAGACATATCGTGCATAAAAAAAATGGTGTCGTATCCGTTATTGTTGCTTGCGTAGCAGTGGCGCTGCCGATGGCGATTGCACATGCGGCCTACCCTGAAAGGGCCGTCAGGCTGGTTGTACCCTTTCCCGCCGGAGGCAGCACCGACTCGATCGCCCGTGCCGTGGCCAATGCCATGAGCGGCTCGCTGAAGCAGCAGGTGGTGGTCGAGAACCGCGCTGGCGGCGGCGCTGTCGTGGGCAACACCGTAGTGGCCAATGCCGCACCGGATGGGTATACGCTGTTGGTGAGTGGCAGTACCGGCGCAGTCATGAAAGACATGCACCAAAAACTGTCATTCGACCCGATCGAGAGCTTTGTCCCGGTTGCAATGGTCGCCGAGATTCCAAACGTTCTGGCTGTCCGCGGCGACTCGCCATGGCACAGCCTGCCAGAATTGATCGAGGCGGCGAAAAAGGAACCGGGCAAATTATCGTATGCGTCTGCTGGCCCCGGTACGCCTGCCAACCTGGTGTGTGAACGTTTCAAGAGCGAAGCCTCGCTCGATATTCTGCATGTGCCCTACAAGGGCAACGCGCCAGCAGTCAACGATGTGCTTGGCGGTCAGGTTCCTATGATGTGCAACAACCTTGCCGGAACCCTGCCCTACTCAGACGGTGGGCGGCTCAAGCTTCTGGCCGTGACCGGCAAGAATCGCTCGCCATTCCTGCCCGACGTACCAACATTCTCGGAACTCGGCATCGACAATCTGGAGACCAGTGTCTGGATGAGCATCGTGGCTCCAGTCGGCACGCCTGAACCGGTTATCGCAAGGTTGAACGAGGCCGTCAGCCAAGCCCTGAGCTCTGCCGAAGTGAAGGCGCAGTTTGCCAACTTTGGTGCCGTCGCGTTGCCGGTTTCAGTGGACGATTTCCGTGCTCGTCAGCAACGCGAGAAGGCACTATGGGGTGACATCATCAAGTCACTGGGGCTCACGACGCAGTAGACAGGCCCAGTTCGTCGCCGGGACAAGACGATGCAGCGCTGATCCGGCGGCGAACCCCTGTCACGACGCGCGCTTTGCCAGCATGGCCTCGAGCGCGATCTCGTGCTGTTGCGTATGGTGGGCAACGGCCTGGAAACCTGCCGACATTTCCAAGACGGTATCCAGGCGGGAATGCTGCGCCTCGAGCAACAGCCGCTTGGTCATGCGCAGCGCATGCCCCGGGTTCCTGGCAATGCGCTGCGCCAGGTCCAGCGCCGCTGGCATCAATTCTTCCGGCGCGACCACCCGCGACACCAGGCCCCATTCCAACGCCTGCCGGGCAGTAATGGCTTCGCCGGTGAACGCCATTTCGCTGGCGCGCGACATGCCCACGGCACGCGGCAACAACCAGGCGCCACCGTCTCCGGGCAGCAACCCCAGCCTGACGAAACTCTCGGCGAACGTGGCGGTTTCCGACGCAATCCGGATGTCGCACATGCAGGCGAGATCGTTGCCGGCGCCAACAGCCGGGCCGTTGACCGCAGCGATAGTGGGCACTTCCAGGTTGCACAGCGCCAGCGGTATGCGCTGGATACCGTCGCGATAGGCATAGCGGCTGCGTGTGGGCTCGCCCAGGCCCGCCCCCATGGTGTCGCGCAGCGTTTTCAGATTGCCTCCGGACGAGAAGGCAGGGCCGGCCCCCGTGAGGATAACCGCGCGAACCGAGAGATCGCGGTTGATGTCCTCGCACATGCCAACCAGGGCATCGACGGCGTCTTCGTCGGACAAGGCATTGCGCGTTTGCGGCCGGTTCATGGTGACAATCGCGATGCCATCGTCCTTTTCTATCTTCAGGAAGTCGCTCATGGCTGTACACCCTGATCTTTCGTGCCCGGCTGCCTTACCCGCATCATGCGCAATGGCGTATAGGTAAGAACCGCCTGGCCGTGCTGGTTGACCACGGCGTTGCGGGTGCGCACCAGGCCTTTGCCTGCCTTGGACGTCAGCCGGTGTTCTATCACTTCGCATTCCACATGAATGGTGTCGCCTATGAAGGTCGGCGCGCTGACGTCCAGGCTGGCGTTGAGAAAAGCCAGGCCTGTGCCCTGCATCGCGGGCGTAACCAGCCCCTCGGCGCAGGCATACAGCAAGGCCGCCGGCACTACCCTGCCGGGAATCGCCATATCTTGCCTATCGTGCGCATTGGTAAAGAGTTCCTCGTTCAGCCAGCTGAGGTTGACGAAGTTCACCAGATCGGTTTCCGTAATCGTGCGGCTGCGTGAGCGAAAGCGCGCGCCCATGACAAGATCGTCCCAGTAAAAGCCGGTTCCCGGCATCTGCATTTCCATTCTGTTCTCTCGTTCAGGCGTACCGCATCAATACGACTTGGGTAAGCCGAGCACCTTCTCGGCGATGAAGCACAAAATCAGCTGCGCACTGATGGGCGCAATCCGGGGAATCAGTGCTTCGCGCAGATAGCGCTCGACGTGGTATTCCTTGGCGTAGCCATAGCCGCCATGGGTCATCACCGCCGTCTGGCATGACTTGTAGCCGGCTTCGGCCGCAAGATACTTGGCGGCATTGGCCTCGGCCCCGCAGGCTTCGCCCAAATCGAACTTGCGAGCGGCGTTCATTACCATCAGGTTGGCCGCTTCGAGTTCCATCCAGCATTCTGCCAGCGGGTGCTGGATGGCTTGGTTCTGCCCTATCGGCCGGTTGAAAACCACTCGTTCGCGGGCATACTGCGTTGCCCTGTCCAAGGCAACGCGGCCCAGGCCGACGGCTTCGGCGGCAACGAGTATGCGTTCGGCATTCATGCCATGCAGGATGTAGTGAAAGCCCCGGCCTTCCTCACCGATGCGGTCTTGCACCGGCACCCTCAGTCCGTCGATGAACACCTGGTTGGTATCGACCGCCTTTCGTCCCATTTTGTCGATCTCGCGGGTCTCGATATACGCCCGGTCCAGATCGGTATAGAACAAGCTGAGCCCGCCGGTGCGGCTGCCCGCTTCTTCAGGCGTCGACGTGCGCGCGAGGATCAGCATTTTCTCGGCAACGCTCGCGGTGGAAATAAAAGTCTTGGCTCCATGCAAGACATAGTGGTCGCCATGGCGCTGGGCCCGCGTCTGCAGTTGCGTGGTGTTCAGGCCCGTGTTCGGTTCGGTGACGGCAAAGCAGGCCCTGTCCTTGCCGGCAATCAGTGGCGGCAACATGCGCTGCTTTTGCTCTTCCGAGCCAAAGACCACCACCGGATTCAAACCAAAGATATTCATATGCACGGCCGATGCGCCGCTCATGCCCGCGCCCGATTCGCTGATGGCCTGCATCATGACCGCCGCCTCGGTGATGCCCAGACCCGAGCCGCCGTACTCTTGCGGTATGCAGATTCCCAGCCAGCCGGCCTTGGCCAGGGCCTGGTGAAAGTCGGTTGGAAAGCCGCCTACACGATCCTTTTCGAGCCAGTAGTCGGCATCGAAAGCTTCGCAAACCTTCAGGATGGCATCACGGATTTCGCGATGCGCGGACGACAGATTTGAATCCATGCTTTCATACCTTTTCATGACGGTTGCCATCAGGCAGGTAGGTGGCTCCCTGCAGGGCCAGATCTTCAATTTCGGCGGCGCTGTACCCTGCCTCGCCAAGCACCTGCGCGCTGTGCTCGCCCAGCCTGGGGGCCTGCCGAGTCACGCTCGGCTGCGAGCGCGACCAGCTCGAAGGTATCGACATCGAGCGCACCGCCCCTTCGCTGGGATGCTCGACGACTTCGAAAAAGCCCACGGCATCCAGATGCGGATCGGTCATCAGCGATTCGATGGTATGCATGGGCATCACGGGAATGTCGGCGGCCTCGAGCAACTCGGTCCATTGCGCGGATGTGCGCGTGGCCATCACATCCGACACCATCCGGTACAGTTCGTGGATATGCTCGGTGCGGCTGCCTATGGTGGCAAAGCGCGGATCGTTTTCCATGGCTTCGGCTTGCCCGATCAGCTGGAAGAACTTGCGCCATTGCTTGTCGTTGTAGAGCATGACGCAAAGGTAGCCGTCGCGCGTGACGTAGGGCCGACGATGCTCATTCAGCATCCTGGCGTACCCCATCGGCCCGATAGCAGGCTCGAAGGTGTTGCCGCCCATGTGGTCGCCCAAGACGAACTGCGCCATGGTTTCGAACATGGGCACGTCGATGGACTGCCCCTGTCCGGTGCGCTCGCGGTGAAAAAGGCCCGCCGTGACGGCATTGACCGCACTCATGCCGACGATACGGTCGGCCATGGCATTGGGCGCATAGCGCGGGACATCGGCTCCGGCGAGGGTGGTCAAGCTGGGAATCCCCACCGCACCCTGGATCAGGTCATCGTACGCGGGCTTGGCCGCATACGGGCCACCCTGGCCATAGCCATAGACGCCGACATACAGAATCGACGGATTGACCCGGGACACGACGTCGTAGCCCAGGCCCAGCCGCGCCATGGCTTGCGGTCTGACGTTGTAGATCAGTACATCGGCGGTTTCGACCAGGCGCAGCAATGCCGCGCGCCCCGCATCCTGCTTGAGGTCCAGCACCACGCTACGCTTGCTGCGGTTGGCATGCAGGAATATCCCGGCCATCCCCGGATTGCGGCAAGGGCCTATGCCCCGCACGGTATCTCCGGAAGGCGACTCTATCTTGACGACATCCGCACCGAAATCCCCGAGTATCTGGGTTGCATACGGCCCCATCAGGACCGAGGTCATATCGATGATGCGCACACCCGCCAGCGGCCCGCTCATATCGCCGTGCCCTGTCCGGCGGCATCAAACGAGCCAGCCCACGCGATGGGACAATTTCCATTGGTTTCGTCGTTGCTGGCTGACGTGACATGGCGCACGCCCCAACCTTCCCTGACATATCCGGTGCGTGGCCGGTACGAAGATATATGCCGCATGAAATATTCCCAGTGAAACAGCCTCCCGAATGCTACGAAGAATGCCGCGGGGAAGAAAATACTTTCTATGTGTCAGGCGATACGCCATCGGTATCAAGCAACCCGGGCCCATGCCTTGCGGCGGCACGACGAGCTGATCGCCGTGCCCGCCAATCAGCCCTCTGGCTTCAGGCGCTTGGATACTTCGCTGGCGATGGGGTCGCCGCTGTCGCGCTCGGCAACCGCCTGCTTGAAGCCAACTTCCTGCGCCCGCTCGCGGAACCAGATCCCCTCGGGCGTATGGCGCGCCACGCCATCGAACAGCGTCGCGAACATCTGGGTGTTGTTCAGGCCCATGTTTTCATAGGCCTGGTTCACGACCATCTTGGTCATCATCAACTGGTTGCGCGGCACGCCGCGCAGGCGTGAAACCAGGTCTTCGACCGCGGCATCGAGCTCTGCCGCCGGAGCCGATTCCATAGCCAAGCCGATTTCAACGGCACGCACGCCGTTGATCAGGTCTCCGGTCATCATCATCCGCTTGGCCATCTGCGGGCCAAGCCGATAGACCCACATGGCGGGCGTGGGCACGCCCCAGACCCGCGCCGGCGGATAGCCGATACGGGCGTCATCCGCCATGATCAGAAAATCGCAGCACAGGGCGATATCGGAGCCGCCGGCCACCGCCGCGCCATGCACGCAGGCGATCGTGGGTTTTTGCGAGCGCCACAGGCTCATGAAGTCCTGGGTGTTGCGCCACATGCCGGTGAAATCCAGGGTGGGGTCCCAGGGCATGTCCTGGGACCCATTGATGGCGCCCTTGCGCTCGGCATAGTGCTTGAGATCGTAGCCGCCGCAAAACCCCGGCCCCGCACCGCGCACCACGATCACATGCACATCGGGATCGGCTTCGGCCCTTTCCACCGCGGCCCGGATTTCGCCCGGCATGCCGTGCGCGATGGCATTGAAATGCTCAGGCCGATTCAGGGTGATGGTAGCGACGCGATTGTCGGTTTGGTACAGCAGCGTCTTGAAGGTCATTTCTCGGTCTCCACGGGAAAGGCGGCATGGGCAGCGCCCGTGCCAAATGCGGTGCAAATTTCGTCCTCGCTCATTCCGGCTGCGGCCAGGGCGGCTCGTGTATGCTCGCCCAGGAATGCCGCATGCCGGTGCGCCCCGGCCCGATCGCCGTCAAAGCGGGCAACGGGACGTAGCTGTACGGTGCGGCCCACATGAGGGTGGTTGGCCACGCTGATGAATCCGTCATGGCGCAACTGAGGGTGCGCAAGCAGCGCTTCCGAATGGTTGGCAATGCCGCAGGGAACTTCTGCCTGCCGCAGGCGCGCCACGATATCGTGCGTTGCCAGGGCCGCCACCATTGGCGCGCAAAACGCACGCAGGGCATCCCAGTTGGAGAACCTGCCGGCCATGTCGCCAAAGCGCGGATCGGCCAGGATCTGCGGTGCGCCCAGCGCGCGCACCCAACCCAGGAATTCGGCGTCGGAGAGCATGATCACGACGATCCAGCCATCCCGGGTGGCCCAGGGCTGGTAGATCGCCGCGATGCTGGATCTTTTTGAAGGGTGATCCGGAAAAGCCTTGCTGCCGTGCATGTCCGGCCAGCCAAAGGCCACCGCCGCTTCCAGCATCGACACATCCACGACCCGGCCCTGCCCATCACGCGAACGGGCAAAAAGCGCGGCGCTTATCGCTTGCGCAGCGTACAGCCCGGAAGTCTTGTCGCACAGGTATTGCGGCGCCAACTGCGGCATGCCGTTTTCATCGCGCATGACCATGCCGGACTCGGCCTGGACTATCGGGTCGTATGCGCGTTCGCCACTCATCGGGCCCTCTTGTCCGAAGCCGCTGATGCGTGCAATCACCAGATCCGGGCGCAAGCGCCTCAGGGCCGGCGTTCCCCATCCCAGCCTTTCCATGACACCCGGACGAAAGTTATGGACCAATACGTCCGCCTGCGGAATGAGGCGCTCGAGAAGCGCGCGCGCGGCGGGCTGACGAAGATCAAGTCCGATCGACTGCTTGCCGGCGTTCAGTGCGATATGGGCGGCGCTGAACCCCGGCCCTGGAATCGTGCCCAGCATCCTCGCGCGATCACCCTCGGGAGGCTCGATTTTCAGAACGTGCGCGCCCTGCTGCGCCAGGATCTGGGTGGCCAGTGGCCCGGCGACAACGCTGGTGAGATCGATTACCGTGATGCCGTGCAAGGGAAGCATGAGCAAACTCCTGGTAAGGAATATTGCTGATATTGTCGTATATTGATTAAAGGTGCAATATTTTTATGGGGCTACACGAAGCAGGGATCAGTGCTCGCACGATGATCCTGGACCTTCTGGCAACGGATGCGGATGCCACCTACTCTGCCGCGCAACTGGTGCGGGCGGGCGCGGCCTTCGGATTGGAGTCCACCGGGATCCGGACTGCCATCACCCGGCTCAAGGCCGACCGGCGGCTGCGCCAGGTAGAGCGCGGCCGCTATGCGATAGGCCCGCAGGGCGAACCGCTGCAACACCGCATCCTGGGTTGGCACGCAGTACTCGAGCGCCGACGCGCCTGGAATGGCGAATGGCTGCTGGCGATTGCCACGCCCCAGGAACGCGCCGACCGCACGGCCTGGCGGCATCTGCTGCGTGCGCTAGAGCTCGAAGGCTTTGCACCAGCCGAGACCAATGTGTGGGCCAGGCCGGACAATCTGGTCGATGGCGCGGCCGGGGTGCGAGCGCGACTGAGCGAGCTGGTCGATGCGCCGTCCTTGCTGCTGGTCGAGGCCCACGGGCTCGACCAGCCTCGCAGAATCCGCTTCCCCACTCTGTGGGACTGCGCTGCGATCATGCAAGAGCACGAGCAACTGTTGGAAGACCTGCAGCGCAGCCGCGAACGCGGCATCGCCGATATCGCGGCTGCCGCGACCGAAACCCTGACCCTGGGCCGTCTGGCGGTGCGCCGGATCGTGCGCGACCCCCTGCTGCCCGATGAGCTTTGCGCCATTCAGGGGCTGGCCCGGCTGATCGACGCCATGGAACATTACGACGAATACGGGAGAACCGTTTGGCGCCGCTTCCTGGCGGAAATCGCCTAGCCCCGCCGAACCCGGAAAAAAGAATTCATTCCTAATATTCCAACATAAAAATCATGAAGAACCCAGGATCTGCCCGCCCCCATAGCTACTCTGGATCGGCTCTGGCCCACCCAGCCGCATCCGGATGGCGCAATATTTGAACTCCGGGATCTTGCCATAGGGGTCCAAAGCGGCATTGGTAAGCTTGTTGATCGCCGCCTCGTAATAGCAAAAAGGCACGAACACCGCGCCACGCGGCGAGCTGGCGTCGGCCCTGGCGTATAGAGACACCTCGCCACGGCGCGACCGCAAGGTAATGATGTCGCCGGGCTTGGCGCCCAATTCGTCCAGGTCCAGCGGATGCACCAGGGCCACGGGATCCGGCTCCAGGGTATCGAGCACCGCGGCGCGGCGCGTCATGCTGCCGGTATGCCAGTGCTCGAGCTGGCGACCGGTAATCAGTACATGGGGATATTGCGCATCGGGCTTTTCCGCCGCCGGAATGATGTCGGCCGGCACGAAGCGCGCGCGCCCACTGTCGGTTGGAAAAGATTGCGTGAACACCACCGCGTCGCCGGCATCGCCCTCGGCCACGCAAGGATACGTGACAGCGTGCTCGGCCTGCAGGCGCTGCCAGGTGATGCCGCCTATGCTGGGCATGCTGTGGCGCATTTCCTCAAAAACGTCCGAGACGTCGCTGTAGTTCCAGTTCAACCCCATGCGGCCGGCGATCTGCTGGATGATCCAGAGATCCTGGCGTGCCTGGCCGGGCGGATCGATAGCCTGGCGCCCCAGCTGCACCACACGATCGGTATTGGTGAAGCTTCCGGTCTTTTCCGGGAAGGCCGATGCGGGCAGGACGACGTCGGCCAGGTAGGCGGTTTCGGTCAGGAAAATATCCTGCACGACCAGGTGATCCAGCGCCGCCAAGGCGGCCCGGGCATGGTTTGCATCCGGATCCGACATGGCTGGGTTTTCACCCATGATGTACATGCCGTGCACCTTGCCTTCCAGTATGCCGTCCATGATTTCCACCACGGTCAGCCCAGGCTGGCTATCCAGGGGCATGCCCCACAGCCGCTCGAATTTTTCCAGGGCGGCAGGGTTGTCTACGCGCTGGTAGTCGGGAAACATCATGGGAATCAGGCCGGCATCCGAAGCGCCCTGGACGTTGTTTTGCCCGCGCAGCGGATGCAGGCCGGTACCCGGGCGGCCGATCTGGCCGGTCATGAGGGCCAGGGCAATCAAGCAGCGCGCATTGTCGGTGCCATGCACGTGCTGCGAAATGCCCATGCCCCACAGTATCATCGAGCCCCGCGACGTGGCATAGAGCCGGGCCACCTCGCGTATGGTGTCGGCATCGACGCCGCAGATGGGCGCCATCAGTTCTGGGCTATAGCCCAGAACATTAGCCTTGAGCTCGTCATAGCCTATGGTGCGGCTGGCGATGAATTCCTGGTTGACCAGGCCTTCGTGCACGATCACATGCATCATGGCGTTGAGCAGGGCGACATCGGTGTCGGGCTTGAACTGCAGGTAGCGGTGCGCCAGGCGCGCCAGATCCGAGCGGCGCGGATCGGCAACGATCAGCTTGGTGCCGTTCTTCACCGCGTTCTTGATCCAGCTTGCCGCGACCGGGTGATTCACGCTCGGGTTGGCGCCGATCACGATCACGACCTCGGCCAGCCCCACATCCATGACCGGGTTGGATACCGCGCCCGAGCCTATTCCTTCGAGCAAGGCCGCCACCGAGGACGCATGGCAAAGACGGGTGCAGTGGTCGACGTTGTTGCTGCCAAAGCCGGTACGCACCAGCTTCTGGAACAGGTAGGCCTCTTCGTTGCTGCCCTTGGCCGAGCCAAAGCCCGCCAGGGCTCTTTTGCCAAAGGTATCGCGAATGGCAGTCAGGCGCTCGCCAACCAGGTCCAGGGCTTCTTCCCATGTAGCCACACGGAACACATCCAGCACCCTGTCGGGATCCATCACCATATCGCCCCGCTTGGGGGCATCGCTGCGGCGGATCAACGGCGTGGTCAGACGCTGCGGATGGTGGGCGTAATCAAAGCCGTAGCGGCCCTTGACGCACAGGCGCTTGTGGTTCGCCGGCCCGTCGCGGCCTTCCACATACAGGATCCGGTTGTCCTTGACGTTGTAGCTAAGCTGGCAACCCACGCCGCAGTAGGGACATACCGAATCAACCGTCTTGTCCGGCTGCACCAGCGCCGCATCGCGGGCCGGCATCAGGGCGCCTGTAGGACAGGCCTGCACGCACTCGCCGCAGGCCACGCAGGTGGATGCACCCAGCGCGTCATCCATGTCGAACACGATCTTGGCTTGATCGCCGCGCCAGGCCAGGCCGATGACATCGTTGACCTGCTCGTCGCGACAGGCGCGCACGCAGCGGGTGCATTGAATACAGGCGTCCAGGTTGACGGCGATTGCCGGATGCGACAAATCGGCGCCAAGCTGCGCGCGCGGCGCAAAGCGCGGCTTACCCACAGCCAGCTTGCTGGCCCAGAGATCGACTTCGTTATTGCGCGTATAGCGGGCTTCGGGCATGTCGGACTGCAGCAGCTCGAGCACCATTTTCTGTGCCCCCAGCGCCCGCTCGCTGTTGGTTGTTACCGCCATGCCCTGGCCGGGATAACGACAGCACGACGGCGCCAGCACGCGCTCGCCCTGGATCTCGACGACACAGGCGCGGCAGTTGCCGGCCGTCTCCATGCCGTCCAGGCAGCACAAGCGGGGGATTTCCAGCCCGTGGCTATCGGCGATCTGCAGGATGGTCTGGTCGGCACGGCCGCTGACGGCCATGCCGTTGAGCGTGAAGGTAACCGTGGCGGCCTGCGCAAGGCCGGCTTGCTGTTGGGTGGCGCTCATGATGCTGACACCTTTGCGGCTTGCTGCCGCAGTTCCTGCGGGAAATACTTCAACACGCATTCCACGGGATTGGGCGCGGCCTGGCCCAGGCCGCAGATCGAGGCATCGCGCATCACCTGCGCCAGTTCGCCCAGCAGGGGCGCATTCCAGGCAGGCTCGCTGATCAGGGTCAGCGCCTTGGCCGTACCCACCCGACAGGGCGTGCATTGGCCACAGGACTCATCCCGGAAAAACCGCATCAGGTTGCGTGCGGCGTTCACCGCCGTATCGTGCTGCGACAGGACGATCACCGCGGCCGAGCCGATGAATGCGCCATAAGGTTGCAGGGTATCGAAATCCAGCGCGATGCCGGCCAGGCTGGCGGGTAGGATGCCGCCGGACGCCCCGCCGGGCAGATAGGCATAGAGCTGATGGCCGATAGCCATGCCGCCACAGTATTCGTCTATGAGTTCCTGGGCCGTGATGCCGGCGGGAGCCAGGTAAGCCCCGGGCCGGGCCACGCGCCCGGACACCGAGAAGGTCCGCAGGCCCTGGCGGCCGCGGCGCCCCTGCGAGGCGAACCAGGAACCGCCGCGCTCCAGGATGTCGCGCACCCAATACAGCGTTTCAAGGTTGTGCTCCAGGGTAGGTTGTCCGAACAAACCGACTTGCGCGACATACGGCGGCCGCAGCCGCGGCATGCCGCGCTTGCCCTCGATGGACTCGATCATGGCCGACTCTTCCCCGCAGATATAGGCGCCCGCACCCCGGCGCAGGTGTATCTCGGGCATGCCAGCTACGGCAGGTTGCGCTAGCAGCTCGTCGAGCGCGGCCTGCAGCATGGCGCGGCAGGCGTGGTATTCGTCGCGCAGATAGATATAGATCGCTGCAGCGTCCACCGCCCAGGCCGCGATCAGCATGCCCTCCAGGAAACGGTGCGGATCGCGCTCGAGATAGGTCCGGTCCTTGAAGGTGCCCGGCTCGCCCTCGTCGATATTCACCGCCATCAGCCGCGGGCCTGGCTCGGCGCGCACCGCGCGCCATTTGCGTCCGGCCGGAAAGCCCGCGCCGCCCAGGCCGCGCAAGCCCGAACCTTCCATGGCCTGGAGCACCGCTTGCACATCACGCTGGCCGGACAGGCATTCCCGCAGCAGGCGATACCCGCCGTGGGCCAGGTATTGTTCGCGGCTGATGGGGCTACAGGCAGGGTCTGCGATAGCGTTATCGGCCACCGCCGCCGCGACCAGGTCCACCGTGGCAAGCGCGACCGGATTTTGACCGACGACCGCAACCGGCGCCTGCTCGCAGCGCCCCACGCAGGGGGCGGCCAGCACCCGAACCTGGGCGCCCAGAATGCCGGGCAGACGCTGCAGCAGGCCTTGCGCGCCGGCCAACTCACAGGGCAGGCCGTCGCATACCCTGATCGTCAGTCTTGGCGGGTGCGTGGGTTCCGTGTCGTCCTTGACGACATCGAAATGATGGTAGAAGGTGGCCACTTCGTAGACCTCGGCCTGGGCCATGCTCAGCTCGTGCGCCAAGGCGGCCAGATGCCGTGAACCCAGTTGTCCGTAGCAGTCGTTGATCCGGTGCAGATGCTCGATCAGCAGGTCGCGGCGCCGCGGCGCATCCGCCAGCAAGGTCCGCACCTCGGACAAGGCCGCCGGATCCACTTGCCGGCCCTTGGGCGCATGGCGCTTTCTTGTCCGGCTTGATGCAGCCGCGGCAATGGGAATGACTTTTTTATTCATGGGTTTTCTGGCCTGCCTCCTCTTGCGAAGGATACCAAGGGGCCAACCCTAAAGCGACTTCCTCTGCGACGCCGGCCCGATCTGCAAGGCTTCGCGATATTTCGCCACGGTACGCCGCGCCACCACCATGCCCTGCTCGGCCAGCAACAGGGCGATCTTGTTGTCCGACAACGGCTTCACGGGATTTTCCGCCGCCACCATCTGCTTGATCAGGGTCTGCACGGCGGTGGACGAGGCCACGCCGCCCGCCTGGGTGGATATCTGGCTGCCAAAGAAGTGCTTGAATTCGAAGGTGCCCAGCGGGGTGAGCATGTACTTTTGCGTGGTCACTCGCGAAATCGTCGATTCGTGAAGATCGAGCGCCTCGGCGACTTCGCGCAGCACCAGGGGCCGCATGGCAATCGCGCCATGCTCGAAAAACCCCTGCTGGCGATCAACGATTTCCTGGGCCACGCGCACGATGGTGTCGCAACGCTGCTGCACATTGCGGATCAGCCAGCGGGCTTCGCGCAACTGGTCGGCCAGGCCGCTGCCGCGCTCGTTCTTGATGATCTGCGCATACATCTGGTTCACGTTCAGGCGCGGCATCACCTCGCGGTTCAGCTCGGCCTGCCAGCGCCCTCGCACCTGGCGCACGATCACATCGGGCACCACGTACTGCGCTTCACGTGACCCGTACTGCGTTCCCGGGCGCGGATCCAGGCGCCGGATCACGGCCTGGGCCTGGCGCAATGTGTCGTCACCGCAATGCAGGAGCCGGCGCAGTTGCAGGTAATCGCGCGCCGCCAGCAGGGGCAGATGATGTCGGCAGATCGCCCGTGCGCAGGCCAGCACGCCGGCGTTGGCAAGCTCGGGGAAAACGGCAAGGTCCGGCGCTCGCAGCTGAAGCTCCAGGCATTCGGCCACGTTGCGTGCCCCGACCCCGGCCGGATCGAACGACTGCAGCAGGCGCAGCGCCGTCTGCAGCTCGTCGGGCTCGACGTCGAGCTCGACGGGCAGCATGGCCAGCACCTCGTCCAGGCTTACCGGCAGATAACCGTTGTCGTCGAGTTCCCCCGCCAGCACTTCGACCAGCGCCGCATCGCGGCGCGAGGCCTGGGTCAACTTCAATTGCTGCAGCAGATGCTCGACCAGGGAAGCGGCCGGTGCCGCCTGCTGCATGGCTTCGTCATCCAGGTCGGTGTCGCCGCGCACCCGCTCGGCACGCACCTGGACGGTTTCGCGTATGGGCTCGTTGAGCGCCTCGCCGTTGGGGGTTTCATCGCCGGGCGCTTCCTCGCGCTCGAGCATGGGGTTGTCTTGCAGGGCTTGCTCGATCTCGCTTTCGAGTTCGAGCGTGGACATCTGCAGCAGGCGGATGGACTGCTGCAACTGCGGCGTCAGCGCAAGATGCTGAGAGGTGCGCAGTTGCAGCGAGGTTTTCAATTTGCCTCTACCTGCTCGAGTATGGCTTCGCCGTAGGCCTCGAGCTTGCGAGCCCCAACCCCGTTGACATGGGCCAGGTCGTCCAGCGTTTGCGGCCGGGCCTTGGCGATTTCGCGCAAGGTGGCGTCATGGAAGATGACATAGGCCGGCACGCCATGGTCTTTGGCCACCGCCGCCCGCCAGGCGCGCAAGGCCAGAAAGCAGTCCTGGGCCTCTGGCGGCAGATCGACCACCGCCCGCGGGCGCGAACCGCTTTCGCGCACCCGGGTTGCGCGCTCGACCTCGCGCCGCAACATCAGGGTGCGCTCGCCTTTGAGGATGGCGCGGCTGCCGTCGGTAAGCGTCAGGGTGCTGAAACCCTCGTGATCCACCGCCAGCAGGCTTTGGGCGATCAGCTGGCGCAAGACGCCGCGCCAATCGCGCTCGGAAAGATCCGAGCCCACGCCAAACACGCTGAGTTCCTCGTGCTGGTATTGCTCGACACGCGGCGTCTTCTTGCCGCGCAGGATGTCGATGATGTGGCCGGCGCCAAAGCGCTGCCCGCGCTCTTTCCACAGACGGTAGACCGCGGACAGCACCTTTTGGGCCGCCACCGTGCCATCCCAGGCCTCGGGCGGGCTAAGACATACGTCGCAATTACCGCAAGCCGCGGACACTTCACCAAAATATGCCAGCATGCGCGTGCGCCGGCACTCGACGGTTTCGCACAGACCGAGCATGGCGTCGAGCTGCGCGCCCATGCGGCGCTTATGCGCTTCGTTGCCTTCGGATTCGTCGATCATGCGGCGCTGCTGCACGACATCCTGCAGGCCATAGGCCAGCCAGGCCTGGGATGGCATGCCATCGCGGCCGGCCCGGCCTGTTTCCTGGTAGTAGCCTTCCACCGACTTGGGCAGGTCGATATGCGCCACGAAGCGCACATCCGGCTTGTCTATGCCCATGCCGAAGGCAATGGTGGCCACCATGACCAGACCATCTTCGCGCAGGAAGCGCGATTGGTTTGCCGCCCGTGTCGCAGCCGGCAGCCCGGCGTGGTAGGGCAGCGCATTGATGCCATGGCTGCTGAGGAACTCGGCGGTTTCCTCGACCCTGGCGCGCGACAGGCAATACACGATGCCGGCCTCGCCCTCGTATTCGTTCTTGATGAAAGCCAGCAGTTGCTTGCGCACCTCGTTTTTTTCAACGATGGTGTAGCGGATATTGGGCCGATCAAAGCTGGAGACGAACTGGGCCGCATCGTGCAGCGCCAGCCTTTCGACGATTTCCTGGCGCGTCTCCTCGGTGGCGGTTGCGGTCAGCGCAATACGCGGCACATGCGGCCAACGTTCCTGCAGTATCGACAAGCCCATATATTCGGGGCGGAAATCGTGTCCCCATTGCGACACGCAGTGGGCCTCGTCGATGGCGAACAGGGCCACTCGCCCGCGTCCCAGCAGCGCCAGGCAGCGCTCGGTAAGCAGGCGTTCGGGGGCCACGTACAGCAGATCGAGCTGGCCCGACTGGAAGTCGCGCTCGACCGCGCGCGCCTGATCGAAGGTCTGGCTGGAATTCAGGAATGCGGCCTGCACCCCCAGTTCGGTCAGAGCGTCGACCTGGTCCTGCATCAGCGCGATCAGCGGCGAGATCACCACGCCGGTGCCGCCACGAACCAGCGCCGGCACCTGGTAGCAAAGCGATTTGCCGCCGCCGGTAGGCATCAGGACCAGCGCGTCGCCGCCGTCGATGAGATGATCGACCACAGCCTGCTGGTGACCGCGGAATTGCTCGTAGCCGAACACCTCTTGCAAGAGAGCAAGAGCGCGGGGCTCGGAAGATAAGTCGGAAGGTGCCATTGGCGCTATTTTAGAACGTGGCGCAGAAATTGCTTATGACAGCCTGCAAAGCGCAAAAAAACCACGCAAGCCCGGGCAAACGGCACGCAATCTGCCGACATCCCCGCACCATATAGGGTAATTACCAGAGCATAGCCGCGATACATGGCAAAATCAGTGTTTGGCTTTCGCCTTATTGCTTACTCGTATGACCACCCCCAATCCGCCTTCGTCCAACTTCCTGCGCAATCAGATCGAAGCCGATCTGGACGCCAACCTCTATGCCGACAAGCGCTGGGCAGGCGCACCCGCATCCGCCCAGGTTCTTGAGGCCAGCGGACAGCCCGATACGGCTCGCATCCGCACGCGGTTCCCGCCGGAACCCAACGGCTACCTGCATATTGGCCACGCCAAGAGCATTTGCCTGAACTTCGGCCTGGCCAACGACTACGCCGGTGTGTGCCATCTGCGTTTCGATGACACCAACCCCGAAAAAGAAGAGCAGGAATACGTCGACGCCATCATCGACGCCGTGCACTGGCTGGGGTTCGAGTGGAAGGTGAACGGTACCGACCATCTGTACTTCGCCAGCGACTACTTCGGCTTCATGTACGAATGCGCCGAAGCCTTGGTGATGGCCGGTCACGCCTATGTCGACCAGCAAAGCGCCGACGAGATGCGCGCTACACGCGGCACGCTGACCACCGGCGGCACGGATTCGCCCTGGCGGGCACGCCCGGCCGAGGAATCGCTGCAGCTGCTGCGCGAAATGCGCGCGGGCAAGCATCCCAACGGCAGCCTGGCGCTGCGTGCGCGCGTCGACATGGCCTCGCCCAACATCAATATGCGCGACCCGGTGCTCTACCGCATCCGGCATGCCGAGCACCATCGCACCGGCAACGACTGGCCGATCTATCCGATGTACACCTACGCGCACCCGCTGGAAGATGCGCTGGAAGGCATCACGCACAGTGTTTGCACGCTTGAATTCGAAGACCAGCGCCCCTTCTACGACTGGGTTCTTGCCCGGCTGGTGGAACTCGGCAAGCTGCGCGATCCGCTGCCCCATCAGTACGAATTCGCGCGCATGAACCTGAACTACATCATCACCAGCAAGCGCAAGCTGCTGCAATTGGTGCGCGACGGCCATGTCGATGGCTGGGACGACCCGCGCATGCCCACGCTGGCGGGCTTGCGCCGCCGTGGCTATACCCCGGCATCGATTCGCCTGCTGTGCGATCGCACCGGTGTATCCAAATCGAACTCGCGCCTGGACTACAGCCTGCTCGAGCAGGCGCTGCGCGACGATCTGGACCCCATCGCACCGCGCACGGTGGCTATCCTGGATCCCGTCAAGCTGGTGATCACCAACTTCGCGCAAGGCGTCACCGAGCCCTGCAGCGCACCCAGCAACCCGCATGATCCGCAAGCCGGCAGCCGCGAATTCCCGTTCTCGCGCGAACTCTGGATCGAGCGCGACGACTTTCGCGAAGAGGCGCCCAAGAAGTACTTCCGCCTGTTCCCGGGCAATACGGTGCGCCTGAAATATGCCTACGTGGTGCGCTGCACCGGCTTCGTCAAGGACGACGCCGGCAACATCACCGAAGTGCACGCCGAATACCTGCCCGACACCAAGAGCGGCACCCCGGGCGCCGACAGCGTCAAGGTCAAGGGCAACATCACCTGGGTCAGCGCGGAACATGCCATACCCGCCACCATCCGCCTGTACGACCGCCTGTTCATGGACCCGCATCCCGATGCCGGCGACAAGGACTTCATCGCCTGCCTGAACCCGGATTCCATCCAGACCGTGCAGGGCTGGCTCGAGCCCGGCGTGCAGGCCGACCCTGGCGCAAGCTGGCAGTTCGAGCGGCTGGGCTACTTCACCGCCGACAGCAAGCTGTCGACGGCCCAGGCGCCGGTACTGAACCGCTCGGTAACCTTGCGCGACTCGTGGGGTAAATAGGCTGGCGGCAGGGCCCCGGCCCTGCCCTCGGGTCAGGGCAGCAGTATGGCCGCGCCCGTGGTGCGGCGCGACTCCAGTTCTTCATGCGCCTGACGTACCTCGCTCAAGGGGTAGCGTCGGCTGACGGCCAGCTTCACGCTGCCCGCCTCGACAGCCTGGCTGAACCGGCGGGCGGCGGCCAGCAGCTCTTCTCGGGTGGCGATGAAGCTGCGCAGCGTGGGCCGGCATACACTCAGGGACTTGGCATGCAGGCGTTGCAGATCGAACGCCTGGACTCCACCCGATGCCGTACCGTAGTTGATGGCCATGCCCCGCGGCATCAGGCAGTCCAGCGAGGGCAGGAAGACGTCGCGGCCAACGGCGTCATACACCACCTTGACGCCCTTGCCGCTCGTAAGCGCCAGCACTTCGCCAACCAGGTCCTGGCTGCGGTAATCAATGACGGCGTGGCAGCCATGCGCCAAGGCCGTCTCGATCTTCGCGGGCGAGCCCACCGTGCCTATTACCGTGGCCCCCAGCGCGCGCGCCCACTGGCACAGGATTTCTCCCATGCCGCCGGCGGCGGCATGCACCAGTATCGGGTCGCCCGGCTGCACCGCATACAGGCGATGCAACAGGTATTCCGCGGTGAGGCCGCGCAATAGAAACGCGGCGGCCAGCTCGCACGACAGGGTGGGCGGCAAAGGCAGCGCGCGCTCGGCCGGCACCAGCACATCCTGGGCGTACATGCCGGGGTGGATATAGGCCACCTCGTCACCGACCTTGAAGCCCGCCACGCCCGGCCCCACTTCTTCCACCACGCCTGCGCCCTGCGAGCCCAGCACGACCGGGAAAGCCCGTGTTTCGTGCGGCCCGGCCTCGCCCTGGCGCTGGTAGATGTCGGCATAGTTCAGCCCGATGGCCGTCTGGCGTATGCGCAGCTGGCCAGCGCCCGGCTCGGCCAGCTCAAGCTCGGTGTATTCGAGAACCTCGGGGCCGCCATGCTGGCGGATGATCACGGCATTGGTTTTCAATTCGGGTTTCCTTGGAATGGGATTCAGGGCAACACGGCAATACCGTCCCGGCTCATGGACATCCAGGCACTGCCGCCCTGCTCGAATGCGGCGGCCGGAGGCGCACTGGCGCGCAGCTCGGTGCCGGAATTCGCCGGGCTGACGATGTAGTCCCAATACTCGCCGAGGTAGGTGCGCCGGCGTATCACCACCGGTGTCGCGTCCGGATCATGAGCCGGGCGTTCGCCATGCAGGCGCAGGGCCTGGGGCCGGATCGACACCGACACCGGGCTGCCGGCGATCCTGTCCGAGGCATCGCACGCCGCCCCGCCGATGGCAAAGCCATCGCACTGGATACGATCGTTTTGCACGATGCCGTCGACGAGGTTGGTGCGGCCGATGAACTCGGCCACGAAACGGGTTCGCGGCCGGTTGTAGAGCGCCCAGGGCGAATCGATCTGCTCGAGCCGGCCGGCATTGATCACCGCGATACGATCGGAGATCGCCATGGCCTCGGACTGGTCGTGCGTCACGTACACCGTCGTCATCTGGAACTCGTCGTGCAGGCGCCTGATCTCGATGCGCATTTCCTCGCGCAGATTGGCATCCAGGTTCGATAGCGGCTCGTCCAGCAACAAGACCTGCGGGCGCACGACGATGGCCCGCGCCAGCGCGACGCGCTGCTGCTGGCCACCGGACAATTCGGCCGGATAGCGATCGATCAGGTGCCCGAGCTGCACGATGTCCAGGATCTGCGCCACACGCTTGCGCACTTCGGCCTTGGGCAAGCGCCTGACCGTCAACCCGAAGCCGACGTTCTCACCCACCGTCATGTTGGGCCAAATGGCATAGCTTTGAAAAATCATGGACATGCCACGGCGCTCGGGCGGCGTGCTGGCCGTGGGCGAGGACAGCACCGTCCCGTTCATCCGTATGCAACCCTCGGAAGGTTCCATGAATCCGGCGATCATGCGCAGGGTGGTTGTCTTGCCGCAGCCCGAAGGGCCCAGCAGCGAGACGAACTCGCCTTCATCAAGGGACAGGCTCAGGTCATTCACCACCGCGGTTTGACCGTATCGCTTGCCTATCCCTTCCAGCACCAGCTTTGTCATGTGTCCTCCGGCCCCCGGCGCAACATGAAGTCACGCCCAACGAATTTCATGCCCAGGGCCACGACGGCCGTGGTTACCACCAGCATCACCACGCCGATCGCGGCCAGGACCTCGTAGCTGCCCTGCTCGCTCAGGTCCAGGATCAGCACGGACATCACCCGGGAGTTCGGCCCGGTCAGGAACACCGCAGTCGAGAGTTCGCGGGTGGCGATGATGAAAACCAGGATGAATGAGCCCAGCAATGTTTTGGACAACAACGGCACCACCACTCGCGAGAGCGCGGTATAGCGGCTGCCGCCAATGATGCGCACCGCCTCTTCGAGCTCGGGATTCAGCGACTTCACCGCCGCGGTTGCCGCCGTTGCCGAAATGGGCAGGAACCGCGTGACGAAGGCAATGATGATCAACAGCCCCGTTCCGTACAGGGAAAATGGCGGGCCGGCATAAGCCGCGTAAAAGGCCACGGCCAGCACAATGCCGGGAACCGCAAAGGGCGCCAGCGCCAGGAACTGGATCAGCCCTGGAAAGGGCAGTAGCCGGCGCTGCGTGACGTAGGCCACGGCCAACCCTATCATCATGCAAGCCAGGGCGGCCAAGCCCGCATACAGCATGGTATTGACGATGGCGTCACGTACGGTGGCCTGCTCGAAGAGGATTTCCCTGAAGTTGTTCAGGGTAAAGTTATCGGCTGAAAAACCGCGCCCCCAGGCCTTGCTGAACGCCGTCTGCAGCAAGGTCAGCAGCGGCACCACCACGGTGATCGCGGCGATCAGGCCACAATAGGCCGCCAGTACCCAGCGCCAGACTCCGATGTCGAGCGGGCGGCGCTCGCCACCCTTGCCCGAGACCGAAACATAGCCCTTGCGCGACAACAGCATGCGCTGCACCAGCAGCAACACCACTGTCATGGCCAACATGGGCATGGCATAGGCAGCGGCCACCTCTACTCTCAGGGGAAACTCGAAGAAGGTGGCGATCTGCGTGGTTGCGACGTTGATGCGCGCGGGAATCGCAATCAGCACCGGGGTGCCATACAGGGCGATGGCTTCCAGAAAAACGAGGATGGCGGCGCCGCACACCGCCGGCAGCACCAGCGGCAGCGTGACCCGCCTGAGCGTATCGAGCTTGCCCGCGCCATGAATGAAAGCGGCATCCTCGAGTTCCGTTGAGATCAGGTCCAGCGCCGATTTGGTGAAGATGTAGATCAGCGGAAAAGCGTACAGGGCGATGACCAGCGCCAGCCCCCAGAAACTGAACAGGTTGAAGGGGCCGCGCTCGCCGCCGAATACCTCCAGCCAGACCCGGTTGAGCCAGCCCGCATTGGGCCCGGCCAGCAGTATCCAGGCGATCGCCCCCAGAAAAGGCGGCATGATGAAAGCGGCCAGCACGCTCAGGTTGAAAAAGCCCCTGAATGGCATATTGGTGCGCGACACGCCCCACGCCATGGGCAGGGCCAGGATGAGGCTGAACGCGGTTGCCGTGAGCCCCAGGTACAAGGTGGTCCAGAGCGCGCGAACATAGCGCGAGCGGCCGAAAGCCTGGGCGTAGCGCTCGAAGGAAAATCCGCCATCCGCACCGCGCAGGCTTTCGACCACCATGCGCAAGATCGGGTTGGCCACCAGGAAGGCCAACAGCACGATCAGCAGCAGAAAGACCACTACCGTGACGTCAAGCTGGCGTCGCCCCTGCCTGAAAAACGATAAAACCATCGCTGCGCCCTGTTCAAGCCCAAAGGTGGATATGAAGTGCCCGCGACCGCAGGCCTTGCGGCGCCCCACTGCTGCGGGGCGTTGCACGAACCCGGCCAGTGGCGCTAGACGCCGAAGACGTCCCGCCAAACCTCGGTGAGCTGCGGAATCTGCGTGAGCACTTCGTTGGCGGGAGGCTGGATGGTTTTGACTTCACTGATAGGCCTGACTCCGGGCTTCAACTCAATGCCTGGCATCAGCGGCGTGCCGTACTCCTCGACCGCCACCGAGGCGTACTCGGGGCTGCCCGTCCATTCCAGAAACAGCTTGGCGGCGTTGGGATGAGCGGCGTTGGCCATGATGGCCGTCGGCATGATCATGAGGACGCTGCCCTCGTCAGGGTAGATCACGTCTATGGGATTGCCGCGCGCCTTTTGTCGCAGCGCAAGCGATATCGGCCCGGCCGACACCTGTCGCTCGCCCGAGACGACGCTCGTGACCGTATCGATGATCGAGCGCCCCACTTGCGGTGAATTGGCGGCCAGCGCTTCGATGAAGTCTTCGCCGTAGAGCGACACCATGGACACCAGCCAGGTTCCGACAAAGCCACTGAACCCGGGATGGCCTACCGACACCTGGTCTTTCCAGCGTGGGTCGGTCAGCACCTTCCAGCTGCTGCCCACATCGGCCGCCTTGACCTTGTCGGAGTTGTACAGCAGGCCAATGATGGCCGAGCCGGTGGCCGTATAGTAGCCGTCGGGATCGTAGTTCTGCATGCGCGAATCGAACGCCGCATGCGAGCGGGGCACATACTGCATCAGCAACTTGCGCTGCTTGAGATCCAGGAAATGCCCGATATCGGTGGAGGCGAACACATCGCAGTTGGCCACGCCCGCCTGCAGATCCTGGTTCAGGCGCTGATACGCGACCTGGGCCGTGGTGCGCACCACGTTGATCTTCACGCCGGGGTAGCGCGCGGAAAACATCTGCGCAACTTTTTCCGCCGTATCCGATGGCAGGTGCACGATGTACCAGGTGAATTCGCCTTCCTTGCGCGCGGCCTCGTGCAGCCCGGCCAGATACGCAGCGTTGTCTTGCGCAGCCCAGGCGGCAGCAACGGGAAGCAATAGCGAGGAACCCAACAAGGCATTGAACTGCCGACGTGATATGGCCATGACTGTCTCCGTCCTGAATCTGGTTTTTATCGTGACGCGGGCGGCGGCGCGAGCCGCCCCGTGCCAACTCAACGCCCCTGGAACACGGCCTTGCGGCGCTCGTGCCAGGCGGTCACGCCTTCCCGGATATCTTCCGAGCGCAGGCTGGCCGCATGCCGGGCATCGGCAGCCTCGGCATCGAACTCGCCACGGGCCAGCTCGTTGATTGCCACCTTCATGCCAGCCACCGCCTGCGGCGCCTGGTCGGCCAATATTCCCGCCAACTGATTCACAGTGGTGTCGAGCTCAGCGGCCGGCACGACATCCGTCAGGTAGCCGATGCGCAGCATTTCCGGCGCCTTGATGGTCTGCGCGGTAAGAAATAGCTTCTTGGCCGCATTGACCCCCAGCCGGGACACATAGCGCACGATGCCGCTGCGGTAGTAGTGCAGGCCCAGGCGGCTGGCGGGCATGAACATTTCGCAGCCGTCATGGCCGATCCGAAAATCGCAGCACAAGGCCAGGTCGGTGGCGCCGCCATAGACGCTGCCGTTCAGGCGGCAAATGGTGGGGATACGTAGGTTTTCCAGGCGCTCGAGCATGGCATCGAAGGGGCTGGTGGTGTTTTCCTGCGGCGCACTCTGCGCGGCATCCGTGACGGCGGCGCGTTTTTCCGCCAGATCGCCCAGGTGATAGCCAGAGCTGAACACACGCCCCGTTCCGGTCAGGACCAGCACCCGCACCTCGGGATAGTTGTGCATGCCGTCCAGGATGTCGTGGAGCGCTGCCACGTCTTGAGGCTCAAGACGGTTGAGGTAGCGTGGCCGGTTCAGGCGGATTTCGGCCTGGGCTCCGCGAACGGAGAAAACAGGGGTGGAATGGTCGGTGGCTAATGCGGAATCCTGCTGTGGAACATCGGTCATGCCGTCTCCAGCGCGTTGCGGTTCACAAGGAATTCATATCGGGGTTTTATGTATTTTTATGTTCGCATTCTTGATTGCAATCCAGGCCGTGTCAACGCACCGCATCCCTGATCGGCCAGACGGGATTACTGGTAAATCAGCTTAAATGGATGTATTTCACAGCATAGAACTGATATATCAGTTCTTTTTCATTGTTCTTGCAAATCAACGAAAAATGCCGACCTAGGGTTTGTCTGGATACGTTAGGTTCTTATATGCCTACATATCGCCAGACTCTGCACCGCCAAGCCCAACGCCGCCCTGCTAGAACGCCATGCCCTGTATAGGCTGAGCAGCGGGCGAGCGCCCGCGCCTCGCCGGTTTTTCCGCGCACGCCAAACTCGGTACCTGGGCGGCGCTGCATGGGCGCGACGCGGCGGCCGCCAGCAGATCGCGCTGGTGGATACACTAAACGGGGCGGGCGGGTTGACGGGTTAAAGCCTGCGCTTCAGGCCGCTGGCGAGGCCTGGCTTTTCCTGCAGCGTGGGCGCTACCCAGCGCATATGACGCACGAGTCCTGGCTGCAGCGCCGACGCCTGCGCCGCACTATCGAAACTGCGCTCGGTCGCTTCGATCAGGCCGCCCGCATCGGCACGCACCACGGTCTGGGCACGCGTGCCATAGGCCGGGCCCACGATGAAGACTGGCGACAAGGCACGTTCCCATTCCTGCGAAACGCCGGTGACAGGCAATTCGGCATCCTCGGCCGGCGTCGGGTCGCTAAGGAAGGCCAGACAGGCATCGACCAGATCCTCGCGGGCGTCGCCCACCCCGGCCAGGCGCGCCTTCAGGCGCGTGAGCTTGGGCCAGGGTGTATCCAGGACGGCATTTGAGAGGCCATACAGGCCGGCTGGCAGGCTGCGCGCCTCGGCCCCGGGCTGGTTGCCACAGTACCAGAGGGCCGGCGGCCTGCTCGCGCTGCCATAGACTTCCCCCAGCACCAGATTAAAGCCGTTATAGCTGCCGGCCTGCGCCATGACCTGGCGGGTGTATTCCTGCGGGTCCAGGTCGTCGGCCAGGTAGGCCGCCACCAGCTCGCCACGCGATCTGGCATCCAGGTTCTGCGGCAAGCCGGTACGAAAGTTGGTCAGCGCGGCAAAGCGCCCGGACTGAGAGACCCCCAGCCAGGTGCCCCCGGCCTGCAGATCGCGTCCGGCCCAGATCCCGGCCGGTTCGGCCCACCATTCGGCCGGGGCCGAGGGACGGGCATAGTATTCATCCCGATTGGCGAGCATCAACAGCGGCATGTCGCTGCCGGGATTCCAGGAGAACGCGATCAGGCACATCAGGTGCCCGCAACGGCCATTTCGGGGATCAGGATGGACCCCGTGGACTTGGTGCCGCGCGTGATGTTGTCGGCCCCTACCGCGGCCACACTGGCGAACATGTCGCGCAGGTTGCCCGCAATCGTGATTTCCTGGACGGCATGCTGGATGACGCCGTTTTTTACCCAATAGCCAAAGGCGCCACGGGAATAGTCGCCCGTGATGTAGTTGACGCCCTGCCCAATGAGTTCAGTAACGAGCAGGCCGGTGCCCAGCTTCTTGAGCATGGCGGCGAAATCGTCGGTCGGCGCGGTCAGGCGCGAGGTCAGCGCAAGGTTGTGCGAGCCGCCGGCGTTGCCCGTGGTACGCATGCCAAGCTTGCGCGCGGTGTAGGTGGACAGCAGATAGCCCTGCAGCGTGCCCGCATCGACCAGCGAGCGAGCCTGCGTGCGCACACCTTCGTCATCGAAGTAGGAGCTGCCCAGGCCGCCGATGACGTGGGGGTCTTCGGCGACATCGATATGGTCGGCGAACACCGGCTTGCCCAGGGAATCCAGGAGGAAGCTGGCGCGGCGATACAGGGCGCCGCCGCTGATGGCCTGGGTGAAGGCCCCGAGCAGGCCGCAGGCCACCGGAGCCTCGAACAGGACCGGGTATTTGCCGGTTCGGATACGGCGCGCGGACAGGCGCGACAAGGCGCGCTCGGCCGCATAGCGGCCGATAGCCTCGGCGTCGGCCAGTTTCTTGGGGTCGCGCTGGCTGCTGTACCAGTCGTCGCGCTGCATTTTGTCGCCCTGCCCGGCAATGGGCGCCACCGACAGGCTGTGCCGGGTGTAGGGATAGCCCCCCAGGAAGCCACGCGTGTTGCCCATGATGAAATGGCCGACATAGGTGGAAATGCTGGCGCCGTCGGAATTGGTGATGCGCGGGTCGGTTTGCAGCGCTGCGCGCTCGGCGCGCTTGGCCAGCTTTGCCGCTGCCTTGGCATCGATGTCCCAGGGATGGCAAAGCTGCATGTCCGGCGCGGCTTCCAGCATCAGGTCGGCCGCGTCGGGCAGCCCGGCGGCGGGGTCTTCCGCGGTATGGCTGGCGATATGCCAGGCGGCGCGTACGGTATCGATGATGGCCTTCTCGGCAAAGTCCGAAGTGGATGCCGAACCACGGCGCTGTCCTACATAGACCGTGATATCCAGGGACCGGTCGCGGGTTTGCTCGACGGTTTCCACTTCACCGTGGCGCACCGTCACAGCCAGCCCCTGGCTTTCGGAAACCTCGGCGGCCGCATCGGTTGCGCCCACATCTTGCGCATGGCGCAGGGCCTGCTGGACCAGTTCGCGAAACTGCGGGCCGTTGGCGGGAATGAACGAAGCAGACATGGGCTGTGATGGAAATAGAGTGAGACAGGTATGATAGCTAATTGTGCGCCAGCCGTTTTCGTATTCTCATGTCACGCTCATCCCGCGCCGCGCCTCCAGCGGCAGATCCCAGCGATCAAATCTCCGAAGCCGCCTCGATGTATTCGGGGCCCAGCAAATCCCAGCTCAAACGCGATATGACCGCGCTGCAACGGCTGGGCCAGCGCCTGGTCGATCTGTCGCGCGACAAACTGTCGCAGCTGCCGCTGGCCGAGCGCCTGCAAGACGCAATTCTTGAAGCCCAGCGCATCAAGAGCCACGAAGGCAAGCGCCGCCAGCTGCAATTCATCGGCAAGCTCATGCGCGACGCCGATGCCCAGGCCATCACCGCCCAGTTGAACGAATGGGACAACGGATCACGCGAGCACGCGGCTCATTTCCACGGGCTGGAACGCTGGCGCGACCGGCTGCTGAAGGACGATGCAGAACTCACGGCCTTTATCGCCCGCTATCCGGCCGCCGATGCCCAGCACCTGCGCGCGCTGATCCGTGCCGCACGCAAGGAAGAATCCGCCAACGCCCAGTTGTCCGAAGGCCGCGAGCCCCAGCGCAAGCACTTTCGCGCCCTGTTCCAGGAAATCAAGAACCTGCTGGAAGCCGATGCGCCACCTGATCCACACCCCACCCATCCCGAAACCGAAGACTGAGGCCCGCCCTCGGCTCGCCGATCCATCCAAGGAAACCCATGACATCGCCAGCGCTACTTGACTGCATCGAACGTGAAACCGGCCCCAACCCCCAGCGGGCGGTACTGTGGCTGCACGGCCTGGGTGCGGATGGCCACGACTTCGCGCCCATCGTCCCTGAACTTGATCTTTCGGGCGTGCCGGCCACACGCTTCATCTTTCCCCATGCGCCGGTGCAGCCCATTACCATCAATGGCGGCATGGCCATGCGGGCCTGGTACGACATCGTGGGCACCAACCTGACTCGGCGCGAAGACGAAGCCGGCATCCGGGCTTCCGAAGCCATGGTGTGCGCCCTGCTCGAGCGCGAACACGCGCGCGGCATCGAAAGCCGCCATATCGTGCTGGCCGGTTTTTCGCAGGGTTGCGCCATGACGCTGCACACCGGCTTGCGCTATGGCCTGCCGCTGGCTGGGATGATGGCCTTGTCGGGCTATCTGCCGCTGGTGGATGCCCTGGCGGCGCAGCGTCACGCCCACAACCATGCCACGCCCATCTTCATGGCCCATGGCACGCACGACCCCATGATTTCCATCGATCGCGCCCAGGCCAGCTGCGACACCCTGCAGCAACTGGGCTACGAGGTCGACTGGCACGCCTACCCCATGGCGCATGCGGTCTGCGCGGAAGAAATCGAAGACATCGGCACCTTCCTGCGCAAGGTACTGGCCTGAAGAACACAGCGCGGCAAGCCCAGTCCTTTGTGCAAAGCCGCGAAAATCACAGTGAATGATGGTAACGTAGTCGAGTACCATCCCTTGGTCTTTCTGGGAGCAAAACGATGTTTAAAAAAATCCTGATCCCCACCGACGGTTCCCCGCTTTCCGTTCAATCCGCCAACGCTGGCATTACCTTTGCCCGGTCGGTTGGCGCCGAAGTGCTTGGACTGCACGTGACCCAGCCCTTTGCGGCAACCATAGGTTTTGACGGCATGGCGGCGGCCTACGCCATCACCGACGAGTCATACGAAAAAGCCGCGGCCGAGCAAGCCGCCACCTACCTGCAGGCCATTACCGACCGGGCCGATACCGCGGGCGTCAAATCCGAGACCTGCTCGGTGTCGAACTTCAATGTCGCCGATGGCGTGGTGCAAGCCGCCCAGGAACACCACTGCGACCTGATCTTCATCGGTAGCCACGGCCGTAGCGGCTTGTCGCGCCTGCTGCTGGGCAGCGTCACCGCCAAGGTGCTTTCGCTTTCCCATATTGCAGTCTTGGTGTATCGCGTCAAGGACGAAAAGAAGTAATCACACGCGCCGGCTTACGGCAAGAAGAACGGGCCCCGCGGGGCCCGTTCTTCTTGCCGTGGCGTCTTGCGCGGGGCGAACCCCGCGCAAGAGATCTGGTCAGTCGCGCAATTGCTGCAGCAACACGTCCAGGATACGCTTGGCCGTCGCGCTGTCGTCAGGCTGGCCCGAGCCATTCAGGACCGTAACCCGGGTAGCGCCACCAACATCGGTAAGCGCAACGCGGTATTGCGGCTGAGCCTCGGGCTCGCCCCGGCCGAACATGCGGCTAAAGAAGCCCGGACGTTCCTGTTGCTGGGCGTCGATGTCGACATAGCGCACGAAGTACTCACCAGCGGCGCGGTCGCGGTCTTCCACCGTGAAGTTGCCGCGATCGAGCGCGAGGCCGACACGGCGCCAGGCGCGGTCGAACGATTCGGCAATCTCGAGGCTACCGGCAGCGCCCGAACCCGTGACCACCTGGGCAGCCGGCTGCGCCGTGGTGTCGCTTGCCTGGGCTTGTGCGAGTTCGCTGCGGGCCAGGTCTTCTTCGGCACCCAGGAACACCATGAAGCGGCTCAGCATGGCGGCATCGAGGCCGGGGTCGGGACGACCCGGCACCCACTTGACCTGCGATTCGCTGACGACCTGCTCGACCATGTGCTGGTGCGAGAAGAACACCTCGATGGTGCCGTCGGCCGAACGTTCGAGGCGGGTACGGAACTGCTGGCGCTCGCCGCTATCCCACACCTGGTCGAAAATCTTGCCGATGGTGCGGCGCAAAATATCTTGCGGGATATTGGCGCGGTTCTCGGCCCAGTCGGTTTCGATCAGGCCCGCCTGCGGATTTTGCGATCGAATGCTGAAACCCTGGCTGGTCCAGAATTCAAGGGCCTGCTTGTAGACCTCGTCGGCGGGCATTTTCACGACCAGCCAGCGAGCATCGCCCGCACGGCCGATACGCATGTCGCTGCGCTGCGGCAGCACGGCCGAATTGGCCGGATCGCTGGCGCTGGCCTGGCGGCGCGCCTGCTGCGTGGCGTACTCGGAATACGACGCCGACCCGCCCGCACCTTCTGGAACCTGATAGCGCGAATTAGCGGGAACCTGGGTCAAGTCAGGTGGTACCGCCAGCGACGGGCGTGAGGCCCGGGCGCTTTTGTAATCGATAGCGTCTTCTTTACCAAGAAACTGGTTGACCGTACTGCAGCCAGCCAACGCAACCAGCGCCAGCACGGTGCCGGTATTGCGTAATTGTTTAATCATTAGGAGGCTCTCATGTGGAACAAAGACGGGCGGGCGCGATGTCTTACAAGGCGTTAGCCGCGCGCAGCGCGTCCCGGACCGTGTCGTGATAGCGGGCATCCAGTTCGCACAACGGCAAACGATAACCCAGCTTGGTTTTTCCCATCTGGGCCAGCGCCCATTTGACGGGGATGGGATTGGCTTCGACAAAAAGCGATTTGTTCAGCGGATACAGCTGGGCATTGAGCGCCCGGGTGCGCACGACATCGCCCGCAATGGCGGCGGCGCACAATTCGGCCATCAGGCGCGGCGCCACGTTGGCGGTGACGGAGATATTGCCGTCGGCTCCGAGCAGCATCAGTGCGGCGGCGGTAGCGTCGTCGCCACTATAGACGGCAAACGAGGGGTCGCGCCGACGCAGCAGGTCGGTGCCGCGCACGATATCGCCAGTGGCATCCTTGATACCGACAATGCCCGGAACTTCGGCCAGGCGCAGAACGGTCTCGGTAGACAGATCGGCCACGGAGCGGCCAGGCACGTTGTAAAGAATCGTGGGCAGGTCCACCGCTTCGGCGATGGCGCGGAAATGCCGGTACAGGCCTTCCTGGGAAGGCTTGTTGTAATACGGCACCACCTGCAGGCCCGCATCGGCGCCCACGTTCTTGGCATAGCCGGCCAGTTCGATGGCTTCCGACGTCGAGTTGCCCCCTACGCCGGCAATGACAGGCAGGCGGCCGGCGACATGCTCTACGGCCACGCGGATCAGCTCGCTGTGCTCTTCCACCGACACAGTGGGCGACTCGCCCGTGGTGCCAACCACAACCAGGCCCGCAGTGCCTTCGGCAATGTGCCAGTCAAGCAACTGACGATAGGTATCGTAGTCCAGGCTGCCATCAGGCAACATGGGCGTAACAATGGCCACGATGCTGCCCTGCAAGGTTGGCGCGGCAACAGAACTCATGATGGAACTCCCGGAACACCCGTCCACAGTGGCGTTTGCCCGCTGCACGACGAATGGGTAAAAGCGAAACCGAAGATTCTACTCTGGATATTTGTATGTACGGGGGGCGGGCCGCACACAGTGCCGCGCGGCTGATACAGATGTACCGATGCCGCCATGGCTAGTTGCACCGGTGCTGGCGCCAGCATAGGTAGCGCCATTGCCATGGCGCGACGGCATCGCGCTGCGCCCACAAGCCACGCCCAGCCGCCTGGGCTTCGCGCTGAAGGCCAGGCAATTGCTGGTCGCGCATGAACTTTCCCTTGCCTTCCATATTAGCCCAGGCCATGCCCGCCTTGACCATGGCCTGGTTGACGCTGCTGCCGTCGGATATGCGCAAATCACAGATGTTACGGTCGTATGAATCCGTTTCGTAACAGTTTGCCGTCACTTGCCGGTTCAGGATCATTTTTTCCAGGGCCTGGCGCGAGGCCTGGGAATATGGCTGTCCCGGACGATCGGGTTTGCTGGTTTCAGGCGCATCGATACTGGACAGGCGGATCGTGTGGTAGCGGCGGCTACCGGTGTCCAGCCTGACGGTGTCGCCGTCAGTTACCCGGATAACCTTGCCCTGCAACCGAAATGCCGGTGCAGGTTCGCGCGCGGCAGCCGGCCCCCAGGACAGCAGCGCGGCGGCCAGAACCCCACACAACGGTATCCAGGGGTGAAGCCGTAAAGCGCGCGCCGCGTGGATTGCAGACATCATAGGGAAAAAAAACAGCAAGCCCGGGCTCAGGCCCGGAAGTCGGTTTACCGTCAGCGTACGATCATCAGCCCCACGCGGAATTGCGCGGGAACGCGTTTGTCATAGCTGATCAAGGTCTGGCCATAGCCCTGGAAGTACTGGAAGTGCAAATAGCCATTCATATTGGAGAGGAAAGTTCTGCGCAGGGGCCAGGCCAGATCCACCTGCACTGAATTGCGCCCGCCCTTGCCCTGGCGCAGCAGGCCAGCCACCATGACGCCATCGTCCTTGGCCCATTGCAGGTTCCAGTCGACACGGCCCATATAGTCGGCATAGTCGCTGTTCTGGTCTTCCAGGCCGAAGTAGCCGTGAACCTTGGGAGCAAAGCTGATCGTGCTGCCGTTATCCAGGCGGTAGTTGAGTACCGGCTGGGCGAATACCGAGTTCACCGAGCGCGATTCTTCCTCGTCCTGCCCGTTGGAGCGGTGATCCAGCCCGCTGGCCAGGCCAACCGACCAGTGCTTGTCGGCAGATTCCCAAACCTTGTCCGACTTCCACATCAGGCTGGGGTTGTAGGTTGTGTCGTAGAAAGGCTTGGAATCGCTGTCCAGGTCCCACAGCGACGTTTGCGTATATCCCAGGTACAGATTTTCGTGAAAGGCCGCGGGGCGTCCGCTCTCTGGTTGGAAAAAGCGATACTTGAAGCTGATCTGAAAACGTGAATCCAGGCCGTCGCGCCCGCCAAACACGAAATACACCGGATCGTGCGGCGACAGCGCGTTACGCACGTGTTCCCAGGTCGAGGCCGTGTATTGCACGTTGGGTGCGGTCTTGGCGGCATTCGCCGGCTCGCCCACCTTGGATTCGACGCCCAGGCCCGCGGTAACCACCGCCGGCAAAGGCTCTCCGGTACCGACGCTTTCACCGGGGACGCCGGCGTCGACGATCGATGAGACGGCCGGTGTGCCGGCCACCGGACCTGCCTCGAGCGGGCTGGTGTCGAGCGCCATCAAGGTGGGCTCGCCTTCCACGGCAATAGCCTGCAGGCCCTTGACGCCGGGCGGCACCACGGCTCGCCACGACACTTTCGTGAAATTGTTGACTGGCACCGTGGCCGGCGAGGCCTCGCCGGCAAGATAGGCCAGGCTGCGTACGCTCTTGCCCGATGGGCCCCGCCATTGCAGTACCAACTGCTGGGCCGGCGTCCAGTTGGAAGCGGTATTGGTGTCGTTGATGTATACGGCAACGATCTCGACGGTTTCCCCTACGCTCGCTTGCGCGCGATCCAGGCTGAACGTGGTCGCGGCCCCCACGGCACCACTGGCAAGCAGGCTTGCGGCAGCCAGGACAATGGTTCGTGCATGGGGAAGCAAGAGACAAGACATAGGCGGGGGAATTGTAGTTGGAATAGGCAAATGCCGAGGCACTCTAGCACGCCAGCTCAACAGTAGCAGAACCATTTGAAACGAAACACGACAAACCATTGGTTCCGGCGGTTTTTGCAGTGCCGCTACACTTCATGCATGCCCAAGCAAAGTCCGCCAGCCCCATCGCCCCCAACGATCATCCCATGGCCAGCCAGCCCGGCCCTGCCGCGCTCGTTCTTCAACCGCGACGCGCTCGTGCTGGCACGGGCCCTGATCGGCATGGTGCTGCGCCGGCGCTACCAGGGACTGTGGCTGTCGGCGCGCATCATTGAAACCGAGGCCTACTACCTGAAGGACAAGGGCAGCCACGCCTCGTTGGGCTATACGGCCAAGCGCCACCCTCTGTTCGTCGAGGAAGGCGGCACCATCTATATGTATTACGCACGCGGCGGCGATTCGCTGAACTTCAGTGCCGCGGGGGCCGGCAATGCGGTGCTGATCAAATCCGCCCATCCCTGGCAGGACGAGCTGTCCGGCCCCGACGCGCTGGCGTGCATGCAGGCCCTGAATCCCCGGGCAGACGGCAGGCCGCGCACGCCGCAAACCCTGTGCGCGGGGCAAACGCTTTTGTGCCGTTCCCTGGCGCTGAAGGTTCCGGACTGGAGCGGCCATTTTTTCAACGAGGATTTTTTCGTCGAAGACGTGGGCGCGGCCCCCCACACCCTGGTACAAACCACCCGGCTGGGCATTCCATTGGGGCGCGACGAGCATCTGCCCTATCGCTTTGTCGACCCCGAATTTGCCCGGCATGCCACCCGCAACCCCTTGCGGCGCGGACAGATCGAAGGCAGCCACTACACGCGTATAGCTGTACACGAAGGATAGGCCGTTCCCCGCTACACACCATGCCCCAGCAAAAGTCGATTTCCCCCGCCCTGGTCCTGCTCATGGCGGTTGCCACCGGCCTGGCCGTTTCGTGCAACTACTACGCGCAACCCCTGCTTGGCTCTATCGCCAGCACCTTCGATGTCTCCCACAGCGTGGCCGGCCTGCTGGTCACCGTAGCGCAACTGTCCTACGGACTGGGCCTGCTCTTGCTGGTGCCCCTGGGCGACCTATTCGAGCGGCGGCGAATGATAGTGGGCCTGACCGCCATGGCCTCGATCGGGTTGGCCATGACCGGAGCCTCGTCGGGCATGGCCATGGCCCTGGTCGGCACGGCCTTGACCGGCCTGGTGACCGTGGTTGCGCAACTGCTGGTGCCCCTGGCGGCCACGCTGGCCGCCCCGCACGAGCGGGGCCGTGTCGTGGGCACGATCATGAGCGGCCTGATCGCTGGCGTGCTGCTGGGACGCACGGTAGCGGGCACCCTGGCCTCGGCCGGCAGCTGGCGCACCGTCTACTGGGTAACGGCGCCGGCGATGCTGGTGATGGCGTTTATGCTGTGGCGGGCGCTGCCCAGGTATCACCAGCCGCTGAACCTGCGCTATCCGCAACTGATCGCGTCGGTACTGGGCTTGATGCGCGACGAACCCCTGCTGCGCAGCAGGGCCGTTCTGGGCGGCATCGTCTTCGCGGTCTTCAGCGTCATGTGGACGCCGATGGCATTTCTGCTGTCGGCGCCACCCTACTCGTATTCAGATGCCGTCATCGGCCTTTTCGGCCTGGCCGGTGCCGCCGGCGTGGCGGGCGCATCCGGCGCCGGACGGCTTGCCGACAAGGGCCACAGCCGGGCCACCACCCTGTGGGGTGCACTACTGTTATTGGTTTCGTGGGTGCCGATAGCCCTGGCCGGCGTATCCATCTGGGCACTCTTGCTGGGCATCGTCGTGCTCGACCTGGCGGTGCAGATGGTGCATGTCAGCAACCAATCGGTGATCTATCGCATTCGCCCCGAGGCGCGCAACCGGATTACCTCGGCCTACATGACCTGCTACTTCATAGGCGGCGCCAGCGGCTCGCTGATCTCGGCGAGCGCCTTCAACCTGGCGGGCTGGCACGGCGTATCGGCTGTGGGCGCGGTACTCAGCGGCATCGGCCTGTATACAGCCTGGCGCAATCCAGACCCCGCCAAGGCTATAGCCAGCCCGCCCGCTTGAACTGCCTGAACAGCACCACGCAGATCGTCACGATCACAGCCAGCACGACAGGATATCCGTAGGCCCATTCCAGTTCAGGCATGAACTGGAAGTTCATGCCGTAGATACCTGCAATCGCCGTCGGCACCGCCAGGATGGCCGCCCAGGCGGCCAGTTGGCGCGTAATGACATTCTGCTGGCTTTGCCCCAGCATCAGGCTGGCTTCAAAGGCGAATGCCAGCGATTCGCGCAAGGCGCTGATCAGTTCCGTCACCCGCACTACCCTATCGGCGACTTCGGAAAAATAGGGCCGGGCCTCGGCATCGACCTCTGCCATTTCCACCCGGGCCAGGCGACGGCAGATTTCGGCCAGCGGCGCGATGGCCGTATGCACGCGCAGCAGGTCGCGGCGCTGGCGATACAGCCTGCGGATATCGCTGTCCTTCATGCCCCGGATGAAAAGCTTTTGCTCCAGGCCTTCTATGCCGGCCTCGAAGGTGGTTGCGGTCTGCACATAGCGATCCACCATCAGATCCAGCAATTCGGCCGCCACGTAGTCACTGCCTCGTCTCAGCAGGTCAGGGGCCGCCTCGAGCCGCTGGCGCAACTGGGTATGGGTAGCGCTGGCACCGCGCCGGACCGTCAGCAGGAAGTCGCGCCCGATCAGGAACTGGGTTTCGCCAAACAACGGACGATCACCCTCGAGTTCGACGGTTACCGCCACGATCAGGACGACATGGCCGTAATCGATGATTTTTGGCCGACGATGCGGTGCGAGCAGTTCCTCAAGCGCCTGCTCGCCCACATTCAGGTTGGCGCCCACCTGCGTCAGCAATTCCGGCGTGGGGCTTTTGAGGCCTATCCACAGGAGTTCGCCGGGCTTTTCCAGTGCGGCGGGAATGTCATCCACCGGCACGCTGCGGCCAGGCTCTCCGGAGCGATAGGCCACGCAAGCAACCACGCCGCCATTAGCGGCGTCAACCGGAACGTCTGGTTTTTTCATCTATTTATCCCAGCGAAGTATCAAGAAACATCATCAGCACGAAACCCAGCAGCAGGCCCACGGTGGCGCTTACCTCATGGCCCTTGCGATGCGATTCCGGAATGATTTCATGGCTGATCACGAACAACATGGCGCCAGCGGCAAAGCCCAGGCCCCAGGGCAACATGGCCGCGGAGTATTCGACGATGGCCGCGCCCAGCACCGCCCCCACGGGTTCGATCAGGCCGGTGGCGGCCCCCAGCATGAAGGCGCGCACCCGGCTGTAACCCACGGCCACCAGGGCCACCGCCACGACCAGGCCCTCTGGAATGTCCTGGATGGCAATACCCACGGTCAAAGCGCTGGCCCGGGCAAGGTCGGTACCGGCGTAGGCCACGCCGATCGCCAGGCCTTCGGGAAGATTGTGCAAGGCGATTGCAAAGACAAACAGCCAGGTGCGGCGCAAACGCATCGCCGCCGCATGACCTTCGACCCCCTTGATGAAGTGTTCGTGCGGCACCACATGGTCTATGGTCAGCAGCAAT
Organism: Verticiella sediminum; assembly: GCA_040392445.1. GTDB lineage: Bacteria > Pseudomonadota > Gammaproteobacteria > Burkholderiales > Burkholderiaceae_B > Verticiella > Verticiella sediminum_A. The sequence continues at coordinate 37,073 of JBEBVZ010000013.1, forward strand.
GCCCCACCCAGCAAGATGGCCAGGCCGACGACAAGCGAGGCCATGGTTGTCCCATAACCCAGGTTCTGGGCGGCTGCGATACCAGGCACCACCAGCGAGAAGGCGCTGGCAGCCAGCATGACGCCGGCCCCGAAACCGAACAGGGAATCCTGGGTGCGCTCGGATAGCCGCTGCGAAAACAGCACCGGCAACGCGCCAGCCGCGGTCGCGGCCGCCGCGATCAGACCGCCCACCAGGGCCTGCGCCACATGGCTTTGCGGATCCCGCAGGCTGAACCAGACCGAGTGCAGGAAAAAAACCCCCACTCCAAGCAAGATGGCCAGGACTATCCAGTAGCGCAAGCGGTGGATTTTCGAGGCATGGCCAGCGGCAGACTGCATAGGACGCTTTCCTGTAGACAAGGCGTACGGCGCCAGCGCGATCGCACCGGAACGGGGAAGCGCTACCGTACCTGCCCATATTACCGAAAGCCCGCAGGCCATGATTTCCAGAGGAATCGCAAGCGGCTGCGCGCCTTGCCCAGAGCGGTACACTCGCACGCACCGGCTCCACGCGGCACGCACCCCTGCTAGGGTCTGCCGGCCTGCTCCTGGACGGCGATTTCCGCGGCTCCGGCAACGTCGGGCTTGCGCACATCGGCCTGCGGCAGGCGCAAGGGAAAGCGCATCCACGAGCTGCCGCGCTCGTCCTGTCCGATTCCGATGCCGCTCCAGTCGCAAACACCCGAGGCGAATATCGCCTGCAGGCGCTGCCATTGCGCATCGGTAACGGTGGCCGGATAGTCCGTGCGCCTGGGCGCGACCAATCGGCACTTGAGCACATCGCCACGCATGGGTCCGCCGGCGCCAACGTGCGGTGCGGCCGGTGCCGGATAAATACTGGCGCACCTGCCGGTCAGCGGATGCATGGTTTCCTCGATGCGCTGGGGCTGGGCATCGCGTGTCATGCAGGTGTCGACCAGCTCGGACGGCCGGTTGCGGGCGGCCTTCTGCGCAGGCGGCAGGTTGCCCTGGTCAGCGGCAATGGCGGTCAGCCATTTATCCATCTTGGCCAGCGCTTCGCTCAGCAGGGGGCTGTTGGCCGAATACAGCCCATAGCGTCCATCTTCCGTGAACATGACATGATTGACGGCGGCGGATGCGGTGCCGGTCAAGCGGGCTCGCATGGCAAACGAGTGGTAGCGCAAATGCAGGTCGCCGCCCGGCAAGTCGTCGGTATAGGCGCGATAGTCGATGATGGGCACCGACGCGAGCGCCCCGCGGCCAGTGACCAGGCCCGCGTCATAGGCCGCCTCCAGGGCTTGCAAGGTGGCTCGCGAACGCGCCTTGCCAGGAATGCCGTTGTCGTCGTAACCGCCTATTCTCTCGTTCAGGTCGAGGAACTGTTCGACGGAAATCACGCCCCCGAGCAAGGCCTGCAAGCCATATTGCACGCCCACATTGTCCAGTGGCCGCAAGGGCGCGCCGCTGGCCGCGTCCTTGCCAAAGGAGTTCACTCCGTGCGAGAACACATTGGCGCGCACGCCGGTGGGATTGGTCACCGCGTCGAACAGCAACTGCCTTGGCAGGACATCGGGCACGACGCCGGCCACGGCAATGCGCTTGATGCCGCGATCGAAATCGGGATTGCCCAGGGTAGCCAGGGTAACCACGCCGGCCACCGCGCGCTTTTGCTCGGGGGTGAACAGCAAGGCGTCCTCCCGGCCAAAATACAAGCGCATCAGATTCACATCGGCCAGCATCGTGATGGTCGAGAGCAGATCCGGAAAGCTGCACCCCGGGATGATCCCGTCGAGCAGCCCGGGGTAGGCATCCGCAATGAAGTGTTGCTGGTAGGAACCGCCGGAACAGCCCCAGCCTATGGTGAAGCGGGGCACGCCAAAGGTTTTGATGAAGCGTTCCTTGACCATGGCCATGGTTTCGGCTGCCAGCACTTCGTTGCAGTTGTTGCCAAACACATTGAGCGAAGACGACGCAATCGCATAGCCTTTTTCAATCAAGCGCTCGTTCAGGACGTCGCCCACCGATGCGCCCTGCCGGTGCCAGCCGCCGTTGCAGCCGCCGCCAAAGGCGTATACCAGGCGATTGTTCCAGCCGCGCCAACTGGTCCATGGCGCAACTTTTTCGTCGGTAAAGGGATCGTGCAAGGCCGCGATCTGGTAGATGGCGCGATTGATCGTGCCCGTCTCCACCCTGACGATATAGCGCACGGACTTCCCGTCGCGCTGCACCATGGCCACGTCGGCCGGCGGCGGCCCCCCTTCGGGCAGCGCGCGCAGGGAAGCTCCCCTCGGCGTGGCGGGCCGATAGACGTAGTCCACGCGGGTTTGTACCGAACAATTGCCATCCAGGGGGTCGCCCAGGCGAGCACCGCCGGGCAAGACGAAGTCCGCGGTCTGGCAAATGAAGGGCTGTTCATGCGGGCCGGAAAAAACCGGGCCGCTGACAGGATGATTCACCAGCGCCACCGAGCCCGCGCGTTGATCGCGCACCCAGACTTCAAGCGACGCCGAACCCACCTGCAATCCCGTCAGGCGGGCAATCAACTGGCCGTCGCGCGATACCGTGAACTGATTGGTGATGTCGAGCTTGCCCAGGCGCAAGCTAAGGTCGGCTGGAGTCAGGCCGGCGGGCACCGGCACCCGGATCAGTACGTCGCCGCCGGTAATCATATCGGCGCGCGAAGACAGCACCTGCGGGGTAATGACGGGCGGTGCCGGCGCGGGATCGGGTGGCGCCAGCGGCTGGGCCAAAGCGCCCGGGGCCTGGGCGGCGGGGCTGGCGCCCGGTGCTGCCGGACGGTCGATGGGCTGTGCCAGCGCCGCCCCGTGCAGACCCGCCAGGATGAATGCCCAACACCCCGCGCCAATACGCAAAAGCTGCCTCCGTTACCGGGATCAGGCCGAGGTATCGTGGCGCGGAATGCGCACGGACGAAGACACGATGGCATGCGAGCGGGACGCCGTACCGGCCAGGCGCTGACGCGCCAGCAGGCTCTCGCGCAACAGAGCAAGGCCGATCAGGGCCGCGATTGCGGCAAAATCGGCCAGCAAGGCGTAATGCCAGACAGGCTCGCCGCCGGACAACGCAAACGACATTGCTTCCGCCATGATCGAAATCACCGCTCCGCCCACAAAACACACCAGTCCATTCTTGCCCACCAGCGCAACCAGCTTCATGCGCTGGAACAAACCACTCAGCCAGCCGCGTTGTACCACCGCATACATCAGCCACGCAATGGCCAGGAAATTGATAATCCGTACCGCCGAGGCGTTGGACTTGGAGAAAGTCTGCATGCCCTTTTCAAACCAGCTCGACAGGAATATCTCACGCAGACCCTCATGGTACGAGAATAGCGAGAAAATAGCGCCCGCCACGACTACCGCGCAGGCGGCAACGGTGATGGCGCGACTGGCAGTTTTACCCGGACGCCGGGCCAGCTCCGGATACAGCCCTGCAATCAGCCCCAGCACGAACACAGCCTGCCAGGCAAAGGGATTGAAGGTCCAGTGCGGAATCACGGTGGTGGGAAGAAACTGCCCCAGCCACGGTGCGGCCATCCACAGCCCGGCGCTGGCCACCAGCAACCACATCCATGATTTCTGTGCCAGGCGTATCGCCAGCGGCGCCAAGAGCGCGAAAAAGGCATACATGGGCAGAATGTCGGACAGGAAGGGCTGGCGCTGCAGCGTCGCGACCTGATAGACCGTGCGCAAAGGATCGGCAATGAAGTGCTTGACCTGCGTGCCGCCCAAGGAAGGGGTATTCATGCCCCACAGCAGCAACAGGCCGCCGGCGACAAACATCAGGGCCGCGGTTACCAGGAATGCACGGTAGATTTCCCAAGAGCGCCGCCAGAAACGTTTGTCCGCTTCCGCCTGACTTTTCTTACCGGCAAGTCGGGTGTAAGCAATAGCGGTCACGGTACCCGCCAGGAAAACGAATACTTCCGTCGCATCCGCGATGGCGAAGTTACGCAACGTCGTCCAGGCGAGCACCCCACCCGAGATGTGGTCCACGACGATGAAAATCAGCGCCAAGCCGCGGAAAATATCAATTTCCAGAGAACGATCTGTTTGCATGAGAGTTACCGACGGGTGCTAATGCAACCCTGAATAGTGACGAATCCACTTTACGCGAGTGGTGAATACCCGTTTTTAAAGTTAGCGTCGTATTGTAAGCATACTTACGTCAAGCTTACGAGAAAATCGGATATTCATTTTTCACGACCAGATGCGGACAGATCCTGGGCTGGAGGCGGCTATCCACTGGCACTCAGCGGGCCGCGCCGGCGCCAACCCGCCCTGCCGGATCCGAACCGTTTTGTTACGAACTAGCTGTTCATCGTGCCAGCCTGTGCATGCGCGGGTACAGGCATTGCTGGATTCAGGCCTATCCCGGCACAGGCCGGCTTACATCAATCCCCAGACAGGAGCGATCATGGCTGAACACTTCGTCAAAGTTCTGAACAACCTGATAGAGACCTCGAAAGACGGCGAAAAAGGCTTTCTAGCCGCGGCCGAAGACACCAAAATCCCCGAATTGCGCGACGTATTCCGCAAGCGCGCCCAGGACTGCGCAAACGGCGCGGCCGAGTTGCAGGCCATCGTGGCGCAGGCTGGCGAAAAGCCGGATGATCATGGCAGCATTGCCGGCGCCCTGCACCGCGGCTGGGCCAACCTGAAGGCGTCCGTTGCCGGACGTACCGAACTTGCGATCCTGGAAGAGTGCGAGCGAGGTGAGGACGTGGCCAAGAAACATTATGCCGATGCCCTGCAGGAGACCTTGCCCGACAATATCCGCAACGTGGTGCAGCGTCAGTACGAAGGCGTGCTGCGCAATCACGATCAGATCCGCAGCCTGCGCGACAGCCACAGGACTGCCAGCTAGCGGGCGATAATGGCCGCCCTTCACTTTTACAGGACGAATCCCATGAGTGCCTCCGCCACGCCCGCTACCCCGACGCCGCCAGTTGAACTGCAAATGCTGGGCGCCCACACCCTGGTGCTTGCCGGCATCATGGAAATTCTTTTGCAAAAGCGCGTGGCGAGCCAGGATGAAATGCTGGCAATGCTGGACTGGTGCAGCGAAAACGCCCGTGGGCAGGAGGCCACCACAGGCCTGATCGAGGTTTTCCGCGGCGGCATCCTGGCGCGCCAGCCCAACGACGGCTAGGCTCGGTCGACACACGCCAGCCACAAACGCAGAAGCCGGCCCCAAGGGCCGGCTTCTGCGTTTTCACCTGCGACTCAGGATCAGGACGAGCGCCTGAAGAATCCCACGACCGCCAACAAGATGATGGCCCCTACCACCGAGGCAATCCAGCCTGCCGGCTGGCCTGGCATATACCAGCCCATGGCCTGGCCCAGGTACCCGGCAATGACCGCACCGACGATCCCCAGAATAGTGGTCATGATGATGCCCATTTTCTGGTCGCCCGGCATGATGGCGCGGGCGATCAACCCCACGATAAAGCCCACAATGATCATTACGATAATGCCCATACCAATCTTCCTATGTTGGTTATCGAAAGCCTGTGTGCACAAACGATGATAGCGGCACCATTTGAAATTCCTGTAAAAAACACGCTAGCGTCGCTTTTTACCAACAAATTACGCCTGGGTCGTCAGGCGGGCGGGAAAGCCAAGGTGCGCACATAAGCCCGCAAGTCGTCGGGCCAGTTGGCGGTGCTGGTGTCGAACTGCAGGGCATCCGCGCCATGCAGCGCGCGTAGCGCCTCGTCATAACCCGGCAGCTCTGGCGCCATCGCCAGCATGAAGCGATAGGCCGCCTCTTGCGAGCTGCGCGCGCGCTCCCGGGTTTCCTGCATGCGCTGGCCGTCTTCCACCAGCTTGCGCAAAGTGGCCGACGCGCCGCCGGGTTGCCCATTTAGCCATTCCCAATGTGCGGGCAGCAAAGTCACTTCGCGCGCCACCACGCCCAGCCGGGGACGGCCCGGTCCACGCGGACCCGGACTGGGCTCAAGCCTTGCCGGCGCCGCCGCGATGGGTGGCGCCAGTTGGGCGACGAGGTGAAATTGCGAAACGTTCCAGTCGAGTTCGATACGCTCGCCGGTCATGTCGTCAAAAGCCGCGATGTTGGCCTCGGGTACGCGCACCAGATAGCGCTGCACGTCGGAGATCACGTCGATGAGCGCACCCGCAGCGATACGGCGCGAAGCGTCGAAGGCCGTTACGGAAAGATTGCTTGGATATGCCATGGCCGGAGTTTGCTGTCACGTTGCATTGGATGATAAACACCACGCGGCAATTCAGCCACGGGAGACGCAATGAAGCAAGCCGGCATCAAGGTGCAGTAAGCTCGCGCGTTTCAACCTTACACGCATCGACATGACCAGCACGACACAGGCCGTAGATTATTTTGGCATCAGCTCCCCCTTCATGGAACTCGTCGGCGCCCGTCCCGAGGCCATGGACAAGGACTATTGCCGCACCAGCATGCCCTGGAAGGACGATGTGACCAACACGCGCGGAGACATCCACGGCGGCGCCATTGTCAGCGTCATGGACCTGACCATGAGCGTAGCGGCGCGCTCGCATGCGCCTCACGACTTTGGCTGCGCCACCATCGAGATATCCACGCACTTCCTGGAGCCCGTGGCTGGCGACATCATTATCGAAGGCCGTTGTGTGCGGCGCGGCAAATCGTTGGCGTTTTGCGACGGCACCATCAAATCGGCGCAAACCGGCAATCTGATCGCTATCGCCCGCGCCACGTTCAAGCTGATCGATCGCAAACGCCAGGGCTGAGCGCCCCGGCCTGCACCACCCAGCTAGCGCGATGACACCCTCTTGTTGGCAGGGGGGCCATGCAGCATGTCCTGTATGCGGCGGGCCAGGCTGTCCAATGTAAACGGCTTGTTCAGCAGCGGCATATCCGCTTGGGCCAGGCCAGCGGCCTGTATGGCGTTGGCGTCATAGCCCGTCATGAGCAGGACCTTCAATCCGGGCCGCGCTTGCCGACCCGCCTGGGCTAGTTGCTTGCCGTTCAGGCCGGGCAAGCCGATATCGGTCAGCAGCAGGTCCAGGGCGGCGTCGCTTTGCAGCACCTGCAGGCCGGTCGGGCCATCGGCCGCCTCCAGCGTCCGATACCCCATGTCATGCAGTGCATCGACTATCAGTGCGCGCACCTCCGGCTCGTCCTCGACCACCAGCACGATCCCGGCCGCGCGCTTTTCGCCGCCGGTGTCTCCCCGCGACGCCTCCAGGGGAGCTTTGTCCAGATTACCGGCATAGCGCGGAAAATAGAGTTTTACGGTCGTTCCCTTGCCAGGTACGCTGCTTATCGTTGTACAGCCCTCGGATTGCCGTGCGAAGCCATATATCGTCGACAAACCCAGGCCGGTTCCCTGCCCCAGCGGTTTGGTGGTGAAAAAGGGGTCGAACACCTGGCCCAGCACATCGGCATTCATGCCGATTCCCGTGTCGCTCACGCTAATGCAGACATACCTGCCGGCAAGCACACCGTTTTCCCCCGCAAGGTCGCCTCGGGCCAGCTTGGCGTTGCCTGTAGCTATGGTCAGTGTGCCGCCATCCGGCATCGCTTCACTGGCATTGCGCACCAGGTTCAGCAATGCATTGCGAAGCTGTTCTGCATCGCACAAGGTCAGCCATAGGCCTTGTGCGGGCAACAGGGACAGTTCGGCGGCTGCGCCCAGCGTATGCCGCAGCAGGTCTTGCGAGGCCAGCAACAGCTGGTTGGCATCCAGGGGCCTGGGATCCAGCGGCTGGCGCCGCGCAAAAGCCAATAGCCTGTTGGTGAGTGATGCCGCTCGATTGGCCGACGTTAACGCCAGGTTCACATAGCGCTCGAGATCTGTCGTCTGGCCTTTGCGCAGGCGATGCAGCATCAGATCCAAGGCGCCAGTGACACCTGTGAGCAGGTTATTGAAGTCGTGCGCGATGCCGCCCGTCAAATGGCCTATCGCCTCCATTTTCCGAACATGCAGCAGCGACGCCTGGGTTTTTTCGAGCTCGGCGATACGAACGGCCACCAGCGCTTCCAACTCTTCGCGCGAGCGTGGCAAACCCGGAAAATCGCGACTCATATGCGGGTGAAGCCCAATGTTGCAATGGTTAGGCAAACATCAAGCAAAGGCCGTTCCCGGCCTTAAAAAAAGCGGGCGCGTCCCGGTTCAGGCCGTGATGCGATAGGTGCAGCGGCGCCCGCCCGCCTGCAGGTGTTCGATGCGTTCAACGTGCACGTTCTCGCCCAGCACATCACGAAACAGGGTCAGCTCGGTCTGGCAGAACCCTGGACAAGCCGCTGCGGCGGCGCAGATGGGGCAATGGTTTTCGATCAACAGCCAACTGCCGTCCGGCTGCTGTTCGCAGTCGCACATATAGCCTTCAGCGGTACGGATTTCGGCAAGCCGGGCCAGTCTTTCGGGCAAGGCCGCGGTCGGGGCCAGGGATTCGAGATAGCTGCTGCGCGTTTCCACGCTTCTGGCCTCAAGCAGCTTGTCCATCGCGGATTCGCCCAACTGCTCGCGGATATTCTGCAGCAATTTCACCATCAGCACGGGATGCTGGTCGGGGAAGCGCTGGTGACCTTCGCGGGTAAGCCGCCAGGTGAGCGCGGGCCGGCCCACCCCGGCGGCCGCGGCGCTGGCCTGCACCACGCCTTCGCGGGCCAGTCTCTGGAGTTGCTGGCGCACCGCTTCGCCGGTGAGGTCCAGCGACTTGCCCAGCGCGGCCGAGGTTTGCGGCCCGTGCGTCTTCAGCCGGGTCAGCACGCGCTCGGCGGGTGAGCGCAAAGGCGGGGAGTAATCCGTAGAGGAATGAGACATTTTTACGCGTGAAAGCCCGAACGAAAAGCGGTATCTTGAAAAACTAACAGGTTCCTTTGAATTTTCCTAGCCTTCCCTTGACATATTCCCGGCGACTATTTACAAAGGACATGGTCAGAATTGACTGGTGCGCAAGATCCCAAAGGCATCAGACAAACCTGGGCTTGGGTCTCAAGCCCCAAGTAGTCTCCCCACTTTCACTAATTTGAAGAAGAGCCATGGAACATACTCTGCCCCCCCTGCCTTTCGCCAAAGACGCCCTGCAGCCGCACATGAGCGCCGAAACGCTGGACTACCACTACGGTAAGCACCACCAGGCCTATGTCACCAACCTGAACAAGCTGATCGCCGGCACCCCCTTCGAGAACAAGGACCTGGTCAGCATCATCCGCGAATCGCAAGGCGGCGTTTTCAACAACGCAGCCCAGGTGTGGAACCACACCTTCTTCTGGAGCTGTCTGAAGCCCCAGGGCGGCGGTGAACCCACCGGCGAACTGGCTGCAGCCATCAGCAAGAAATGGGGTGATTTCGCCAAGTTCAAGGAAGCCTTCACCGCCAGCGCCGTGGGCAACTTTGGTTCGGGCTGGACCTGGCTGGTGAAAAAGGCCGACGGCTCGGTCGACATCGTCAACACCAGCAACGCCGCCACGCCGCTGACCACCAGCGATGTGCCCCTGTTCACGATCGACGTGTGGGAACACGCCTACTACATCGACGTGCGCAATGCCCGTCCGAAGTTCGTGGAAACCTTCCTGAACAACCTGGCCAACTGGAAGTTCGCCGAAGAAAACTTCGCCAAGGCGTAAGCTTCACTTCTGCGGTGCAATGGGCCGGCCCGCCAGCGGGGCGGCCCGTTTTTTTGCCCGCCAGCGCCGCACCGGTCTTAACCGAAGTGCATACCGACCAGATCCAGCGCCGTCTGCTGCAGAGCCGAGGCATCGTGCTCCTGCCTGCGCCAGATCACCTGGCTGACGGACCTGGCCTCGTGTTCGAAAGCGAGGAAGCGGGTGCCTGCCAAGCCGCTGCGCGCGAGGCAGGCCGGCACGATCGAGACCCCCATCCCCTGAGACACCAGCGAAGCCACGCTCAGCCAGTGGCGCACTTCATGCCTGACGGCGGGCATGAAGCCGGCCTGCGCGCACATGGACAGCACCGTCTGGTAATAGCTGGGCGACGCCGCCCGCGCAAAGAACACGAAGTCTTCCGCGGCCAGGTCGCCAAGGTCGATGCGCGCGCATTCCGCCAAAGGGTGCGCGGCAGGCAGACACACCATAAAGGGCTCGGACATCAAGGTCCTGGCCTGGACGTCGGGAGGCAACGGGTTTTCGTGGATGAACCCCAGGTCGAGCTCGCCACGGCGCATGCTCTCGATCTGATCGTTGGAGTTTTGCTCGGTCAGCACATGTTCGACATCGGGCAAGGCACGCTTGACGGCACCCAGCCACGCCGGCAGGCCGCGATACAGCATCGAGCCCACGAAACCGATGCGGATACGCCCGCGCAAGCCGGCATCCACGCGCTGCACCAAGGTACGCAGATCGTCGGCCTGGCGCAGCAACGACAAAGCTTCACGATAAAAGACCCGCCCCGCCTCGGTGAGTTCGACGTGGCGGCTGGTGCGCGCGAGCAGGCGCACGCCCACCGTGGTTTCCAGTTGCCGAATCGCATAGCTCAAGGGCGGCTGCGACATGTGCAAACGCTGCGCGGCACGGCTGAAATGGCTTTCTTCGGCTACCGCAATGAAGTAGCGCAGCAAACGGGGTTCGAGATCCATGCTCTTCATCCATATATTTTTTGTATTGTTCTACACATAAACAGTATTTGCATAGATTGATTTCCCGAACGATGATGCACGTTACTTATTTGAGGCTAGACGACGCCATGGATATGCAAGCCGCCATCACTTCCGCCACCGACACGCCGGTGCCCGACTCTCGTGGCCTGAACCTGTACCAGGCCGACCCCTACGCCCAGGGACTGGGGCGGCTTTATCTACCTGCCGAGCTGCAGCGCCACCTCGAGCCGCATTTCGACCGGCTGGGCGCACTGGCGGGCGGGCGGCTCGATGAGCTTGCCGGCATCGCCGACAAGCATCCTCCCACCCTGTCGGTTCGCAGCCGCTCGGGCGTCGATGAATCCCGCCTCGAAAAACACCCGGCCTATGTCGAGATGGAAAAACTGGCCTACAGCGAGTTCGGCCTGGCGGCGTTGTCGCACCGGGGCGGCGTGCTGGGCTGGCCCGAGCCCATGCCGGCAGCCGCCAAATACCTGCTCAGCTATCTGTTCGTGCAAGGCGAGTTCGGCTTGTGCTGCCCGGTCAGCATGACAGATTCTCTGGCCCGCACCCTGCGCAAGTTCGGCAGCCCGGAATTGGTGGAACAGGTTTTGCCCCAGGTAACGTCCCAGGATTTCGACGAGCTGCGTCAGGGCGCCATGTTCATGACCGAACAAGGCGCGGGCTCCGATGTCAGCGCCACCTCGGTGACGGCCCAGCAGCAGGCGGACGGCACCTGGCGCCTGCAGGGCGACAAATGGTTCTGCTCCAACCCCGATGCGGGCTTTGCCATGGTGCTGGCGCGCAGCGAAAAAGTGGACGGTCTCAAGGGGATTTCCCTCTTTCTGCTGCCGCGCGACCTGCCCGATGGCACGCACAACCATTACCGCATCCTGCGCCTGAAGGACAAACTGGGCACGCGTTCCATGGCCAGCGGTGAAATCCGGCTCGAAGGCGCCCATGCCTGGCTGGTGGGTGAACGTGGCCAGGGTTTCCGGCAGATGGCCGACATGATCAACAACTCGCGGCTGTCCAACGGCATGCGGGCCGCCGGCCTGATGCGCCGCGCCGTCACCGAAGCCATCTACGTCGCCCAACACCGCCAGGCCTTCGGCAAGCGCCTGATCGACATGCCGCTGATGCAGCGCCAACTGGTGAAAATGACGGTCTGGGCCGAGCAGGCGCGCAGCATCATGCTGCAGACCGCGCAAGCCTTGTCCGATGCCGACCATGGCCAGGGCGACCCCAAGCTGGCCCGCATCCTGACCCCGTTGATCAAGTTCCGCGCCTGCCGCGATGCCCGCAAGGTAACGGGCGACGGCATGGAAGTGCGCGGCGGCTGCGGCTACATCGAAGAGTGGACGGAACCGCGACTGGTGCGCGACGCCCACCTGGGTTCGATCTGGGAAGGCACCAGCAATATCGTGGCCCTGGACGTTCTGCGCGCGATCACCCGGGAAGGCTCGTTGCCGGTCCTGCGCGAACACGTCGGGCAATTGCTGGCCGCCGGCCTGCCCTGCAGCCCGCAACTTGAAGCCCTCCAGGCGCAGAGCCTGGAAGCCGCCTTCAATCTGGCTGGACATGCCGCCGCCAACGACCGCGCCGACCTTGCCCGCCAAGCCGCCTCGGCCCTGTACCATGCCGTCTCGATGGCCGCGCTGCGCTGGGAAGCCCGCGCCGAAGGCCTGGAAACCCGGGCCCTGCTGGCCGACCAGGTTCTGCTGCACCGGCTGGCCGCCCGCGACCCCAACGCCATTCCGGAAGATCCCGGCGCGACCTATCGCAATATCCTGCAAGCCGCGCTGTAGGCGCATGGCCCGTAAAAAAACATGGTGAAGGAGACACAGATGCAACAGCAGGACAACAAGACACCAGGCGCACTGGCCGGCTGCAAGGTCATCGATTTATCGCGTGTGCTGGGCGGCCCTTATTGCACCCAGATCCTGGCCGATCACGGCGCCGACGTCTTGAAGATAGAACCGCCGGCCGGCGATGAAACCCGTGGCTGGGGGCCTCCCTTCCAGGGGGACACCGCTTCATATTTCATCGGCGTCAACCGCAACAAGCGCGGCATGACGCTGGATCTTTCCCAGCCTGCGGGCCAGGAACTGCTGCGGCATCTGCTGGCCGATGCCGACGTGCTGGTGGAAAATTTCAAGCCCGGCACCCTGGAAAAGTGGGGCATGGGCTACGACACGCTAAGCCAGGAATTTCCCGGCCTGGTGCACTGCCGCATCAGCGGCTTTGGCGCAGACGGCCCGCTGGGCGGGCTGCCCGGCTACGATGCCTGCGCCCAGGCACTGTGCGGCCTGATGAGTGTGAACGGCGACGCCGACGGCGAGGCCACCCGCGTGGGCCTGCCCGTGGTGGACATGGTCAGCGGGCTGAACGCGGCCATCGGCGTCTTGCTGGCCCTGCAGGAAAGGGTGCGCAGCGGCCTGGGGCAGTTCATCGACATCACGCTCTACGACTGCGCGGTGTCCCTGCTGCATCCGCACGCGCCGAACTTCTTCTATAGCGGAAAAATCCCTGCGCGTACCGGCAACGCCCACCCCAACATCGCCCCCTACGAAACCCTGCCCACCCGCACCGGCCCGATTTTCCTCGCCGTCGGCAACAATGGGCAATTCGCCGCCATGGCCAAGGTATTGGGCGCGCCCGAACTGGCCAGCGACCCGCGTTTTGCCTCGAATGCCCAGCGGCTGCAGCACAGAGCCGCCCTGCGTGAAGAGCTTGCCGGGCTGTTCGCCGACCAGGAAGCGGCCGCCTTGTCTGACCGGCTTTTGCGCAACGGCGTGCCCGCCGGCGCGGTACAGAACGTGCAAGAGGTACTGAGCCACCCGCACACCCTGCATCGGGGCATGGTGCTGGAACAAGGCGACTACCGTGGAGTGGGCTCTCCCATCAAGCTGTCGCGCACCCCCGCCAGCCTGCGCAGCCTGCCTCCCGAACACCAGCAGGAAGCCACCGGCACGGCCCTGCCGGCGGACCAAGCCGCAAAACCCGGCGCATAAAAAACTGCTGCCAGACAGAGGCATGGCACCCATCAGGGTGCAATGCCGCGGTCGCGTTTTACTCGCCCGGCGAGAATACGAACAGCGGAGTCCCACCTTCAATTCGATGACCTTGGACAGCAGTTCCGGGGCAAATCACCGCCGCGCCGCGTGCCCCGGACCCTGATGAAGTGGCGGTCGTTTTCCTATTTAATTGCAGATACAACATTTGCATATACAATGCAAAAATGCACACCAAAAGCCCGACACCTGGTTCCACCGCCAAGCCGCATGGCTGTACCAATTTCAAGCTGCGCCAGCTGATGCGCCGCGTCGCCCAACACTACGACGCCGAGCTTGGCAAGGCGGGGCTGAAAACCACCCAGTATTCCCTGCTCTCGTCCGTACTCAAGCTCGGGCCACTGCGGCCTGGCGCCTTGGCACTCGCCATCAAAATGGATTCGTCCACGCTCACGCGCAACCTCAAGCCCCTGATAGAAGCGGGTTGGGTCACGCTTTCGCCCGGCCCCGACGGGCGCAGCCGCAGCGTGGCCATTACCCCGGCCGGCCAGGCCAAGCGGCACGAAGCCCTGCAGTACTGGAAGACGGCCCAGCAGACCCTCGAGCAGCAACTGGGGCATGAGCGGGTCCTGGCCCTGCATACCCTGATCGACGACTCGCTCGAATTGCTGTCGTCCCACGCCAACCCAACCCACACCATCTGACAGAGACACCATGAAAGCCAGCCGTATCCCGTTGTGGTTGATCCTGCTGGCGGCAGCCGGCACCTTCGCGCTGACCATGGGTACGCGCCAGACCATGGGGCTTTTCCTGGGCCCCTTGAACACCTCCACGGGCCTGGGCATAGGCAGCATAAGCCTGGCCTTTGCCTTTGGCCAACTGTGGTGGGGGCTGACGCAGCCGTTTGCGGGAGCCCTGGCCGACCGTATCGGCGGCGGCCGGGTCTTGTTCGCGGGGGCCGTGCTGGTGGCGCTGGGAACCTTCATCACGCCGTTGATGACGAGCACGGCAGGGCTGATTTTCGCTATCGGGGTATTGGCTGCCGGCGGCGCGGGCATGGCCGGGCCATCGGTACTCATGGCGGTGACCAACCGGCTGGTGCCAGCCGGTAACAGTGGCATGGCCATGGGCATCGTCAACGCCGGCGGCTCGTTTGGGCAGTTCGTGATGGCGCCCTTGGCCGCCGTGCTGATGGCCAGCCTGGGATGGGCCAGCGCCATGCAGGTACTGGGCCTGCTGGTGCTGCTGGCCCTGCCCGCAGCCTTCATCCTGAAAGGCAGCCCCACCCATGCCGGCGCCGCCGCCGCGCGGCCGCTGCCAGCCCGGCAGGCCATGCGCCAGGCCCTGAGCACCCCCAGCTACTGGATGCTGGCCGGGGGGTTTTTTGTATGCGGTTTTCATGTGGCGTTCCTCGCCACCCACATGCCGGGGGTCATCGCCGCTTGTGGCCTGCCCGCCCCAGTGGGTGCTTGGGCCCTGGGCCTGATCGGGTTGTTCAACATCGTGGGCAGCATCGCCATGGGCTGGGCCGTGGGCCGCTGGCGCATGAAGTCGCTGCTGGCATTGGTATATGCCACCCGCGCGCTGGCGGTACTGATTTTCCTGCTGGCACCCAAGACCGAACTGGTCGTGCTGGTCTTCGCAGCCGTCATGGGCCTGACCTTCCTGTCGACCGTGCCGCCCACGGCGGGCCTGGTGGCCAAGTTCTTCGGCACTTCCAATATGGCGCTGCTGTTCGGCCTGGTCATGCTAGCGCACCAGATCGGTGGCTTTCTGGGTGCCTGGCTGGGAGGCCAGGTCTATGACGTTACCGGCAGCTACGACTGGGTTTGGTACGCAGATATCGTACTGGCCGTGGGCGCGGCGCTGATCAACCTGCCCATACGCGAAGCCCGTCTTCCCGTGGCCGGCGCCCTGACGGCAAACGCGTAAGCGGTTACGATGCGCCAACAATAAAACAAGAGAAAAACGATGTCTGCACGTGGTTTTTATGGCTGGCGCATGGTGTATGGCTGCATGGCGATTGCAGCCGTCAGCTGGTCATTGGCGCTGTTTGGCCCCAGCGTCTATCTTCAAGCTATTCACGACAAAACCGGCCTATCGATTTCATTGGTGTCGTCGGCCATTACCGTGTCCTACCTGATCGCCGCGGTGTCCCAGCTGTGGGTAGGCAGCGCCGTCGACAAGCTGGGCCCGCGCGTCGTCATTTCCTTTGGTGCCGTGGCCATGGCCAGCGGCGTGGCTGGCATCGGATTCGTCACCACCCTGTGGCACGCGTATGCGGCCTTCCTGGCCTTGGGCCTGGGCTGGGCCTGTCTTTCCACTGCGGCCCTGACCACTACCCTGGCGCCGTGGTTCGAACTGCACCAGGGCAAGGCTGCATCCACGGCCTTGCTGGGCGCCAGCATAGGCGGCATGACAGGTGTGCCGCTGCTGTTGTTCGGCATTACCAACTTCGGCTTGACCGCCACGGCCATCACCGCCGCCCTGATAGCGCTGATCGCCATTGTGTCGATCGCGGTGCTGGTGCTGCGCCATCGCCCGCAGGATATGGGCCTGCTACCGGACGGCCTGGCACATAAAGCCGGCCCCGCAGCCAAGGCGCCCCAGCGATGGACGCGATCCGATGCCCTGCGCACAGTGGCGCTGCGTACCGTGATGCTGGCTTTCGGAGTGGGCCTGATGGTGCAGATCGGGTTCCTGACCCATCATGTATCCCTGCTGCTGCCAACCGTGGGCGCGGCAGGGGCTGCGGCCACCGTCATGGCAACCGCTGTCGCGGCCTTTGTCGGGCGCATCGGGCTTGCCCGCTATTCCGACCAGGTCGACGTGCGCCTTGCCACCTTCTGCCTGATGCTGGTGGGCGCAAGCTGCCTGGCCCTGATGGCGCTGTTCCCGAACCCTTGGGTGCTGGTCAGCGTCAGCATCATCTATGGGCTGACCATAGGCAACGTGACGACACTGGGCCCTATCATCGTGCGGCGCGAGTTCGGCGCGCTGTCGTTTGGCGTGGTGTACGGCATCGCGGCCACGGGCATCCAATTGCTCTCGGCGTTGGGGCCCAGCCTGTATGGTGCGCTGTACGACCAGTTCCACAGCTATAGCGCGCCGCTACTCTTGGCGGCCGGGCTGAAGGCATTTGCCGCCTTGACCATAGCCTACGGCGGGCGTCACCGCATCAAGCAGGCGCAGGCCACCCAGTAAGCGCAGCGCGACGGAAACTGCCCGGCTAGCCGCGGCCAACGAACGGCATGTTCGTGGCCATGATGGTCATGAACTGCACGTTCGCCGAAAGCGGCAGCCTGGCCATGTGCAGCACCGCCTCGGCAATGTGTTGCACATCCATGCGCGGCTCGACCTTGATCGAGCCGTCGGCCTGCTGGATACCCTTGGCCATCCGGTCGGTCATGTCGGTAGCGGCATTGCCGATATCGATCTGGCCGCAGGCAATGTTATAGGGCCGTCCGTCCAGGGATGTCGCCTTGGTCAGGCCCGTGATGGCATGCTTGGTAGACGTGTAGGCCGCTGAATTCGGGCGCGGCGCATGGGCCGAGATCGAACCATTGTTGATGATGCGCCCGCCTTGCGGCGCCTGGTTCTTCATCATGCGAAAAGCATGTTGGCTGCACAGGAACGCCCCGGTCAGGTTCACCGCCACCACCTGCTGCCATTGCTCGAGGCTGACGTCTTCAAATGGCAGGGCGGGTGCTCCGGTGCCCGCATTATTGAAGAGCAGATCGAGCCGCCCAAACTCGCTTTGGACTTGCTGGAAAAAAGCGGAGATCTGCCCGGCGTCGGCGATGTCGGTGGGAATGCACAAGGCGCGCGAACCGGCAGCCTCGACCAGGGCGCAGGTATCGGCCAGCGCCTGCTGCCGGCGCCCGCACAAGGCCACGTGATATCCGTCATTCAGAAGCGCTACGGCAACGGCCCGGCCAATGCCGCTGCCGGCGCCGGTGACAACGGCGACTTTCTTTACTGGCTGCATGAACTGTCTACATTCCAAACGTGAAAATGCCCGCATCGGAGATGCGGGCTGCATCGATGCCGGGCAGAACCGCCCAGGCCGCAGGACTCAATTCTTGTAGTCGGGCGAAATGCGGTCGAGCTTGCGCAGCAGCGCGGGCCAGACCAGGGCGGTGCCCGTCTTGCCCATGGTGTCGGCCGTGGCGATGGCGGCGGTGCGCTCGCTGGCGGAATCCGAAACCGGCGTAAGCGGCACACCCATGGACAGCGTCCTGACTTGCATGGTGCAGGCCCGCTCGAGCAGGTACATGCGCGTAAACGCCGCCGCCACGGTTGCCCCGACGGTCAGGGTGCCGTGGTTGCGCAGGATCATGGCATTGCGATTGCCCAGGTTGCGCTGCAGGCGTGGCCGCTCGTCGAGGTCGAAGGCCACGCCTTCGAAGTCGTGATAGGCGAGGTCATTCAGGATCAGCTGAGCAGTCTGGTTCAGGGGCATCAGGCCTTCGGTTGCGGTGGACACCGCCGTGCCGTCGGGCGTATGCACGTGCAGGGCACAGACCACATCATCGCGAACCTCGTGCACAGCCGAGTGGATGGTAAAGCCCGCCACGTTGATCCTGTACCCCGTGTTCAGGACGATGTTGCCCTGCATGTCGATCTTCACCAGGCTGCTGGCGGTGATCTCGTCGAACAGCATGCCGTAGGGATTGATGAGGAAGTGATGCTCCGGACCCGGAACCCTGACCGAGATGTGGGTGAATATCAGGTCATCCCAGCCATAGTGGGCAACCAGCCTGTAGGCAGCGGCAAGATCCACGCGCAGCTGCCATTCCTGCTCGGAGACCAGGCTTCGTACGTCGGTAACGGGAGAGTTCATGATCGCGTCCTCGGAGTTATCCAACGAGGGTAGCGGCATCGGGCCGCAAAAACCATCAAGGTTTCCCCTTAAGCAGGGCTTCACCCCAAGAGCGGCAATACGGCGCCACACCGGCTGCTGCGGCAAACCATAAATAGGCCTTCCGCCAGCTTTCTTCTTGCTGATGCCCTCCGGGCAGTAACCGCTTTCCGGAGCGTTTTCGAAACCAACTTCAGCCTGATTACGAAATCCCATTAATCGGGATAATGTACTGTTTTATATAACAAAAACCCAAAATAAAAATGCAATTACCGGGTTTCCCCTGAATGACTCGCGGAGCGCAAGTAGATAGGATTCGGGACACTATCCCGTTTTTATAGACAGCGTCATCAACCGAAGACGTCAGGCGAAGTGAAGCAAGAAGTTCTCGAAGCGGGCGTGCCAGCTTGATGGCACGCGAGCACGTACCGCCAGATGGTGAAAGATCCGGCACCAACGAAGAGGAGCACTATGCAAAACGAGTCGAACGAAGCACCGTTGAAAGGTGTTGTTGTTCTCGATCTGACCCGATGGCTTGCGGGGCCCTACTGCACCCTGCAACTGGCAGATGCAGGGGCAACTGTCATCAAGATCGAGCCGCCGCCCGCAGGCGAAATTACGCGCCATCTTGAGCCTGTGCTGAGGGAAGGCGGCGGCGACCCGGTCAGTGCCTACTTTCTTCGCCTGAATCGCCGCAAGAAAAGCGTCTGCCTGGACCTGAGACTACCGGCGGCGCGCGAAGCCTTCCTGGCCCTGGCGCGAAATGCCGACATCGTGGTCGAGAACTTTCGGCCCGGCGTCATGGATAGGCTGGGCCTGGGTCAGGAAGCCGTACGCGCGGTAAACCCACGGCTCATCTACTGCTCGATCAGCGGCTTCGGGGCGAGCGAGTCGCCACTACGTTCGTGGCCCTCGTTCAATCTCGTTGCCGAGGCCATGACCGGCCTGGTTCAGATCGATCAGGATACCGGTGAGCCAAGGGCGTTGGGGCCGGCAATCGGAGACCTGGCGCCGGCTCTGCATGCGGTTGCCGGCATCCTGATGGCTCTAAGGCGACGCGACCGCACCGGTAGCGGCAGCCATGTCGACATAGCCATGTTCGACTCATGCATGTCTATCAACGAGTTGGCGATAGGCACCGCGTGCATGACAGGCAAGGAGTTCGAATACGGGCGCCGGGTCAACCCCAACCTGGCGCCCTATGGCCTTTACCCGGTCGCCGACGGCCACCTCTGCATTGCCGTAGCCAGCGAGGAGCAATGGCAAAGATTCTGCCATGCGATCGACGCACCCAACCTGGCCGGCGATCCGGCCTTGCAATCCGGCGAGGGCCGGGTCATGCATTTTCACGATCGGATCGAGCCGATCATGAAGACCTGGCTAAAGGATAGAACCCGCGATGAGGCTGCCGCCATCCTAGCCAGGGCAGGCGTGCCGGCGGCCCCCGTACAACGCGCCAGCGAAGTGCTGACATCACAGCAGGCCGTTGCCAGGAACATGGTTGAGCATGTCATTGCACCTGATGGGCGCAGCTGGCCTATCCCGGCAAGTCCCATCCGTCTGTCGCCACGCGAACCCATGCCGCCGGCACTGACCGTGCCTGCAGGCTTCGACACCCAAACGCTGTTGGCTGAATTGGCCGGCCTCGATAGCCAAGCGATAGCTGCCGCAACGCGCCAGCCGAACACCGACACTCAAAACTGAAACGGAGACAACAATAATGCCACTTTCCACCAGCATAGTTGGTACTCGCTCGGCGCCCGTTGACTGCTTGCTCGATAACCGCTGGGCCATGAATTTTGCCGCCGGCATCGATGACCGCAGCGACGTTCTGTACGACACCAGAAACGGGCCTATCCCCGTTCATCCGATATTCCTGGCGCATCCGGAATGGGAGAGCCAAAAGCAACTCATGGAGCTGCTGGGGCTGAGTATCGAAGAACGAGGGCGTGGGGTGCAAGTGACGCACGACAGCCAGCTCTACCGGCCGCTCAAGTCGGGCATGACCCTGAGCACCGAAGCCATCGTGGTGGGAGTCGAGCGGCATCGCGCCGGCGCCTGGTCGACCGTTCAGTACGACACCAAGGCGGATGGCGAACTGGTGGCGCGAACGACCGTCGCTGTCATTTATCGCGGCGTCGAGGTTGTCGGCGAAGACCGTCCGGCCCATCTGGTTGCCGCTAGCGTGCAAGCAGGCGGCAACGGCATGCAGACCATCGGAACCCTTGATCTGCCATCCACCGCATGCCATCTGTATTCCGAATGCGCGCGTATCTGGAACCCTATCCATACGGATCTGGATATCGCGACCGCGGCAGGATTGCCTGGTTTGATCCTACATGGAACGGCAACGCTCGCCAGAGCCGTTTCCGCGATCACGAACCGGCTGACCGACGGAGATCCCACGCGTATCAGCAGAATCTCCGGACGCTTTCAGGCCATGGCCATCGTTCCAGGCTCGCTGCAGCTGACTTTCCAGGTGTACCCAGTGAATGGCTTGGATGCGCAACAGGTGACTTTCACGGCATTGACAGCATCGGGCGAAAAGGCAATCGGCGGCGGAGTGCTTGAGCTGCGCAGCAATGCCTCGCTCGCTTAAGGCCATGCAGTCCCCTGGCGCGGCCAGTTAGATCAAACCGATAGATAAAAACACAATAAGGAAGGGAGACCAGAATGGCTATCAAGACACACCTGGCAGGCATCGTCGCGTTAGCGTTGAGCGCCATGACGAGCTCTGCGCTTGCCGCCGAGAACCCCGCTGTTTTTCGCTTCGGCGTGCCCTACCCCCAGACCGGCACTATCGCCGAATATGGCGCGAACTACTCCGATGGCATCCGCCTGGCTGTTCAGGAAGTGAACCAGAACGGCGGCATTCCGATCGGAAGCAACAAGGTCAAGGTAGAGGCCGTATTCTGCGACACCCAGGCCGATACGGCCAAGGCTGTCGCCTGCGGCAGACGTCTCTCGTCGCAGGACGAGGTGAAGGCCATGCTGATTTCAACCAGCCTGGAAACCTTCCCCATCATGAGCTTCAACAATACAGCCAAGCCCCCTTTTCTTATCGTCAGCTCGTCCGCCTCGAATAAGCTCGTCACGCAGAACAATCCACTGGTGGTGCGCTATTGGTACAACACCTATAGCTACATGCCCGGCTTCACGAAGGCAGTCAGCGCGGCGATCGCCACGCTCGAACCCGAGCCCCAGCTCGTCTCGATCATGCAAAGCGAAGATGAGTTCGGCAAAGCATGGGCGGACAACTTCTCGAAAGGCTGGAAGAACACGGGCGGCTCCGTGGGCCGGATCGCAACCTATGCCATCAACTCGACCGACTTCTACCCGCAGCTGACCGCGTTGCTCAAGACCAAGCCGACTCTGCTTGCCGTCCCTGGTGTGTGCGCGCAGGTAGCACCCATCGTCAAGCAGGCCAGAGAGCTTGGCTTCACCGGGCGGTTCATCTTTCAGATCTCATGCGGCCCTCAGGAAATTTCCAAATCCGTCGGAGAAAAGGCCATTGCCGGCTCGATTTTCGAGGGCAGCACATGGGACTCCTCGTCAGGCCGGGTAAGCAGCTTCAAAGAGGCCTTCAAGCAGGCATTCAACCGGGACGCGGTGGTGATTTCCGCCGATGGCTACGCCCAGGCGATGTGGCTGCTGCATTCCGTGCAACAGGCGCAGAGCGTGGATGACGCCACCAGGATCCGTGCGGCGATGGGCTCGGTCATGGAACAGGACTGGAACATCCTAGGCATCAAGGATCTGCAGGCCAATGGCGAAACAACAGCGATCGTGCACCCCCGGATTGTCAAGGCATTGGACAATATCGTCGACTACACCAGCGCCAACTAGCGGATACGACATGATGGATATCGATATCGCGCAAAACATCGCCAACGGCCTGATGACGGGGAGCATCTACGGACTGCTTGCCGTATCGCTGGCACTTGTCTTCGGCGTGCTGGAGGTGCCCCAATTCGCCTTCGGCGCACACGCCATGATGGGTGCATATATTGTTGCCCTCCTGGCCCAATACGACTACTGGCTTGCAGTGCCGATAGCCATACTCGTAATGGCCCTGCTTGGCGCACTGGTTCAGGCCCTGGTCTTTGATCCGCTGCGCAATGCACCGCCCGCCACGCTTTTCATCGCGGCTTTCGGTCTGTTGCTCATCCTGCAAGGAGTCGCTCTTCTGCTCTTTGGTCCCAACAATCGCACGGTAGCCGAGCCTTTTCCCGGTGGCATCAAGGTTCTTGGGGCTTCGATCACATACCACCGCCTCTTTGTCAGCGCTGCCGCGATCCTGGCGGTCGTGCTATTGAACGGCTTTCTGCGCCGAACCGCGATCGGGCGCAGCATCAGGGCCGTTGGCCAAAGCCGCACGGGGGCACTGGTCGTCGGGCTGTCCCCACGGCGCGTGGGCTTGATAACCATGGCTATCGGCAGCGGACTGGCCGCCTTCGCCGGTGCGCTATTGGCCCCCATCGCGCAGGTATACCCGACCATGGGCGACAGCCTGGTACTCAAGGCATTCGTCATCATTGTCCTGGCCGGCATGGGCAGCATCAATGGCGCGCTTATCGGCGGGTTCATCATCGGCCTTAGCGAATCCTTCGGCTCAGCCTACCTATCGCTGGAATTTCGTGACGCATATCCGATCATGCTGCTCATCCTGGTGCTTATCTTTCGGCCTCAGGGCTTGTTTGGAAAGGGGGTACGCACAGCATGATGTTTACACGAACCAACCTTGCATGGGCGGTCGCCGGAACGGCAAGCCTGATCCTGCTTCCCGCCATCTTTGACTCGCCCTACTCAGTACAGTTGCTCACCCAACTCCTGATCTGGTCCGTGCTGTTCATTGGACTGGACATTGCCGTTGGCCATGCGGGCCTGGCCTCGGTGGCGCATGGCGCACTGTTTGGACTGGGCGCCTACGTGACCGGCATCCTGACCGCCGAAATGGGCTGGGGATTCTGGGCTACGGTCCCACTGGGCATGCTGGCTGGCGCCTTGATCGGACTGAGCATCGGACTGCTCACCCTGAGGCTGGACGGGCACTATTTCGTGATCGCCACCCTGGGGGTCGGGCTGCTGGTCACAACCGTCATACGCAACTGGACCAGCGTGACTAACGGCGAACTGGGGGTCAGTCCGATTCCCACGCCAACCTTTTTCGGCGGCATCCAGATCGACCGGTCAGAAGGCATGTATTACCTGATGGTGGCGGTGTGCGTACTGTGCGCCATCGGCTCGTATCTATTGATGCGCACATCAACGGGACAGCGCCTGCGAGCAATCCGCGACAATCAGGCCCTGGCCTCGTCAGTAGGGATAGATGTTTCCCGCACCCGACTGGTTGCGTTCGTGATCAGCGCCGCCATAGCAGCCTTGGCCGGAAGCTTTCAGGCGTCGTACCTGGCTTTCATCAACCCCTCTGTCGCGAGCTACGAAATCGGCTTCACCGCGCTCATGGCGATCATCATCGGGGGACGCGCAACAGTTGCAGGTCCTTTCCTTGGCGCGGCAATCTTCGTCATCCTGCCCGAGCTGCTGCGCAGCGCCGACCAGTACAGGCTCATCGTGCTGGGGGTGATCCTGATTCTGGTGGTGCAGTTTGCACCGGATGGCCTGGCTGGACGCGCCGGAGCTGCCATCGGCGCAAGCCGGAAGTGGCTCGCGGCGAAACGACGTGCCAAAGGGCTGGTTGCCAAAGCCGCGATCACCGAACAACGGAGTAAAGCATGACAGAACCGGTGCTCTCGGCAGATCAGGTGTACCGAGCCTTTGGCGGCCTAGTCGCTGTCGGTGGGATCACATTCGATGTCCAGGAAAATGAAGTGTTTGGCATCGTGGGCCCTAACGGGGCCGGCAAAAGCACACTGTTCAACCTCATAGCGGGTGTCCTGCCACCCTCCTCCGGCAAGATCGAGGCGTTCGGCCAAAGGATAGATCATTTGCCGGCACATAAGCGGTGCTGGCTTGGGATCGGGCGAACTTTCCAGGCTGCGCAGCTATTCGGCACGCACACGGTGCAAGAGGGCCTGCTGTCGGCGGGCTCCGCCGGGCACCGAGGCATCGGTGGCTGGCTAAGGCCGGCAAGAACCGACGCCGACCGCGCCAAGATCAGCGGCCTGCTTGAATTCATTGGGCTGGAGCATGCGCAGGATGCGCATGCGTCGGAACTTACCAATCTGCAGCAGCAAAAACTCGCCATCGGCATGGCGCTTGGCACCGGGGCCCGCCTGCTATTGCTGGACGAGCCGACTGGCGGCCTGATAGAGGCGGAAGTGCTCGAGCTGCTCGGGTTTATCAAAGAGATCCGGAACCGCAGGATCACTATCGTCGTCATCGATCACAAGATGCGATTCATGATGGAGTTGTGCGACCGCATCATGGTCATGACAGCCGGACAGGAGATCGCACTCGGCGTACCGACGGACATCGCTGCCAACCCGCGAGTTCAAGAGGCATACCTGGGACGTCCCGTCAAAAAAACGCCGCCAGAGGTGGGAGCGAGACATGGCATCTGATGATGTGATTCTGCAGGTCCAGAACCTTGTGCTGGCCTACGGCCAAAGAGTCGTCGTCGACCGGATCTCGTTGACGGTCGGGCAAGGCGAATGCGTCGCGCTGGTGGGCGCGAACGGAGCGGGAAAGAGCACCTCCCTCAGGGCCATCGTCGGTATGCATAAAGTTCGCGACGGCACGATCCGCTACCGTGGCGATGACGTCAGCGGCTGGTCGACCACCGAGGCCGTGCAGCGCGGCGTAACGCTATGCCCTGAAGGCAGGCACCTCTTCCCAGGTATGTCCGTTCGCGACAATCTCCTGCTGGGCGCAGCGCAAACACGTATCGGGCGTGCCGAAACCATGGCGCGAATAGACGAGATCGAGCAGTTGTTCCCGGTACTGAACGACAGGAAGAACCAGCTCGCCGGCACACTCAGCGGAGGCGAACAGCAAATGGTGGCCCTGGGCCGGGCGCTTATGTCGCGCCCGGCAATGCTGATTCTTGACGAGCCCTCCCTGGGACTGGCTCCGCTGCTGGTTGAGCGCATGTTCGAGATCGTGGCGGCCATCGTCGATAAAGGCTGCGCTGTTCTCATTGCCGAACAGAACGTCGAGTCCACGCTCACGGTCGCCCATCGTGCCTATGTCATGGAGGCGGGCCGGATCATCACATCAGGAGACTCCGCCCAACTGCGAACGGACCCCGCGCTGCTGTCGGCATTCATGGGGGTCGGCTAGGGTCTCCGGATCGGGCAAACGGCGGCGCCTGCCAAGCTTGTTGCTGCACGGATGGCGCCGCTAGGCCTGGGGCTCCGGTGCCGCCCAGCTGGCGGCCTTCAGGCTGATGTCGCGCAGCAGCGCGCCGACAAAGCCAGGCAGGTCGTCGGTGTCTCGCACCAGCAGCTCGCGGGTGCGCTCGGCCCAGGCGTCCTCCAGGCCGATCTCGCACAGGCGCCCGACGCGCCCGTAGCGCCGCAGGGTCGAGCGCGGCATGATGCCCACGCCCAAGCCGGCCTCGACCATGCGGCACATGATTTCGTAGCTGGCCACGCTCACGCGCGTGATCTGGGGGCGCCCGGCCAGCTCGGCTTGCGACTTCACGAAGCGTGCGAGCGTGCTGCCTTCGTGCAGGCCCACGTGCGGCGCCTCGAGCGTTTCCTCGAAGCGCATCAGCTTGCGCGCGCTCCAGGCGTGGCCGGCGGATACCGCCAGCACCACGGGGTCGGAAAAGAGGAAGTGCGACTGCAAGTCGTCGAGGTAGACCGGGCCGCACACCAGGCCGATGTCGGCGTCGCCCGCCTGCAGGTCGCGCACCACGTCGACGTTGATGCGCTCGCGCGTATCGATGCTGACCTCGGGATGCACGGCCAGGTAGTCGCCCAGGATGTCGGGCAGGAAGCTGCTGATGAAGGACGTGCTGCCATGCACGCGCACGCATCCCTTGCCGCCCGCGGCGAATTCCCCCACGTCTTGCCGCAGCGATTCGATCTGCTTGAGGATGGCCCGCGCATGACGCCCAAACGCCAGCCCCGCCGGCGTGGGCGCCACACCGCGGCTGCCACGCGTGAACAAGGCCACGTTCAGTTCGGTTTCCAGGTGCTTGACCCGGTTGCTGGCCGCAGGCAGCGAGAGAAAGGCGCGCTCCGCACCACGCGTCACGCTGCCGCTGTCGAGTATGCCCACCAGCAGGCGAAAGTCGGTCAGATCCATGCTGTGTCTCCGGGACGCCGCTCGTGGGCGGCTATCCATCAGTCTTGCCGACCGGCAGCATAACCCGATTCCCCTGCCCTAACCGAACGGTAAGCGAGCCTTTTCAAACGCGAAATTGTTGTGCATGAACGGCGCACCTACACTGCAGTGCCTGCAAAGGAAGTGCCCTATACCAAGATCAAAAGGCCATTCGGAGATACGCATGATGAACGAAAAACGCTGGGCTGGCGGCCTGGCCCTGAGCCTGGCAATGTTGGCAGGCGCCTCGGCGCCGGCGCTGGCGCAAGACGCATCCTACCCATCCAGGAGCATCACCCTGGTGGTGCCGCTGGCCCCCGGCGGCATGACCGATGCGCTGGGCAGGCTGCTCTCGCAACATATGACGACCACCTTTGGCCAGCCGGTGGTGGTGGACAACCGTCCCGGCGGCGGCGGCATGATAGGCACGGCCGCCGTGGGCCGCGCCGCGCCGGACGGCTACACCGCCCTGGTCACGATCACCTCGCATATCCAGAACCCCTTCCTGTACCCGGAACAGCCTTTTGACGCGATGAAGGACTTCACCGCCGTCAGCCAGCTCGCCCAGTCGCAGCTGGGTCTGGTCGTTACGCCCGACGTGCCCGTCCAGGATGCCAAGGGCCTCGTGGCCGAGGTCAAGTCCAAGCCGGGCAGCTACAACTTTTCGTCCTTCGGCAACGCCACGACCGGCCACATCTATGGCGAGAAGTTCTCGTCCGACAACGCCCTGGACATGATCCACGTGCCCTACAAGGGCGCCGGCCCGCAGTTGACGGCATTGCTGGGCGGCCACGTGAAGGTGGGCTGGATCGACGTCGGAACCGCACGCCCGCACCTGGAAACCGGCAAGCTGCGCATGCTGGCGGTGATCGGCAGCCAGCGCGCGCCGCTCTTTCCCGACGTGCCCACGCTGACCGAGGCTGGTTTCCCCGGTTACGAGGCGGCCGGATGGCTGGGCGTGCTGCTGCCCGCCAAGACGCCTGCTCCGGTGATCGAGAAGTTCGGCGCCGAGATCCAGCGCATCGTCGCCCTGCCCGAAATCCAGACCCGCCTGAAGGATCTCGCCCTGGTGCCCGTGGGCAATTCGCCGGCCGAGTTCACCGAGGTGCTGGTGCGCGATTCGGCAACCTGGGGCGAAATCATCAAGAAGCACAATATTTCCGCAAATTGACGACATCATGACCCATACGCTGCTTTCCCCTCCCCCCGCCCTCGAGATCCCCGAGACGCCCTTCGGCTCGCTGGTCGCCCAGGTCGCCCAGCGCGCGCACGACCGGGCCAACCATGTCGCCCTGGTGGTGGACGACACCTCGGCCACGTATGCCCAATTGTGGGAACTTGCCTTGCGCGTGGCCGCCGGCTTGCAGCGCGACGGCTTGCGTCCTGGCGATGTCGCCATGATCTGTGCGCCCAGTTCGGTCGCATACATGGCCTGCTACCTGGGGTGCCTGCACATCGGCGTGGTGGTTGCCCCGGTCTCGCCCTCTCTGCGCGATGCGACGCTCGCAGTCCTGGTCGCCGATTCTGGCGCACGGATCTTGTTCACCGACGGCGACGTGGCCCAACGGCTGGCCGCCCAGCCCCAGGCCGCGTCGGTGCCGCGTGTCGTGCTGGACGGCCCCGACGAGGGGTTCCAGGCCTGGCTGGCGCCAGCCGGCTCGTGCGTCGCGCCATTCAACCCCGAGCCCGGGTCGCCGTTCAACCTGATCTATTCGTCCGGCACCACCGGCACGCCCAAGGGTATCCTGCAGCCATTCGCTATGCGCTGGTCGCACCTGCAGCGCGCCGTGGCCAGTGACTATGGCACACACACCATCACGTTGCTGGGCACACCGCTATATTCCAACACCACCCTGGTCAGCGCGCTGCCCACGGTGGCGTTGGGAGGCACGCTGGTGCTGATGCGCAAGTTCGACGCCGGCCGCTACCTGGCCCTGGCCGAGCAGTATCGCGCCACGCACAGCATGCTGGTGCCCGTGCAGTATCAGCGCATCCTGGCTCATCCGGACTTCGACCAGCGCGACCTGTCCTCTTTCCAGGTCAAGTTCTGCTCCAGCGCGCCGTTCTCGGCCGCGCTCAAGGCCGAGGTGCTGCGCCGCTGGCCCGGCCGCCTCTACGAGTTCTATGGCATGACCGAGGGGGGTGGGCGCTGCGAGCTGCGTGCGGCCGAACACCCGGACAAGCTGCACACCGTGGGTCGTCCGTTGCCAGGTAGCGAGTATCTGGTGCTGGCCGAGGACGGATCGCCGTCGGCGCCGGGCGAACCGGGCGAGCTGGTGTGCCGTGGCCCGGGCATGATGACCGGCTACCACGGTCAGCCGGCCAAGACCGCCGAGATCGAGTGGTACGACGCCGCGGGCCAGCGCTACTTTCGCACGGGCGACGTCGGGTATTTCGATGAAGACGGCTTCCTGATGCTGATGGATCGCAAGAAGGACATGATCATCTCGGGCGGCTTCAACATTTACCCGAGCGACATCGAGGCCGTGCTGGCCGATCATCCCGACGTGCTCGCCTCGGCCGTGGTCGGCGTACCTTCGCAGGCATGGGGCGAGTCGCCCGTTGCGTTCGTGGAACTGCGCCCCGGCCGCCAGCCCACGCCCGAGGCCCTGATGTCCTGGACCAACGAACGGCTGGAGCGCAACCAGCGCCTCGTGGCGGTGGCCTTGGCGCCGCAACTGCCGCGCAGCTCTATCGGCAAGGTACTCAAGCGCGAACTGCGCGACGGATTCACGGGATCGGTGCCCTGACCATGTTCGAGCGAAAATCTCGCGGCCCGCTGCCGCTCAGCTTGCGAAAGGCGCGGGCGAAGTTGGCTGGCGAGGAATAACCTAGCTCCGCCGACACGCGGGTGATCGAGCCACTCGTGTGCCGGAGCAGTTCAATGGCGCGCTGTGCCCTTGCCGCGCTGGCCAAGCTGCGAAAATCGGAGCCCGCCCGATTGAGCTCGCGTTGCAATGTCCGGACACTGATGTCGATTGATCGTGCGGCGCCATCGATCGACACGCTGCCAGTGAGAACTTGCGCGCGGATCTGCTCCATGACAACGTCGAGCAGTTCTCGTGGAGCACCGCCCCGCCGGTCTCGTGCCACGTCCTCTATGGTGACGATAGGCCATGCAGCGCGCCTCGGCGCAGCCGACAGATGATGGCGTTGCGTGACTATCGTCACCGCGGGTGCGTTGAAAAGTACCGGGCACTGGAAAACGTCTTCGAAAAGCCCCGCTTGGCTTGGCCTGTTCGTATCAAGCTCGATTCGTAGCGGTCGCCAATCAGGAGGCAAATAAGCCCTGAAGAGGCTCAGCAGGACGCCCGCCGCGGCGCACGCAATATTGCCGTACCCGTACCCCGTGCGGCCGGCCAGTGCAAAGACATAGCTGTATCGCACCTCGTCGCCGACGATCGCGACCGACATCCTGTCATCCGTACTATGGTAGACAAGGCCGGCGATGCTGCGCTCGATGGCCTGCCCCAGGGTGTCGGCGCCAAAGACGTAGCGCCCGAAACTGCCATAGTTGGCAATATTCATCATCGGGACAATCAGAACCCCAAGGTTGGCCTCGCCGGCAGCTCGTGCGGTCGCATCGACAAAGCCGATCACCGCCACGTGCGGGATGAAGCAGTTTTCGCCCTCGGCCAGTTCGAGATCGAAGCCTACGGCGCGATTGGCCTGCAGCAACGCCTTTGCTCCCATTTCACGACGCACGAAAGCCGGCATGCCATGCAGCACGTGGCTGGAGATGACCGGGATATCAGCCATGTGCGCCCCCCTCCTGAAGGACGGAACTCTTGGCGCAAAATGAGTGGTTGTCGAATGCCGACTCCTGCTTAATACAATAAAAAATGCGTCTTGCGCAAGCCAATACTGGCCGTAGCCGATTTCAACCCATGCTCGAAAACATCGTAAAGACAAAAAGGAGTAAGGCAAATGTGGACGAAGCGAGATCTACTTCGCTCAGCCGTGGCGATTGCCGCCAGCGCAGCGATTGCAGGGCCAGGTATTCTGATGGCGCAAAGTTACCCGGACCTTGTCGAGACCAGGGCCATCGCCGAGGAAGGCTTCATCTACGGCTTACCGCTGGTGATGAACTATGCGGTGATGCAAGAGTTCGCCGTCGACAGGAACTCGGGGCAGTTCAAGGCGCCGTTCAACGAAATCAACAACCTGCACCACGTCGCTACGCCTGAGGATACGGCAGTCATTACGCCGAACAGTGACACCCCTTACTCGTTCATGTGGCTGGATTTGCGCGCGGAACCAATGGTTATCTCGGTGCCAAGGGTCGAAAAGGAGCGCTATTACTCCGTCCAGCTCATTGACGGCAACACCTACAATTTCGGCTATATCGGCACGCGCGCCACGGGGACCGAGCCCGGTGACTATCTGGTGGTCGGCCCCGATTGGAAAGGTGAAACGCCCGCCGGGATCAAGCAGGTCTTTCGATCGACGACACCGTTCACGCTCGCGACCATCCGCACCCAGCTCTTCAACCCCGGCGACATGCCGAACGTCGAGAAAATCCAGACCGGCTATAAGGTGCAGCCGCTTTCCGGCTTTCTTAAGCGCCCGGCCCCGCCTGCCGCGCCCAAGATCGAGTTCCTTCCGGCCACCACGGCCGGGATCAAGGACAACTTCTTCCCATATCTCGACGCAGCCCTCCAGTTCGTCCCCGAGACGCCCAGGGACAAAGCGGTTCGCGCGAAACTGGCGAAGATAGGCATCGGCCCCGGCAAGACCGTCGCGTTCAAGGACCTGTCGCCCGAACACAAAGCCGCAATCCTGGCAGGCATGAAGCAGGGTAACGACAAGGTCGACAAATGGCTGGCCAGCGGAAATAAAGTTATCAATGGCTGGAACGTCGGCTCGTTCTTTGGCGACGAAGCCTTCTTCAACGGAGACTGGGTGATGCGGGCAGGCGCTGCCAAGGGCGGCCTCTATGGCAACGATGCGGTGGAAGCCATGTACCCCTATACCCGAACGGACGCGACGGGTGCGCCGCTGGACGGCAGCGAGCACAAATACGCTATCACCTTCGCACCCGGCCAGTTGCCGCCAGTGAATGCGTTTTGGTCCGTTACGGTATACGACGGCAAGAGCCAGTTCCTGGTCAAGAACCCGATCAATCGCTACCTCATCAACTCTCCGATGCTGTCAGCAATGAAGAAGGAACCGGACGGCTCGCTGACGCTGTACCTACAAAAAGACAACCCTGGTGCGGACAAGGAAGCGAACTGGCTGCCGGCGCCGGATGGCAGTATCTATGTCGTGATGCGCCTCTATTGGCCCAAGACTACGCCACCTTCGATCCTGCCGCCGGGCGAAGGAACGTGGCAGCCGCCCGGCATCACGGTGGCGCGATAATTATCCCCGGCCATGCCGTTGCGGGGTGCCGATAAGGTGCCCCGCCGTGGCAGCGAGCGACAACTTGATTGAGGGGACAAAACTTATGAATCTCAAAATGCCTTGCGCCGCCGGTGCTCTTTTCATGAGCTCGATAGGCCTCGCTTTCGCCGCGGACCCAATATATCCCGGCGCTGACATGATGGAGTACCAGACCCCTTCGGGCTGGACGTTTAGCGCTTCCGCCTATGGCTGGTTGGCCGGCCTCGAGGGCGACGTGGGTATCGGCGGCCGTGTCGCCAACGTTGACGCCAGCATCGGCGATATTCTGTCCAACTTCGACATTGGGGTAATGGGCCTGGCCGAGGCTCGCTACAAGCGATTCGGTGTATTCACAGACATCAACTACGTGCAGTTGTCGGCATCGCAGGACGCGCCACTGGGCCTGCTGGCAAGCAGTGCTGACGCCAAGGTGAAAAACCTGATGTGGACTCTCGCTGCCGAGTACCGACTGCTTGAGCAACCCGATGCCAGCGTCGATGCATTCGCCGGTTTCCGCTTGTTCTCGGTACGCAACGAACTGGATTTCAACCCGCCCGGACTCATCGGCGGCACCGGACGCTCGGAAACCGAAACATGGGCCGATCCCATCCTAGGTCTGAAGGGGCGTGTCTCGCTTACCCCCAGGTTCTACCTGACGGGCTGGGGACTGGTGGGCGGCGGCGCCTCATCGGATATCGTGTGGGATGTGATGGGCGGCGCAGGCTACCAGTTCACCAAATCCTTCTCGGCCACTCTCGGATATCGCGCCGCGGGCGTCGACTATGAAAACAACGGCTTTGTCTACGATACGGTTCAGCACGGGCCGATCCTGGGCGCGACATTTCGCTTTTGACGCAGACGGGGAATTCAGAAAACGAAAAGGGCTCAGTGAATAATCACTGAGCCCTTTGGCAATACTGGTGCGCCCGGCAGGATTCGAACCCACGACCCCTTGGTTCGTAGCCAAGTACTCTATCCATCTGAGCTACGGGCGCTAGAGAGGCGTCTTTATAACACGCAAATCAAAAACAGTGCAAGTAAGCTGCCTGAAAACCCGGTTTCGATCGCCGACTTTATTGGCAGTCGACTGGCTTAATGCAATTCACCGTGGGCTTTGGCCATGTCGAAAATCTGTTCGCGGGACTTGCCTTTCATCATGGCATCGAAGCTGGCCTGGGCTTCCACCAGCTTCCCCCAGCTGCGCTTTTCCGCCTCGAGGTAGTCGGCCACGAACTGGTTTTGCAGCTTGTGCAAGGCATCGAGCAGCGCGGCACGGGTATGGCCATAATTGCCACGCCCGGCTTCATCCGCCATTTTCGTCACCGAAGTGCGATATGCGGCGGGCGATGATGTATCCAGACAGGTTGCTGCATAAGCTCGTGTGGCACCCAGAAAAGGAAGAACGAAAGGATTTTTTTTCATACTCAAGCTCTCGGTGGCTGGCATCGGATAACTCGATGGTATTCGTGAAGGTTTGCTCTCGGCATTGGCCAAAAGTACTAATCCTTTTGCAAGATCAGGGTGGACGGCAAGCCTTTTGTCATCTTTTATTGCATCCCCCTTGCCATTTCACTTGTCTGTAGCATGGCCTTGCCTGGATGAATCGGGCGTGAGCACCAGGGTCAGGGTACCTGGATGCACCCCTGCCCACAAGGGCGGCCTCTCTATCCAGAAGTGCGCCTTGCCAGCGCACAAAAGAAAAGGGAGTCAGTGAATGATCACTGACTCCCTGGCAATACTGGTGCGCCCGGCAGGATTCGAACCCACGACCCCTTGGTTCGTAGCCAAGTACTCTATCCATCTGAGCTACGGGCGCTGCAAGAAAAGAAGTATAGCAAACACTGAATAGTTGCGCAAGCGGGATTCGCGAAAACCACAGAGAACTGCGGTTTTCGCGGGCCTGGGCGCTATACCGTCCAGCCCTCGTGCAGGGCTTTCATCTCGGCCTCGACCTCTTCATGGGTCTTGCGGATGGCAGCGGCGGGCTCCTTGCCCATCAGGCTGACAACATAGATGGCCAAGGTCGCCAGGAAGAAGCCCGGGACGATCTCGTACAAACCCAGCCAGCCAAACTGTTTCCAGACCAACACCGTGACGGCGCCCACGATCATGCCGGCCAGTGCGCCGTAGCGCGTCATGCGCGGCCACACCAGCGACAAAATCACCACGGGGCCGAACGCGGCACCGAATCCGGCCCAGGCATAGCTGACCATGCCCAGCACCCGGCTGTTCGGATCGACCGCCAGCCATATCGCCACCAGCGCCACCCCAAGGACCATGGCACGGCCAAACCACACCAACTCGCGCTGCGTGGCATGCGGGCGCAAAAAGGTCTTGTAGACATCCTGTGTCAGCGAGCTCGAGCACACCAGCAATTGGGCGGACAAGGTGCTCATGACCGCAGCCAGAACGGCGGCCAGCAGCATGCCGGCGATCCAGGGGTTGAACAGGATCAAGGCAAGCTCGATGAAGACGCGTTCGGAGTTGGCGGTAACGCCCGCGGCCTGCTCGGGGTGCGCTGAAAAATAGGCGATGCCGAAAAAGCCCACGCCGACCGCGCCCGCCAGGCACAGAATCATCCAGGTCATGCTGATGCGGCGGGCGTTGGGAATCGTACGCAGCGATTCGGCGGCCATGAAACGCACCAGGATATGCGGCTGGCCAAAGTAGCCCAGGCCCCATGCCAGCAGCGAGACGATACCGATAGTGGTCATGCCGTCGAACATGTCCAGATGGGTCGGGTCGATGGCGGCCACGGCATCGATGCTGCCCCCCCAGCCACCAGTGGCGGACACCACCATGATGGGTGCCAGCACCAGGGCCGTGAACATCAGCGAAGCCTGAATGGTATCCGTCCAGCTGACGGCCAGAAAGCCGCCGATGAAGACGTAGGCGATGGTGCAGAATGCGCCTACCCAGATCGCCAGGTCGTACGGCATGCCGAACATGCTCTCGAACAGGCGCGCGCCGGCCACCACGCCAGAGGCGCAGTACAGCGTGAAGAACACCAGGATGACCACCGCCGAGACCACGCGCAGCAGGTTATTGCTATCCAGGAAGCGATTGGAAAAGTAATCCGGCAGCGTCAGCGCGTTGCCGCTTTTCTCCGTGTAGACACGCAGGCGGGCCGCGACGAAGCGCCAGTTCAGGTAGGCCCCGACAATCAGGCCAATGGCAATCCAGGCCTCTGACAAGCCGGACAGGTAGACTGCGCCCGGCAAGCCCATGAGCAGCCAGCCGCTCATGTCGGACGCGCCGGCGGCCAGTGCCACCACAAAGGCCCCCAGGCTGCGCCCGCCCAATATATAGTCGGAAAGGTCACCGGTTGAACGGTAGCCCAGCACTCCTATCAACAGCATGAGTGCTATGTACACCCCGAACATGATGGTGACTGGCGTATCGATTATTTGCATGATTTTTTTCTCCTATCGGTGCGCAGACTCTTTCCGAAATTGCACAAAAGGCCACCCGGGTCAGCACCAGCCCCGGATGGCTCATCTTCAACGCCATGACAAATAGCGCAACATAGCGTCAGCCGATAGTCATCAGGCTGGCATTGCCGCCAGCCGCCGCCGTATTGACACTGACCGAACGCTCGGCCAGCAGCCGCTCGAGCTTGTAGGCCCGTCCTTGCGCCAGTTCGGCGCTGGACAAACCCTGGGCCAGGACGATGGGGCCGGCGCGATCCGCCAATCGCTGGTTGAGCGCAATAAGTCCATCGCCATCGCCTTCGAAAAGCACCCCACCCAATCTCGCATGGGATTCGATGGCATCGTCCTGCACTACGCTGGCAAGCTTGGCCAGTTCGGCCGGCAGCCCCGCCACCAGCGCCTTGGCGGCACGACCGCCCTCGCCTGCTTCCACGAACAAGGCCTGGTTGCCGGTAGCAAGCGCCGCGCCCAGCTGCAGCTGGGCGCCCAGCGCGGTGGCCGCCAGGCAAAGCACGGGGCCGCGCGGCTCCAGCGCATAGGTATTGCGCTCGCCCGTGGGACCGGGCAAGGTTGCGACGGCACCCAGCGCGGACATCGCGCGCAGGTACTCGCAAGAGGTGGCGGCCTGGTCATGCCCCTGCTTGCGCAGCCACTCCACATAATGGGTCAGCGGCACAAGCGCCTGGACGTCGGGCTCCAGGCCCTCCGGACGCCCGGCCGGGCATACCGCCAGCAGGCGCTGCAAGTACAAGGGCCCGCCGGCTTTGGGGCCGGTACCCGACAAGCCCTCGCCACCAAAGGGCTGCACGCCAACCACCGCGCCGATCACATTGCGGTTCACGTAGATATTGCCCACGTGCACCTGCTCGATCATGCGGTCAATGGTTTCATCGATACGCGAATGCACGCCAAAGGTCAGCCCGTAGCCAGTGCCATTGATGTCGTCGACCAACTGGTTCAACCCGGCCCTGGGGTAGCGCACCACGTGCAATACCGGGCCGAACACCTCGCGCTCGACATCGCTGACGGCATTGATCTCGATCAGCGTGGGCGGCACGAAGGTGCCTTGGGCGCAATCGCCGGGAACCGCCAACTGCTCGACCGCAAAGCCCTTGGCCCGCATGCCTTCTATATGGCGGTTGATGCCGTCACGGGCCTCGGCATCGATGACCGGACCCACATCGGTGGACAGCCTGTCCGGGTTGCCCAGCGTCAGCTCTTGCATGGCCCCCTTGAGCATGTCCAGCACCCGATCGGCGACATCGTCCTGCACGCACAGGATGCGCAGCGCCGAGCAGCGCTGCCCGGCCGAATCGAACGACGATTGCACGACATCGGTCACGACCTGTTCGGTCAGGGCCGAGGAATCGACCACCATGGCGTTCTGGCCACCGGTTTCCGCCACCAGCGGAATCGGCCGGCCATCCGGATCGAGCCGGCCGGCCAGCGCGCGAGCGATCAGGCGCGCCACATCCGTTGAACCGGTAAACATCACAGCCCGCACCCGGGTATCCGCGGTCAGGGCGCTGCCCACGACCTCGCCGGTGCCCGGCAAGAGCTGCACCACATCTTGCGGCACGCCGGCGTCATGCAGGATGCGAACGGCTTGCGCCGCAATCAGCGCAGTCTGTTCCGCCGGCTTGGCCAGCACAGGGTTGCCGGCCGCCAGCGCCGCGGAAACCTGGCCCAGGAAAATGGCCATGGGGAAGTTCCAAGGGCTGATGCAAACCACCGGGCCCAGCGGGCGATGCGTGTCGTTGGAAAACTCGCGCTCGATCTGCCCAGCGTAATAGCGCAGGAAGTCGACCGCCTCGCGCACTTCGGAAATAGCATTGGCGAACGACTTGCCCGCCTCGCGCACGATCAGGCCCAGCAGGGGCTGCATCTGCTCTTCGAGCATCTGCGCCGCGCGCTTGAGGCATTCGGCGCGCTCTTGCACCGGCGTTGCCTGCCAGATGGGCGCGGCCCGCACGGCACGCGCCAGCGCCGCATCGACCTCGGCCTCGGTGGCTTCCCACACCTGCCCCACGACATCACGCTGGTCCGCCGGGTTGTATACCGGCTGCGCGCGGCTGGCGTCCAAGCCAGCAGCCTGGCTGTTCGTCGGCTCGGCTTTCCAGACGGTGTTCGAGCTGCTCAGCAATGCTGCCGAAAGCGAGGCCAGGCGCTGCTCGTTGGCCAGATCCAGCCCCTCGGAGTTCTTGCGGTCGCCTGCGCCCTGCGCACGATAGAGATCGCGCGGCAACGGGATGCTGTCGTGCGGCGCGCCCAGGGGCGAGATGCCTTCGGCAAGGGCCACCGGATCCTCGACGAGTTCGTCGAGCGTGACGTTTTCATCGGCGATACGGTTCACGAACGAGCTGTTCGCCCCGTTTTCCAGCAGACGGCGAACCAGATAGGCCAGCAGCGTTTCGTGCGTGCCCACCGGGCCGTAGATGCGGCAGGGCCGGTTCAACTTGCCATCCTTGACCGGGCCGGTGACCTCTTCATAGAGCGGCTCGCCCATGCCATGCAGGCACTGGAATTCGTACTGGCCGGGATAGTAGTTCTGCCCCGCCATCTGGTAGATGGCGGCCAGGGTGTGGGCGTTATGCGTGGCGAACTGCGGGAAGATGGCGTCGGGCGCGCCCAGCAGCTTGCTGGCGCACGCCATATATGACACGTCGGTGTAAATCTTGCGCGTATAAACGGGATAGCCTTCCAGGCCGTCGAGCTGCGCGCGCTTGATCTCGCTGTCCCAATACGCCCCTTTCACCAGGCGGATCATCAGGCGATGACGCGTGCGCCGGGCCAGGTCGATCACATAGTCGATCACATAAGGGCAGCGTTTCTGGTAGGCCTGGATGACGAAGCCGATACCGTTCCAGCCGGCCAGCTCGGCATCCTGGCACAGCGCCTCGAGCAGATCCAGCGAGATTTCCAGCCTGTCGGCTTCCTCGGCGTCGATATTCAGCCCGATGTCGTAGCGTCGAGCGAGCAGGGCCAGGGCGCGCACGCGCGGCAGCAGTTCGGCCACGACACGCTCTTGCTGAGCCCGCGAATAGCGCGGGTGCAGGGCCGACAGCTTGATCGAAATACCCGGCCCTTCGTAGATGCCGCGCCCGGCCGCATGCTTGCCGATGGCGTGGATCGCCTGTTCATAC
This sequence comes from Verticiella sediminum, assembly GCA_040392445.1. Taxonomy (GTDB): domain Bacteria; phylum Pseudomonadota; class Gammaproteobacteria; order Burkholderiales; family Burkholderiaceae_B; genus Verticiella; species Verticiella sediminum_A. The sequence goes on from JBEBVZ010000013.1 coordinate 75,718, forward strand.
GATGCGTAGTAACGCTGCGCGTCTTGCGCGGTGGTGGCGGCCTCGCCCAGCATGTCGTAGGAATAGCGGAATCCCTTCGCCTCGAACTTGCGGCTGTTGGCCAGCGCCTCGGAAATGGTTTCCCCGGTGACGAAGTGCTCGCCCATCAGGCGCATGGCCATATCCACGGCCTTGCGGATCAGCGGCTCGCCGCCCTTGCCGATCAGCCGGGTAACGGCCGACGCCAGATTCCGTTCGCTGTTGGTGGAAACCAGTTTGCCCGTGAGCATCAGCCCCCAGGTCGCAGCATTGACGAACATCGATTGCGAGGTGCCGACATGAGCCTGCCAATCGCCTTCGCTGATCTTGTCGCGGATAAGGGCGTCACGAGTCGCACGGTCCGGTATGCGCAACAAGGCCTCTGCCAGGCACATCAAGGCCACGCCTTCCTGGCTGGATAGCGAAAACTCGTGGATCAGGCCCTCGACGCCGCCACCCGTGCGCTTGTCGCGCAGGGCCTGCACCAGCTTGCGCGCCAATTCCTGGGTCTTGAACGGATCGGCGGCGTGCGCCGCCTGCCCCAGCAACATGGGCAGGCATTCCTGCTCGGGACGACGATAGGCGCTGGTAATGGCCGCACGCAATACGGTCTGCGGCGCCACCGATTGCGCGAAATCAAAAAATGGCTGCGGCGCCGGTTCCGGCGATGGCGCCACTTCGGGATCGTCGACGACGGCTCCGTCGCCATCGTCGCTACGCGCCAGATGTGACAGGGCTGGCGGCAATTTGCCACTTTCAATTTCTTCCAGATAGGAAAATACTGATTGCTTGATCAGCCAGTGTGGCGTGCGCCCGACCTTTTGGGCGGCATCTTTTATGCGTGCACGCAGGGCTTCGTCGACTTTAACGCCTAAGGTAGTAGATGTCATGACCGCTCGAGGCTAAATTTTGGTTGTGCATTCTAAGCAAAAGTGCAACCCGCACCAAAAAGGTTGCACATTTTTTACAAAAAAAGTTGCACCACAGAGACATTCGAGTTGCACCTTGAAACTGCCTTACTGTACTGTTGCCCCATGTTTCCTGCGCTCCTCTATAATCAGAGGTTTGCCTACTTTCCTCGGCTAAAAACCTTGGCGACCCCATGAAATCCGTCGACATCCGCCAGAAATTCCTGCAGTTCTTCGCTTCGAAGGGCCACACCATCGTGCCATCAGCATCATTGGTGCCCGGCAACGATCCGACACTGCTGTTCACCAACTCGGGCATGGTGCCGTTCAAGGATGTTTTCCTGGGCCGGGAAACACGCGCGTACACCCGCGCCACCAGCAGCCAGCGCAGCGTGCGCGCAGGCGGCAAGCACAACGATCTTGAAAACGTTGGCTATACCGCGCGCCACCACACCTTCTTTGAAATGCTGGGCAACTTCAGCTTTGGCGACTACTTCAAGCGCGAAGCCATCCAGTACGCCTGGGAACTGCTGACCCAGGTATACGCCCTACCGGCCGAAAAGCTGTGGGTCACGGTCTACCAGGCCGATGACGAGGCCTACAACATCTGGCGCGACGAGATCGGCGTGCCGGCCGAGCGCATCGTTCGCATCGGCGACAACAAGGGCGCGCCGTATGCGTCCGACAACTTCTGGCAGATGGCCGACACCGGTCCCTGCGGTCCGTGCTCCGAAATCTTCTTTGACCACGGCCCCGAGGTCTGGGGCGGCCCTCCGGGTTCGCCGGAAGAAGATGGCGACCGCTATATAGAAGTGTGGAACCTGGTGTTCATGCAGTACGACCGCGACGCCGATGGCAAGCTCAATCCGCTGCCGCGCCCCTGCGTGGATACCGGCATGGGTCTGGAGCGCATCGCCGCGGTACTGCAAGGCGTGCACTCCAACTATGAAATCGATATCTTCCAGAGCCTCATCGCCGCGGCCGCGCGTGAAGTCGCGACCCCCGGCGGCCCGCAGATCGACATCCACGACAACTCGCTGAAGGTCATCGCCGATCACATCCGCGCCTGCTCCTTCCTGATCGTCGATGGCGTCATCCCGGGCAACGAGGGCCGTGGCTACGTGCTGCGCCGCATCGTGCGCCGCGCCCTGCGCCATGGCTACAAGCTGGGCCAGACCAAGCCCTTCTTCCATCGCCTGGTGCCTGATCTGGTTGCCCAAATGGGCGGCGCTTATCCCGAGCTGGCCAATGTCCAGGCCCGCGTGGCCCAGGTGCTGAAGCAGGAAGAAGAACGCTTTGGCGAAACCCTGGAACACGGCATGCGCATCCTCGAGGCGGCGCTCGCGACCCTGCCCGCCGGGCAGGACGCCACGCTGGACGGCGACACCGCCTTCACGCTGTACGATACCTATGGCTTCCCGCTGGACCTGACCGCCGACATTTGCCGCGAACGCAATGTGCAGGTGGACACGGCCAGCTTTGACGCCGCCATGGATCGCCAGCGCGCCCAGGCGCGCGCCGCCGGCAAGTTCAAGATGGCAGCCGGCCTCGTCTACGAAGGCGCCAAGACCATATTCGAAGGCTACGATCATCTGGGCTACGACGCCAAGGTCATCGCCCTGTATGCCGACGGCAGCTCGGTGCAGACACTGCAGGCCGGCCAGCAAAATGCGGTCGTGGTGCTCGACCACACCCCGTTCTACGCCGAATCCGGTGGCCAGCATGGCGACGCCGGCATCATCACCAGCAGCAACGGCGCCACGTTCGCGGTCGTCGACACGCAAAAGATCCAGGCCGACGTCAGCGGCCACCACGGCGAAGTGCAGCAAGGCACGCTGTCCGTGGGCGACGCCGTGCACGCCGAAGTCGATGCCGTGCGCCGGGCCCGCACCGTGCGCAACCACTCGGCCACCCACCTCATGCACAAGGCCTTGCGCCAGGTGCTGGGCGAGCACGTGCAGCAAAAGGGTTCGCTGGTCGACGCGGATAAGACCCGCTTCGACTTTGCCCACGACGCCCCCATGACCGCCGCCGAAATCGCGCAGGTCGAAGCCATCGTGAATGCCGAAGTGCTGGCCAATGTGCCGGTGCACGCGCAGCTCATGGCCTACGACGATGCGGTGCAGGGCGGCGCGATGGCGCTGTTCGGCGAAAAATACGGCGACGAAGTCCGCGTGCTGGACATCGGCTTTTCGCGCGAGCTGTGCGGCGGCACCCATGTGCAGCGTACCGGCGACATCGGTCTGTTCAAGATCGTCGGCGAAGGCGGCGTGGCCGCGGGCGTACGCCGCGTCGAAGCCATTACCGGCGACAATGCACTGGCCTGGGTACAGAAAACCAACGCCACCCTGCAAGCCGCCGCCGCCGCCCTCAAGACCCAGCCTGCCGAGCTCTCGTCACGCATCCACCAGATGCAAGGCGAAATCAAGGCCCTGGAAAAAGACCTGGCCCAGGCGCGCGACAAGCTTGCCGCCAACGCGGGCAGCGACCTGGCCAGCAAAGCCACCAAGGTCGGCGACGTCAGCGTCCTGGTCACCCGGGTCGAAGGCGTGGACAGCAAGGCCTTGCGCGGCATGCTCGATCAACTCAAGGACAAGCTGGGCAGCGCCGTGGTGCTGCTGGGCATGGCTGATGCAAGCGGCAAGGTCAGCCTGGCCGCCGGCGTCAGCAAGAATGTCACCGACAGGGTCAAGGCCGGCGATCTGGTGAACTTCGTTGCACAACAGGTAGGCGGCAAGGGCGGCGGCCGCCCCGACATGGCCATGGCGGGCGGCACCGACGCCGCAGCCCTGCCGGGCGCCATCGCCAGTGCCGAACTTTGGGTAGCAGAACAACTGAAATGAACGAACCGACTGAGCTTTCCGACGCGCCCAAGGCCGACATCGAGATAGACACCAGCGGGCTTACCTGTCCGCTGCCTATCCTGCGCGCCAAGAAGGCGCTGGCCGCCATGGAAAGCGGCCAGGTGCTGCGGGTGCTGGCTACCGATCGCAATTCGGTAGCCGACTTCCAGGCGTTCTGCAGGCAAACCGGCAACGCCCTGCTGTTGCAGCATGACGATGGCCAGTCGTTTTTTCACTTCCTGAAGCGGCGCTAGCCGCTTTGCTTGAAGAGGCAGTCATGGCACAGTATTTTTCCGTTCATCCCGAAAATCCTCAGCCGCGTCTGCTAAAGCAAGCCGCGACCCTGTTGCGCCAAGGCGCTTTGCTGGCCATCCCTACCGATTCCAGCTACGCCCTGGTGGCCGCGCTCGACGACAAACAGGCGGCCGACGCCTTGCGCCAGTTGCGCGGGGTCGACGAGCGCCATCACCTGACCCTGCTGGCGCGCGACCTGGCCGACCTTGGCCAGTTGGCGCGGGTCGACAACAGCCAGTACCGGCTGCTCAAGGCCTCGACCCCGGGGCCGTTCACCTTCATCATGGAAGCCACGCGCGAAGTGCCGCGCCGGCTCTCCCACCCGTCACGCAAGACCATAGGCCTGCGCGTACCCGATCACCCCGTGGTGCGCGGCCTGCTGGCGGAAACCGGGCCGCTGCTGTCCAGCACGTTGATTCCCGCTGGCGAAACCGAGCCGATGAACGATCCGGAAGAAATCCGGGCGCGCTACGAGCGCGTGCTGGCCGGCATTATCGACGGCGGCGCCTGTCCGGGACGCCCCACCACCGTGGTCGATCTGACCGGCAGCGAGCCCCAGATCATCCGCCTTGGTGGCGGCGACCCGATAATCCTCGGCATACGGGGCTGACAGCCCGCTACAATCGACCGCATGGAATCCCTCATACAAACCATTGCGGTTTATGCACTCCCGGTCATTTTCGCCATCACGCTGCACGAGGCCGCCCACGGCTATGTTGCCCGCATGTTCGGCGACAACACGGCTGCGGCAGCCGGCCGGGTTACCCTCAACCCGATAAAGCACATCGACCTGGTCGGCACCATCATCGTGCCGCTGGTGATCCTGTTCAGCAGCAAGCTGCTGGGTGGCGCCGGCCTGCTGTTCGGCTGGGCCAAGCCGGTACCGGTGGATTTCGGGCGCTTGCGCCGTCCCAAGCGAGACATGCTGTGGGTCGCCGCCGCCGGCCCGGGCTCCAACCTCGTCCAGGCCATACTGTGGGCCGTGTCCCTGCGCCTGATGGCCGGTGGCAATGTGCAGGAATCCTTTTTCATCCAGATGGCCATTGCGGGCGTCAACATCAATCTGGTCCTGATGGCCTTGAACCTGTTGCCCCTGCCGCCGCTGGATGGCGGGCGCATCGTATTCAGCCTGCTGCCCCAGCGTATGGCCTGGCAATACTCCAAGCTCGAACCCTACGGCATCCCCATTCTGCTGGTGCTGTTGGTTACCGGCGCGCTGGGCGTCCTGCTGCAGCCCCTGCTGGCACTGGGCGGTGGCGTGATCCGTTTGTTTCTCTAAGAGGCAAGCAGTGCACCCATCCGATTTCTCGTTTTTTCACCCCTTGCGCGCGCGCCTGATGGCGCGCCGGCCCGCCGGCCAGTTCGCTGGCGCCTGAACACCCTGCCGGCGCGACACGCGCCAGGCACAGCACACGGCCGGATGGCTATAATTTCCGGCTTCCCCCATCTCTTTCTGCAGGCGCGCGTTTGCCTGCAGGACACCATCGAGCACCAGTCCGTCATGCAGGAACGCTACTCCCCCGCCGCCATTGAATCCGCCGCCCAGCAGCATTGGGACGAGACCAATGCCTATCTGGCCACCGAACATGCCAAAAAGGCCGACGGCACGGAAAAGCCGAAGTTCTATGCTTGTTCGATGCTGCCCTACCCCAGCGGCAAGCTGCACATGGGGCACGTGCGCAACTACACCATCAACGACATGATGTCGCGCCAACTGCGCATGAAGGGCTGGAACGTACTCATGCCCATGGGCTGGGACGCCTTTGGCATGCCGGCCGAAAACGCCGCCATCAAGTCCAAGGTACCGCCGGCGCAATGGACATACGCCAACATCGCCTATATGAAAAAGCAGATGCTGGCGATGGGCCTGGCCATAGACTGGTCGCGCGAAATGACCGCCTGCGACCCGGGCTACTACAAGTGGAACCAGTGGCTGTTCCTGAAAATGCTGGAAAAAGGCATTGCCTACCGCAAGACCCAGGTCGTGAACTGGGATCCGGTGGACCAGACAGTGCTGGCCAACGAGCAGGTTATCGACGGCCGCGGCTGGCGTTCCGGCGCGCTGGTCGAAAAGCGCGAGATCCCGGGCTACTACCTGCGCATTACCGATTATGCGGAAGAGTTGCTGCAGGCGGTGCAGCACGAACTGCCCGGCTGGCCCGAGCGCGTGCGCCTGATGCAGGAACACTGGATAGGCAAGAGCGAGGGCGTGCGCTTTGCCTTCACCCATGACATCCAGGACGCCGGCGGCAAGCTCATCCAGGATGGCCGCATGTATGTGTTCACCACGCGTGCGGACACCATCATGGGAGTCACCTTCTGCGCGGTCGCGCCCGAGCACCCCCTGGCCGTCCATGCCGCGCAGGGCAACCCCGCGCTGGCCGCCTTCATCGAACAATGCAAGCAAGGCGGCGTGTCGGAAGCCGAAATGGCCGCGCGCGAAAAAGAAGGCATGCCCACCGGCCTGAGCGTCACCCATCCTCTTACCGGCCAGGCCGTGGAGGTGTGGGTGGGCAACTATGTGCTCATGAGCTATGGCGACGGCGCCGTCATGGGCGTGCCCGCGCACGACGAGCGCGACTTCGCCTTTGCCCGCAAGTACAAGCTGCCCATCAAGCAGGTCATCGAGATCGACGGCAAGCCCTTCAACACCGATAGCTGGGAAGATTCGTTCGGCCAGAAGCCGGGCCTGGGCGCGCCTGGGCGCACCGTGAACTCGGGCCCCTACGACGGCCTGGAATTCACTGCCGCCATCGACGCCATCGCGGCCGACCTGGCCGCCCGCGAACTGGGTGAAAAGCAGACCACCTTCCGCCTGCGCGACTGGGGTATTTCCCGCCAGCGCTACTGGGGCACGCCCATCCCCATCATCCACTGCGGCGACTGCGGCGCGGTGCCGGTGCCCGAGCAGGACCTGCCGGTGATCCTGCCCGAACACCTCATCCCCGATGGCAGCGGCAACCCGCTGGCCAAGGATGAAGCTTTCCTGTCGTGCAGCTGCCCCAAGTGCGGCAAGCCGGCGCGCCGGGAAACCGACACCATGGACACCTTTGTGGATTCGTCCTGGTATTTCATGCGCTATACCTCGCCCGCCAACGACAGCGCCATGGTCGACGCCCGTAACGACTACTGGATGCCCATGGACCAGTACATCGGCGGGATCGAGCATGCCGTGCTCCACCTGCTGTATGCGCGCTTCTGGACCAAGGCCATGCGCGACCTGGGGCTGGTGAAATTCAGCGAGCCCTTCACCAAGCTGCTGTGCCAGGGCATGGTGCTGAACCACATCTATTCGCGCCGCACCGCCAATGGCGGCATCGAATACTTCTGGCCTGAAGATGTGGAAAACGTCCTCGACGCCAAGGGCAACATCGTGGCCGCCAAGCTCAAGAGCGACGGCTCGCCGGTGGACTACGGCGGCGTGGGCACCATGTCCAAGTCCAAGAACAACGGGGTCGATCCGCAAGCCATCATCGATGCGCAAGGCGCCGATACGGCCCGCCTGTTCGTCATGTTCGCCAGCCCGCCCGAGCAAACCCTGGAATGGTCGGATACGGCCCTGGAAGGCTCGCACCGCTTCCTGCGCCGCCTGTGGAACTGGGCCTACAGCCAGCGCGACCGCGTGAGCGCCGCGGCACCGGTCGACTGGGCCAACGCGCCGTCTTCGGTCAAAAGCCTGCGCCACGATGTGCACACCATCCTGAAGCAGGCCGATTACGACTATCAGCGCATGCAGTACAACACGGTCGTGTCGGCCGGCATGAAGCTGCTCAACACGCTTGAAGACGCACCCCTGGCCGATGCACCCGCAGCGTATGCGGATGCCGTCATCGCCGAAGGCCTGTCGGTACTGCTGCGGGTGCTGTATCCCGTGGTGCCCCACATCACCTGGCAGCTGTGGCGCGACCTGGGCTACGCCCAGCAAGGCGGCGACATCCTCGACGTGGCCTGGCCCGAAGTGGATGAAGCGGCCCTGGTGCTCGACGAGGTTGAGCTCATGCTGCAGGTCAACGGCAAGCTGCGCGGCTCGCTCAGCGTAGCCGCCAGCGCCGACAAGGCCCAGATCGAAGCCCTGGCGCAGGCCCACGAAGCCAGCGTCAAGTTCCTGGAAGGCCGGCCCGCCAAGCGCGTTATCGTCGTGCCCGGCAAACTCGTCAACGTGGTGGGGTAAACATGATGACTGCGCAGCGTAGCGACGCCCGGCGTAGCGACGCCCGGCTCAGCCGCGCCCATTCCGCCCGCGTGCGGATCCTGGCCGGGCTGCTCCTGTGCTTCATGCTTGGCGCATGCGGCTTCGCGCTGCGCGGCACCACCGAGCTGCCCTTCTCTTCGATCTACATCAGTCAGTCGGCCAACTCGCAATTCGGCGCGCAACTGCGGCGCCAGATCAGGGCTACCTCGCCTGGCACCGCCGTGGTCGAGGATCCGGCCAGGGCTGAAGCCCGGCTGCAAATCCTGGAAACCGTGCGCGACCGCACCGAAGTGGCGCTCAATGCCCAGGGCCGGGTACAGGAATACGAACTGACGCTGCGCCTGACCTTCCAGGTGATAGACGCCCAGGGCAACCTGCTGGTGCCGCCAACCACCCTGACGGCACTACGCATGCTGCCCTACGACGACAACGTGGCCCAGGCCAAGGAAAGCGAGGCCGAAGCCTTGTACCAGTCCATGCAGGACGATCTGGTACAGCGCATTCTGCACCGTTTGGGCGCCGCCAACACCCGGGCGGCCGCCGAGCAGGCCAGCCAGGAACGCGCCCTGCCCGTCGCGCCCCTGCAATAAACCGTATGGTTACGAAAACCCTGCGGCCCGAGCAATTCACGGCCGGCCTCAAAAAGCCGGGCTCGTCGCTGGCGCCGCTGTACATCATCGCCGGCGACGAACCCCTGCTGGTGATAGAAACCGCCGACGCGCTGCGGGCAGCCGCGCGTCATGCGGGCTATACCGACCGCAACTCGGTGGTCATGGATGCCCGCAGCGACTGGAACACACTGGCTGCCAGCGCCGGCTCGGGCTCGCTGTTCGGTGAACGCCGGCTGCTTGAAATCCGCCTGCCGGGCGGCAAGCCCGGCAAGCTGGGCGGCGATGTGCTCATCCGCATGGCGCAGCAGGCAGCCGATATCAGAGATGCCGAAACCCTGACCGTGGTCCTGCTGCCGCGGTTGGACAAAACCCTGCGCGCCACCCCCTGGTTTACGGCGCTCAATCGCCACGGCGTGCTGATAGAAGTCCTCAACATCGAACGCCACGCCCTGCCCGAATGGATAGGCATGCGCCTGGGCAAGCAGGGCCAGAGCGCCGAGCGCGATGCACTGCAATGGATGGCCGACCGCGTGGAAGGCAACCTGTTGGCCGCGCACCAGGAAATCATGAAACTGGGTCTGAGCTATCCCGAAGGCAAGCTCAGCCTGGAACAGATCCAGCAGGCGGTCATGAACGTGGCGCGCTACAACGCCTTCAAGCTGCGCGACGCCATCCAGAGCGGCAACGCGGTGCGCGTGGTGCGCATGATAGAAGGCCTGCGGGCCGAGGGTGAAGCGCTACCCTTGGTATTATGGGCGGTTACCCAGGTTTGGGGCCGTGCGCCCGAGGCGGCGGGGGCCGCCGCCATTCGCCACGCCCACGATATCGACCGCCTGATCAAAGGCCTGCCGGTACCCGGCAGGCTGCCCGATCCCTGGCAGGAACTTACCAGCCTGGCCCTGCGCCTTACCCGACAATCGACACAACGATGAACGATCTCGCCACCCTGATGCAAACCCTGGGCCGCAACGCCAAGCGCGCAGCGCGCAAGATGGCAGCCGCGCCAGATTCGGCCAAGGCCGCCGCCTTGCGCGCCATGGCCGAACTGCTGGGCAGCTCGCGCGCGCAGCTGCAGGCCGCCAACGCGCTCGACCTGCAAGCGGCGCAGGAACGCGGCCTGGCGCCGGCCATGGTCGATCGCCTGAAGCTGTCCGACAAGGCACTGGACCTGATGGCCGAAGGGCTGCGCCAGATCGCAGCCATGCCGGATCCCGTGGGCGAACTCACCGCAACACAAACACGCCCCAACGGCATGCAGGTTGGCCGTATGCGCACGCCTATCGGGGTCATCGGCATCATCTACGAATCGCGCCCGAACGTCACTATCGACGCGGCGGCCCTGTGCCTGAAATCCGGCAATGCGGCCATCCTGCGCGGGGGCTCGGAAGCCATCCATTCCAACCAGGCGCTGGCCGCCATCGTGCGCCAGGGACTGGAAGCCGCGCAATTGCCGGCCGATGCCGTGCAAATCGTTCCCACCACCGACCGCGCCGCCGTCGGCCTGCTGGCAACGCTTACCGAATACGTGGACGTGATCGTGCCTCGGGGCGGCAAGGGGTTGGTCGCTACGCTCGAGCGCGAGGCACGGGTGCCGCTGATCAAGCACCTGGACGGCAACTGCCATATCTACGTCGACGAGTTCGCCGACTTGCAGCAGGCACATACGGTAGCCTTCAACGCCAAGACCTATCGCTATGGCATCTGCGGAGCCATGGAAACCCTGTTGGTGCACCAATCGGTTGCGGCCGCGCTGCTGCCCGGCCTGGGCGCGGCGTTCACCGCCCATGGCGTCGAGTTGCGCGGCTGCGAGCAAACCCGCAAAATCCTGCCGCAAGCCGTCGCCGCCACCGAGGAAGACTGGGCCACCGAGTACCTGGCGCCGATATTGGCCATCCGCGTCGTCAAGGATCTGGACGAGGCCATAGACCATATCGAGCAATGGAGCTCGGCGCATACCGAATCCATCGTCACCCAGCACCTGGGCCACGCACGCCGCTTTCAGCGCGAAGTGGATTCGGCCTCGGTACTGGTGAACCTGCCCACTTGCTTTGCCGACGGCTACGAATACGGCCTGGGCGCCGAAATCGGCATCTCCACCAACAAACTGCATGCACGCGGCCCCGTCGGCCTGGAAGGCCTGACCACCCTGAAATGGGTGCTGGTCGGCGACGGACAAACACGAGGCTAATGGCATAGACTTCGCGAAAACCGGGGGCAGACCACGGTTATCGCGACTGCCTTGCAGTTTGATGAAGGCGCACAATAGCAAAACCAGGGTCAGACCACGGTTTCGCTGTCTGGGCAGCAACACCAGGGCTGTGCAAAACCGTGGTCTGACCCCCGGTTTTGATCCGTCTACAATTGCGGCCATCGCAAAGGAAGGCCTCATGCTCTGGATCAAAGCACTGCACATCGTATTCATCGCGTCGTGGTTTGCCGGTCTTTTTTACCTGCCACGTATTTTTGTGAACCTGGCGCAAACGCCAGACCAGGGAGCGCAAACCGTCCTGCTGGGCATGGCACGACGCCTTTTTCGTTTCACCACTATTTTGGCCATCCCCGCCCTCGTGCTGGGGCTCTGGCTGTTTCTGATTTATGGCATTGGCCGCGGCCCGGGCAGCGGCTGGATGCATGCCAAACTGGCTATTGTGGTGCTTACCCTAGGCTATCACCATGGCTGCGGCGTGTTGCTGCGCAAGTTTGAAGCCGGTCGCAACACACGCTCGCACACGTTTTATCGCTGGTTCAACGAACTCCCGGTGTTGTTCTTGCTGGCAGCCACCATATTGGTGGTCGTCAAACCCTTTTGATCTTTACGCCGGAATTCCATCGTGGCCGATACGCCTGAACGCAAAAAACTTACGCTGAATCCTGCTGCTGCGCGCTCCGCGCCCGACAGCGATCAGCCACGCCATCGCAGCGGTAGCCGTGCGCACCGCGTCACGCAGAGCAGCGTGCGCGAAACCGCCCTTACCGGCAAGCCCGCCCCCGGCTCCGACCCGCGCCGTGGATCCGATGCCCCTCGCGGCCCCGGCGAACGCCGTGCGGGCCCACCGCGACGCGACGGCGCCGGCTCCGGTTACGGGGCCAACTCTGGTGCTTCCGGCCACCGACCTGCCCGCGAGGGCGACGAGCGCGGCCGCAGCTACCCCAAGGGTGAGCGCAACGATCGTTTCAGCGGCGGCGAAGGCGCAGGCCGCCCCCCACGCTTTGAACCCGGTAGCCGTCCCGAGCGCCCCGATCGTCCGGAACGCCGCGAGCGCCCCGAAGGCGGTGGCCGTCCGGAACGTGACGAACGCGATGAGCGCCCCCAGCGCCTGGATATTGGCCCCGCGCCCGTTGGCACCGGCCGCTATACGCGCGTGGTCCGCGAAAAACCTGTCGAAAGCGGTGATCAGGCCGAACGGTTCGAGCGCGGCGACAGAGCGCAGCGCCCTGATCGCTTCGAGCGTGGTGATCGTCCGCAGCGCCCGCAGGGTTTCGAACGTGGCGACAGGCCCCAGCGCCCGCAAAGCTTCGAGCGCGGCAACCGTGCGCCGCGCCCCGAGGGCTTCGTGCGCCAGGAACGCCCGGCGCATG
>JBEBVZ010000014.1:0-85103 GCA_040392445.1 Verticiella sediminum
GACGGACCGCTGGCGGGTTCGCTAAACTGTGTTTTTATGTCGTGATGAGGGCCCGCCCCTCCTTCACTCTTCCCGATCCCACGCATCCAGCGAGAAGATGCACGGATCAAGCTCATCTCGGGATAGCGGTGACGGCCAGGCCTCCAGCACATCCGACACGTCCCTCACGGACAGCGGCTGCGCAATGGCCCTGCTGCCATCCATTCCACTAAGCACGACGTATCGCCGGGCGCGTCCGGCCAGGCGGTAAACGTTGATGATGTGCGCGCTGATGGGTAATCCCCGCAAAGGCAGCGCTGAATCTGCACGGTGTTGTCGATGTTGATCGTCATCGCCGACACGCACGCGGAGCCAGCCAGCGAGACGTCATCGACCTTGATGTCGCCAAGCGTCAGGCGCAGAAAACAAAAACCCGCTCGACATTTCTGCCAGCGGACTTCGTTTCCTAGGGCAATAAAAAACCGCCCGTAGGCGGCTATTGCAAATAAGAAGCTGCGGCGTTACTTGAAAGGAGCCCCTTTTAAGCATTTTTGGTAGAGGCCTTCCTCAAATTCTTTAGCCTTAACTTGCCGCTCTTCTTCTGCAGGATATATCTCAGCCTGATAGGCCATCTCTACCAAGCCCTCTATAGTGCGGTTACCATCTGCGGCTTTCATTGTCGTCTCTCTGGGTACGCTTTTCTGACGAGCCTGCATTGCTACGCCACCAATCCTCGATATGTCACTGCATACACTGCGCCATTTTTCTCGAGCCTGTTGCTCAGCGCCAGCAGTCGACGCATAGGCTAAAGCAAGCAAAAAAAATTGTATTTTTCATCGCCCATGCTCCAACTGCTTATTATCACGCAAGCATTTCCACCATCCCACCTCTCAAGCGATTCTCGTATTTGGCGAGGATGAAACGCATCAGTCATTCTGTGTATCTATTAGGCAATCCTCATACACGCGCTTCTTAAAGAGGCCTGCTAATTCGTGGCGCTTCTGACCGGCATCTAGTTGAGGGAATTCATAGGCCGTCTCAATAAGCTGCCGGGCGACCCAATGGTCCTTTGCCAGATCCAGCATTCCAGCTTTCTCATCCCCGTTCTGACGTCCAGCCATAATCGCCTCGGCGAGCAAAGACGCTTGCCGACACTTAGCCTCGCGCTCTTGAGCTTGGACGTTTGCAGTCAATGCCAGTAGTAACGATACAGCGACCCATTTTGTCATTGCCCAGCCTCCTTTATGAACCGGGGAATAATAGCTCAGATGGAAAAGCTAAAGCGCGCGACACAAATCTCAAATTAAGCATTCTGGTGATTTAGTTCTCTATATCACTAAGCTCACCCCGCAGAACCTCTAACTCTTCAAGCTCGCGCCGCAATTTTCGCTTCAACTTTTTAACTTGTGCGTACCGCCCATCAGACTGCTCTTTCTGAATTTCCTCAAGAATTTCAGCAATATTTTCTTGCTGGTCTGCAATGCTCTTCTTTTTATCAGCAATCAGCGCCGCATCCGTGCAATTCGCATTAACTCGTAAGAGGGCAGTCTCAAGCTCCAGTGCCTGACGGCTGTTGTGCGACCTTTTGGCGTACTCAATCCTCCGCTCTATTTCGGCTAACTTTCGCTGACATACCGGGCCATCGGCCATAACGGGCAGAACGAAACACCCCATCAAAACAAGCGCAGCAAATCTACTCATCCCGTTACCCAATTTTAAAGGCACATTACGATACCTTAAAAAGCACAGCGGAGGAGCGAGGTGCTGACGAATCAGCAATGGGTCAACTGGAGCGGACAAACGGAATCGAACCGGGCCCTGCGCGACCCGGTAGACCGGCGGAGCGCCTTCCCCTTGCTGCGGGAAACTCTGTGCTACTCAGCCTGACTGGCTTCATGGCCATGCCCCTCGCGGGCAGCAAAAGCGGTGGCAGGTACCATTGCGCGCGCATCCTTCCAGGTCGCGGCCTCGATCGGGTCGCCATGCATGCGTCACAGCTCAACGCGGCCGGGCTCTACCTCGGCCAGACAGAATCGCTGCTTGGGGAACTCGTTCATCCGGGGATCCAATGCAAAAAGCCCCGGCATCGACTATCTGGCACCGGAGCTGAAATAGTTGCGGAAACGCTATTCAGGCACGCCCCATGCAGGCGCGCTAGCACAACGTACGGAGAGGAAATCTGCCATGATTCATCACGTTTCAGTTGGCACCAACGACGTCAAGTGCTCTCGCGCCTTCTACGATGTGGTGCTACCGACTGTGGGGTTAACGCTCATCAAGGCGGCCGAGGATGGCGCCGACTACGGCAGCGGCCACCTCATCTTCAGCATCGAGACCCCAATTGACGGGAAGCCGGCGACTGTCGGCAACGGAGTTCATATCGCCTTCGCCGCTGAGGATCGAACGATGGTAAACCGGTTTTACGAGACGGCTTTGGCGAACGGCGGCACAGGCGACGGCGCACCAGGCCTGCGACCAGAATACAACGCCAACTACTACGGCGCGTTCGTGCGTGACCCAGACGGCAACAAAATCGAGGCCGTGACCTACTCCGCCAACTGACCTGCTCCTCCTGGCGGCTGCGCCAGCGGCGCTCGCCATTCCGGAACTCGGCCCCTCTTGAGCTTGTCCGCAGCGGAATACAAAAAGCCCGCTGACATCTCTGCTGGCGGGCTTCGTAACATCCTTGATGCCGCAGCGTGCCGCTCGTGCGTGCGCATGTATTGGCGCGGCCTGCCCTGCGATTTGGTCTCGATACGGATCTCTTATAGCCGCCCCCAACATGGCCGCGAATAGCAGACGTATCTAGTTCTGCGGGTGGTTGCGCCTATACAGCTCCCACTCTTCAATTCGAGTTCCGTCGGAGAGCACGCACATGGTCACCTGCCCTTCTGCGCGCTCCTTGATATCGAGGGTTCCACCACGCTCAATGCAATAGACAGAGGCGGGATTTGGGATACCCACAGCAAGCACCGGATCGGGCCCCGATACAGTGCACCCCGCAATCAACACGGCAACCGCTGCAATCCCAATTTTGTACATGGCCATTCCTTTTTTATTGCTGGTGATTGTGCTTGCGGCCTGGCCAGCCATAACCCTGCACTCCTCTGCCCCACAGCCAACCCCTGCGGGCAGCAGGATATCAGCTCCATGGGATACGCGCCTACCTGCCTCTCGCGGAGCCGCGTCCGAGCCCCTTTCGGTCATGAGTGGCGTTCGTTCTCTTGACTCCAGCATTAGGGCTTTGTACCGGCCAACTTACTGCTTTCTTGGCGGGGGCTGGTTGTTTTAGCGCTGCCTTTTTGGCCGGACTTTCTTTCTTTTCCATTTCGACCTCCAGTCGTGAATAGGAGGCCCTAAGCGATGTTGCTCAGGGACAACCCTAGAGCATAGGCCACACACACTTAATAACCTAATTCGCACCAGGAGCGCCGGGCCATCCTTCCCGCGCCGCGTTATGCGCCAGCATCTGGCGCGCCGTGCCGTGCGTCGGCACCTCAGCCTGAGTCACATAGACAGCTCGCGCTCCAGAGGGCTCCGATTCACCCGCCCCCAGCCGGCTTAACTGGAATCTCGTCGCGTTCGACCGCAGTGATGAAGCGATATACCCGGCGGTCTCCATCCTTTTCGCACTGTGTCGAAACCACCGAGGAAGACGCCCTGCGGGTACAAGCCTTTGGTATCGCCGATATACTGAACCGTTGGAGCCGATGAGTACGATGTGGCATCCGCGACGTCCTATTTGTTCCTGCCGGGATCGCGCATCGGTTCAGTCAGTTTTCCGGGGATTTCTCGACCTGGGTTTTCTTCTACGGGGCAGAGGGCGGCGAGAGCCCTCAATTACGCGCAGAACCGCTCTCCCACAAAACCGCCGATCAGTAGATCAAAAAGAAACGGCTGTGCCTATGCGTTCCGCGAGTTGCACCACGATACGCCGATACGCAAAATCGCTCGCAGCACTCACGAAGATGCACACGGCGCAGGCAAGCGCATCGGCGCCGTCATGAAAATACCTGCGCTCACATGGCGAACGCGAAAAATCGGGGTACCGTTTACACAGCTCAAACGCACTCTGAAGGTCGACCGCTTGCGGCCTGCCCCATGGCTCATTCCGTCAGCGCGATATCCTCAAGCTTCCACGATTTATCGAAGAATGGCTCTGCGGGGCCGTAGAAACGGAAGATCGGAAACCACCCCTTGCCGGGCATCGTCTTGATCCAGTTCGCTTGCCCTTTTGGCTCATTTGGGCCAAACACGATATCAATGGAGCCGTCCGGGTTGGTCATGGGCTTGGTGTAGCTGCTCACCGAGGGGAACGGCTGCCCGTTCTTCAGCTCTGACCTGCTGAGCGAGTCGTAGACAACCACCGACCAGAAGTTGTTCGCGGGAATATCGGGAAGGATGTGCATCCGATAGGTTTTGGCGCCATCGAGGTAGTTGTCATCGGCGTCTCGATAGGTCCAGAGATACTGCGAGCCTTGGCCAACGTTCTTCTCCATCATGGCCGGTGAGTTACCCGCTGCCATGTAATAAACGTTATTTCTCGCATCGATTTGCGGCGCGCCATCTCGAGAAAACGTGTACGTCAGACCATCAGGCACACCCTGCCATTTACGGTCAGGATAGAAATAGACTCCGGGCGAGAATGCATAGGTGTTCGCGCGCGCCATCGCGCCGCCCAGGCGTGCCGCTTCCGACAAGAGCGCCTTCAGCGTCTGGTCTGGCTTGAATTCCTTGCCTTTCTCGATACCGATGGACTGCATCATCGAGCGTTCCAGCGGGCCGAAAATCTCCAGCGGTTCCTCTTGCACGATCATGTCTAGGAGCTCGAAGAACCTGAAGTTGTCTGGAAACAACGTGTCGATGTCCTCGCGCGAGCCATTCATAAACTCCATTGCAGGCGGCGCCGACGCTTTCGCCAACGGATACACCTTAATTCCCTTCATGAGGGCGACCGCCTGATCAGTCTTGCCATCGACTTGGAACCCACGGACGGCGAATGTCACCGAGTACGTGGGCGAGCGAACCACGAAGTAACCTTCGGGCACGGTGCCGCTGTAGCCCGGGGGCAAGATCAGAAATTTTCCGCCCTTACCCTTGTCCGGCCCTAACGGCCCGATATCGGCGAGGTAACGCTGCAGGCCATCCTGCAGAAATCCCAGCATATGGGGTGGAGCCTCCACAACCGTTGCCCCATCGTCTTTCCGTGCAAGGTGGGTCATGCCGTAGACAGTTTCGGTATTGGCCGTCAGTAAAACCGTCTGGGCGTCCATCAAATTCTCCCAGATTACGACCTGCGTCGGCTTGGTTGCTCCGAACTTGCGTAGTCCTTCGCGCAGAGCGATCTCACTCACTGGCATTAACTGCGTGAGATAGACCTCTGTTGCTCGATTGATCGTCTGCAAATCACGCAGACGATGCGCCGTGTCTGCGCTAGGATAGCCATTCTTGAACTCGAACTCGCCGAAACGAGTCTTCAGGGTCTCACTGCCCAACCAGCCATGAGGCTCTGCTTCTTGCGCATGCGCGAGAGTGGAAGTGGATAAGACGCCAACAAAGAGTACTAAGGAAATCGGCTTGATTACGGAGTGCATGACGGCTCCTCTTTGTTGAGGCTAGCCGATCCCTATAAATGCAACCTCGACGGCAGTTCGCCCCAAAATTGGGGCGATTTTACCACGCGCTCCTCGACATCTCCGCTCGTGTGCTTTCGACCGATGGTATTCTGATCCGATGAAAAGCGGATCCTGGATCGCAATCGGTGTTGCTATCGGCACAGCCATTGGCATCGCTATCGATAACGTTGTGATGGGCATCGGTATCGGCATTGCCATCGGTATAGCAATGGGCTTGGCGAAGCGGTAACGAAAAAGCTCGGCGTATTTTTGCGGCGAGCAATCGTATTCTCTCGCCGCCTCCGGTTCTACGTAACCAACCCCGGCGGTACCTCGCGCAGGGCCTTATAGAACGCATGGGGCGTTTACTTATCTAGAGCTGCGCCGCAGTTTTTTCTGCGCGGCCTTATTCAGACGAGCCGCCTCCTCTTCGGCAAACTCTTCTTCCCCGGGCTCATACGAGCCCTCATACATGCAGCTACTGGGGCTCCACCTGCACTTATTCGTAAGATTACCGCCGCCACTTGTGGTGCATCCGGCAGCAAGTGCGAGAAGCAACAGCGCGCCGCATCGGCTCAAGGATTGAACTGCCATTTTCGCTAGCCCTACAGACATGTCAGGGGCCGAGTTATAGCAGGCTGCATGGCAGCCATGCCAACTAAAATGCAAAATCCCGCTAACCTTCGCTTGGCGGGCTAGATTTCATGGGTGAATGCCCCGGCGCTATGGGTGCATATCCTGTAGCACTCTTGCGCCCGGAAGCGAGGCTTGATGTCGCACTTTTACGCAGCGGTACAGAGCCATGTTGCCGCTCAGTACACGCACTCCATCCACCACCCTCTCCAGGGTACGCAGGACACCTTACCGGGGCCTGCCGCTCGTGCCCCGGCCGCGGCGTAGTCATCCTCAATGCAGCGCCGGCACCAGCCCAACTGACTACATTTGTTGGTACAAAAAGGAAAAAAGGACCTACACAGTCTGCATGCTTATGGCTAATGCCCTCAGTGGGTCCGCTGGCATATATTCATAAGTTGTTCGAAATGCGCCGGGTAACGATTTTCCGGCGAACGATCTCTATTTCCCTTCGTGTCACGTGCGGGCGAAGTAGAGCATCTTCAAGCTACGGTTCTTAGAGCGATGCTCACGCCGTTTCATCGCGAAACGATGGGGCGCCTTGGGTCGAATTTGCCTCTGACCTTCAAAACCAGCTCGCTGTCGCGGCACCAAATCGGAGAACTCGGTAATGAGCAGAGAAGAAAGCCAGGTAAGCAAGGAGTCTCGCTTTCTTTTTTTCAAGCCGGAAGGTTTCTATCGCGTGCTCATTCCCGAAGCAACCCTTGATAGTTGCATCAAAGATAACCCCACCACGCTTCGCGTCATAGACGTTCATGGCGTAGTCGTCTGGACCCGAGCACAAGGGTACTTGACCCCAAGGTATGAGGCGCTGCGTCAGCTGTAAGATGCAGCTAAAGGCAGCTGGCCAACGCCTGTCTACAACGAGCCCGGCCGGCTTGGCCTCCAGCACCGCACCGGCACGCCGCCTGGCAGCTGGAAGCTGGAAAACTGGTCGGCTCTTCAAGGCCAGCTCGACGAACCTGGTGAAATCCAGTCGGCAGCCCCTGACCCCAACAAACCCGAGAAGCCACACGGATGTCGTTGCACATGGACAAAATCCATATTGAATCTCGTCGACTTTCTATCAAACCGTTCGCAAGCGGCGATGCGGACTCGGCGTTTGCCTGCATAACCCCCACCCTGACCCATTTCATGTCGTGGGAGCCACCGGCTACCCGAACGGATTTCGATCACATCTGGCGCGCTTGGCTGCCGGCCATAGACGACGGCTCCGATTTCGTTTTTGCGGTACGTCAGTGCAGTGACAGGCAATTCCTTGGATTGGCCGGACTGCACCACGCACGCACCGCAAACCCCGAACTGGGAATCTGGATCCGCGAGGATCGCCATGGCGAAGGTTTTGGCCGCGAAGCGGTGGAACGGGTCGCGCGGTGGGCAAGCCAGGCTATAGGCGCTCAAAGCTTCCTATACCCGGTGGCGGTGGAAAACCGTGCCAGCCGCCGCATCGCCGAGTCGCTTGGCGGGGCGGTCATCGAAAAACGCGTGACACCCAAGTACGAGTCGATCATCTATCGGATACCTGGCCGCTCGGCCGCAGATGCGGCCTGACGCATGGCTTCGTGCTTGCGCAAGATGGTTCTATGATGGGCAACACGAACATCCCGACAGGAGCCTCTCATGGACCAAGCGATGTATCCCAGCCCCACCCCGGAAATCGCCCGCAAGCGCGCCGAACTCGCCCCCGGGCCGCTGGCCGCCTTCAAGGCCTTTAGCAAGGCGGTCTTCGCGCCCGGCGCCCTGGACACCCAGACCAAGCAGTTGATCGCCGTGGCTGTGGCACACGTCACCCAGTGCCCCTATTGCATCAAGGGCCATACGGAAGCAGCGGCGCACGCCGGGGCGACCGAGGCCCAGATCATGGAAGCGATCTGGGTCGCGGCGGAAATGCGCGCTGGCGGCGCCTATGCTCACTCTGCCCTCGCCCTACAGACGCTGGATCACCTACATCCACGAGAGTAAGTCGCCAAGCAAACCAGCATCGCCCGTGCAACCCAAAACAGAAACGAAAACCAAGGACGCTCCAGGTGATCGGCTTCAGACAGCGCGCCGCAAACGGACTGCAGGTGGGGGATAGCTTCACGGTCTCCCGCCGCTTTTCCGAGGAAGACATCCAAGTCTTCGCCAAAATATCCCGCGACTACAACCCCGTCCATTTCGATGCTCGCTACGCCCAGGCCCGAAACTTCAAAAGCCCCATTTCCCATGGCCTGCTGACGGCCAGCCTGCTTACGGAAATCGGGGGGCAGATCGGCTGGCTGGCATCCGGTATGGATTTACGCTTCAAGAAACCGGTCTATGCCGGCGACACTATTACCTGCCAGTGGGTCATCAAGGAAATGGATGATCAAGGCCGAGCCACAGCTGCCATCACAATGACCAACGACGAGGGCGCGCTCGTGCTGGAAGCAGAAGTCAGGGGGGTTTCGCCGGGCATGAAAGAGCGAAGCATCCTGGCGCAGATGCTCTCGGAAGGCGACCCCACCAATGGTGCGACGCCCCCAGAAAGATAAGCAGTCGGGCGGCCCTCAGTACGCCGTCAAGGTTTATTGGCAACGGCAAAAGGTCAGGCCCGAGTGTGTGTCCTGGCCCTCTCGATGATCAATGCACGTCGGCCTTTGCAGCCTTGCCTGCGACGCATATCAATAAAGCCACTCAGCCGCATGCAACATTCCGCTATTGGCTCCATACGAAGACTGAACATCAGCCAGGGGCCGCGTCTCGCCTAAAAATTGTGCCAGTTCGTTCAATTTCATTCTAAAAAACGCCATTTTTACGCTGAAAATGAACATTTAGGCCAATTTTTTTCGGCGTTTATGTCATAGACGCCCCTCCTCCACTCCTATAGCCTTCGTGGCATTGCGTTCGTTAGAAAACGCACCAGAGGAAACTGAGCGCGTGCCTTGCGCAGCGCCTGATCGCACCCCACCGAAGCTATCGGATATGTCGTCATCCGTATTGCCAAGCGTAAGTGTCGATCCGGGCAAGCTCAGCGGCATCAGGCAAAGAAATCATCGTGATGGCACCCATCAAGCCGTCATGCATTCATAGACCATAAAAGGAGACACCCCATGTCGGATATCAAGAGTTCATTTCGTCGTACGTTGATGCTGCGCGCAGCCGCACTTCTTGCCTGCGGGCTTCCGGCCATCGCCATGGCTGCAGGCGCAACCGCGGATACCTTTCCCTCAAGACCCATCAGGCTGGTCGTGCCTTTCCCGGCAGGCGGCGGAACCGACACGCTGGCACGCCTGGTGGGCAAGAATATGTCAGAGCAATGGGGGCAGCCCGTCATTGTGGAAAACATTGCCGGCGCAAGCGGCCAGGTGGGTATGGCGGCGGTGGCGCGCGCCGAGCCCGACGGCTACACCATCGTACTGGGCATTACGTCCTTTCTCCAGGCGCCAGTGCTGTACAAAAACCTTCCCTATGACATCTACACCGATTTCCGTCCGCTTACCGTTGTTGCCTACAACTCCAACCTTTGGCTGGTGCCAACGGACTCCCCGTTGAAGACGCTGGACGATCTGATCGCCCTGGCCAAGAATGATCCGAACAAGGTCAGTTACGGGTCCTACGGATCAGGCAGTTCGTCGCACCTGCATGCCGAACGATTCAAGCGCCAGACGGGGATCGAGATGGTGCATGTCCCCTACAAGGGCGCGGCGCCATTGATTGCGGACATACTGGGTGGCCACGTCACGGTGGGCCTTGCTGATGTGTCCACATCGGCTGCGCACATCAAGGGCGGCAAGGCCCGGGTTCTGGCTGTGGACGGCAACGCCAGGGTCGCGATAGCCCCGGACGCCCCCCAGATGAAGGAGCTAGGCTACGAGGGCTTCGAGTCCAACGGCTGGTTTGGCTTCCTGGCACCGGCCAAGACCCCCGAGCCCATCGTGCAAAAGCTGTCTGCCGAATTGAATCGCATCATCCGTACGCCAGACATGCAAAACACACTGGAAATCCTCAACCTGCGGCCCGGTGGAACCACTCCCGACGAAACGGCGGCCATCATGCAACGCGAAGGCAAGAGCTGGGAAGCGATGGTGCGCGACATCAATCTGACCCTGGATTGATGAACAGTTGACGGGGTATGGGCGGGATGGGGCCAGGAGCGGCCGCAGGCACTGGGCCCATCCCGCCCATGCGTCAAGCTGTTGGGTTACTTTCAGACAGGCACTTTCCCTCTTTACCGGGTATCGTCAAGGCGGATGTTCAGCGGATAAAGGAAAAAAATGAATATTTTCGAAGCGCTGCGAGAAAGCCACGAAATCCAACGCGAGCTGGTTGAGCAAGTTACGCAAACCAGCGGAGATACTTCAGAGCGCCGCGAGCTATTCGCAAAGCTCAAGGGTGAGTTGTCGGCACATGCCGTCGCCGAAGAACGGCATTTCTACATCCCTTTGATGAGCGACGATGCAGGAGTCGATCTATCGCGCCACGCCATTGCGGAACACCACGAGATGGACGAACTGGTCGAGAAAATCGAGGGCACGGATCTTTCAAGCCCAGCCTGGCTGGTGCATGCCAAAAGCTTGGCCGACACGGTTCTGCACCATCTGAAGGAAGAGGAACAGAAGTTCTTCCAGATGGCCGGAAAACTGCTCAGTGAGAAACAGAAAAAGTCGCTGGCGAGCGCCTACCTTTCGGAATACAACAAAGCCAAGGCGGCCGAATAGAACTCATGCATCGACTCAGAGCCGCCTTCGGGCGGCTTTTTCATGATCTACAGCAGTCTGGAGCTAGCTGCATGGCCTGTCGTCGACAACTTCTAGCCCTGACGCCAGTCCTCGTAGGCATGACCCTTGCGAAGTTGAAACGGTGCGCAGCCAAACTCGTGCACTATCTTAACGATAAGGAGCACTCCATGACATTTGCCAAGACCTTCTACCCCGCCGCCATCCTGTTTTTATGCGCTATCGGGTTCCAAGCCCACGCTCAGACCATGCCAGCCGCATCTGGAACGGTCATGACAGAGGATCAGATCGATCAGCGCTACGACGCCGATAAACAGCGTTGCGACGCCATGTCGGGCAATGAAAAGGATGTTTGCCAGCAAAAGGCCAAAGCCGATCGCGATTCGGCAAAGGCTGACGCCAAGGCCGCAGAGAAAAAGGCTGAGGCCAACAAGGAAGCGGCCGAGGACAAGCGCGACGCGGACTATAAGGTTGCCAAGGAAAAGTGCGATGCCATGTCAGGTGACGCGAAAGACATGTGCATTACAAATGCCAAGGCTCAGTACAAACAGTAAACCGGTGCGCCATCCCGGGCTGCAGTAAAGAGTGGGCATCCCTGGGCACACGCCTTGGGATGCCCAACGCCTCCGACCCAGGCTATGAGCACCAAAACACAGCCTGTTCAAGAACCAGCGTGTGGCAAGACTTGGGGGGCTTCTTGCGGCAAAGTCACGCAAGACGATCAATAATAATTGCTCAATACCGGCGCATTACTGTATAAACATACAGTTAACTACAGCCCGGAATTACCATGTCCTATACCGTTACCCTGGAAGACTTCCCCGAGATCCCGGACGATCTGCGCCTGCAGGCCGAGCGCCGTTTCAGTCGCACCCTGGAACGCGCCTTGGGCGGGGTTGAGGAAATCGCGCCCGCCTACAAGGCGTGGTCCACAGCCGAAGATTCATCGGAAGACGAACTGAGTACCGAAGAAATAGAACTGGCCAAACGCTGGCAAAAGGCCAGCATGAAGGCCAGGCAAGAAGGTTTCAACGGGCTAGGCGAATCGCCCGAGGCCTATTTCGAAGTCAGGCTTGAACGCTAGGGATCAAGCCTGCGCGCCAGACCAGCTGGCAAGCAATGCATGCAAATCGTTCATGTCGTTGAACACGTGGGCCACGCCAGCTTCACGCAATGCCTGGGCGCCACTGTGCCCAGGTTCGCCGGGGCTGTAGCCAAACACCGTGGCGCCTGCTGCCACGCCAGCGACGGCACCCGTAACCGTATCCTCTACAACAGCGCAACACCTTGGATCCACCCCCAAGGCCTGGGCCGCGGCCAGATACACATCGGGATAGGGCTTGCTGCGCGGCGTTTCATGGCCACTGAAAATCATGCCGTCGAAGTACTCGAGAATGCCCACCTTGGCCAACTGCATTTCTACTTTGCCGCGGTCGGCACCTGAAGCAACCGCAATGCGGCCGCCCAGTGCCTGGTGCAGCGAGCGCACAGCCAAGGGTGCGCCGGGAATCTCGCCCAACTCGCGCTCAAGCGCCACATTGCGTCGCGCCCAGAACTGCGCCAGCCATTGGGGAGTGATGGCAACGCCAGTGCGATCCTCGATCAGCGCGGCCTCATCCTTCACTGCCTTGCCGGTGAAGATGCGCATCGTTTCTTCAAGGCTGACCTGCCAGCCAAGCTCGCCCAGCATTTCTGCCAACACGCCGCTGGTGATGGGTTCTGAGTCGACAAGGACGCCGTCGCAATCGAAGAGGACGGCATCGAACGGAAAATGATTCATGGCTTGCGGTGCGGATAACGGTTCTCGTGGCCGCAAAGCATACCGCACCACGGCATCTAGCCTCCGTAGCGCCCCCCTTCGGTCATATCCCTCTGGCCTCGTCCGTCACCTTGATGCCCTCTGTCGCCGTCACCACGGTGATACCCATCGCCGTCGCCATGCCGATGCCTGCCGCCGTCACCCCCGTAATATCCATAGCCACTATCGCCCCAATCGCCATACCCGTGGTAACCGTCGTGACCGTCGTATGGCCCCCACCAGCAGCCGGACAGTGAAGCCGCCAATATCAGCAGGGCTGCAAACCTCATGGCCTTGCGCATGCTGCGCTCCTTGCACATACAGATCATTTCAATATAGCAGCGGCTATTCGCAGCGCAACGAAAGGGTGTAACGGGGAACAGGACCCCGCTGGCATCATGGGTGAAGTCAACACAGACACTCACAATTCCTGACAAAACCGCAATGCGGCGCCCGGCCCATCGCAACGGCAACGTATGCCGAAACCTGCCGCCGGGTCATTCACGCCAGCTAGCAAACCGCCACGATCAACGCGTCGGAAGATGTGGGAAACAGCCCACACCTCTTCTTGTTTTTGCGAAAGTCATCCCGTATGCTCGTAGCAGCTTGCCACCGATAGATGCAAGCGGCCTTGGCGCCGCAAGCCAGCTGCGGTGACGGCTCAGAGCGCAATTCACTATGGCGCCAGCCCCCATGTGCAACTCGCTGTCCCGCTCGGAAAGCAGAGTGCGTATCGGTGCCGGGCCTGCGATCGGAAGGTGCTGCGATGAAGCCTGCTGCATGTATGCTCAATGCCATTGGCGCGATTGCCATGGTCCTGGCAAGTTTTGCCGCAGCCGCCGCAGATCCCAACGACACCGAACTGATCAAGCGAGGCCAGTACCTGGCAACCGCGGGCGATTGCGTGGCCTGCCACTCGGTAACCGGTGGCAAGCCCTATGCGGGTGGACTGGGTTTGCCTACCCCCATAGGCTCCATCATTTCCACCAACATCACGCCGTCCAAGACGCATGGCATCGGCAACTACACGCTGGCCCAGTTCAGCGATGCCATGCGCCGAGGCATACGCGCCGACGGCGAACGCCTGTATCCGGCCATGCCCTATACCTCGTACGCCGTCATTACCGACGAGGACATGGCCGCGCTTTACGCCTACTTCATGCATGGCGTCACCCCGGTCGATGAAGCGCCACCCGCGACGAGCCTGCCGCTGCCCTTCAATATCCGCCAATCGATGGCCGCCTGGAACCTGCTGTTCCTGACCGAAAAACCCTTCCAGGCCGACGCCAGCAAAAGCGAGGAATGGAATCGCGGCGCCTACCTGACCCGCGGCCTGGCGCATTGCAGCACCTGCCACACACCGCGCAACTTCATGATGGCCGAAGACATATCGCGCGAATTCGCCGGTGGCGAAGTCGGCACCTGGCACGCGCCGAACATTTCGCCCGATCCCAATAGCGGCATAGGCGGCTGGAGTACAGAGGAAATCACCCGCTACCTGCGCACAGGGCATGCCGCCAACAAAGCGCAGGCAGGCGGCCCCATGGCCGAAGCCATCGACCACAGCCTGCGCCACCTTACCGAGGACGACCTGCGCGCCATCGCGGTCTACCTGAAAAGCGTACCCGCCATGCATGATGACGCGGACACGCGCCCGGCCTACGCCTGGGGCGCGCCAGCCGACGACTTCAAAAGCATACGGGGCGTACCCTTGCCAGCCGACTTGAACCTGATGACGGGTCCGCAGCTCTACGACGCCCATTGCGCTACCTGCCACCAGGCTCAGGGCCAGGGTAGCGCTGACGGCGGCTTGCCACCGCTATTTCACAATGCCGCGCTCGGACGCAGCAACCCCAACAATCTGGTCATGGTGATTCTGGAAGGCGTACATCGCCAGCTGGAACCCGCCGAACTTCGCATGCCCGGCTTTGCCGAAACGCTGTCCGACACCCAGGTCGCCACGCTTGCCACCTACCTGACCCAGACTTATGGCAACCCCCAGGTCAAGGTCTCCGCCGAGCAGGTCAAGTCATTGCGGGCCGGCGGCGAGCCATCCAAGCTGGTGGTTCTTGCCCGCGCGGGAATCGCTGCGGGATTCATCATCCTGCTTGGCCTGATTCTTTTTTTCTGGACATGGCGCCGCCGCAAATCGTCGCGCACCTAGGCACACTAGGGAGGCAAGACCATCATGAAGAACCACCAACAGCCCAGGCCACATGATGAACCGCCCGATCGGCTACGGCGCCTGACACTGGCCGGTTTGCTCTCGGCCTATACCGCAAGGCATATTCCGTGGGCGCTGGCTCAGCCTGTTGCCGATCCCGAGCGTGGCGCCTTTCTTGCCCTGTCCGCCATGATTGCGGGGCAAACAGCGCTGGATGCTGGTCTGGCCGAACGCTTGTTCAGTGCCTTGCAGGCCGACGACCCGGTGTTTCCCGCGGCGGCCACTGCCCTGCTCAAGCTGATCAACGATCGCCAGCTCGATCCACTGCAACTGCAGCAGGTCCTCGATGACGAGCAATCGCCGCTGGCACCGCTGCCGCGCAAAATTGCCACCGCCTGGTTCCTGGGCATAGTCGGCAATGCCGATACGGCGCGCGCGCTGGCATATGAAACGGCCCTGAATGCGCAAATCGTTTCAGACGTTTTGAGACCACCCACCTACTGCTATGGCGTCTACGGCAGTTGGGCAACCAAACCGACTTGAGGAGCGCTGGATGGCTGATTCAATCTCCGCCGATTTTGTCGTGATCGGCTCTGGCATCATCGGTTCGCTGGCTGCCCGCAAACTGGCCCTGGCCGGTGCCTCCGTGCTGATCCTGGAAGCTGGCCCACGCGTGAGTCGTGGCGAACTCGTTGCCCGCTTTCGCAATTCACCGCGCCGCAGCGATTGGATGTCACCCTATCCGCCCGCGCCCTGGGCGCCGCACCCCATCTATCAACCGCAAGACAACGGCTACCTGGTGCAGGCAGGCCCCTACCCCTATCTGGCCGAATACATCCGCCAGGTGGGCGGCACCAGTTGGCATTGGGCAGCCCACGCCTGGCGCAATGTGCCCAATGACTTCAAGATACACAGCCTGTATGGCGTCGGCGTCGACTGGCCATTTACCTATGACGAGCTGGAACCCTTTTATCAGGAAGCCGAAGAGCTGATGGGCGTTTCCGGTGCCCCCAACACCGGTTCGCCACGCAGCAAGCCGTTTCCCATGGAACCGGTCACCGAACCTTGGGCCATGCGCCGCCTGCGCGAACGGCTTGCGCCAACCTATGAAGTCGTCAGCAACACCACGGCGCGCAATAGCCGCAGCTACGATGGCCGGCCGGCCTGTTGCGGCAACAACAGCTGCCAGCCCATCTGCCCCATCGACGCCCAATACCATGGCGGGATCTCCGCGGCCGCAGCCGAAGCCGCCGGGGTCAGGTTGATCCCCAACGCAAACGTCTACAAGCTCGAGCACGACGCGCAAGGCCGCGTCAGCGCTGCGTTGTATTACGACCCCGACAAACAATCCCATCGTGTCACAGGCAAGACCTTCATCGTGGCGGCCAATGGCATCGAAAGCCCCCGGCTGCTGTTGCTGTCGAGCAGCGACAAGTTTCCGCGCGGCCTGGCCAACAGCACGGACATGGTCGGCCGCCACCTGATGGATCACCCCAGCACCTCACTTACCTTCGATGCCGATGAAGACGTTTGGCTTGGGCGCGGCCCGCAAAGTCCCAGTTCGATCAACATCATGCGCGATGGCGCCTTCCGCGCGGAACATGCCCCCTATCGGCTGGACTTCACCAATATTTCGCGGGTCGATGGAAGCACCCGCTCCCTGATCAGCGAAGGGGTCTATGGCGTGGAATTCGCCAAGCGCCTGCGCCATAGCGTCGCGCGCGAGATGAATGTGAAGAACGTGTTGGAAGTCCTGCCGCTGCCCGAGAACCGGATCACGCTGGCCGACCAGAAGGATGCCATGGGCATTCCCAAGCCGCGGGCCCACTACGCTATTGACGAGTACACCCGCAAGGGGCATCTGCGCTCGCAGGCAGACTTCAAACGCATCGCCGAACTGATGGGCGGCACCAACCTGCGGTTCAGCAAAGAGGGCGAGTTTGCCAACAACCAGCATATCTGCGGCACGCTGAGCATGGGCAACGACCCCAAGACCTCGATCTGCGATCGCTGGGCACGCGCACACGACCACGAGAACCTCTACTTCGCCAGCACCGGGGTGCTGCCCACCTCATCCACCTGCAACTCCACCGAAAACGGCCTGGCCGTGGCGCTGCGCACCGTGCAACACATCCTGTCGGAACAAGCCGGCGCGCCGGCACCGACCACGGCATGAACAAGAGCCGCACAAACGATGCCGGCTCATGCTGAAGCCCTGCCGCACCCTGCGCTGACGCCGCAGCGCTGCCACGCAACTGTCGAGACCAGGATCGATGGCAGTTGAAGGAGAACCGATGTCCACCAACATGCTTGCCCCCTTCACGCTGACAGGTCGACTCTGGTGGCGCTTCTGGCCGCAACTCATGACGCTGGTGCTGGTGGGCGTACTGGCCAACGAACTGCTGCTGCAGGCGGCCGTGCGTATCGGATTCGCCAACCATCTGGCTGGTCTGGCCGTGCTGACACTGGTGGCGCTGGCACACCTGATTATCACTGTGATGATGCTCCAGACCCTGCTGCCAGGGCTGCCAGCCCTGGGCAAGGCCCAGGCTGCGGCCCAACATGCCAAGCAGCCTACGCAGCACCAAAAGCCTTCGGGCCGATTGGTCTCGGCAGTCACAGTGGCCCTGCTGCCTTTTTTCGCCTACTACGCGGCCTGGGGCTTTCTGGGCGACACCGTCAGGCAATACTCGCGTGCCGCGCTCGACCTGGACCCTTTCGGCAGCCACGGCAATGTGCTTGATGTCCTGGACTCGCGGTGGCTTCTGGTGTCGGTCGCGCTGTCCTGGTTGGTTCGCAAGGTCGCCAAGCGTATGCGGGAAAAAACACAGGTGCCGGCCTGGCAGATGGTGGTCGTGATTTGCGAGACCAACTGGATACTGATCGGTATCTATGTCATCAGCAAGTGGCAAGGCGACGCCTGGGCCTGGCTCGCCAGCCGCAACGCCTGGGGCGTTCTGCGGGGATTCTGGGACGCTCTGACGGCGCCCATCTCGTCGGCCTGGTCGGCTGCCTTGGTGCCCGTAGAAATCAGCTCGATATCGGCCGGCACCACCTTGCTGAACCTCTTTTTCTATGCCTTGCTCCCAGTGGTCTGGCTGGTCATGGCGGCGCTGGTCTACGGCTACGACGCACGCGACA
This sequence comes from Verticiella sediminum, assembly GCA_040392445.1. GTDB lineage: Bacteria > Pseudomonadota > Gammaproteobacteria > Burkholderiales > Burkholderiaceae_B > Verticiella > Verticiella sediminum_A. The sequence continues at coordinate 18,028 of JBEBVZ010000014.1, forward strand.
GCCGCGACATCATGCAGGTGCACCGGCACGTGGAACGCTTGGGCGCACGCTATAAAGCCATTCCCCGGTTCCTGCGCGACTTCGTGGAACATTTCATTGGCGGCTATCGCTCGCGCTATCTGCCGGTGGCCAATGGCGTGCGCCTGACCCTGCATTCCGGCGTTTTTCTGCTTGTGACCCTCATCGTCGGCTATCGCCTGATAGACTGGGGCGGTGCCTGGCTGTGGCTAGGCACGAGCCGCCTGATCGGCCCTCACGACCTGGAAACCTGGCAGCCCCTCGCGCAAGCCGTCACACTGCTGTTTGGCAGCCCGTTCCGGGACTCATCCACCGGAATCCTGATCGAACCCCTGCGCATCTGCTTTCTTGCGGCAGTGCTTGAAACCGCGTTTGCCTTGCCCAAGCGCTCGGCACAGCCGCTGGCAATGGCGCCAGCCTAGCTGTTGGGCCGCTCGAAGCGCAAGTAGCGCGGACTCTCGCTGCCCAGCCCTACCGTTACCTGCACGGCTGCGGCTGCATCGCGTGGAATCAGGAAAACTTCGCGAATCCGCAACGCACTTCCCTTGGCCGCGCCAGACACTGCGCCAGAGATGCAATTACCCGCCTCGGCTGCCGGCAAACGCAGCGCCGGCAACGAAGTAGGAGCCCAATGCCGCCCCTGATCATCTTCCAGGAATATGCGGCAAGGCTGCCAAAGCTCTTGCAGCCTGGTGTCCTGCACCACTACCGAAAACTCGGCAATCACTGGAACGGCATGCGCCGGCACATCCGCCGAGACCGGAAAGGCATCCGCAAACAACAGCCTGCGCAGTTGCCACTGCGCACCGCCAAAGTTGACATGGCTGCCCGCCGCCACCTCGCGCGCGAACAAATCCCGGCTGCCCAGCCATCGGGCCGTGCTGTCGTACATCGTCAGGCACGCCGTCAACGGCAACAGAACCAGCAAGAGCGAAAGACAGCGGCGGCGCCAGGTTTTCTCGATAGTGCCAGCCAAACCAGCATCCAAAGACTGCTCGTTCTCGGGGTTCATGAGCCCTCCTGCGGCTGCCGGCCCAGAGCAAGCGTATCCAACACGATGGGCACTGCGCCAGGCCCGGTCGGCACATTATTGAGCGCGACGCGCGCTTCGGAATCCAGGCGGGGCGAAAACCCTGTGGAGACCAGCAACCTGGCGCCCACGGCCTGGTCCGGGCGGATCTCGAAAACGAACTGCCCCTGCCTGGGCAAGCCCGGATCGATGGCATGCGGCGGCAGGCCAGGAGCCAGGGACAACCTATCGGTATGCTGATAGCGCAACCCTGTGGGGCCCACCCAGCTTGCTTCCCCGACTCGGGTCGACGCCGTGCGCGCGGCCAGGCTTACCGTCACCACCGCCCATAGCCCCGACGTTGTGCGAATTTCAGTGCGCCCGAACCTGTCGAAACTGAGTTGACGGGCGAATACCACCCGGTCGACATTGATATCGAACAAGCGGGTCGTCACTGCACCATGCATGGTGCCATATACCGGTATCGGCCCGGTCAGGTCCAGGTAGCGCGGAGTGGTCCGCTGCATGAAAAACAGCAGCACAGCAGCAGCGCTCATTAAGGCTAAGCTGGCAATCCGGCGTCTTGTCATGCCGGCCCCCGCACCGGGGCAGCCAACGGTAGCGCCACACGGCCAATGCGTCGTGGGTTATACCAGCCGGGTGTGCCATAGAGATTATCAATAGGCTTGAACGTCTTGGCCTGGACACCCAGGACCAGCGGCGAAGCCAGCGCCGCTGACCTCGGCATGGCCCAGATAAAAGCCACGCGCTCGTTCAGGCCTGGATGCAAATAGGGCGCGGCCTGCGGATCACGCGTCGCCACCACCATCAGCTTGCCAACCCCAGCACCGGCAGGCGGATCAAGCTGGAAAAGCTCGGAATAATCGTTGCTCGAGGCCTGAGTGCGATTCATCAAATCGGCCTCCAGGACCAGCGCCATCTGATCGTCCCGGATCGGCACGCCATACACTTTCCCGGTTCCTAGCCAGGCTTTACGAGGCACGACCCGCCATTGGCCGGCGTCTAGCGGACTACCCGGCGTGAATTGTGCTGGCGGCGGCTTGGGCAGTGCGTCGAAAGCCCCATAAAGCCCAGCCGAGCACACGGCCAGCACCGAACCGACGCCGGCTACCGCTTTGCTCCTGATCTTGCCGAATGCAAATCGCATTTGCGCCCCCGTACAGATTACCGAGCAGGGATTAATACTTTTGAACTAGTACTCAAGAATCCAAAAGTATCGTAGTCCGCTGAAACCGGGGGCGTAAATCGACCGAGTGTTTCGATATGTATGGTTTGTGACCCTGCATAGGCAGCGATGCCTCTGGCTAGGCCAACCAGGCAATCAGCCCTGCTGTGGCGCCGGAAAACACGGTTCTGCTTGCGGCACAATGGCTTGTCAGCTGTGCTTTTCTATCGCATTGAATCGTGCCTCGGCTTCTCGAAACAAGGACTTGACCCTGTCGACATCCCAAGGCCGCTCGCTCAATGTCTCATGATCCCATTCACTGCGCGGCTGATCTGGCGCAAAAAAATCCCCGCCATAGACATGGATTGCGCATGTCATCTTGCCTATCGGGTTCAGTACGGAATGGATGGCGTCGCGATCCAGCGCGGCAACATCACCGACCCCCAGGGATAGTGCGCCTGTCGTCTCGATGCTTGCCTTGGTTCGGCGCCAGAAAATATTGTCCTCTCTGCCCGAATAGATACCGATGACCGCAAACATCTGGTGATTGTGCGGCATCAGGTTCATGCACGGCGCCCAGACGAAGTTGATGATAGTCAGGCCAGCAGACCGATATAAGGGAGTAATGCCCGCATGTTGCGGCTCGCCAAGTCCAACCATCACGCCTGGGCTATCGGAAACCGCTTGCGCCACCAGTTCCCGAAGGGCGCCCTGGCCTTCGACAGCAGCAGCGATGCAGTCCTGGATAAAACGATGCGTATCGAACATGATTTACCCCTCGCTTCATTCATGAAGCGCACGAGCAGGGCTTATCGGCCAAGCAGCGTCTTTGCGGCGGGCAATAGCTTGACCGGCGACAGCGCCGTCGCGCCTTCAGGAAAAGTGTAGATCCAGGCCCCCACCCAGGCAATGGCCCGCCTAGGCAAGACCGGGCGGGTTCGCTGCGCGCCCTGCGTCGACGATGGCCTGCCGGCGAAACCGGCTGGCGGCCAAGTGATAGAAGGGACGCGGGCAAAACTGGCGCGACACCATCGACGCCACCAGGGACCCCACCAAGAGCCAAAACAGCATGGGCTGGCTGCCGGTCATTTCCATGACGATCACGCTTGCCGTCAACGGTGCCTGCGTTGCCGCGGCCAGAAAGGCCGCCATCGAAATCAGCACCAGCACGCGCCGGTCGACGCCCTCGCCGGCCAGCTCCCAGATCTGCTGGCCTATTCCAGCCCCCGCAGTCAGCGCCGGCGTAAAGATGCCGCCCGGAATGCCGGCCCAGTAGGAAGCCACAGTGGCGGCCAACTTGGCCAGGCCGAAGCCGGGCGGAGCTGCTTCCTGCCCGGATAGCAACGAAGCCGCCACGCCATAACCGGTGCCGAAGACCGCACCGGCGGTCATCGCCCCCAACAGTGCCACTGCCAGTCCCATGAGGAAAGCGGTGCCCAGCGGATGCCTCTGTATCCAGCCACGCCAAGCCCGGGGTCCGACGCCAGCGGCGCCCTTGCCCAGCAGCCAGGCAAAAATACCGCCCAAGGCGCCATTCAACACGCCGCAAACCACCACCCAGAACACCATATGCTGCGTCAGTGCCGCACCACCAAACACACCCAGGTATGGATTGTTGCCCGCTACCGCCACCACCAGAAAACCGGCGGCCAGCACCCCGATGAGCACCAGCCTTTGCCAGCGCAGCACCGTGCCGCGCCCGAGTTCCTCGATGGCGAATATCACGCCCGCCAAGGGTGCGTTGAACGCCGCCGCCAGGCCACCCGCGGCACCTGCCGCGATCAGCTCGTTGGGGTGAAAGCCACGCAAGGGAACCCCCCATCGCTTCCAGAAACCTCCCCACGCCAGCATCAGCGCCGCCCCCACCTGCACCGAGGGGCCTTCGCGGCCAATGGAAGCGCCGGCCAACATGGCGAAGAACGCCAGTGGGATCTTCCACAAGGTTTGGCCCAGCGACACCAGGCTGGTCTGGCTGGCGCCAGGCGGCAAGGACAAGGCCCCGATCACCTGGGGAATGCCACTACCCGAGGCGTAGGGTGCATAGCGCAAGGTCAGCCAGCGCAAGCCCGCCAGCCCGAACGGCAGCACCACGAACGTCAGCCAGCCATAGTGGCTGACCCACAGGCGATTCCACGCCAGGGCCTTGTCAGCCAGATAGGTAAAACCCAGCGACATCAAAGCCACCAGGGCCGCGCCGCCCAACAGCAAGCTCATTTGCAGGCCCTTGCGCGATAAACGGCTGACCTGGCGCATCTTGTGGCGCACCACACGACGCGTACCGGAAATCATGCGACGCAGCGAGAAAGGCAGGTTCATGAGGCACGCCGTCTGGGCCAAGCGAGGCATTCACCTTACCACCGCCTGTGCTCGAGAACCTGCGCAATATCCGCCACTGCCACCGAACTCAAGCAAAACCCGTAATAAAATCAAACGATTAGGATTTTTCGCAAGCGGATCATGAAAAACAGTTCAAGAGGTGGCCTTGTCTACTCCACCGACGGGGGACGCATGTGCCCTGAATGCCGGCAAGCACTCGCGCAGTGCCTCTGCCAACAGGCGGCCAGGATCACAGGCAATGGCGTGGTACGCGTGTCGCGCGAAAGCAAGGGCCGTGGCGGCAAGAGCGTGACCCTGGTCAAGGGGCTGGCATTGGATGCACTGGCGCTGGGCCTGCTGGGTAAGCAACTGCGTACCGCTTGCGGCTCTGGCGGCACCGTCAAGGACGGTGTCATCGAAATACAGGGCGACCATTGCGAGCGGGTCATTGAAGCGCTTAAAAAACATGGCCACAGCGCCAAGCGTGCCGGCGGTTGACGACCCCATGCCTGGCCTCGCAACCACCCTATAGAGCAACCCTTATTAACCGTATGGTTTGCACGCCAGAACAGGAAAGAGCAAATGATGAGCTATACAGACGTCTCGGCTGTCACCAGTTGGCATGCCCATGTGTACTTCGATGCATCCAGCCGCGATGCCGCATCCGCGCTACGCGATCTGATCGTCGCCCGGCTTGGCGACCTGATCGATATGGGACGCTTTCATGAGCGCCCCGTCGGCCCCCACCCGCTTTGGAGCTACCAGATCGCGTTCAAGCCCGACCATTTCGCGCAAATCGTGACCTGGCTGACGCTCAATCATGGCGAGCTGGATATTTTCCTGCATCCCAACACCGGTGACGCGCTTAGGGATCATCGCGATCGCGCCGTCTGGATCGGGTATAGCCACCAGCTTGAACTGGGGGTGTTCGGTAGCTGACAGTGTACAAACTCGTCAATACAGAAGGAATTCCCTTGGCTCGAACGACTGCGGCTCAAGGTTCATCTTCACCGTTCCGAGAGAATCAACGCGGCTGCACAGCAAACTTGATGACCTGCTCAACGCGGTCCTGAATGGTTTGATCGCCCTCCAGCCTTAGCACCGGGCAGCGGCGGCTTTGCAACCAAGCTTCGTGACGTGCACGGCTGCGGCCGGGCAGCCTGCCCTCTTCATACTGAGCGGCCCAGGCAAGGAAGTCGGGATTGGCGCCGCCGAACAAGGTCGTTTCCCGTACTTCGATGCGCTGCAGCCGCAACTGCGTCGGCAGTGAAAGAAAGACCACCAGGTCGAAGGAGTCTTCGAGTTCCGGCCCCCAGCCGCACACCGAACCGGCGAGCACCGACGCCTCGGATACCGAAAGTTCGGCAAGAAGCATGCTCAGCCGAATGTGCACATCGTATTTTTCGGTAAATGGCGGGGTCGTGGGTTTCCAGTAAAAGCTATCGGCATCCACAAAGCGGATGCCGAGCTGCACCGATAGCGCTTGGCCCAGCGTGGTGCAGCCGGATCCGGGCGCACCAACGATGTTTATACGACTGCATTGCAAGCTGTTCATGAGTAGTCCAAGGCGGATGGCAGAGTATCGCACCCTGCCCAGCCGGTGTACCAACCGACTCTTGCTCCCCCCTTCCCAGTCAGTGCCCGGGACTTCCTTGGACGCCTTGTTGCCGGACCGAGAATCGGCGATTCCAGCGGCATACCGACACACTTTGTTGCCCCCATCGTTCGATTTCCGGTGCAAAACTATTTCGTAGCCAATTACGGACGATAAGCCACGAATGCAAGCGCGCTTCAACCACGAGGCGCGGGAACTCACCAAAATCAGGAGGTTTCAAAAAAAGCCATGACTACCTCAGCCGAGAATGGACGCCAAGATGGACAACCTGCCATGCATACACCACCGGTCGTGTCGCCACGGGCGTGGGAGGCGGCCCGCGAGCAGTTGCTCGTGAAGGAAAAAGCCCAGACGCGCGCCCGCGACGCCTTGGCCGCCGAACGCCGGAGAATGCCGTGGATGGCCGTTGAAACAACATATGCGTTCGAAGGGCCTGCGGGCAAGGTCAGCCTGCTCGAGCTGTTCGACGGTCGGCGTCAGCTGATTGTCTACCGCGCCTTTTTCGAGCCGGGGGTGTTCGGCTGGCCCGAGCACGCCTGCCGGGGCTGTTCCATGGTGGCCGACCAGGTTGCCCATGTTGCCCATCTGAACGCTCGTGACACCACCCTCGTCTTCGTCTCGCGTGCGCCGCAGGCGGACATCGCGCGGCTGAAGGCGCGGATGGGCTGGGAAATACCGTGGTTCACCCTTACCGACAGCTTCGACGCCGACTTCGGCGTCGAAGAGTGGCACGGCACGAACGTGTTCTACCGCGATAACGACAACGTGTTCCGCACCTACTTTCTCAACAACCGAGGCGATGAGCAGATGGGGAACACTTGGAACTACCTCGACATCACCCCGCTGGGCCGGCAGGAGGTCTGGGAGGACTCGCCTGAGGGCTATCCCCAGACCCCGACCTACAAATGGTGGAACTGGCACGATAGCTACGTGGCAGACGCGGCGCCCGACAAGAAGTGGGTCGAGGTATCAGACGCTGGAGAGGCGGCGTTCCGTAAGCAGCACTCGAGCACGAAGCCATGAGCCAGGCCTATTGCGCGTAGCCCGGGTTACGCCGCTCTAGCCGGCGCAGCAATCCCGGCCAGGCCAGCGCAGCCTTGTGCGCCCGATCGGCCGGGGACTCCACTGCCGCGCGCGCCAGGACCTCGGGAGGAATGAAACTCAACTCGCCGCCCGCCTGGGCCCGCACCTGCACCATGCAAGCGGCTTCCAGGCGATGCATGGCCTGGAACGCCTCGGCCATGCTTTGTCCCACGGTCAGCAAGCCATGGTTGCGCAGGATGAGGTAGTTGTTGCTGCCCAAATCCCGCACCAGGCGCGGCTGCTCCTCGGCGTTGAGCGCCAAGCCTTCGTAATCGTGATAGCCGAGCGAGCGCAGCACAATGAAGGCAAACTGCGACACCGGCAACAGGCCCTCTTTCTGCGCCGATACCGCCACCCCATTGATGGAGTGCGTGTGCAGCACGCACATGGCGTCCTTGCGGGCTGCATGGATGCAGCTGTGGATGGTGAAACCGGCTGGATTGATGTCGTATTCGGACGCCATGACCTTGCGTCCGTTCAGATCGATCTTGACCAGGCTGGACGCCGTGATCTCGTCGAACATCATGCCGTAAGGATTGATCAGGAAGTGCTCGGTGCCCGGCACCTTGGCCGTGATATGCGTGAAGATCAGGTCGTCCCAGCCAAACAGCGCCACCAAGCGATAAAGCGCAGCCAAGTCCTTGCGAACCTGCCATTCCGTTGCGCTGACCTGTTCGCGCACGCTGGCGCCTACTTCACTTACCGTATCCATGCCGTCTCCAGATCTAGTTGCCGCCGCGATTGCGCGCCGGAGTGTTTTGGCGATTATATGAAAAGCCGGTAAGACGGTAAGCCTCTCGATCTGGCCATTGTGAATTTTGTATGGTTTGGTAACTTTTGATATCGCCCTGGGCGGCACAATCTCAGCGCAGCGCAAGGAAAGCGAGGAAGGACAGCGTAAGGCTGCCTGTCAGGATAATGCCGAGCGACGTATAGACGGGAATAGGCAGAACTGCGGCAACGCTGATAGCCAAGGCCGCACAACCCATCTGCAAGAAGCCGAGCAACGCTGATGCAGCGCCTGCCTGCCGCCCGAAGGGCTGTAGTGCGATGGTTGTGCCCAGCGGATTGACCAGTCCCATTCCCAACAGAAATATCGTCAGCGCTGCAGAAAAGAATACGAAATTTTCTTCGCCGAGCAGCAGTGCAATGCTTCCCGCCAGCGCCAGGACGATACCGACCCGAGCCGCTCGCGCCTGCCCCAATCGGCGCGCCAAGCGAGGCGCCGAAAGGCCAGCGCCAAACACGACGAAAACGGTCGATGCGAAGAAGATTCCCAGCCCAAACGGCGAAAAGTGGAATCCGGTCATCAGGATCGCCGGAGCTAACGAGAAAAAGGTGTACAACGCACCTATAACGAGACTCACGGCAAGAGCGGGTGCGATGAATCGCCGATCGGTCAGGAGCTGCTGATAGGTTCCCAGTATTGCCGAGAAAGAAATGGCTGACCGTTTGTCTGCTCTATGCGTCTCTCCCAACGTGGCGGTGTAGTGAACAGCCAGCAAGACGGCCAGCACACCCACGAATCCGAACGTTGACCGCCAGCCTAGCCAACTATTGAATGCGCCACCCAGCAGCGGCGAGAAGCCTGGAGCGGCCGCCATCGCCACCATGATCAGCGAGAGCATGCGCGCGAGGGCTTCACCATCAAACAAGTCGCGCGCAATGGCACGCGACAAAACCGAAGTCGCGCAGACTCCGAGCGCCTGGACAATTCGCCCGCCGATGAGCTGATGCAAGGTATCGGCAAACGCGCATATTGCGCTTCCCATGATGAACGCGGCGAGGCCGAACAACACCAACCACTTGCGGCCGAACCGGTCTGACAGTGGGCCTACGAAGAGTTGACCCAAGGCGAATGCGACAAAGAAGCTGCTGAGCGTGGCGCTCAGATCTATCACCGAGGTACCGAGGTCGACGGCCATGTCGGGAAAGGCCGGCAGGATGATGTTGGTGGCGAGCGCTCCAAGCGCTGCCAAGCCGGCAAGCAAAAATAGCAATTCGCCGCTGAACTCTTTCTGGGTTCCCAGGGCTTCATCACCGACCGCCAACGAAGATTGCTTTTGCATCATTCAGTTATCCATTGAATCATGTTACTCATCCGGCCACGGTGATTACCTGGCGAGGCGATACGGTTACGACGCCGCCCCGTCCAATTCGAAAATTTATCTTCGAGGGCATACGATTGGGCTGGCGTCGCTTCAGCTTGGCACGCCCCTGCGATTGGATGACGATCATCATACAATGCATTGTACATACAACTTTTGCATATGCAATCATGTCAAGAAAGGGAATGACTGACGAAGAATCCCTATGGCGCGGCATGGCTCATTTGCGCGTCGGTTTTGACTGCGCTTGGCAAGACGACACAGGCTTTGAACGGCTGCCGCGCGGCCATCAGGGGAAACCCCTACAAAGCGGCGGAGAAACCCGCCGCAAAACTTTACGACTAGCCAGACGCCGCTTCAGGCCGCCTCGGGTGCCGAGAACCCGTTGCGCCCCGGGAACTCCGGTGACAACCGCCGCGCATTGGGCATTTTCAGCCACAAGCGATACATCTTGCGGCGCCTGTCTTCTTCTGCGTGATCCTCGAAGCTGGTGCGCGAATGCAGCACGGCGTAGTTGTTCGCAAACTGCAGATCGCCGGGTTCCAGCATCATGTCCAGACGCAGTTCGGGCTGCTGCATGACGGCGTCGAAAACGTCCAGCGCCTCGATTTCCACCAGGGACAGAGGGCGATTGTTCTGCTCGTGCCCCAGCTCGATGTACTGTCGCAGGTAGCGACAGCTGAGCTTGCCCTCGTTGTAGCTGAATATCGGCGAACGGATGTCCCGGTCCAGATGGGCGTAGTACATGGGCCGGTAATACAACCCCAGGTATTCGGGATACTTCCGCAGGATCTCGTTATAGATGGCGGCCACACTCATCAGGCTGCTTACCCCGCCCTCTTTTGCCTTGCGCACGCACAAGAGGCCGACCACATCGGACGGATCGGAGTGGTAGGGAAGATAAAGGTTGGTTTCATACACCCGCGTGGTCTTCTTGGTCGCGTCGCCCACGTGCATGACCAGGCCCAGCAGGTCGCCTCGCGCATTCTGACGCACCGGATCACCCATATGCAGGCCCAGCCCGTAGTTCACGATGCGCACTTCCTCATCGGTATAGCGCTCCGCCGGCAGCCCGCGCAGCACCAGGAAGCCGCGGCCGTTCTCGAGCTCTTCTGCAAACGCCCACAGCATGGGCTTGATGGTGTCGAGCGGGAAATCGTCGCGGGAAAAGCCGGGAAAGCTCAGCCCGCGCCGTTTGACCTCGGCCAGTGCGGCATCCAGCTCGGCAATCATGTCCGCCGTCAGATGATGGATCCAGGAAGTGTCATTGGCCAGGTCCGCACCGCGCCAGGTCGCCGGGCCGCTCAGGGGATGTTTGAGGATGATGCTCATTGGGATATCCAGATTCAGTAAAACCAACACGTTCACGCTTGCCGCTATGGTAACTGCGTCGACGCTCCGGCGGCGGCGTGTCCGCACCCTATCCACCGGCGTCTACCCCGGTGTTCAGGCGCCTTGCGGCCTGCCCGCCGGCTGCATGCGAGGATGGCGCTGGAAAAGCACGCGAGCCGCCACTCCCAGCACAATAACCATGATGCAGAAGGCGCTGACGGCGATGTTCAGGCCCCAATGTGAACATCAATCGCGCAAAGTGCCATCAACCACAGCATCAAGGGAAATCTTTCCTGGAAGTTTTGATGGGTTTGCTGGGCGTGCCCCCTGCCGGATCGAAGCATCTTGGCTCCGGCTGTCCTGAGCCTGGCGTATCCGGGGCAGACTGGCTTCAATCCAGTCGGCAAGCCCTCTGACTTTTTCAGCGGCCTCGCGACCCAGAGGCGTCAAACGGTACTCGACGTGGGGCGGAACCACGTCGAAGGCTATTCGGTCCACCAAACCGTCGCTCTGCAGCCATTGCAATGTCTGCGCGAGCATCCTTTCGCTGACGCCGCCGATGGCGCGCCGCAACTCGCTGAAACGATGAACGCGGGTCTCCAGAACAAGCAGGACCAGCACGCCCCACCGGCTGGTGACATGTTTGAGCACCTCGCGCGACGGACATGCCTCGACAAGAAGCTCTCCGCGACGCATTCTATTCAGCAGCGTTGGCTCTTCTTTGGCCGGCTCTTGCCCGTCGGTTTCTGCACTTACTTTCATGTGCGTACTTCCTAAAAGTTAGTATAAATATCATACTGCCATTAGAGCAATCAACGAATCAGGAAACACCATGAAAATCGCAACCACCGGCGCTTCGGGCCAGCTCGGCCGCCTCGGCTGGCCCACCACCTCGCTGAAAGGTTCCGCCGCCGCCGCGCTCAAGGCTGCATGAGCATGCAGACTGTTCCCATTCACTCGCCCGAGGAAGTAGCCATGTCCAGGCGGGCCGGCCATTTGGCGGCCGACATCCTGCGGATGATTACCGAGCACATCAAACCCGGCATCACGACGGACGCCATCGACCAGTTGTGCCATGCCTATATCGTCGATGAGCTGCAAGCCATCCCCGCAAACGTTGGCTATCACGGTTTTCCCAAAGCCATATGCACATCCGTCAACCACGTGGTCTGCCACGGCATCCCCTCAGCCAAGGTGCTGAAGAAAGGCGATATCGTCAACGTCGATGTTGCGATCATTAAAGACGGCTGGTTCGGCGACTGCAGTCGCATGTACTTCGTGGGCGAGCCCAGTCCGCTGGCAAAGAAACTGGTTGAGACCACTTATGAAGCCATGCGTGCGGGCATTCTTCAAGTCAAGCCCGGCGCTACTCTTGGTGATATCGGACACGCGATTCAAACCGTCGCGCATCGCGAGCACTTCAGCGTAGTTCGCGAGTACTGTGGCCATGGTATTGGACAGATCTACCACGATGAGCCGCAAGTGCTGCATTACGGTCAGCGAGGCGACGGCCTGAAACTCAAGGCAGGGATGATTTTCACCATCGAGCCCATGATTAATGCGGGTCAACGCCACATAAAGGAGCTATCCGATGGCTGGACCGTCGTCACCAAGGATCGCTCTCTTTCCGCACAGTGGGAACACATGGTGGCCGTCACTGAAACGGGGTTTGAAGTTCTGACGCCGTGGCCCGAGGGCACCGGCCCATATAGCGCTATCGGATAACCCCATGGCTGCAATGCGTTTCACACAGGAAGCGACCGGCCCTTGAAGCTCCTCGCCGAACGGAACAATGGCCAGGCTGTCCGGCTTAGTGCGTTTCAGGCTTTGCGCCGTTTGCCTGACCCGCATCACCGGCCGCAGCCAACAGCCGGTTCAACTGGCGCACCTGCTCCGAGGGCTGACGGTCGCTGCGTGTGATGCAGTAGTAGTCGATGAGAGGCAGCGGGTAGGCGACGGGTACGCGCCGCACTTTAGCCGGGTTGGTCAGGTGCACCATAAACTCGGGCACGAAGGCTATTCCGAGCCCCACCTCGACAAACTGAATTGCGGTCGTGTAGTGGCGAAGCACCCGGCGCCCCAGTAGGGGGGCCTGCCACTCGATCAACATGCGATCCACTGCGCTCTGAAAGACGTTGCGCGTATCGTGCGGCAGCACGATCAAGGTGGCGTCCGAGAGCGGGCCCCAATCCGGTGGCTGGTTTAGGTGGTGAAGCGTCGGGTAGAGCGCCTGCGGTACGATCAGCGCAGGACTGGCAGAGAAAAGAAGCTCGCGCTGAAGTTGCCGCGAAACGATAGGGTCATTGCAGTAGGCCGCGTCCACTTCATCGTTCTCGACCAGGGCGGGCAAGGTTTCCGGATTCGTATCCATGACGTCGACATGCACGGATGGCATCTCGTCGGCCATGCGGCGCACCATGCCTGGCATGAGAGCGGTGCAGATGGTGGGGGAAGCGGCAATGCGAATCCCGCCCTGCCGCCTGCGGTTGTAGGCTTCCAAGGCATCCACGCCCTTTTCGAGTGCGTTCAGGGCATCCTTGGCATAGGACAGGAACTGCAATCCCGCCTGCGTCACTTCGATGCCGTGCGGCGAGCGCGCGAACAAAGACTCGCCCAACTGCGATTCCAGCTCCCGGATCATCGAGCTCAAGCCCGCCTGCGTGATGTGCAGCACCCTTGCCGCCTTGGTGAAACTGCGTAGGTCTGCCGCGACGAGAAAAGCTTGCAACTGACGGGTGGAGAGCTTCATTCGCAGGCGATCCGGGGCGACAGGGTTTCACGGGCTGGGCCTATGTTACCTGCATGTACCGCCCGACGTTGTAAGCGCCAGCACCGCCATCGTGGCGGTGCTGGCGCTATGGGGCGCAGTCGTGCCTGCGGTTTGTCGAAAACCTACTACCCTACGGAAGCTCCAGAGACTCGGACGGCCTCAGCCCACTTCACGGTTTCTTCCTGGATGAGTTTTGCGAATTCCTCCGGAGTGGTGGGTGAAGGAATCGCGCCCAATTCGCGTAGACGGCCATCAACCTCGGGGCTGCGCAGCGAGGCATCAATCGCGCCATGCAGTCGCGCGAGGACTTTATCCGATAAGCCCCTGGGCGCGACAATGCCTTGCCAGCCGGTCACTTCGAAACCATCAACGCCCGCCTCCTTCATTGTTGGTACATCTGGCAAGCTGGCGATGCGCTCTCGTGAAGTGACAGCCAGCGCGCGCAGGCGGCCCGACTGGATGTGTGGAATGATGCCGACCGCATTGTCGATTGCAAAAGTCACATCGCCCGCGATGAGCGCGATCACTGCCGGCCCCATGCCTTTGTAGGGTACGTGCAGGAAGCTCACATTGGTCATCGATTTCAGGAGTTCCGGGCCCAGGTGCTGGGTGGTGCCGCTACCGCCGGAGCCATACGAGATTTTCTGCGGGTGCTTTCTCGCATCGTCCAGCAAATCACCGATGCTCTGGTAGGGGGAGGTTGCGCTCACGACCACGACATTAGGAAAGACCGCCATCAAGGAGAGCGGTTGGAAATCCTCCTTCGGGCGATAAGGTAGTGACGCGAACAAGGACGGGTTGATTGTCAATGTGCTGGTTGCGCCCTGGCCGATGGTATAGCCGTCTGGATTGGATTCTGCGAGCGTGCGCATCCCGATACCGCCTGTGGCGCCCGGCAGGTTCTCCAGCACGATGGCCTGGCCCAGGGTTTGGGCTGCAGGCGTTGTCACCAAGCGGGCGATCACGTCAGACGTGCCGCCGGGGGCAAACGGAATAATGAAGCGGATGGCTCGCTCTGGATATTCTGCCGCGAGCGAGGGTAGGGGTAGCAGGCTCGCCGCCCCCACGGCCAAAAACTGTCGTCGAGTAATACAGGACGCACTTTCGTTGTTATTCGGAAAATGCCATTTTTTGTCGTTAGCCACAGTCGTCTCCCCCCTTGGGTTTTATCGGTTTTTGTACTGAGCACGGCGTTGCCACCACTTGGCGGAACAGGGATGCGAATAGGCCCGCAGTCAAGCACAGTGCGGACCTCTTACATTCAGGCGGCAGAAACGGCCTGGGCTTCGGGGTGAGGTGCCAGATCCTTGAAGTCACGCAGTACCTTGCCGCTCAAGGATACGGGTGCAGGATGAAGGGCATCGTCGGTCACGACCCGTTGGCCATTGACCCAAACGCCTTTTACGCCGGTGCCACGCCCCACGAGCCGGGTGGCGCCAGCCGGCAGGTCGTCCTGCCTCACGTTGGGCAGACGGCTGACGGTGTCGGGATCGACCAGCAGCAGGTCGGCCGCAAGCCCCGGGCGCAGCAGGCCCCGGTCGGCAATGCCGAAGATTTCCGCCGGCTGCCCAGTCAACTTTCGCACAGCCTCTTCAAGCGACAGCACTTTCAGGTCACGCACCCAATTGCCGAGCAGATGCAGGCCGTAGGCGGCGTCGCAGAGGAAGGTCAAGTGCGCCCCAGCATCGGACAGGGCGACATGCGTGTCAGGGTCGGCAATCAGTTGGCCGACGGGTTCGTTGTCAATGTTGCGCAACTGGGCGGTAAAGAGGGTCTTTAGGTCTTCCTCAAGGGAAAAATCGAGTAGCCAATCCAGCGGCTCGACGCCCTTGGCCTCGGCCAGCGCCTTGACCGTTTGGCCCTCCAGGTACCGGAATTCGGGGCGTGCGACTTGGCCAACCTGCACGCGATCCCACTGGTTATGGAACAGGGCCCTACCCGCCTGGCGTGCCATGTCCGCCTTGACGGTTTCCCGGAAGCCTCGATCGGCAAAGAGCTTGCGTGCGCCCTCAGGGCTTGCCTCCATAGCCGGACGCCAGCCGTCGATGCTCTCGAAGACGTAGGGCGACTCGAGTGTGAAATCCATGGTCAGCGGGCAACAGGACACCTGTCCGTAAAGCCGTGATCCACGGCTCCTGGCCTCATTGATCTGATCGACCAGATCAAACACTTTGCGTGGGTTGGATTCGTCGTAGAAGAGTGCGGCAACAAGGACCGGCCTGTCCGATTCGCGCTCCAAGCTCTCTAGGAAGGGAATCGTGGTTTTGCTGCCGCGCGTGAGCATATACAAGCCCTTACCGCCCTCCCCCATGGCACGGATGAGGGCCGACATTTCCCGGTCATCTGCAAGCCTGGAGGGCATTGGCACACCGCCTTCCCCGTTGTGTGGTTCATTGGTCGAGGTGGCAAAGCCCACGGCGCCAGCCTTCATGCATTCACGCACGATCTCGCACATGCGCTCAAGCTCTTCATCGGTCGCAACGCGCTTGGAGGCATCTTTACCCAAGACGTAGGTGCGAAGCGAAGAGTGGCCAATGAAAGCTGCCACATTGGGACCCACACCCTGGCGCTCCAGTAAGGACAGGTATTCGTCAAAAGACTCGAAATCCCAGCGGATGCCGGTGGTCAGTGCTTCCAGGGACATCCCCTCGACATGCGTGAGATTACGCATGGTGAGGTCCCGGTCCTCGGGGCGACAGGGAGCGATGGTGAAACCACAGTTACCGATCACAACGGTCGTCACACCCATAGGCAGCGAAGGATCTGCGAGGGGGTCCCAGGTCAGTTGCGCATCGTAGTGGGTATGCCCATCAATAATGCCCGGCATCAAGACCAGGCCACTTGCATCAATCGTCTCGCGTGCCGGGCCCAGATCGCTGCCAACACCGCCAATTTTCCCGTCCTTCACGCCCACGTCTGTTTGTATTGCAGGGGCGCCTGAGCCATCCACCACCAGGGCACCACGAATCACGAAATCCAACATGCCTTTCTCCTTGAGCCAGTGACTTCATCGGTATCTGGCCTTCACTATAGGAACGCGATCAAGAGACGTCGACCACGATTTTCTTGTAGCGGGGAAAGAATTTCTTATGTCGGTAGAAACACCAGGGCTTGGCCTGGCTGCAATGCCCCATCGGAACCTGCTCACGTGCAATCGGGGCAGGATCAGAAAGGGATGTATCGTCGGAAAGGACGATGTGGGTATCCAAGTGCGGCCCGAGAATGATTTTGAACCAGCCTACATAACAGCATGGCGTTCAAAGCATTTGCTGAAGATGGGTTCAAGCAGCAAGGAGAGGCCAAGAGGTTTGGCATGTCAGTCAACTGACATCAATCCGTATGTAAGTATCTGATTAATTGATAAACGCGAGTAGATTACTAAGGGGCTGACAATGATTGTGCTGGACTGGATTGCTGAAGTTGTAAAGGCGCAAGGGGTTAAGGACTTGTTTTGCTATCCCACTACACCGGTGATCGAAGCCATGGCACGGGCGGGTGTCAGGCCGATCCTGTGTCGGCAAGAGCGTGTTGGCGTCGACATGGCCAACGGTTATGCACGAATCAAAAATGGTCAGCCCTTTAGCGTCTTTGCCATGCAGTACGGCCCTGGCGTCGAGAACGCCTACTCAGGAATTGCCACTGCATTCTCGGACTCCACGCCAATTCTCATGCTGCCCCTGGGACACAAGCGTGATGTCGCGCAAGTGACCCCGTCATTCAAGGCCACGGAAAGCCTGAAGAGCGTGACACGGTTCATTGAGCAGTTGGCGGTACCCAATCACACCACTGATATTCTGCGACGTGCCATCAATGCTTTGGTCAATGGTCGCCAAGGGCCGGCAGTGATCGAGCTGCCCCGGGACTTGTTGTTTGAAGAGATTGATGAGGCCTTTCTTCGTATCCCGCACGTTGCAAAGGCACGCAGTTGTGCGAGCGACTCCGATATCGTTATCGCCGCAAAGCTTCTGCTCGAATCGAAGTTTCCTGTGATCCAGGCGGGTCAAGGCGTTTTTTATGCAGAGGCTTGCTCAGAACTGAAGGAACTTGCTGAGCTCTTGAGCATACCTGTGATGACAACCGTAGAGGGAAAGAGCTGCTTTCCTGAGAACCATGAATTGTCGCTTGGTACCGCCGGACTGGTAATGACGGGCCACGGTGTCAAAGCCTTGGATGAGGCCGATTTGGTTTTTGCTGTTGGCAGCAGCCTGACCAGGCACCCTATCATCAATCGCTTGCTGCCTCGAGGCGATAAGCGCAAGAAGATCATCCAGTTGACGAATGACCACCACGATCTGTACAAAAGCCATGAAGTTGATGCCCCGCTCCTTGGGGACGCAAAGCTCACTTTGCGAAAGCTGATCGAGGCCGTGAAGGACTTGAAGCCCGGTGGGCGTCAGGATATCGATAGGGTTCAGCGGCTGGGAAGGCTCAAGAAAGCTTGGCTTCAAGAGTGGGATAGTCACTTGAGTTCCGGCGCCACACCAATCTCTCCCTACCGGGTCATCAATGAGTTTCAGAAAACGATCGATGTCAATGAGGCCATTGTGACGCATGACTCGGGCAGCCCGCGAGATCAGATGCTGCCTTTCTATGAGGCCATTCAACCACGGAGCTATTTGGGCTGGGGCCAGTCGCATGCCCTGGGTACGGGTCTTGGTTTGACTATCGGCGCCAAGCTCGCGGCGCCTGAGAAGTTTTGTGTCAACTTTATGGGCGACGCTGCCTTCGGGATGACGGGCCTGGACTTTGAAACCTCAGTGCGGGTCAACGCCCCGATCACAACAGTGGTGCTGAACAATTCGAGCATGGCTATTGAGACGAAGGCGCTCGAATACTCACACGCGCATTTCCGTACGCGGGATATTGGCGGTCAGTACGCAGAGATAGGACGAGCACTTGGGGGCTGGAGCGAACGCATCGAAGATCCGAGTGAGATCGGACCTGCCTTCCTGCGTGCTCAGGAGCAGAACCGGAATGGGCGCGCAGCTCTGCTGGAATTTATAACAAGCGAGGAGACGGCCTTCTCGAATCGTGCAGTGTTGTAAAAACCCATATGAATCAATTAGTTAAAATCAAGAAAATCGATATATTTTATTTACGACTTTCAATTTGATGAGCGGTTGACATGGCTGCGGGCTTGCTGCAACAGAGCCAACATCTGGCTTTGCGCAGCCTGTGGGCAGTCCTTTAGCAACTCGCTGGCCACCTGATGCTGTAAATCACGCAGCTGAGCAAAAAGCTGGCGGCCTTGCCCGCATAAGTGAAGGCAGCGCACACGCTTGTCGCTTTCGCTGGCAATTCGCTCCAGCCAACCTCTATCTTGAAGTTGAGCAAGGGTACGGGCCATCTGCGCTTTGTCCGTATGGCTGCGGTCAATCAAATCCTTCTGGGCGATGCCAGGATTGCGGCCCGTGTGTATCAGGATGCGCATTTCATTGAACGTCAGCTCCGGGTGTATAGCCTCCATGCGATTTCGCATGCGCGCACGAAAAAGGTGCAGCAACTCATGCAGGCTGTCAAAGATTTCTACGGGTAGGGATGAGGCCATACCGCTCCAAAATGTTGACTAAGTCAACCTTGTAGTTGATAATTTGTTGACTTTATCAACTTATCAGCAAGTATGTCTACCTCTTTGTCATGCCGCATGTGCTGCTCCTCTTCATGGGCACTTCATCCTGTAGGCCAACATCAGCAGAATTGACCATGAAACCTTCCACTTCAAATCCCACTTCGACGCGCCGTAAACTGCATCGGCGCTATACCCCTTTTATTTTTGCGTTTTACATGTCTGCAATCATGGCGCTCTTGATGTGCGCCACAATCGTGGCAGCGCAAAGCGGTCTCGACTCCGGCTATTTGCTAAAAGTTTTGAACGCCTACCTTTTGGCCATGCCCGTGGCTTTTTTCTGCGTGATCGTTGTTCGCCCACTCGTGATGCGATTGGTTGCGCTCACCGTGGATATTTAGGCCCATCGCAAAGAGCTGGGGCAGCAAATTCTGCTGTTGCAGCCACGCAAAATCCGCCTTACCCCCAAACAGCGGTTGGCCATGGCGGCATAGCGTTGCTATTTCTGCGCGCCGTTAAAAAATACGACGCGAATGAAGACTCGCGCGAAACGAGGCACTCTCTCCCGTCGAAAGCGCTACCCGCCGCAATGTCTCATTATTCCTGTCGATTTGTCTCGACCCGACGATTTTGCGGTTTCTGCCCAGGACCTCAGTGTAAATTCGCCGACGATTTCACACACAAGACACCTTTGGCAAGGCAAGTAGCCAGCCCCCATCGCGGCGTTCTTAAGCTGTCGATGTAGGCAACACCATGGCCAGCGAGCGGTCTATGGACAAAAAAGTCTGACGCTGGGGAACGGAATAAGTTTTCATCGATCGAGAGGCCTAAATGTCATATATATCCACGTCTTGCATCGTCGCCCTGACGTTGGCAGCTTTTGGGAACGCGAACGCTCAATCCTCCACTGATGCGGCGACACTGGTTGGTGTCGATAACTTTATCCGAGCAGAGTCCGATCTCTACATGGGCAAGATGGTGGCGGATGGAAGCTTAGGACGGTTTGTGCACAGTCGCGATCCGGTTGCCATCGACGCCCAGAATGTCATCCGCATGAATCGAGACACGCTGTATTCGGAGGCCGTGTTCGATCTCGATGCAGGTCCGGTCACGATCAGACTGCCCGACGCCGGCAAAAGATTCATGTCGATGCAAGTGGTCGACGAGGACCACTACGTACCAGCCGTTCTCTACAGCGCCGGTGAACATACGCTGACCAAAGAGCAAATAGGCACGCGCTATGTTTTTGTTGCCATCCGCACGCTCATCGATCCCGCAGATCCCAAAGACATACAACAGGTGCATGCGCTGCAGGACGCAATCAAGGTCAGCCAGAACCAGGCAGGAGAATTCGTCGTACCGAAGTGGGATCAGGCGAGTCAGAAAAAGATACGTGATGCCCTGCTGGTTCTCGCTTCGACGATTTCCAACTACAACCAGGCATTTGGTCCGAAGGGCGCGGTCGATCCGATCCAGCACCTGCTAGGCACCGCGGCGGGCTGGGGCGGCAATCCAAGCAAGGACGCGACCTACCTCAACGGGGAGACACCGCAGAACGATGGGAAAACCGTTTATCGACTCAAGGTGGGACATGTCCCGGTCAAGAGCTTCTGGTCTGTGAGCGTCTACAACGCAGACGGTTACTTCCAGAAGAACCCGTATGACGCCTATTCCTTAAACAACCTCACCGCCAAGAAAAGCGATGATGGTTCGATTGACATCCAGTTCGGTGGCTGCGACGGAGAGATCGCTAATTGCCTTCCCACCATGCCTGGTTGGAACTACACAGTCAGACTTTATCAGCCAGGCGACGAGCTCCTGAATGGTCAATGGAGTTTTCCGCAGCCGCAGGCACAGCTGTAGCCAGCCAGGTCGATTGAACACGCACGAACGTACCCCTCCGGCAGCTGCTTGCGTTGTGCACGGTCCTGGCGAGCTGCGCCAGCGCAGCAGTGCAGATTTCTTGCCGTCCGCCAGCCACTGATCGAACATTTGACCACGTGAGACGCGGGTACACTGCTAGCGGATCACGGCAGACTACCGGGCTTGGTACATAAGGGTAGACCGCTGGCTACATACCCAACTATGGGGCTTGCGACTCAAGGCGAGACGTCAACATGACTTGCTCAGAAACGTTCATTTCCACCGACCCAATCGAGCATTCGCTGCGTGATGAATACTGGCGTGAAGTCACGCGCCCGTTCTGCGATACGACACTCGCTTCGACAGGCGACGCGGCAACGTTGGAAGGAACCATGCGAATTCGCCATCTTGGCGGATTGACGCTGGGCTCGACAACCTTTAACGCGCAGCGCTACAAGCGGAGCAAGACCACTATTGCCCGCAGCGGACTGGATCACTATCTTGTTCATGTCTTGACCGCCGGATCCATTTACGGTGACTTTGACGACCGCGACGTCGTGGTTGCCCCGGGCGGGATATGCATCATCGATCTTGCCCGGCCTTACGAATGCAAGGTGGACGCCGGGGAACGATTGGCCATGACCATTCCACGCGCGGGCATCGATAAGTTGGTGGGTGCCCGCGATATTCATGGATTTGTGCTTCAGGCCAAGCATCCGATGACGCGTCTGCTTGTGGACTACCTTTGCGGTTTTCACGCGGTTGCGGGACAACTATCCGCAAGCGAGGACGTCGCCGTGCAGGAAGCCCTGAGTACCCTTCTTTCTGCGGGCCTATCGACCACGGCTCCAATCCAGGATGAGCCGAAATCCGTGCTGGGTCAGGCTTTGCGCGCACGTGCCATTGCCTTCATTGATCGCCATCTCGCGGATCCCGAGCTTGGCCCTGACCTGCTCGTGCAACGATTCAGAGTTTCACGGGCCCATTTATATCGCGTCTTTTCTGACCTTGGCGGAGTCGCCCATGTGATCAAGAGCAGGCGCCTTGACGCGGCCTACGCCCGCATCATCGACCCACGGAATTCAACGCGCCCGGTGAGCCAAATCGCAGCTGATTTTGGCTTTCGAGATATGCGACGATTTCGCAAAGCGTTCATCGCGCGCTTTGGCGTGGCGCCTGACGACGCCAGTGCATGGGGCCGTCACGCCGCGTCGCCGATCGACAGCAACAATGTCCTATCGAGCCATTTTTCCACGCACAGCCATATGCCGCGGGCGGCGTAAGCTCCCTGGCCTGTCAAAACTGGTAGGCAAGCCCCGCTATTGGCCCCTGTTGAATGACGTTGTAAACAAAGCCGTTTCGATTGAAATTGACGCCGAGCGCCCGATAGCCGAGCACTGCCGAAAGATTGGACTTGAACTGATAGCCAAGCGCTGCCGTTGCATCCCAGTCAAGCTTGGCTTCGCCTGCGCCAATGACGCCACCGCCGGTCAGATACCAGCGCTCGTTCAAGGCATATTGACCGCGCAGGCCGGCAACCACATCGACCCACGTTGCGCTGTCGCTTTGACTTTTGCCGCCGATCACTCTGCCTTTCAGGAAGATTGTCGTGCTCGCGTACCAGAGCCGTCCGCCACCGATAACGTCGAGGTGGCCCCTATCGCTTTCATACACGCTGTATCCCGCGCCAAAAATTCCGGAGAAAGACTTTGAGGACTGATCGGCAGCATGCTGTCTGCGAGGACTGAGTTGTATGCCCCGAGCAGCATGCTCAATAGAACCAGCGAACCAGCGGGGTGAAAAAGAGCTTCATGGTTACTCGATGATGCGGCGTCTTTGAAACAGGACTATTTGGAAAGCGCCGCTTCCTCTGCTTTGCAGCCTATGCTTGAGGCCGGGTACGTTGCCTTGGCTGCCTGCACTTCTTTGCGGGCCGCGTTCATATCGGCACGAAATTCGGCATAGTTTTGCAATACGGCAACCGTAGCCGCGCCCATCGTACGGCCGGCATCCACATCACTTTGCCAATGCGCGTTGCAGATGACTCTGCTTTGTCCGAACTCCAGCCCGCGCTTAAAAAGTTTGTTGGCCCGATCGGGATTGATTTCAGCCAAGACCAGGGCCCAGGCCCAGCCCGCCGCCGTATGACCCGACGGGTATGAGCCATCAGTGCGCAGCAAGGACTCTTGCTCGGGAAAACACGTCCCTTCGTTGTGAACGACGAACGGGCGAATGCGGTTATAGGTGTTCTTGACACCGTAGGTAGACAGGCCGGCATCGGTGAGCACCTTCTGCATCAACTGATACAGGCGAGGGGTTTGCGCCTCGGAGATGTCGATGCCCATTGCGCACGAGAAACTCTTGGCAGGCTGTGGAAACTGCAGATCGGCGTCCAGACGAGCCTGTTTTGCGCGCACGGAGTCGCGAAACGGAATCGTTGCATTCCTGGCCTCCTCGTCGCGAGCGTATGCGGCGCTGGCCGCGGCGGGAGGCGGCCCAAGCAGATCGAGGCTATTGGGCAAGCTCTCTTTGGGGATATAGCCGGGCGCCAGCTGGAAGTGCGGATCCGTAATGGTCGGGCCAGCTGCATTGGCTGCCGCGTATGACAGCGCGCTGGTCATGCCAATGAGAACGATAGAAACGCTGGCTGCCTTGCTACGTATTTTTAGATGCATATACGATTTTTACCGTCAGTCAAATTGCTGGACGCTCCACCCCCAGACACTTGCTCAACCCAAGGTGTCCTGTGTGTGAAAGCGTCGGCGAATTTACACTGAAGCTCTCGGCAGAAAACGGAAAAATTGTCGAGGCGAGACAGATCGACATGAATAATGAGACATCCAGATTGGCAGCGCCCAAAACCCCTCTGTAAAAAAAGTTTCACGCCCTGCCCTTGAAACCCCCCTGTTCCGTCCCTATAATTAGCACTCGAGTCGGGTGAGTGCTAACGAGCCCGACCTACCTAACCCGAATACCCTTTCTTCTTACCTAGGAGTCTGTATGGCCCTCCGTCCCCTGCATGATCGCGTGATCGTCAAGCGCCTGGACAACGAGCGTAAAACCGCCTCGGGCATTGTTATTCCGGAAAGCGCCGCCGAGAAGCCCGATCAGGGTGAAGTGCTTGCTGTTGGTCCTGGCAAGCGCGGTGATGATGGCAAGCTGCTGCCGGTAGACGTCAAGGTCGGCGACAAGGTGCTGTTCGGCAAGTATGCCGGCCAAAGCGTCAAGGTCGACGGCGACGAAGTCCTGGTTATCCGCGAAGACGAAATCCTGGCTGTTATCCAGTAATAGCGCCCGTAGCGCGGCTGGCGGCCGGCCTCTGGCTCTGGCGCCCTGCGCACCCGCTTACTGATTACATCCACTTTTACCTGATACAACAAGGAATCCCACATGGCTGCCAAGCAAGTCCAGTTCGGCGATGACGCCCGCGCCCGCATCGTTCGCGGTGTAAACATTCTCGCCAACGCCGTTAAGACCACCCTCGGCCCCAAAGGCCGCAACGTTGTGCTCGAGCGCTCGTTCGGCGCTCCTACCGTCACCAAGGACGGTGTATCGGTTGCCAAGGAAATCGAACTGAAGGACAAGTTCGAAAACATGGGCGCCCAACTGGTGAAGGAAGTTGCCTCCAAGACCAGCGACAACGCTGGTGACGGCACCACTACCGCCACCGTTCTGGCCCAGTCCATCGTTGTCGAAGGCATGAAGTACGTTGCCGCCGGCATCAACCCCATGGACCTCAAGCGTGGTATCGACAAGGCTGTGATCGCCGCTGTTGAAGAACTGCGCAAGCTGTCCAAGCCTTGCACCACCAGCAAGGAAATCGCTCAAGTCGGCTCGATCTCGGCCAACAGCGATGCATCCATCGGCAAGATCATTGCCGACGCAATGGACAAGGTAGGCAAGGAAGGCGTCATCACCGTCGAAGACGGCAAGTCGCTGGACAACGAGCTGGACGTCGTCGAAGGCATGCAATTCGACCGCGGCTACCTGTCGCCCTACTTCATCAACAACCCCGACAAGCAAGTCTCGGTGTTGGAAGAGCCCTACATCCTGATCCACGACAAGAAGATCAGCAACATCCGCGATCTGCTGCCCATCCTTGAGCAAGTTGCCAAGTCCAGCCGTCCGCTGCTGATCATCGCTGAAGACGTCGAAGGCGAAGCTCTGGCTACCCTGGTTGTGAACAACATCCGCGGTATCCTGAAGACCACCGCCGTCAAGGCTCCTGGCTTCGGCGATCGCCGCAAAGCCATGCTCGAAGATATCGCCATCCTCACCGGTGGTACGGTTATCTCCGAAGAAACCGGCATGTCGCTGGAAAAAGCTGGTCTGGCAGAACTCGGCCAAGCCAAGCGCATCGAAGTGGCCAAGGAAAACACCACGATCATCGACGGCGCCGGCGACGGCAAGTCGATCGAAGCCCGCGTCAAGCAGGTTCGTGTTCAGATCGAAGAAGCCACTTCCGACTACGACCGTGAAAAGCTGCAAGAACGCGTAGCCAAGCTGGCTGGCGGTGTTGCTGTGATCCGCGTCGGTGCCGCCACCGAAGTGGAAATGAAAGAGAAGAAGGCCCGCGTCGAAGACGCCCTGCACGCAACCCGCGCTGCAGTGGAAGAAGGTATCGTTGCCGGCGGCGGCGTTGCCCTCATCCGTGCCAAGGCTGCCATCGCTCTGGTCAAGGGCGACAACGCCGATCAAGACGCTGGTATCCAGCTGGTTCTGCGTGCTGTTGAAGAGCCCCTGCGCACCATCGTTAGCAACGCCGGCGACGAAGCCAGCGTTGTGGTCAACGCTGTTGCTGGCGGTACCGGTAACTACGGCTACAACGCCGCTACCGGCGAGTACGGCGACCTGGTCGAGCAAGGCGTTCTGGACCCGACCAAGGTTACCCGCACCGCACTGCAAAACGCAGCATCTGTTGCCAGCCTGATCCTCACCACCGAAGTCGCTGTGGCTGAGCTGGCTGAAGACAAGCCGGCCGGTGGTATGCCCCAAGGCGGTATGGGTGGCATGGGCGGCATGGGCGGTATGGATTTCTAATCCACCCCTCTCGCTCTATCCGGGCATGCGCGGCAACGCGCTGCCCGGCGTAAGATCCCGACCCGGGCTCTTCTGGCTTGAACGCCATGAAGAGCCCGGGTTTTTTTACGCCTTTCGAGTGCTAAACCCCGCGACCCGCGCTTTCCGGCACGCAGCCCAGATCGCGGACTGCACGCTGCAAAAACGCAACCAGGGCCCGAGTGGCCGAGTTCGGATACGGATTGGGATTGGTCAGGACAAAAAGTGTGCTGCCCGGACTCTGCACCGTATAGTCAGACAACACCTGGCAGAGCTTGCCGGCCCGCAGGTCGTCGCGCACCAGGTACAGCGGCAACAGGGCGACGCCGCTGCCCGCCTTGGCCGCCCTCGCCAAAAAGGGAAAATCTTCCGATTCCAGTACGGGGTGCAAGGGTACGTTCCAGGTGCGCGCCTGCCGCCACAAGGTCATGACCAGGCCTCGGCGTGAAGCCGGCAGGCACAGCAGGTTGCAGCGGGCCAGATCTTCCGGCGTGTGAATACCACCGGCCTGGTCACGATACGCCGGGGAACAACACAAATGCCAGGTAACTTCGCAGACTTCCCGCGCCACGTAATGAGGTGGTGGATCGGTCAGCACGCGCAAGGCAACGTCGATTTCGGCATCGACCAGATCGGCAACCCGATTAGACAGATAAAGCCGCAAGGTCAGGCCGGGATGCGCCTGGGCGAAGGCCAGCAAGGCATCGCTCAAGCCCGCCTCGGCCAAACCGGTGGGGATGCTGACCCGCACGTGGCCGCTGGGCTGCTCGTGCGATTCCTGCAACCTGGCGCGGGCGACTTCCAGTTCGTCCATCATGCGCCGTCCGTGCTCGTACAGGGTCAGGCCATCCGACGTCAGATCGATGCTGCGCGTGGTGCGCCGTATCAGCTGATTACCCAGGGTACGTTCCAGCAGTTGCAAGCGCCGACTGACATGCGATCGCGTAATCGACAGCCGCCGGGCCGCCTCGCTCATGCTGCCCGCATCCACGATGGTGATGAACAAATGAATAAGATTCAGATCCATGACTTGTCACTGCCCGGTCTCTTGCATGGTTTCGCCAGGCTTGCCGCTGGCACTGGCTGGCCTGCCTGTGGAACGAGGATATAGACAAGATTTCCGATTGTCGCCTAGCAGGCAACATGCTTGGCCAAATTTGTGAGATTGTCAATCAAGGAACACGTTGCTAAGCTAGGCCCCATACCCATTATCCGGAGAAGAGACATGAAGCTATCCTTTGTTCGCCCGCAAGCCTGGGTACACCATGCCAGCTGACGTCATCGCGCGCGGCCGTTCGCTATCCGGCCAGGAACTTGCCGCACGCGCCAGCCAGCTGGCCGGCGGCTGGTACGAAATGGGTGTTCGCGAAGGCGATGTCATTGCCTTGCTGATGCGCAACTCGGTGGAGTTCCTTGAAGCCATCCTTGCCTGCCGCCTGGTCGGCTGCTATTACTGCCCGCTGAACTGGCATTTCACGGCCAACGAAATCGCCTTCATACTGAATGACAGCCAGGCCCGCTTGCTGGTCGGCGATGTCGGCTTGCTGAACAACATCACGCAAGCCGTGCCGCACGACTTGCCGGTGCTGTCGGTAGACGGCCTGGCGGCCGGCGACAAGGTCCAGGCCTATGAGCCCTGGCTGGCCGCCCAGGCCCCCTATGCGGGGCCCACGGTGTCCCCACGCGCGCATATGGCCTATACCTCGGGCACCACCGGTGTGCCCAAGGGGGTCTTGCGCCTGCCGATACCCCTGAACGAATTGCCAGAGCGCAGCCGCGCCACCCAGCGCATATCCGAACTGGCCTTTGGCCTGACGCCGGGCACGCGCGCCCTGATGCCGGCCCCCATCTATCACAGCGGGCCCAGCGTGTTTGCCCAGACCGCGCTGCAGAATTCCGAACTGCTGGTATTGATGGATCGCTTTGACCCGGAAGGCTTTCTGCGCCTGGTGCAAGAGCACCGCATCGACACGTCGTACCTGGTGCCCATCATGTATGTGCGGCTATTGCAGCTGCCAGAGGCCACACGCAAGGCCTACGATACCTCGTCGCTGCGCTTCATCGGTTCCACCGGCGCACCCTGCGCACCCGAGGTCAAGCGCGCCATGATCGAATGGCTGGGGCCGGTGATATTCGAAACCTATGGTTCCAGCGAAGCCGGCATGGTGACCCTGGCCGAGCCCGAGCACGCACTCAGCCGCCCGGGTACCGCCGGGCTTTCCCTGGCCGGCGCCATCCTCAAGGTGCTGGACGAGAACTTCCAGGAATGCCCAGCCGGCACCATAGGCCGCGTGTACGTGCGTCAACCGGCCTATCCCGATTTCAGCTATCGCAACCGGCCCGAGGCCCGCGCGGAAATCGAGCACGATGGCATGGTCTGCCTGGGCGACATGGGCTACCTGGATGCCGACGGCTTTCTGTTCCTGTGCGACCGTTCGTCGAACATGGTGATCTCGGGCGGCGTCAACATCTACCCCGCCGAGATCGAACACCAGTTGCTGCAATACCCCGGCGTTGCCGACTGCGTCGTATTCGGCATTCCCGATGCCGAATACGGTGAAAGCCTGCTGGGCATGGTGCAAGCCCGCGAAGGCCATGCCATTGACCCGGCTGCGGTCGTGTCCTGGCTCTCGACACGGCTGGCCCGCTACAAGGTGCCGCAACGCATCGAGATCAGCCAGAACCTGCCGCGCGACGAGAACGGCAAGATCGCCACCCGGCGCCTGCGCGAAAAATACTGGGAAGGCCAGCAGCGCCGCATCTGATGCCCCGGGCCAGCATCGGCCCGGATACGAACAAACACAACCGAGACTTCTTCATGAATCATTCCATTCGACCGCTTTGCCCCACCTTGTTTGCGCGCAGTGCCCTTGCGCTAAGCCTGGGCCTGGTGGCCCTGACCGGAACGGCCCAGGCCAGCACCAATTTTCCGCAAAAGCCGCTGACCCTGGTCGTGCCTTATGCGCCGGGCGGCTCGGCTGACCAACTGGCCAGGGCCGTTGCGCAATCGATGACGGCCACGCTGGGCCAGACCGTGGTGGTGGAAAACAAACCCGGCGCCAATACCCAGATTGCGGCGTCCAGCGTTGCCCGTTCGCCGGCCGATGGCTACACGATGTTGATGGCCAGCAGTGCCAGCCTGGTCTTGAACCCGCTGCTCTACCAGAGCATTTCCTATCGTGTCCAGGATCTGGCGCCCATCGCCATCGTTGCCGAAATCCCCCTGGTCGCGGTCGTCAATCCGCAGGTGCCGGCCAATACCCTGGCCGAACTCGTGGCCTACGACAAGGCGAACCCCGACAAGCTCAACTTCGCTTCGGTTGGCAAGGGCAACCCCATTCATCTGGCATCGGAGCTACTGAAGATGCGCACCGGCATGACCATGATGCACGTGCCCTACAACGGTAGCGCGCCGGCGCTGACAGCCCTGATGGCCAACGATGTCCAGCTCATGATGGATGTGGTCAGCACTTCCCTGCCCTTGATCAAGGCTGGCAAGGTCAAGGCGCTGGCGGTAGGCTCGGCCGAACGCCTGCCACCCTTGCCCGACGTGCCCACGGTGGCAGAAAGCGGCTACCCTGGCTACCAGGCGGCAACCTGGTTCGGGCTGGCCGTACCGGTAGGCGTGCCCGATGACGTGCGCGCCAAACTGCAGGCGGCGGCGGATCAGGCCATGTCCGCGCAGTCGCTGCGCGATACCTTCAACGGGCTGGGCCTGATCGTGCAATCTCCCCGCAGCGCCGAAGCCGTCACCAGCTACGTGGCCGACGACACCGCGCGGTGGAAGGATGTGATCGAAAAGAACGGCATCAAGCTGGATTGAAGCCCTGAATCACGGGGCTGACAACGCGCAGCCACCGTGTCGTTTAAGATGATGGCTTGGCGCTATTTGCCGGGCAGCGCGCGCGGCGCGTTG
Source organism: Verticiella sediminum (assembly GCA_040392445.1). GTDB lineage: Bacteria > Pseudomonadota > Gammaproteobacteria > Burkholderiales > Burkholderiaceae_B > Verticiella > Verticiella sediminum_A. Next base: position 47,868 of record JBEBVZ010000014.1, read on the forward strand.
CCCCCATCACTTGCACGGCTTCATAAACATGTCTTTCAACGAAAAACTCCAGCGGTCCTGGGCAACTTCCAACTCTTTGCTAACGGTCGGTCTGGACCCGGACCCGGCGCGTTTCCCCGACGAGCTGAAAGACTGTCCCGATGCGATTTTCCAGTTCTGCCGGGAAATCGTCGATGCCACGGCGCCCTATGCCTGCGCCTTCAAGCCTCAGATCGCCTACTTCGCCGCCAACCGCGCGGAAGGCCAGCTCGAGGCCCTGTGCGAGCACATCCGGCAAAAACATCCTGGTCTGGTGCTGGTGCTGGATTCCAAGCGTGGCGATATCGGCTCGACTGCCGATCAATACGCCCACGAAGCCTTCGAGCGTTATCAGGCCGATGCGGTCACCGTCAATCCCTACATGGGCTTTGACTCGATCGAACCCTATCTGAAATGGTCGGACAAAGGCGTCATCGTGCTGTGCCGTACATCCAACCCCGGCGGCTCGGACTTGCAGTTCCTGGAAACCGACGGCGAACCCCTGTACCTGCGCGTGGCCGGCCTGGTCGCGGACACCTGGTCCAAACGTGGGGCCAGCCCCGGCCAGATGGGCCTGGTGGTGGGCGCCACCTTCCCGGCCGAACTGGCGGCGGTGCGGGCTCGCGTGGGCGACAACACACCCATCCTGGTGCCCGGCATCGGTGCCCAGGGCGGCGATATTCCGGCGTCGGTAAAAGCCGGCATCAACGGCAACGGCACGGGCATGATGATCAACTCGTCGCGCGCCATCATTTACGCACGGGGCGACGACTGGCGCGCCGCAGCCGCGCGGGCTGCACGCGAGACCCGCGACGCGGTAAACGCCGCACGCGGCTGATTCACAAACTTGCGGGCGGCCACCGGCGCGCCCGCGTCATCATGCCCGCGTGCTTTCCGACACGCCGGCGTGCTGTTCGGCCTTGAGTTGCTCGAGCAACCAGCCCAGGGCAAAACGCACTGACGCCAGGCGCACCTCGGTGCGGTCGCCATCGAAGTGCCTGGTCGTGGCCAGCGTGCGCACCACGTCGGGAGACAACTTGCGCGCCAGGCCAAAGCACACCGTGCCAACGGGCTTGCCATGCACGGCGCCACCCGGTCCGGCAATACCGGTGGTTGCCAGCGCCCATTGGGCCGACATGGCGTGCAAGGCACCCTGGGCCATTTCACGCGCGGTAGACTCGCTGACCGCGCCATCTTGCTGCAAGGTGGCTTCGCGCACGTCCAGCGCACGGATCTTGATGCTGTTGTCGTATGTGACGTAGCCACCATGGAACCAGTTGCTGGAACCGGCAATGGTGGTGATCGCACCGGCCAGCAGGCCGCCGGTGCAGGATTCGGCGCAGGCTATGGTTTCTGCGCGATGCAGCAGCGTCGAGCCCAGTTCGTCGGACAGCGTCAGAATGGTTTCATCGAACATGAAGACCTCCGCGTAAGGCTCGATACACAGGCCACGGCCTAGCGAGCCATCCAGGTAATAATGCCACAGGCCAGCAAGGTATAGAGTGCCGCCAGCAGGTCATCCAGCATAACCCCGAAGCCGCTTTTGAAGCGACGATCGAAGTAGCCTATCGGGGCTGGCTTGACGATATCGAAAGTGCGAAACAGCACGAACGCCAACGCCTGGCTGAAGATATCGCCCGGCACCAGCCAAAGCACCAGCCAGAACGCGATCATCTCGTCCCAGACCATGCCGCCATGGTCGGACACCCCCAGCTCGCGACCCACGGTATCGCAGGCCCACGATCCGTACAAGAAGCCCCCGACCAGCAGCAGCGCCACGCCCCAGGGCGCGAAATGCGACACCACCAGTGCCCACAGGGCCCAGGCCCCCAGCGTACCCCAGGTACCCGGGGCCGGGCGCAGCAGGCCGGTGCCAAAGCCAAAAGCCACGATACGCGCCAGCCGGCCCAGCATCCACCCTGCGGTTGGGCGCACAGGCACCGTTTGCAGCGAGCGTCGTGAAGTAGGAGTCGAGGTCATGAACGCTTATCCTGAAGAGGAAGAACAACGTGCTCAGGTGCCAAAGTGGTCGAACCCTCCGGGCAGGTTTTGCAATGCGACGCCATCGGCACCCACCACCCGGATACCCTCATCGGAGGTGATGCGGCCTATGCGAGTTACCGGTACGCCCGCGCGTTGCGCGAGTGTAAGGATATGCCCGCGGCTAGCCTCGGGTGCCGTAAAGCATAGCTCGTAGGCATCGCCGCCACCCAGGGCAGCTTGCCAGGCTGCGTCTTGCGGCAGCCATTCCAGCAGGCCGCCCAGCGGCAGGCAGGCGGCTTGCAGCAGCGCGCCGCAACGGCTGGCTTTGGTGATATGACCCAGGTCTTGCAGCAGGCCATCAGAGATATCGATCGCAGCATGTGCGGTGCCCGCCAGTACCAGCCCCAAGCCGATTCGCGGCTCGGGTTGCTGCAACCTGGACAGGGTTGCGGCCAGCAAAGCCGCCTTGTGGGATTCGGTCAAGGCGCCCAATACCGGGTCGGCTGCGCCCTGCCCGCGCTGGGCCAGCAAAAGGCGCAAGGCAACATCGGCCTCGCCCAGGGCACCCGACACCCAGATATCGTCACCGGGCCTGGCCGCGTCACGGCGCAAGGCGCGCCGCGCGTCCACCATGCCGAAGATGGTGACGCTGATGGTGATGCCGGCATCGCTACGGGTGGTATCGCCCCCAACCAGAGGGCAGCCGTAGCGCTCGGACAAGGCATGCATGCCGGCCGAGAAGGATTGCAGCCAAGGGTCTTGCACGCTGGGCAAAGCCAGCCCCAGCACGAAACCGCGCGGGGCCGCGCCCATCGCGGCAAGATCGGAAAGATTTACCGCCAGGGCCTTATGCCCCAGGGTATCAGGCGGAACATCGGGAAAGAAGTGCCGGTTTTCCAGCAACAAATCGGTGCTGACGGCCCAGGCGCCGGGCGTGGCGGGCAACAACGCGCAGTCGTCGCCCACGCCCAGTATGCCAGCCGGAGCCTGGCGGGTGAAATAACGCCGGATCAGATCGAACTCGGACACGCCATCCCCCCGGCCAGGTCAGCGTCGACGTGCAGCCTGCACTTCGTTGCCACGCACCTGCAGCGCGAGTTTGTCGAGAACACCGTTGACGAACTTGAAGCCATCGGTGCCCCCGAACGATTTCGCCAATTCGACGGCCTCGTTGATGACCACCTTGTACGGCACTTCGACATGGTGCACGAGTTCGTAGCTGGCGATCAGCAGGATCGCGTGCTCCACCGGCGAAAGCTCGGCCAGGGGCCGATCAATGTGCGGCTGGAAACGCTCGCGCAAATCGGGCGCTTCCCGGGTCGAACCATACAACAGCGTGCGAAAGTACTGGGCGTCGGCTTCATGGAAGTCTTCGCTCTCACGCATATGGGCATCGATCGAACCGAGGTCGTCCTGCCCTTCGCCTTTCTTCACCAGCCATTCGTAGGCGCCTTGCAACGCGAATTCGCGTGCACGGCGCCGGGCACTGCGCGCGTTAGCGCGCGCGGGTACCGCATCGGTCATTGCAGGCGCCCCTTGTCGGCCTCGTCGCCGTCTTCCTCGTCGTCTTCGTCTTCCTCGTCGAAGAGGTCGTCGTCTTCGTCGTCGGACTCGGGCTCGAGGGCAGCCATCAGGTTGGCCATTTCAATGGCGGCCTGTGCGCACTCACGGCCCTTGACGGGCGCGCGCTCGGCGGCTTGTTCGTCGGTTTCAACGGTGAGCACGCCATTGGCGACCGGGATGCCGGTGGCTTGGGCGACACGGCCGATAGCGGCGGCGCTTTCGTTGCTGACGACTTCGAAGTGATAGGTTTCACCACGAACGACGGCGCCCAGTGCGATCAGGGCATCGAACTCGCCGGTTTCTGCGAGTTGCGCCAGGGTCACGCCCAGTTCGAGCGCGCCAGGCACGGTGACGACCATGACGTCACGTTCGTCTACGCCCAGTTTGCTGAGCTCGTCCAGGCAGGCGTCGAGTTCGGCAACACCGATTTCTTCATTGAAGCGCGCACGGACGATGCCGATATGCAGTCCTTCGCCATTCATGTCGGGAGTGAGGGTGTAAGGATTCATCGCGGGTTGTCCTGTACAAAAATTAGAAAAAAAACTTAATTGGCGGATTCGCTGGCGGGGCCCGCCTCGAAACCGGTTACAGACAGCGAGAAACCCGTCATGCTTGGCATCTTACGTGGTCGGCCAAGCAATTTCATCCGGTTCACGTTCAAGTCTTTAAGAATTTGCGCGCCAATACCGTAGGCACGCAGATCCATGCTGGCCGAGCGGTCGATACGCGCCGGCACCACGCCGGTACGATCCAGTTCGGCCAGAGCGCCAAAGCCGCCGAACAACTGCTCGGCGGAGCCTTGACAGTTCAACAGCACCGCGACCCCCGATTCGCTATTGGCAACCGCCTTGAGCGCATCGGGCAGGCTCCAGCTATGCACACTGGCGCCGGTTTCGAGCAGATCGAGCAGCGAAGTGGGCTCGTGCACACGTACCAGAGTCTCTTGTTCCGGATCGATCTTGCCCTTCACCAGCGCCAGGTGAGGCGCGCCGCTGGGGACATCGCGGTAGGCGATTGCATGAAACGTGCCATAGGCGGTCTGCACCTGGCGCTCGGCCACGCGCTGCACCATGGATTCGGTTTCGCTGCGGTACTGAATAAGGTCGACGATGGTACCGATCTTCAGGTTGTGCTTTTCGGCAAACCCCATCAGGTCGGGCAGGCGCGCCATGCTGCCATCGTCTTTCAAAATTTCGCAAATGACCGCGGCCGGGGTAAGCCCGCCCAATGCGGTCAGGTCGCAGCCGGCTTCGGTATGGCCGGCACGCATCAGGACGCCGCCACGCACAGCCTGCACGGGGAAGATGTGCCCTGGCTGCACGATATCGCTGGCCTGGGCATCGCGCGCAACCGCGGTCTTGATGGTGTAGGCGCGGTCGGCGGCGGAAATCCCGGTGCTCACGCCCACCGCGGCTTCGATGGAGGCGGTGAAGTTGGTGCCATAGCGCGTGCCATTGGCCTGCACCATGGGCGCCAGGCCCAGCAGGCGGCAGCGCTCTTCGGTCAGCGTCAGGCACACCAGGCCACGGGCGTGCGTTACCATGAAGTTGATGGCTTCAGGCGTGATGAACTCGGCCGCCATGACCAGGTCGCCCTCGTTCTCTCTATCTTCTTCGTCGACCAGAATCACCATGCGGCCGGCACGCAGCTCGGCGATGATTTCGGATGTGGGGGCAATCGCCCCGCTGGCAGTGGAAACGGCGGAAGCGACCGCGGACATGGCTGGACTCCGGGAATTCATTCGGGCGGGCACCCGGTTCAACCGGGCAAAAAACCCGCGTAGTTTACCCTTCTTTACCACTTATACCCTGCCCTCGCGCAATCCATGCTTGCGGTGGGCGTCATTTGGGTGGAATAACATGCGGTTTACCTGCGTGAACCCTGTGACAGCGCCCATTTTTCAGGGGTAGCCGCATTAGGCCGCCACAGGCCATTGCCAGCACCTACCGTACCGACAGACAATTGGCTGGTGCACAGCCCATGCGCTGAACGGAACCCTGCACAACCATGCCTGCGGAACCGGCCGCGGCACAGCCCTTACACCCAATTTCTGACGGAGATCCGACATGCCCCATGCTGTTAGCCATGACGCCCGCATTTACTGGCGCACCGACGGCGACCCGACCCTGCCCGCCATCGTGCTCGGGAACTCACTGGGCACGGATTTTTCCTTGTGGGACACGGTGTTGCCCCGCCTGCTGCGCCATTTTTACGTGGTGCGCTACGACATGCGCGGCCATGGCGCCTCGGACGCACCAACAGGCGACTACACACTGGATCTGCTGACAGACGATCTGCAGGCCGTGGTTGCGGCGGCCGGGCTCGAGCGCCATCACTACGCCGGCATCTCGCTGGGTGGCATGGTAGGCATGAACTATGCCGCGCGCCAGCCGGCGGCACTTGATCGCCTGGCGCTGTGCAATACCTCGAGCAGCATGCCCGACCACGCCATGTGGACCACACGCATCCAGTCAGTGCTGGAAAATGGCGTCGCGTCCGTCGCCCAGGCCAGTCTGGCGCGCTTTTTCACCCCTGAATTCCTTGCCACGGGCAGTATGGCCACCCAGCGCGTGCACAACACGTTGCTGGGCATCGATGCGCAAGGCTATGCCGCCTGCTGCGCCGCCATTCGCGACATGGACCTGACTCCCGGCCTGGCCCGGATCACCGCGCCCACGCTGGTGATTACCGGCGAACTCGATACCTCGACGCCGCCGGCCATGGGCCAGGCCATCGCCGACGCCATCGACGGCAGCCAGCTCGCCACCCTGCGCTCGGCCCACCTGCCTTGCGTGGAAATCCCCACCGCCTATACCGATGCGCTGCTGGACTTCCTCGTGCCCAGCGATATCGATAGCGACAGCCGTCGCTTTGATGCCGGCCTGGCCCGCCGCAAGCAGATCCTGGGCAATGCCCATGTCGAACGCAGCATGAGCAGCGCCACCGCGTTCAATGCCAAGTTCCAGACTTTCATTACCCAATACGCCTGGGGCGAGCTCTGGACTTCCAGCCGCTTCGAAGATGAGCACCGCCGCTTGCTGGTGTTGGCCATGACCGCCGCCCAGGGGCGCTGGGAAGAGTTCGAGCTGCATGTGGGCGCCGCCCTGCGTGGCGGCATGGAACCCGAAACCATCCAGGAAACCCTGCTGCATATCGCGGTGTACTGCGGCGTACCGGCCGCCAACACCGGTTTTCAGCTGGCGGGCGAACTGATCCGCGAGCATCGTGAGAATGAATGAGGCCATGGCAGCATCAGATACACAAAACCACAACCAGGCTGTCACCGCCTATATCGGCCTGGGCGCCAATCTGGGCGACGCGACGCTGACCCTGAACCGCGCCCTGGCCGAGCTTGCCGCCCTGCCGGGCGTTGTTGGCTGCCAGGCGGCGCCCTTCTACCGAACCGCGCCGATAGACTCCAGCGGCCCGGATTACGTCAATACGGTTGCCTGCGTGCAGACCCTGCTGTCGCCCTGGCAATTGCTGGATGCGCTGCAGGCCATAGAGCAACTGCACGGGCGTGAGCGCCCCTATCGCAATGCTCCGCGCACGCTGGACCTGGACCTGCTTTTATATGGCGAGCAAACGATAAGCGACGAGCGCCTGATCGTGCCGCATCCCCGCATGCACGAACGGGCCTTCGTGCTGGCGCCGCTGGCCGACTTGGCGCCGGCACTGATGTTGAAGCAGGGCAGCGTGACTGCCCTGCTGAACACCCTGGAGCAGGATATCGAGCGCCTGCAGACCTAGAACTGCAGCGTGGCGCTGCCTTTCTTGCCCTTGCCTGCCTCGCGCATCAGCGCACGCGCCCAGCGGCGCGCTGGCAGGCCATAACGGCTTTCCACGTCTTCAGCCCTGGCCAGCAAATCGCCGGCTTCGATTTCCAGCACCGGCCCCGTGAAGGCAATCGCCACCCGGTTGCCAGCGTCGATTTCTGGCAATAGCACGACCCGGCCATCGAACGCCTGGTCCAGGTTCTGGATATTGCGCGGAAAGCTCTCGTGTTCGCCGAAAAGGTTGACCGTCAGCACGCCGACTTCGCCCAGCACCTTGCGGCAGTCGCTGTAGAACTCGACCGAATCCCGCACGGGGCCGCGCGCGAAGGCATCGTACAGATCCACCATCAGGGCCGAGCACGTGCCATGGTTGTCCGGGTCGGCCACCCACTTGGCGGCATCGTCCAGGAACACCTGAAGGCGCCGGCCCTGATCGGGCAGGCGAAAGAACATATGGCACGCCGCCACCACCTGCGGATTCCATTCCACCACCCGCACGCGGCTGGTGGTGTGCTTCAGGCAGTAGCGGGTCAGCGATGCCGCTCCCAGCCCCAGGGTGCCGATGCCCTTGGGCGCCTTGGGGGCTTCCAGGAACAGCAGCCACGCCATCATCTGGCGGGTGTATTCCAGCACCAGCTCCGACGGTTTGGAAATATTCATCGCCCCCTGCACCCATTCGGTGCCAAAGTGCAGGTAGCGGATACCCCCGCCTTCGGAAAAGGTAGGGGTATCGTACTCGGACGGTCCGCTGGCCAGCTCGGCGGCGCTCAAGCCGCGTTGCCCAACAGCAGCGTGTTCATCCGCTTCACAAACGACGCCGGATCTTCCAGCGTGGCGCCTTCGGCCAGCATGGCCTGCTCGAGCAGCAACTGGCTCCAGTCGCCAAAGCTCGCATCGTCGGCCTGCTGGATACGAGCCAGCAAGGCGTGCTCGGGGTTGATTTCCAGAATGGGCTTGGACGCAGGCGCGGCCTGGCCTGCCGACTTGAGCATGCGCTGCAGGTTTTGACTGAGGTCGTGCTCGTCGGCCACCACGCATGCCGGCGAATTCACCAGGCGGAAGGTGACGCGCACATCTTTCACACGCTCGCCCAAGGCCGCCTTCAGGCGCTCGACCAGGGGTTTGACGGATTCAGCCACATCGGCCTGCTGCTTTTTCTCTTCTTCATCGGCCAGCGAACCGAGATCCAGGTCGCCCTTGGCGATGGACGCCAGCGATTTGCCGTCGAAAGCCTGCAGGTAGGTCAGCATCCATTCGTCGACACGATCGGTAAGCAGCAGGACCTCGATCCCCTTCTTGCGGAACACTTCCAGGTGCGGGCTGTTGCTTGCCGTGGCGAAGGTATCGGCCGTTACATAGTAGATCTTGTCCTGGCCTTGCTTCATGCGTGCCACGTAGTCGGCAAGCGAAACATTCTGCACGGCCGAGTCATTATGGGTGGACGCAAACCGCAGCAGCTTGCTGATGCGCTCGAGGTTGGCCGAATCTTCACCCGTGCCTTCCTTGAGCACCTGGCCGAAGGCATCCCAGAACGTCGCGTAGTCGTCGGCGCGGTTCTCGGCGATGTCTTCCAGCAGGGACAGCACACGCTTGGCCGAGCCCTCGCGTATCGCGCGCACATCGCGGCTTTCCTGCAGGATTTCGCGCGACACGTTCAGCGGCAAATCGGCCGAGTCGATGACGCCACGCACAAACCGCAGGTAGGCAGGCAGCAACTGCTCGGCGTCGTCCATGATGAAGACGCGCTTCACATACAGCTTGACGCCGCGCTTGGCGTTGCGGTCCCACATGTCGAACGGCGCGTGCTTGGGCACGTAAAGCAGTTGCGTGTATTCGCTGCGGCCTTCCACGCGGTTGTGCGTCCAGGCCAGCGGATCGTCGAAATCGTGCGAAACGTGCTTGTAGAACTCGCGATACTGCTCTTCGGAAATATCAGCCTTGCTGCGAGTCCAGAGCGCGCTGGCCTGGTTGACGGTTTCGTCCTCGTCGCGCACGACCTGCTCGCTTTTTTCGCTATCCCACTCTTCCTTTTTCATGAGGATGGGCAGCGAGATATGGTCGGAATAACGGCGCAGGATTTCACGCAGGCGCCAGCCGGACAGGAACTCGTCCTCGCCTTCGCGCAGGGTCAGGATGACATCGGTGCCGCGGCCTTCCTTCTCGACGCTGCTTACCGTGAACTCGCCGTCGCCGGCGGATTCCCAGCGCACGGCCTCATTGGCGGGCACGCCGGCACGGCGGCTGACCACCGCAACCTTTTCGGCCACGATGAAGGACGCGTAGAAACCCACGCCGAACTGGCCGATCAACTGGGCATCCTGCTTCTGATCGCCGGTAAGCCGGGAAAAGAACTCACGGGTGCCCGAACGCGCAATGGTGCCCAAGTGCGAAATCGCCTCGTCGCGGGTCAGGCCAATGCCGTTGTCCGAAATGGTGATCGTGCGTGCCGCCTTGTCATAGCTCACATGAATCGCCAGCTCGCCATTGCCTTCAAGCAAGGCAGGCTGGTCTATGGCTTCGAAGCGCAGCTTGTCGCAGGCGTCGGATGCATTGGAAACCAGTTCGCGCAGGAAGATCTCTTTGTTGCTGTACAGCGAATGGATCATCAAATGCAGCAACTGCTTGACCTCGGCCTGAAAACCCAAGGTTTCGGAAGTGGGGGAAGTCGATGCCTGATTCATGTTGTTCGTAAAACAAAAACGGTTAGCACAGCCACGCAGCCGCAGCGGCGGGCACGGGAATTTATGCGGATAGATGGGGGTGCCTGGCGCATATTCAAGAGCATGTAAATGAACTTTTTACGCAGCAAGGCGCCCGGCTGTCGCTATAGTAGAAGCTGGATCCCATGAAATAGGAAATAAGCATGTATCGAGCCCTTCTTGCGTTGTCGGCAACCGCCGTTCTGGCTGGCTGCAGCGCCTTGACGCAACCGGCCGAAAAAACCGAGTTCACCTGCGATGACGGCACCCGCCTTACCGTGGAGTTCGGCCGGGACATCGCCGCCGTCGAACGCGAGGATGGCAAATCGTTCGTGCTGTCGCAGGAAGAAACCAGCACCGGCTACTGGTACACCACCGGTCGCTACGAGCTGCGCGGCAACGGCAAGGAAGCCACCTGGAGCGCGGATGCGCGCCGCACGGCCAAGTGTCTGGCCAAGTAGGCCGGCAACGTTCCCCGTCAACCTGGCGTCTTTGCCGCCCCCGCAAGAGAAAACCATGTCATCCGCCAACCCAGCGCCCAGCCAGGCCCAGGCCAGCCACATGGCTATCGGATTCATCCTGATTGCCCAGCGCAAGCAGAGCAATCCGAAATTCATCGCGATGTCAGCGGCCAAGACCGCCAGCAAGGCCCTGCCGCCGCAAACCGCGCCAGCCGTCTTGCAGGCTATCCAGGAAATCACCCAGGCCATGAACGAAGCCTGGGTGGCCAGCGGACAGTCCAACGAGCGCGAATGGGATACTCTCTAGGGCCTGTACGACACCAGCGCACGCCGCGGCACACGGATTGCAGGCCGATACTGCCTGCCATTCCACCACCGTAAGGAGCCAGCCATGCGCGCGCTGATGAAAATCTACACCGAACTGGCGCAAGCCGAAACCGCAAGGCTGGCCCTGCTTGACGCCGGCCTACCCACTTCCGGCGTGCAACTCGAAGCCCAGGGCGACGAAGCGGGCGCCATGGTGGGCAACTTCGTGAACAGCGACCTGCAGCCCGTCAAAGGCCGCGGCGCTCACGAGCATACATCCCACCATGTGGAAGTCGGCGGCGTATTCATCCTGACGGTGGACGTGGACGACCTGGCCTTGCGAGCACGGGCAACCAGCATACTGGGACGCGAGAGCGAGCCCCAGTAACACCACAGCTTTAATCCCATTTTTGCAGCATGCCCATGACAGCTTCCGACCATACTTCTTGCAATATCGTTTTCCACGGCCTGGACGCGGTTCGCCTGGCCCTGGCCGACGGCAGCACCGCTGTCATCAGCCTTTTCGGCGCCCAAGTGCTCTCGTGGATACCGGTAGGCAGCGGCGAAAGGCTATACCTTAGCCCGCGCGCCGAGCTTGCCTCGGGCAAGGCCATCCGTGGCGGCATTCCGGTTATTTTTCCGCAGTTTTCCGAGCGCGGCCCCCTGCCACGTCACGGTTTTGCCCGCACGGCCACCTGGGCACTCGAAGAAGTGCAAGAACTGCCCGAAGCCCAGTACGACGGCATCGCACGCGCCACTTTCAGCCTGGCGGCCAACGATGCCACCCGGGCAGTCTGGCCCTGCGAATTCCACGCCCGCCTTACGGTTACCTTGTCCAAGGGGCGCCTGGATGTCGCGCTGGAAGTCGAGAACCAGGATAGCAAGGCCCTGAGCTTTACCGCCGCGCTGCACACCTACCTGCGGGTGGGCGAAGTCGAGCAGATCAGCCTTACCGGCCTGCAGGGCGCGCAACGCCTGTTACCGGACAGCACGCAGCCCGATATTGAAACCGCCACTGAACTGGTCGTGCGCGGCGAAGTCGACAACATCTACCTGGATGCGCCCCGACCTTTGCTGCTGACGGATGGCCATCATGCCCTGGGCATTGCCGCCCAAGGCTTTCCTGATGTCGTGGTGTGGAATCCCGGAAAGGAAAAGTGCGCCGAACTGGCCGACATGCCCACCGACGGTTTTCAGCACATGCTTTGCGTGGAAGCGGCGGCCGTCGGGCAAGCCGTGCAATTGGCCGTCGGCGCCAGTTGGCAGGGCCGGCAGACCCTGACCACGCTGGATACCGTCTGATTCGATAGCCGCAGGGGGTGGGCTACAGGCAGATACCCCGCCCCTGCTCGATATCGGCGGTGATACGGTTTTCGGCTTCGGACATGAAGTCGTCTTCCGAGGTGGCCTGGACATCCCGTATGGCACAGCCGCCGCCCCGGAACAGCCGCACCCCGGCGGCATCTTCGTAGACCATGCAATCCGCGTCCCACAAGCCCGGGCTTTTTTCGCGGGCGTCGATTTCGATATCCAGCACGCGCGAGGTACGGTTGGGACAATACTGAAATACGAACATGGCTCACCTCATCAGGAAGCACGCCTGCCGACTATACGCCACGACCCATTACTATGCGAGACGGGAAATCCCCCAAACCGGCCTGCCCCCGTCCAGGCCACGTCCATTCCAATCGATACCGACCATGACCGTAGCCGAACCGACCTTTCGCGCCCTGATCCACGCACCGACCGGCGCCAGCCTGCAACGCGCACGCAACAACGCCATGAATATCCTGCGCGAGCGGCCCGACGCGCAAATCCGCATCGTCGTCAACGCCCAAGCCGTGCAGGCAGCGCTCGAGACCCCGCACCCGGATACGGACAAACAACTGCTGGTATGTGAAAACACCCTGCGCAAGATGGCAAGCACTGTGCCGGATGGGATCCAGACCGTGCCCAGCGCGGCGATCGCGCTGATCACCATGCAGCAAGAAGGCTGGCTCTATATCCGCGCCTGAGGGCCCGGCCTTGCCGCAGGCAGGCTGACGACGAGCACGCCACCCGCACTGCGATGTACCGCGGCAGGGCATCCGCCAAAGGCGAGGCCAGTTGGCGCTCGTTGCCCTGCCGCCATGCGCAACCCGTCAGGACGCCGGCGCCGCCGCGTGCTCCGGGATAGGAAAGACCTGGTCGTAGGCCCAGTTGTAGACAAACGCATACACCAGGTAGAACACGACAATCGCCGCATCCAGGACCAGCGCCTCGACCAAGCTGATGCCCAGGTAAATCGCCATGGCCGGCAAGAGGATCAGCACCAGCCCCGCCTCGAACAGGAAGGCGTGCAATACCCGCGCCCGCAGCGACTTCCTGGTCGACCCCGTCCAGCGCAACATGGATCGGTCGAACAAAATATTGAAAACATAGTTCCAGGCGGTGGCGATGATGGCGCTGCCCACGCTGATAACGCCCATATCCTGCAGCTTCATGTCGAACAGCCAGATCCCCAGGGGCAGGATCAGACACACGCCCAGCACTTCGAATAGCAAGGCATGCCGGATACGGTCGGCGGTACTGCGCATACTGAATCTCGTTTGAATGCAAAAAAAAGGATTGTAGCCCTGCGCACTGGCCGAGCCCGGTTGAAACACCGCGTAAGGATGGGCAAGAGACCATGCCGTCTGCGCGCCACGCCTTGCATGCTTTTGCGAAAAAACCGGGATCAGGCCATAAAATACCAGCGCGGCCGGCAGCGAATCGTCAGGCGGTTTCCACGCTGGCCGCCAGGAGACGACATGGAATACCTCTGGTTGAAGGCTTTGCACATCGCCGCCGTCATGACCTGGATCGGCGGCATGCTCATCAATTCACTGGCGGCCAGGGCATTGCCCGCAGCCGCGCCGCGCAATGCCGCCGAACAACGCCTGGTGGCCACGGCCAGGCACTGGGACAGACGCGTTACCTCGCCCGCGCTGTTGTTGACCTGGGTCCTGGGCATCACGATGGCCATACTCGCGGGCTGGTATGCCTCGCCCTGGTTCATGGCCAAGTTCCTGATCGCATTTTTTCTGTCGGGCCTGCATGGCGCGCAATCGAGCGCACTGCGGCGCATGGCGGCCAATACCAACCTGGCGCCGCCGCCCTTTCTTCGCGTGTCCGGTGTTATCACCCTGGCCGCCATGCTGGCTGTCGTCGCCCTGGTTATCACCAAACCCTCGATAGGGCTCTGAACGAAGGCCGCGGGTTCACGCCCCGGACTCTTGCCACAAGCCATAGATGCGCTCGATGCGGCTGGCCAGCTCTTTCAGGCTGAAGCTGCGCGCCATCTCGAAGGAAAGCCGCCCCTGCACATACAGCTTCACCACTGGCAGGGTGAACACGCCATTCTGCGCACACACATCCGGCGTCTGCTCGCAGTCGACGTAGGCCAGCGCCAGCCGCGCAAAGCGCTGGGCCGCCAGGCTTTCTATTCCTGGCTTGATCGCCTGGCAAACACCGCAATGCGCCCCGCCGAAAAGCACCAGCAAAAGCGGCTGTTCCTGCAGCCGCTGAAACTGCGCCGCGCTGGAAACCGTCTGCATCGTCAGCTTGCCGACCACACGGCCAGCTCATAGCCGTCAGGGTCTTCAAAGTGAAAGCGGCGCCCCCCGGGAAAGCTGAATACCGGCTTGACGATGCGTGCGCCCGCGGCTTCCAGCCTGGCCTGCATTGCGGCCAGATCGTCGGCATACAGGATCAACAGTGGCCCACCCGGCCGGATCGGCCCGCCCGTGGTCAGCCCGCCCGTCAGGCGGCCATCCGAGAACTCGCAGTAGGTCGGCCCATAGTCGGTGAACGTCCAGCCAAACACGTGTCCGTAGAATGCTTTCGAGCGGCCGATATCCGCCACGTTGAATTCGATATTGTCGATCTGGCTATTCTTGCCCCTGATACCCACGGTGTTCTCCTGATTAGGGCGGCTATCGCTATAGATTACCGAAAGTCGGGTGATATCGGACGGTGCCCGAGGCGCCACGCAAATATCCTGGCTCGAGTTCCAGCACCATGAACGCATCTTGCGGCACATCGTATTCGCAAGCCATGCCAAAAGCCGCAGCCGGCGCAAAGCCGAAGCGAGGGTAATACCCAGCATGCCCTAGCACCACAACCGCGCCAAAACCCTGCTGACGGCATTGCACCAGGCCCGCCCGAACCAGGGCCGAACCCACCCCTTGGCCTTGCCTGGTGGGCAACACCGCCATCGGCGCCAGCCCCATGATCTCCAGGCCGGGATAGCCGGACAACGTAACGGGTGAAAACAGTATGTGCCCAAGCACACCCCCCTGGCCCTGGGCTACCAGAGACACCACGGGACGAGCCTGCTCGCGCAGGGCATCAACCAGATCGGCTTCGGCCGGGGTTCCAAATGCCGCAACGTTCAGTGCATGCACCGCATCGCGGTCCGCACGCTGTTCGGTTCGAATCAATATATCCTGCATCGCGATGCATGCTCCTTCGCCGATGATGCGACCTGCTTGCAGGCGCATGACTGTAATGGAAAAATTCCTCGTGCTACCCTGATCGCAGCCCGCGCCACGCCAACAAACCGGCAAGCGCATCCAGGCTGAACCCACGCTCTTACCAGCCTTGCCAGGGCAACCGGAATCGGCTCGGCGCGCCGCGCCCGATCGCCCCCCTGCCCTCCAACAAACAACCTCTTCCCAAGGAGCCTTCCGTGGCTCGATATCTAGTCCTTCTGCACTTGGCCTCGCCTTCATCGCGCGACAAGGCTACCGCCCCCGCACGCTTTAAGCTCATACACGAAACGGTGAATGCAAGCCTGCAGGAATGCGAAGCCGTACTGACATCGCCGGCCGCACTGGGCTTTGCCGGCGTCAGCGGCAAAACCGCCCGCGAAGTGTGGCAGGGTCTGAACGCCCTGCTTGCCCCGCAAGACAACCTGTCCGTCATCGAGTTGGGCAGGGATATCGCCACCACCCACCCCGGTTTGCAAAAATGGGATAGCAACACCATTTTCCTGACCAAGACCGACAAAAGCCAGGCCAAGTCACCTTTCGACGCCTGACGCTTCGAGCTTCGGCGCAAACCTGCCTCTTATCAGCCGCGCGGGCCACGACTCATCGGGTGCGCCGCGCTGCACAGGATGTTTTGTCCAC
This sequence comes from Verticiella sediminum, assembly GCA_040392445.1. Lineage (GTDB taxonomy): Bacteria > Pseudomonadota > Gammaproteobacteria > Burkholderiales > Burkholderiaceae_B > Verticiella > Verticiella sediminum_A. The sequence goes on from JBEBVZ010000014.1 coordinate 63,824, forward strand.
GCCCTGCATACCCCGGCAGGGTGCTGCATGCCACGCTCGACGCGGATGCGCGCAGGCGGTAAATTGGAAGCGCTCTTGGAGACTGCTATGGCTCGACAAGAAATCACCGATAGCTTCCACGTCATTGATGAAACCGGCAATCGCCATCGTGTACGGGAAATCACCGTATTCGAGAGCGACGGCTCCGCTCAGGACGCCGAGGCCAAGACTCGCGTGCACTATGAACTCGACGATGGGCGCCGCCTGACCGCCTTCCTTAATTCCAGGCAGTTTCGCGACGATGACTCGGGGGCCTTCTACGATAGAACCTGAAGCCGGCCTTTGACAGCCCCCGGCACCGCACCCATGCCAGCACGGTGTGGCACCCCGCCAGGGTGTGCAACACCGGCCGGCAGACTAAAGGCGTCTTATTTTCGGCGCTTTCCGTTGAATACACGCTCGTTGATGCGAGACACCTCTTGCTGCATGGGCACCGGACTGTCGGTAAGCTTGATTTGCGTAGGTTGGCGCTGGCTGCGGTCTATGGCGGCTCGCATGGCCAGGCTGGTTTGCAACGGTCGAAACGCGAAAGCTTGCCGTGGCGATGCTTTACTCATGCACTTCGCTCCATGTGTGGCGCCTGCAGCACCATGGCCACCATCAAGCCTGGGCGCCTGGGCTGGAGCCCTGCCATGGAAACCGCAAGTCTGCCTTGAATCAGGATACTAGGGATTTACCGATACATACGACGACAGTCAAGTATGCGGCCGCGTAGGTCGTCCAGGCAAGAGCTCGCAGCACCACAGGCCAATATTGCTTATCAGTGCAATCTTGATGTTCCATTTCTCTAAGGTTAACTTTTGATAACATCATGTTAACTACTGATTAACTTATACACAAATGGTTTTATAAGAAAACAAATTCCGCGACGGCGCGCTTGCCGGCAAGCGCCATTCCGCTTTGACCTTGCAGTTGGCATGACGAGCGCATCCAACTTCATGTTTAATACGCCCCATGGAAAAATCGCAAGACACCGAACGACGCCTGACCGAACTGGAGATCAAAGCCAGCTTTGCCGACGATCTGCTGGATCAACTGAACCAGACCATCTTTCGCCAGCAAAGGCAGATCGAGCATCTGCTCCGTGAATTGGCCGATCTGCGGCAGCAGGTTCCCGAGGGCGGCGGAGCAGGCTTTCGCAGCTTGCGCGACGAACTGCCACCACACTACTGAGCTGCCGGCACTCAGGCCGACCCGGTCAGGCTCGACCCGGTCAGGAACGCCAGGGGCCAGAGCCCATCCTGCCGGCGGTATCATCGGCGCCCTTATGTCCTAGCGGACACATTCTTCATTCAAGGCGGTAAGCATGTCCAAGAAAAGCGAACTCGATCCCGAAACCCTGGAATTGATCCAGTGGTGCATCGAAGTCGAAGGCTTCCTGGTGGCGGCCGGCGCAACGCAGCGCCAGGCCCAGGACCATATCGAAGAGCAGGCGGAATGGTTTACCGACCAGTTCTACGACGGCCTGACGCCGCAAGAGGCAGCGCAAGCGGCGCTCAAGGATTGATATATATGGATGGATGCGGGCGTCAAGCCGGCCACGGGCCTGCTTGACGCCCGCACCGCCTGGCCTGCGCCTTGGTTACCAGCGCGTAGAGGCCAGGCACGGCGCAAAGCCAGGGTCATCGCCATGCCAAGCGGCACGGCCAGGGTTCAGTCAAGCACCCGCACGATATCGACGTCAATTTCGGGGGACTTGAGGAAATCGTTCTCGACCTCGCCCATGATCTCGATTTTGGTCTTTTCGTCGACCCGTTGCCGCGGGAAGATGTCGTCGTCGATTTCTACGCGGATCTCGCCCGAGCCATCGGAAAACATGTATTTTTCCTTGGCGACCTGCTTGAGCAATACCCCGCGCAGCGTCACGCGCTGGTCGTCTACCGGATTCTTCAGTATTTCCGCAACACTTTGCGCACCGCTCGGTGCGCTTGGGCTGGCCGACGGCCCCGCATACTGCGCCTGGGCCGGCACCAGCCAAACGCTACTGAACAATGCGGCCGCCACGCAGGCTCGTTTCAACTGACGATTGAACATAGACTTCTCCTCAGGTACGAACCCCGACGATAGCAGTTCCGTCACCTGGCAGAAAGTTGAATCGATCAGGAGCAGCGTTGCAAGGAGCCCATTTTGACCAAGGCCGACATAGCCGGACTCAACAGGGTTTTCGAGCTTTCGTCGAGTTCCACCTGCAACTGGCCACGCTCTTCTTGCGCATTGAACTTCAGGACAACGGGCAGGTTGTCACCTTCGCTGGTCTTGCCGTGCTTCACATAGATCCATTTCTGGATGCCATCGGACGGCGCGCCGCCCGCGCAACTTGTGCACGCACTGATGGGCAGCGGCCCGGTCTGGTGCCCTTTCACGTAGACAAAGACGCCCTTGGAGTCGACCCTGACCCTGGGCGCACTCTTGCAATTGCCATCCGGTGTGTAGCGTCCGTAGATGTCCCTGGATATGGGAGCCTGGCTGGCCGCCATCGCACCTCCCAGGTCTCCCAGGGCAAGAAGCCCGGCAAATAGCGGGAACATCCCCTTGAAAGCCGCAACCCGCCGCGGCCCGGCAGGCACTTTCGACTGATGATCTTGCACTGATGAGCTAGGCATCGACGGTTCTCCACGGGACTATGGTTTGCCCCTGCCGCGGGCGGCAAAAGGGACGAATGCGGATCCGGGTGGTTAACAGGCCCTAAAGCCCCCGCAGGTGCAGGCACGAAGGTTCAGCAGTGTGCTTGCCCTGAGAGGATTTTGCCCGAGGAGACGTCACGAGGAAAGCAAAAACTAGGGTTGCAGGCAAGGCCCGCCCCCCTTGGGCCGCCGCGGCGGCCGGTAAACTACCCCGCCCGGGTGGCCAGCCAGGCCAGCACGAGCAAACCCAGCGCGATCCGGTACCAGGCAAAAACCCGAAAACTGTGGGATGCGACGAACTTGATCAGCATGCGGACCACGATCAGCGCGCTGATGAAAGCGGCCACGAAGCCGACTGCAATCGTCGTCCATTCGTCGTTCGAGAGCAGGTGCCGATTGCGCATCACATCGTAGGCGGCCGCGCCAAACATGGTGGGCATGGCAAGAAAAAACGAAAACTCGGCCGCGGTCTTGCGCGACATCCCCGCGTACAAACCGCCCACAATCGTGGCGCCGGAACGCGAAACGCCCGGAATCATCGCCGCACACTGGGCAAAGCCAACGAGCAGCGCCTTGCGCCACGTGATTTCCTCCATCGTTTCCATGCTGGGCTCGATGTTTCGGCTTTCCACCCACAGCAGGATCAGCCCCCCCAGGATCAGCGAGGCGGCCACGATCACAGGGCTGAAGAGATAGGTCTTGATGAACCCGATCATCACGGCGCCTATCAGGGCGGCAGGCAGGAAGGCCAGCAGCACCGTCCCCGCAAAGCGGCGCTCATCGGCGTCGCCTTGAAACACGCCCCGTATCAGCTGGACAAGCCTGGCTCGGTACAACCAACACACCGCCAGGATGGCACCCAGTTGGATGACCACCTCGAAGACCTTGCCGTCGCTGGATTGAAAGCCGATCCAGTTGCCCAGCAAAATGAGATGACCGGTGCTGGAAATTGGCAGGAATTCCGTCAGACCTTCGATAAAACCGAGAATCAGTGCGTGCAGCAAATGGATGTCAGGCATACGGCCAAGCAGCTTAGAGTGAGGGGGCAGATTGCGGGCATCAGTATAGTGCCTGCTCAACCATACCCGTTACCCTTGGGCGCACTTTACCCTGGGGAAGGTCCGGCAACCGGACAGGCAGGTTTGGGATAGCAGCCAGGAAAACCGTCACGCCCACCCACAAAACGGATACGGGTCAGGCCAGGCGCCAATGGCCGCCTGGCCTGACCCGTAACTCCTGGAAACCCGCACATGCCCTAGCGAGGCGGCTCCTCGGAATCCGGAGGAGTGGGCTCGTCGGTAGCCGCCAGATAGCCGTCGTCACTGGCAACGTCGTTTTCCCACGCTGCGTCGATGGCGGCCTTGCCGGCTTGCACCGCGGCATCCCCCGCCTCTTGGGCGGTTTCGAACGGCCCTTTGACTATTTCGCGAAAACCCAAGGCCAGCACAGCGTAGTGACCGTCGAACTTCCCGTCTTCCCTGGGCTCGTAGCGGGGAATAATGACCTTCCCCCGGTAGGGCACACCAACCGATAAATACTCTGCTCGATCAGAATCATTGACTTCATCCATGCCGCGCTCCTTTAGTCCTTTCGTGGCTATGCGAAGGGCCGAGGATAACCCAAGCACTCACACGCCTGCCCGGACCCTTGCCACAGCCACCTTCATTCCCCAGGCCTGCAACGCCGCAAAGTCCCTGGCTGACGGGTTCGCAAGCAGCAAGAATCACGCCGGCCCGGCGAAAAAAAACCACCCTAAGGTGGCTGCGGGCAAACTGCGGGCGGACGGCCGCCGGCGTCAATCCTGCTTTTTCTCGAGCTCGGCCGGCCACTCGATTTGACGGCGCAAGCCGCCATCGCCTTCCAGGCGATAAACCCCCAAGAGACCACGCACATTGCGCAGCACAACGTAGCGCCTGCCGGCTACCTCGCGCTCTTCGCTATCACGCCCCGGCTGGTCCGGGCTACCGCTACGAAGGTAGGCCGCAATCGCCCGCTTCACCAAATTCTTGTCGCTCATAGATACTCTCTGACCATCGAATGGCGGCCAGTCTATCAGCAAGCTTCGCACCCTGCCCTGCGGCAGCCGATTTCAGCCTTTCATCGCCAGCACCGGCTTTGCATAAGCCGCACGTCAACGCGACCGCAACAGCTGGAGTGTTAAAGTTCCTCATCAGCTCATAGGGGTGCTCCGGTCGCGGTTGCCAGTCATGGCAGGACAACCGTGACACGCCGGAAATCCCCCGGAGAAAACAGCAATAGGAACCATGCATGGCATTTCAAGTTCAGCAAGTCAACATCAAGACCGACACGTTTCTCGTCCAAGGCATGCTGGATGGCAAGTCGGTCACCGTGGAAATTTCCATGAACGGATGGCCGGCAGACTCCTGGACCATCCAGGAAATCAGCGAAGCGGCTGAAGTGCAAGCGCAAAAAAGCAACCCGACGCCGTAGAGACAGCCAGATATGACTCACCACAGCAAAATGCTATACAGAAAGACACGTTTCATTGCCCTGGGCCTGGCCCTGTGCACGCTGTTTACGGGTTGCGCCAGCATCTCGAATCTGGTTTCCAGAATATCCGGGCCCAAAGAGGTTGCGCCAGAAAGCACGCTGGTCAGCTATAACGCCGCCACCTGCCAACAGCTTGCGCCGGAACTTGTTTCCTGGGCCAGGCAGGAATATCAGCTCACGTCAGCCCAGGCCAAGGCAGGCGCCAAGAAAACCAATGCCGCCGCGCTGACCAATGTGCGCAACGAGAAGCAGGCGGTGCGAACGGCCATGAAGGCTAACGGCTGCTTCTAAAGCGGTCGTTGACGGCAGCGCAGGCCGGGCGTATTGTCGAGCAGGCTGCATGACTGGCGAAGACAGGTGGAGCACCACCGTGAAGTGCAGCCAAATCTGAAGCCGATCGCCTGGGCCCCACGTCTCTTTCGGAGCATCCCATGGCTGCGCCATTTCACATCGGCTTTCCGCTGTTTGCCAACCTGACGCCGCTGGATCTCATCGGGCCTCACGAGATCCTGTCCAGGCTGCCCAATACCCAATGCCACCTGCTGGCGCATAATCTTGAGCCCGTGCCCAGCTCCACCGGCATCAGCCTGGTGCCCACCCTGCGATACGACCAGGCCGCGCAGATGGACTTGATCTGCGTGCCAGGCGGCCCAGGGCACCTGGCTGCCATGCAAGATAAGGTATTGCTGGATTTCCTGCGTCGGCAGGAACCAGGATGCCGCTATGTCACGTCCGTGTGCACGGGGGCCCTGGTGCTGGCCGCAGCGGGCTTGTTGCGCGGCTACCGGGCCACCACGCATTGGATGTCGCTCGACAGGCTTGCCCCCTTCGGCGCCGTGCCGGTTACCGATCGCGTTGCCATAGACCGCAACCGCATCACCGGCGGCGGCGTCACAGCCGGCATCGACTTCGCCCTGGCAGTGGCCGCCGAACTTCATGGTGATGTGCTTGCCCGCACTATCCAGTTGCAAGTGCAGTATGCCCCCGCCCCACCCTTCCAGGATGGCGATCCGACGCTGGCACACGCTGACATCCTGGCGGCGGCGCAAGGCGCGGCGGGGCGCTATGTGCAGATGATGGCCGAGACTGATCGGCATGCCCTGGCTGCCATGGGCAGTTAGCCAGCCAGAAAGCCGAAGCCGCCTTTGCCTGGCCTGCTGCTCGCGCGAGCGCCCTGCCCTGAGGCGCTCGCGTCGGCATCCTCCATGGATGCGATCACGTCCTGTCAACCCGTGAATACAGGCACGAGACCGCCCCTGCTCGGGCAATCGGCGAGCTGCCCTTGGGCGGACACTACAGTTTCGATTGTTTTAGGGAGACGCCGTTATGTCCGATATCGTCTGGACTGGCATATGCCTGTTCTATCTCTGGATAGGCTACACATTCGCCAAGGTGGCGAACAAGCGCGGCAAACGCGCGTTCCATGCAGAACCTACCGGGCGTTGCGCCAGTCGGTAGAGTACTGCAGGCTGGGCCGGCACAAGGGCCGCGCCGGCCGTGCGAACAACGCAGGCGCCGGCGGGATAGCGCCAGGGATCAGTCTTGGCGGCTGGTCACTTCAAGCAGGTGATAACCGAACTGGGTCTTCACAGGGCCTTGCACGACATTGATCGGTGCGCTGAACACGACGGTGTCGAATTCACGAACCATTTGGCCCGGGCCAAACGAGCCCAGGTTGCCGCCGTCGCGGCTGGACGGGCAGCTGGAATTGTCTTTCGCAACTTGCGCGAAATCAGCGCCGCCTTCGATAGCGGCCTTGAGTTCGTTGCACTTGGCTTCGGTGGAAACCAGGATATGACGGGCGGTGGCTTGGGCCATGAGTATTACTCCTTCTAAATGAGTCGGGGAGAATACCCCAAATGGCGCTGCAACCGTATTTCCATCCATGACCGTCATGCAAGCCCATGAGCTGCAGGTCGATTCAGCAGCTTATAGTCATGGATGGCTTCAATGAAAAAAGCTGCTTGTGCACGAGGCCGTCCTCGTGAATCCTCACGCGTGAAGCGTCGAAAAAGGCCACGGGCGACATCAGTTCGAGGGGACGCTCTGACGCTTACTGGTTCAGTTGGATATCGAACGTCTTCACAATACCGGCGTTGCGGTCGAAATCCGTTTTGACTGACTGAGCCAGTTGGGCCGGACTCATGACCTCGCCGCCCACTTCAAAGCCTGCGCTTACCAATCGCTCGCGAATTTTCGGCGAGGCTGCCGCCTTGATCACAGCTGCGTGGATCTTGTCCAAGGTCGCGGCGGGAGTTCCCTTGGCCGCGATGACCCCGACCCAGTTGCCAAAATCGATCTCCGGGTAACCTTGTTCCGCCATGGTCGGGACTTGAGGAAGATGCATCGAACGCGTCTTGGACGCAACGCCATAGGCCTGCAACTTGCCCGAGGCGATCAAGCCCTTGGACGTGGCCAAGCCGTCGAACATGATGGGAATTTGGCCGCCCATGACCTGAACCAATGCGGGTGGAGAGCCTGGAAAAGGAACATGCTGCATGTCGAGGCCGGCTTTCTGATTCAGGATCACCCCTGCATAGTGCGAGACCGTGCCCGCACTATACGAGGCAAAACTCATCTTGCCGGGATTAGCCTTGACATACTCAACAAGCGATTTCACATCTTTTGGCGGCAAATCGGGCGCCCCCACCAGAATCAGGGCGGCCCGGGCAATAACAGCGACAGGTTGCACATCCTTGAGAGGATCAAAGGCCGCCTTCATGACGTGGGGAATCTCGGTCAGGACGTTGCTGGCCGTCAGTATCAAAGTCTGCCCATCGGCGGGCGCCGCCATCATGGCCTGCACCGCGATGACACCGCCCGCGCCGGGTTTGTTATCGACGACGACCGGCTGGCCGATGTCCCGCGAAAGCTCATCCGCAATGATGCGTGCTACGACATCCATGGTGCCGCCGGCAGGTGCTGGCACCAGCAATCGAACAGGCTTGTCGGTCCAAGCTATCGCGGCGGGTACGGCACAAGCCAGGGCAATTGCGCAAAGCGTACGGCGATAGAATCGGGCGGAAAAGGGAAAGCGGGTCATGTCTGTCTCCAATGGTGGTCTGCTTGTGGTCTATGCCTTGGGTGCTTTGCCATCGCGGGGCTGCACTGTGATGGAATTGTAGGCACGCCCAAACGTCGAAGCTTGATAATCAATGCCATGAACTTTCGAAATTGGGACACGGCATGACCGCTTTCATTTCGGTGGTACGCAGCGCCAGCCTCAATGGCTATATCGAGCTCGCCCAATCACTGGGATTGGATGCTTTTGCCATGCTTCGCCGCGCCGGACTGTCGACACGCAGCCTGCAAGACCCGGAGACACCGCTGAGTGTCGAGTCTGTACATACACTGCTGGAGACCAGCGCAACGGCCAGCGCAGCAGAAGACTTCGGTCTGCGCCTTGCTGCACGCAGGCAGCTCTCGCATTTGGGCCCGATTGCGCTGGTGCTCAGGGAAGAGCCCACCGCCCGCCAGGCTCTGGACACCCTGTTCCGCTATCTGCGCCTGCTCAACACCTCGCTGGTCACACGGTTGGAAAGCAACGACGGCAGACTGATCATCCATGAAGATATCCTCACGGAATCGCAGGCACCCATGCCCCAGTCGATAGGACTGGCGCTAGGTGTGATGTACCGCATCCTGCGTGAATTGCTGGGTTCCCAGTGGCGCCCCCTGGGCGTTTGCTTCAAGCACCAGGCCCCACGCGACACGCACGGCTACCAGGCTTTTTTTGGCACCCCGGTCGATTTTGGCGCGCCATTCAATGGCATTGTGTGTCGCGCCGCGGAATTGGAAGCGCCAAGGGCAAGCGGCAACCCGGAGATGGCTCGGTTTACCCGCCAGTTTCTGGACCTTGCACTCGCGCGCGAACAGCGGACCACTGCGGCCACCGTGCGCCAACTGATTACCGCTTTGCTACCCGGCGGTCAATGCACGTCACAACAGGTCGCCCAGCACCTGGGAGTCGACCGCCGCACGCTGCACCGCCATCTTGCTGCCGACGGCGGCAGTTTTTCGCAAACCTTGCAAAACGTGCGGGTGACTTTGGTGATGGAGCAGCTGCGACACGGCAACCTTCCGTTGACGGAAGTGGCAAAGCTACTGGGGTTTGGATCGCCCAGCGCATTCTCTTACTGGTTCAGCAGCTACTTCGGGTGCAGCGCGCGCCAGTGGCGCAAGGCCAATGCCTGACCCGACGGTCACGCTTGCCGACTTGCCTGTCGCCATTGTTGAGGCGCCATACCGAACTGGGTAATGAACCAGCGCGTAAACGAACTCTGCGTGCTGTAGCCGAGCAGTTCAGAGACCTGGACCAGAGAATATCGAGGATTGTCGATGTATCGCAGCACCAGTTCACGCCGCGCTTCATTGAGCACTTGAGTAAAGCTGAAACCGGCCTCGTCCAGTTGGCGCTGCATGGTACGCACGCTCAGGCCCAGCGCTTGGGCGACATACTCGCTGCTGGCCCGTCCGCTGGGCAGCAGCAAATAGATGGTCTTGCGAACATCGAGCACGGCGGATCGCTCATTGACATGGGGAAGATTTTCCATGAAACGCTGAGCGTAACGGGCCATGGCAGGGTCGGCCCCCGGATTGGGGGCATCCAGGTCTGCGGCTCGGCACACGATGCCATTGAACTCGCTGCCGAATTCGATGTTGCAGTTAAACAGCCGCTTGTAGAGCCCAATCTCTGGCGGCGCGCTGTGTGTGAAGTTCACGCTCGAGGGTCTCCAGGCCTTGCCCAGCACCGCCGCGCACATGCGAAACAGCACGCCAATCGCCAATTCGTTCGACTGCCGCACCGGCCCCCGAACCACCACTTCATCGCGCAGGATGACCATGGGCCCGGCATCCTCGATCTGTATGGCCAGCGTGTCGTTGAGAAAGTGCCGGTATTGGATGATCAAGGTCAGCGCGTCACGCAAACAGCGCTGATGGCTGATCAGCAAGCTGACCATGCCAAAGTTCGACAACTGCCGCGACTCAGCCATGCGCAAACCAAACTGCAGGCAACCGGATGCCTGTGCCGCGGCTTCGAGTAAAGCCACAGCGGCTTCGGCAGGTATGCGCTGCTCGGGGTCATCGAGAAGGGCTCGGCTCAATCCCACCTGCCACAACAGAGGCTGTGGGTTCAACCCCAGGGCCTGAGCCACCTCAAAAAAATTGGTTAGGACAGCAGCGCGCACTAATGTGGCCATCGTGACGTGGAAGCGAGTGTGCAGCAATTATTTGGCATGAAATGCTAAACCTTTGGCAGAACTTGCGAAGCATTCCATGCGGCGAATCTCTACATTCAATACCCATAACAAAGGCATCAATGTGGTGCCAGAACCGGAGACCCCTCATCATGGCCCAAGCCATTCGCATGCACAAGATCGGCGGCCCAGAAGTGCTTCGCCTCGAGGACATTGACGTTGGAGACCCTGGCCCTGGCCAAGTGAGGTTGCGTCATGTGGCGGTGGGGCTGAACTACGCCGATACCTATTTTCGCAACGGCACCTACCCCATCCCCCTGCCCAGCGGCATGGGCGTGGAAGCAGCCGGCGTCGTACAAGCGATAGGCGCAGGCGTGACGAACGTCGCCGTCGGCGATCGTGTGACCTACACCGGATTCATCAACACTCTCGGTGCTTACAGCACAGAGCGCCTGATTCCCGCCGCACCCTTGATCAAGCTGCCCGAGAGCATCGCCTTTGAAACCGCCGCCGCCATGACCATGCGCGGACTGACCTCTGCCTACCTCATGCGTCGCATCCACGCATTCAAGGCGGGTGACACCCTGCTGCTGCACGCGGCGGCCGGCGGCGTGGGCCTCATCGTCTCGCAATGGGCCAAGCTGCTGGGTATCAATGTGATTGGAACCGTGTCCACCGACGAGAAGGCAGAGCTGGCCCGAGCCCATGGGTGCGCCCACGTCATCAACTACAGCCACGAGGACGTGGCTCAGCGGGCGCGTGAACTCACCGGCGGCAGTGGCGTGGATGTGGTTTTCGATAGCGTGGGAAAACACACGTTCATGGCGTCGCTCGACTCGCTCAAACGCCGTGGCCTGATGGTTTGCGTGGGTACCGCCAGCGGCACTATCCCACCCTTCGATCCTCAGCTACTGGCCATGAAAGGGTCGCTGTACCTGACGCGGCCGGCCTTGGCCGATTACATCGCCGACCCGGCCGAGAAAGCCGAACTCGCTGGCGAGATTTTCGATCACGTGCGCGCCGGCCGCATCAAGATTGCAATCAACCAGCGTTACGCCTTGGGCGATGCCGAGCAGGCGCACCGCGACCTGGAGTCACGCAAGACAACGGGCTCGTCAGTTTTCGTGATCTGAACAGGAAGAACGGAGGAGACATCATGCAAATTGAACCCCTGACCTGTGCCATTGGCGCCGAGCTGATTGGTGTCAACCTGGCCGATGCCGTCCGCGGCGACAGCCTGTTTGCCGAGATCAAGGACGCACTGCTCAAACACAAAGTCCTGTTCTTGCGTAACCAGGATTTCTCCCGTGCGGACCACGTGGCGTTTGCACGCCGTTTCGGCACACTTGAGGATCATCCGGTGTTAGGCAGCGACCCGGAACACCCTGGCCTGGTGCGCATCTACAAGAGCCCGGAGCAGCCCAATGATCGCTATGAAAACTCATGGCACACCGACGCCACCTGGCGCGAAGCGCCCCCCATGGGCTGCGTGCTGCGCTGTATAGAGTGCCCCCCTGTGGGCAGCGACACAATGTGGGCCAACATGGCGCTGGCCTACGAACAGCTGCCAGAACACATCAAAGCCCTGATCGCCCCGCTGCGAGCGCGTCACAGTATCGAAGCCAGCTTTGGCGCAGCCATGCCGATGGAAAAGCGCCTGGCACTCAAGGCCCAGTTTCCCGACCCGGAACACCCCGTCGTGCGTATCCACCCGGAAACCGGCGAGAAAATTCTTTTCGTCAACGCCTTCACCACCCACTTCACCAACTTCCATACCCCCACGAACGTGCGCTACGGGCAAGACTACACCCAGGGCGCCAATGCCTTGCTGCAATACCTGATCAATCAGGCCTCCATCCCCGAATACCAGGTGCGCTGGCGCTGGCAGCCCAACAGCGTGGCGATCTGGGACAACCGGGCCACCCAACACTACGCGGTGATGGATTACCCGCCATGCCATCGCAAGATGGAGCGCGCCGGCATTACAGGAACGCCCACGTCCTGAACACCAGATCCACCCAGTCCCTCAAACCCCAGGAGAAACTCATGCATTTCCTCGACGGCGCCCATTTCCCAGAAAACATGCAGAAGCTCGTCATCACCTGCGCGCCCTACGGCCCGGAATGGGAGCCGCGCGACTTCCCGGAAGATATTCCGGTGACGATGGAGGAACATATCCAGAAGGCGGTGGACTGCTATAACGCTGGCGCCACCGTGCTGCACCTGCACGTGCGCGAGCTCGATGGCAAGGGCAGCAAACGCCTGTCCATGTTCAACACGCTTATCGCCGGCGTACGTGCCCGTGTGCCCGACATGATCATCCAGGTTGGTGGCTCAATCTCGTTCGCCCCCGAAAGCGAAGGCGAGACGGCCAAGTGGCTCAGCGATGACACCCGCCACATGCTGGCCGAACTGATTCCAGCGCCCGACCAGGTGACGATCGCAATCAACTCCAATCAGATGAACGTGGTCGAGCAGATGACCGATGCCGATCTGGTCGGCACCTCGCTGGCCGAGCCTGCCTTGTATCGTGCCTACCGCGAAATGACGATTCCCGCCGGCCCGGAATGGGTGGAAGAGCACATCAAGCGCTTGTCGGAAAAAGGCATCCAGACTCACTTCCAGCTTGCCAACATCACCCAGCTGGAAACAGTCGAGCGCATGATGCGTCGTGGTGTTTGCAACGTGCCGCTGATTCTGACCTGGGTGGCTATCGGCGGCGGCTTTGACCAGCCCAACATCTACAATCTGGCTAACTTCGTGCGTGGCTGCCCGGATAATTCCGTACTGTCGCTCGAATCCTCCATGCTCAATGTGCTGCCGCTCAACATGATGGCCATTTCCATGGGCCTGCATGTGCGTTGTGGCATTGAAGACAACATCTGGACGCAGAAACGCGACCGAAAAATGAGCACCGTGGAGCAGATAGAGCAATTGGTACGGATTGCCAAGGAATTTGGCCGAGAGGTCGCCAGCGGCAAGGAAGCGCGCGAGATCTACAAGATCGGCACCTTCTACAAGACTGCGGACGAGACCTTGGCTGCCAACGGCTTTACTCCCAATCGCAAAACGGCCTCGCCTACCGCACGCAGGATAGAGGCCGCAGAAACCGTAGAGACCGTCTGACCCTGCCAACCCTTATGAGTAAACCTGCCATGCACGTAAAAAATCACGGACTGCGGATCGACGCCTGGTTCGACCTTATTTGTCCGTGGTGTTTGATTGGCCAGCGGCAACTGGAGCTTGCCCTGGCAGACTGGCGGGTCAGTTCGCCAGACATACCACTGACCGTGCAATGGCACCCTACCCAACTGTTGCCGCAGATCCCGCCCGAGGGCTTGCCCTTCCAGGCGTTTTACGAACAGCGCCTGGGTAGTCTGGCCGCGGTACGGGCCCGCCAGGCACAGGTCCGAGAAGTTGCAGAGTCTGTAGGCGTGGACATCGACTTCTCGCGCATCCATACCTTCCCCAACACAGCCAGGGCGCACGCGCTGCTGCTGCAGGCCAGCCAGCAACTTGGCCCAAGTGCTCATGATGCACTTTTGAAAAGGCTGTTTTCCGCCTATTTCCAGGAGGGCTGCAACCTCGGAAACCTATCAACGCTGCAAAACATTGCGGCAGAGTTTTCCATGGATGCGGCAGCGCTTGCACATGCACTGCAAACCGCCCAAAACCTGCCGATCACCAATATTCCGGGTGTTCCGTATTTTGTTTTCAATCACCGGGTAGCGTTATCTGGTGCGCAGCCGCCAGAGGTCTTGCTGGCCGCGATGCGCGAGAGTATGTCGGCCGCCCCATAGTGCGAATAAGCCATGTACTGAACTACGGGGGCAAGATCGATTGCCTGAACGGCAGACTGCCAATGTAAATAGCAGGGCGTAACGCTGGAACGCCCTGCTTTTCCCCCATCGAAAGTTAGAACTGCCAGCTGGCCTTCAAGGACCCTGAATGGCTACGGACCTTGTTGGACAGCAACCCGTCGTATTGCAGCCTGACGTCCATGCCCTTCTTGCTTAGCACCTGAATACCTCCCGATACCTGGCCAAAGACTCGCCCGGTATCCAGCGTGGACTTGAAGGGGTCCGTGCCGGCCGGCGCGCTCGCGAAGCGGGCGCGAGTATCCCATGTGTCGGTGTTGGATAGCGATACCCCAACGCTGGCATAAGGACGAACGGTGTAGCCGCTTTTCAGATCGAAACGTCCGCCCACTTCCACGCCGGGCGAGACGGTTGCCGACCACTTGCTGACGCCTTCCACATGCAGATTCAGTGCGCCGGCGCCGCTTTCCCCGAACGAGGGCATGCGCGTATGAATCACATCCAGATCGACGAACGGCTTGATGTAGGAGCTGGGCATGGCGTGAGTGTAGGAAGCACGCAGGCGTTGGCCAACGGAAGTGACGCGCGAATCGCTCTTGGCCTGTACGCCCACCAATGCAGCGTTGCGGGTGTTGTCGAACGATCCGTAACTGCCGGTCAATGCACCGGAGAAGGCCCAAGGACCCTGCTCGTACTTGAGGGAAACGCCCAGGTAGCCGGTGTCGCCCTTCAGGCGCTGACGCCGGTCATCGGACCGTATGGTCTTATCCTCGTAAGCGCCGGCCAGACCAACGAACCAGTTTGGCGCGATGCTTCGTTGCGCACCCACCTGATACGAAACACCGTCGGACTTCAGCCCCGACGTACCGCCGCTGCCATCCATCCGTGTCGTGTTGCCAGAGACACGTCCCCAGATGCAGTCGCGTTCGCCCATCAGGGTGCCTGCGCCAACATAGCTGGGGCAGCTCATCAGGGAGTTCGAGAACGACACCATGTCGGCTCGCTTCAGCGCCGCGGGCGCAGCCAGCACACCGGGCGAGAGATCATTCAACGCATTGGCATAGCTTGAGCTGCCCTGGCCGGCGGACCGGTTCAGAGCGGCGTACATGGTGCCGAATTCTTCAGCGCTGCCACGGTTCCACATGTCTTGCAGGTGTTGCCCAACCGCATGCAGGTTGCTGCCGACGCCATAAGATGTGGATACCTCGTTGAACTGCGCCGAGTCAGCCGATACGGCGAGCGAATTGCCGACCCGGCGGGTGCGGTACGTAAACAGCGCGGACTCGCCTTGCACGGTGGCGCTTGGCGTCAGCGCACCCGCCTGCAAGAAGGTGAGCTCTCGGTTGGGCATCAGCGAACTGGCGACAACATTGACTTTTCCGTCCAGTTTGGCATGCCCGTCCATCGTCAGAAGGTCGGTGCTCTTCGCCACGAAGTCAGTCGCCACATGCAGCGCGCCCTGGCTACCCTGTGTGAAATCGCCCGTGACGTGCATGGTGTCGCTGCCGGTGCTCTTGCCGATGAACACCTTGCCCTGGTTGAGGACATGGCCCTGCACGACATTGGCATTAGAGACGGCGCCGAAGTTCGACAAGGAGACCGAAGTGGATGACGCGCTCGCGCCCAACAAACTGCCGCTTAACGTGCCATTGTTCACAACGCTGGTCGAGCCGCTTCCGGTTTGCCGGATGGCGGCTTGGCCCAGAGCGCCGTTCACTGTGCCAGAGGCATCGATGGTCACGGTGCTGGCAGCGCGGCTGTCTATCCAGATCGCACCGCCGGATGGCTGGTTCTGAACCTGCCCGCCTGACACGCTTCCTGCGACGGTGATGTCGACGGGTGCCGGCGTACTCGACTGGGTATCGAAGGTCTGGGCGAATACGCCCCAGGCGTTTTCCCCCTGAGTATGCACAGTTCCATTCACTGTCATGGTGATACCGCCGGAGACCCCGCCTTCGCCGCCCTTGGACTGGACGGAAGTTCCTGCGAAGCTACCTGCGCTATTGCCGCCAAGTCCACCGGGCGCGCTCAAAGACTGCGCGATCACGCCGTGGGCGCCAGCGCCCGTCGTGTAGACGCCACCGTTCAACGTCAAAGCGATGTTGCCACTGGTTTGGCCGGAAGATGGTTCGGCAACGCCATCGCTCCATCCTAAGGCTAGCGGACCGTTGGCGGTGTCGCCTCCGATGCCCCCGCCGCCGGCAATGGACTGCAGCACGATGCCGTGCGAGCCGCGCCCTGTGGTGGAGATGAAGCTTGACGTTGAGTTCGCGCTATTGGAGCCGAACTCAATGTCCAGGTTGCCACCGTGCAAGGCGTCGCCGGTGTAGGGTGCCGCGAGGGTGACAGACTGGATGTTCGCACCGGGGCCGGCAGCGGCAATGCCGCCGCCACCGCCGATGGACTGTGCCACGAAACCAAAGGCGTGATCGCCAGAGGTGTTGATACGCACCCATGAGTTCACATTGATGTCACCGCCGCTGCTGGATCCGGCTCTGCCGCCGCCGCCCATTTGCAAAGTCAGTTCGGGATTATTCACCGTTCCACCAAGGCTTGGCGTTGCGCTGAGGGCCGCCGTGCCGCCACCACCGCCGATGGATTGCAGGACGATGCCGTGCGAGTCGTAGCCCGATGTCGAAACCGTTACCGCGCTATTGGCCGCATTCATGGAAACGGTGCCGCCGTCGCCCCCATTGCCGCCACTGCCCCCCCAGCCAAGCATAAGGGATGGGTTCTCCAGCGTGGACTTCGTGATGATGTCCGACGCCGCAGCGCCTTGCCCACCGCCGCCGCCAATGGATTGCGCAAGCAGGCCGTAGCTTACGTCTCCCGACGTGACCAGGCTGCCCTGAGTGTTGTCGGCGTTGCCGGTGATGTTCAATGTGATGTCGCCGCCACTGCCGCCAGCACCGCCGCTGCCCCCAACTGAGATGTTTGCCTGCGAACTGCCTTTAGCCCCTTTTGCCGTGGACGCGCCGCCCACGCCGCCGCCGCCGCCGATGGACTGCACCACCATGGCGTCGGCTAAATCGCCAAGGGTAGTGATCGAACCGGAATAATCCACTTCTGCGGTACCGCCGTTGCCGGACGCGCCACCTGCACCGCCCACACCGACCGCCAGCGAATAGTTACCCAGGTCGTTGTCCTCGGGTGCGGGAGGATCGTCATTTGGCGGATCGTCATTGGGGGGATCATCGCTTGGCAACTCCGGCAAGTTGTAGGTGCTCGGACCCGCGGATGCATCTGAGCCCGCATTGCCGCCAAGCCCACCACCGCCGCCTATGCTTTGGATGAGTACGCCATCCGCGTCGCCGCCAGACGTATTGATGGTGCCCTGGGATGTCAGCTTCACGGCCCCTCCGTGCCCGCCGCTTCCGCCTGTTGCGCCCACCGAAACGCTGACCGCGGCAGATAGCGTGGTGGCGCCCGTCGCAGGCTCGTCTTGGGCTGCGTCGCCTCCGCCCCCGAAGGACATCGGAGCACCGAGATCGACGGTGGTGCCCTGCGCCGTGCCGCCGCTGCCGCCGACAGAGTGCAGCACCACGCCGCGCGACCCGGACCCATAGGTGGTGATGGTTGACCCGGATTGCGTGGTGGCGGTGACGGCGCCACCCGTATTGCCCGCTCCGACCTTTCCGCCCACGCCCACGAAGACGTTGTAGGACTTGCCTTGCGAGATGCCGCCAGAGCCGCTGCTTCCGACGCCGGCGTTACCACCGCCGCCGCCGATAGACTGGGCCAGCAAGCCATTGGACAGATCATCGAAGGTCACGACTTTTGCCGCTGGCCCGACATCCAGGTTGACGGCGCCGCCGACGCCGCCGGTTCCGCCAGAGCCGCCCACGGCGACGGAAACTTCGACGCTGACGCTTTGCGAGGGAATGGATACGTCGGTGCTCATGGCGTTGGATGCACCGCCATTGCCACCGCCGCCGCCGATGGATTGCGCGATCACCCCGTGCGATCCTTGGCCCCCTGTATAGATGGCAGTGTTATCGGCCAGTTGTATGTCGATCTCACCGCCGTTGCCGCCAGTGCCCCCACTACCACCGACCGAGACATCAGCCGAAATCGCGAAGCTGGCATCGGGGTCAGGCACGGCCACAGTGAGGCTCTTGGCGGATGAGCTGCCGCCGTTGCCACCGCCTCCGCCGATAGACTGCGCCACAATGCCATAAGAGTCCGAGCGACCAGCCGAGGCACCGTTGGCTGCGCCATTGCTGCCGCTAGCGCCAACGCCAGCCGTACTGATCGTGACATTGTCCAGGTCGAGCGCCACTTTATTGCCTTGTCCGCCGTCCCCGCCCGAGCCGCCAACGGCCACACCCAGGCTAAAGCCCATATTGGCATTGAAGCTGTGCGCGGCGCCTCCGTTGCCTCCACCGCCGCCTATCGATTGCGCGATGATGCCGGCCGCCGCAGTGCCTTGAGTTGCCAACGTGTGGTTGGACAAGTTCGCGTTGACTTGACCTCCGTTGCCGCCGCCGCCCGCGGTGCCGCCAATCGCTACCGATACAGACGACTGAAGGGCGTCAAGCTGTGCAGCCCCCCCGTTGCCGCCACCGCCCCCGATGGATTGCGCCAATATGCCGATCGAGCCGTCACCCGAGGTGCTTATCTGGCTTGCAGACGAGTTTTGCACAGTGACCTGGCTGCCAGAGCTGCCGCTTCCAGCGCTACCGCCGATAGACGCGGTGGGTGTGCCCGCCGAAATAGCCAGTGATTTACCCCCGTTGCCACCGCCGCCGCCTATCGATTGCGCAACGACGCCCAGCGCGTACTTGCCCTGGGTCGTGATGCTAGTGCCAGGGTCAACGGTGACCGTGCCCCCGGCACCGCCGGACTCACCCGATCCGCCTACCGCACTGATACCGCTACCTGAGCCGCCACTGCCGCCGCCGCCCCCAATGGACTGGGCCAGGATACCAATAGCGCCGTCCCCCTGGGTATCAACAGCGCCGACGGAAACGGACACGTCGCTTGCACCATTGTTTTGCGAACTTGAAACGGAGCCGCCTACCGCAAATACGCCGGAGGCTGAACCCGCGGCACCACCCCCGCCGCCAATTGATTGCCCTATGACGCCGATGGCTGAATCACCGCTAGTGGACACTTGCGGCGTCCCGCTGATTTTCACCGATCCGCCCGCGCCGCCTGCGCCGCCGTTACCGCCCAGCGCCACAATAGTGCCTGCCACCGAGCCCGCGCCGCCACTTCCCCCAATGGACTGCGCCACGATGCCATAGGCATGCTGCCCCTGAGTCTTGATGGCCCCGGAAGCCTGGACAATGGCGTCGGTGCCATTGCCGCCATTACCGCCGTTGCCGCTGCCCCCTACCATGCCGCTCGTGAAGTCTTCGCCCGTGCCGCCGCCGCCGCCAATCGATTGCGCAAGCATGCCAATGGCAAAGTCGCCAGCCGTCGACACACTGCTGTTTACATCCGCCGTGATCTGGGCGGTTGCCGCGTCCTGCCCTACGCCGCCTTCTTTGACGGCATCACCGCCAAAGCCGCCGATACTTTGCGCTGAAACGCCATAGGCATTGGCACCGCCGGTGGTGATGCTGGTCTGCTGACCCGCTTGGCCACCCATGGATTTGAGCGTGACGCTGACATCGCCGGCCGTACCGCCATCGCCGCCATCGGTCCGATAGCTGCTTTCGTTGTCGCCGCCGCCGTTGCCTCCGCGGGAATACGCCATGACGCCAGCGACGTTATCGCCCACCGTCGTAAGATTGACCCAGTCCAGCTCGACGCTGACCGCGCCAGCGCTGCCCCCTTGACCGCCCTTGGCACCGTTTGAATTCTGGGTGCCACCGTTTGCGCCTATGGATTGAGCCAGTATCCCCGCGCTTGTACCGGTCACTGCCTGGTCTACACCAACATTGATATTCGTGACGCGGCTAAGACCCGAATCGCCTGCGGTCACCTGTACAGGCCCCCCCTTGCCGCCATTCCCTGCGTTGTCTTGCGTATAGTTGGTGTCGCCGCCTGCACCGCCAAAACTTCTGGCAAGCACGCCCACGACGCCGTCAAGCGCATCCGTTACGCGAGACAGGAAGACATCGACATTCCCTGTGCTGACCAACTTCACATTCGCGGCGTCTCCTCCTTGTCCTGAAGGCAACTGGCCCTTTGCTTCGTAATGGCCATATCCGGCAACACTCTGAGCCGCGACACCCCACGCGCGGGTACCGCCTTGCAAATAAGCTGACGAGGATCCCAGTGCGACATCAGCGTAATTGTCCATTTCGATGTTCTGGGTGCTGCCGCCATTCCCACCGTAATAATCAATGACGGCGGAGTTATCCCCGCCGCCATTGCCGCCACGACTTTCAACCAACGCCCCCATCACGCCCGCGTTCAGGGTGCCGCCGGTGATCGTCACATTAGACGAGTTGACGAGGGTCGTGGAGCCCCCATTTCCACCGTTACCGCCGTTGTTGTGGTCGCTTGGGTTGTCGAAGCCATCACCGCCCACGCTGCTCACTGCCACCCCAACCACCATGCTGGATGGGGTGGCGCCGTCAAGCGTAAGGTCGATCGAGCCGCTGGTGGTGAGCATGGCCCCTTGAGCAGCCCCACCATCCCGATTGCTTTGACTGCCATCGTCGCTGCCGTGAGATCCTTGACTCACTACCTGGATGCCGCTTGAGCCCGACGCGCCGTCTATCGTGAAGCTGGCGGTATTCGTTACGTTTTGAGCTTCATTGGCATTGCTCAGCTTGACCGGAGCGGTCAGCGGCGTGTCGGAAGACACGGTGCAGGTCTGCGGGGCGGAGCCCGAGCAGGTGTAGGGCTGCGCCTGGGCGAGACCTGGCATCAATATCGAACTGGATGCGAACAACAGCATGTGGCTGCTGCATCCCAGTGCGAGGCTAAGAGGCCGTAGGGCCAGAGTCTTGCGAACGGAATGCGACGACGGGGCTCGCGTGTCAATGCGACTTTTCATGCTCAACCTTTTTTTGTGGCTCCGATGCGGAAGCTGGTTTGTATGTCTTCTGCCACCGCAGTTGCTCGCGAGCTCGCAAAAACAGGAGTACGCAAAAATGCGGAGTCGTTGTGATGGTTATTAATCGCTGTCAATTGC